>NZ_SJXH01000014.1 GCF_004336635.1 Acinetobacter sp. ANC 4862
ATGCTTTTCATAGCCTAAATGTTCAGAAAGCTCAGTATTCAGAGCGGTTTCGATCATGAACTTTTTAAATATGGCTGTCATTTGGTTTAAATCTTCAGGAGTTTTTAAACCTTTAGCTAATTCAGCTGCCATACTTTTGATTGTAGCTTCATCCATGTGAAGTACCTCTTTTTATTATCCTCAGTAGGATAAATGAAAATTAAGTACTTACACAAAATTTAGAACAGTCCCTAGTTAGTGCTTATATGGTTCACCATCGTATTAAGCACCAACCGTATTTATTAAACTACCTTAATAAATCGCTCAGCAGCTGAACTTGGCAGCCAATCTTAAGCATGTAAATATCATTAACGCGGTCAATTCATTTAAGCTCTCTGTCTTGAATTGAGTATGTCCTAAAAGAGAATAAGGGACTATTTGGCCTGTACCAAAGTCACAACGCCCATTCATAACCCAATTTTCTATTCAGACCAGACTAGAATCGTACAATCCACTCACCCTTTATATAGTGATAATCATAATCTGGTCCATAGAAAGAAGCACTGCGGTTATATCCGGCATTCATGCGTAGAAACTGGGACCCACGAATTGGGCTTTGCAAGTTCAATTCAAATAGCCGGGTAGATTGGCTCGGATCCGCATTAATTTTTTCACGTCCAAAACCAGCAGTTAAACCAGCAGACCATCCGGCAAAGCGCTGACGCCAACCTAAGGCCAGCATTGATTCTTCATAATCCTGAGGGTTGAAATACGCTCTACCTACATCCTCTTCACGACTACGGTAGATACGATATCGGGCCTGAAGTGTCAATCCCAAGTCGAGAGAAGGCTGATAGATCAATTTAATTCGGCCATGATCACGGCGATTATCATCTGAAAAAAATTGTGATCCCGCTACACCGATGACTGTGACATGCTCACCTAAGCCCTGATCCAGTGCAGCGCCCACGAAAGTGAAATTCGTCCCCTGATCCAAAGCGGGTTGTGTTTCCACCCAGTCACGATTAGCGAAAACTTCCAATGCTGTCTTTTGAGCAAGCGGTGTTCGATAACTGCCATCAAAGGTGAATAATGTATGATCACCCTGCTCAAATACACCGACTTCCAAGGACCAGCCATTTGCTGTAGCAGAATCAATTTCGCGTCCAATAAATGAGATCTTTTGACCATCTCGACGCCAATCATCAGCTTTATACTGATAAGCACTGGCACGTACACCTAAGTAATGATCTGCATTTTCATATTGAGGTAGAAATTCTGCCGATAGTTTACGAGTTTGAAAGCCTTCACTATCGTCACTAAAAAAAAATTCGGTTCCGGCAGCACGTTCACTTTGCGTCTGCTCTTCCTCTAATCCATTTGCCAGGCTAGGTGTAGTGATGCTGATGAGCAAAGGAACAAGCACATAGGTTCCAGTTTTTATGGTTTTCATTTTGTTCCCCATGTTTTTCTTGTTCTCAATAACTCATCTAAATACCCTAAAATACTGGCGGGCTGTAGCAAGAAACTGTAAAAGAGTACATACAACAAAAAGCCAATGAAGTTTTTCCGCACCTTGAGTTCCTGTGCATCAAACATTCTGCGTTCAATCGAATAATTTAACAGCCCCAGCAATAAGGCCATCGGTAATAAGGCCAGGGTCATAATACCGACAATCCAGTAGTGTCCAAAACAGGCTAGGATGATTCCTGGTATAAAACCAAAGGTGAAGGCGACATCTAACCAGGGGAAAAACATATTCCAGTAAATAAAAAACGTGGATAATCGAGGCTTGATTAAAATCCTTGGATGTTTGATAAAGGCTTCAATCATGCCGCGAGCCCAACGCTGACGCTGTTTAATAAAGACTTTGAGTGTGGTCGGTGCATTGGTAAACAGACAGGCATCCTCACAATGTCCGATACGATAGCCTGCATTCAACAATGCCCAAGTGAGTACAATATCTTCACCGACACATTCAGGCCATCCCCCCACTTCGATCAAGGCATGACGGTCATAAATAGAAAAAGCCCCTTGAGCCACCAAGGTTCCCTGATACAGGGACTGCATCCGTTTGGTCGCCGCAATCCCCAGAAAATAGTCCCATTCCTGGGTTCTGGTCAGCAAATTGTTGCGGGAATTACGTACCAGAATTGTACCTGCGACCGCACGTGTATTCGGTGGATCTTCGAGATAGCGTTCGACAATATGGATTAATGCAACCCGATGTAAGTAAGAGTCCGCATCAACGGTGATCACCAGATCATGTTGTGCCAGTTTGAGTCCTTGATTGAGTGCATTCGCCTTGCCGGCATTTTGCTTTAAATCAAGTAAAGATAGCCAGGGAAACTGTAACTGGGCTTCCCGGACAATGTCTGCGGTTTCATCTTGAGAACCGTCATTAATGACAATCACCTGCAATTCACCCGGGTAATCCTGAATACCAATACTGACTAAGGTATCCTGAATTGAAGCTGCTTCATTATAGGCGGCAACCAACATGGTAATGCCCGGATAAGAAGCTAATCGCTGTCGCTTGGGCCTTCGATCCATCATCAAGCTAAAAGCTGAAAATGAATTCATAAAGCCTGGAATAATGGCAATGCCATAAATCAGGTAAACCGCTGCAAAATAACCAATATATCCGCTAAGATCATGCAGCCAGTTTAGGGAAATCCAAATTGAAAATACTGTCCAAAAACAAGCGCCAATGAGAGCCACAACAAACTTTAACTGCACAGAAAAGTAAATTTGAGAAACTTCTCTTTTGCTTTCATCAATGATCATCAGCACTCTCTCAAATATGTCATTTCATTCATAAGACTTATGCAAGGTTATCTTCAGTAAAGTGTGTGACTGCGCTGAAACAGATGATGACCTTCTTTACATGCGTTAGTTACCGTAAATGTACGAAAATCATTATTGTTCGGAGAACGGACTTTGCTTTTTTTTAAAAAAACCTACATTTGTTATGATTATATATATTTTTGTACACTTTTTGATAAATAAGTAACACTTATTAGTCAAATTTATTTTACTCATCTTAAAGTTTTATTCTTTATTATTAAGTCATTATTATTTAGAACTGAGCCATCCACCAAGCTATCGATCTGATAAAGAAAAATTTATCCAAACTAAAAAAGCCTGCAATTTGCAGGCTTTTTACTTTAATAATTCCAGCAATTAACGCTGAACTTTTTGCTCAATCTCTTCCACGCTGGTATGGCGTACATCCAAACCTTTGACCATATAAATCACCTGTTCAGAAATATTGCGTGCATGGTCACCAATCCGCTCTAAAGAACGCAGTACCCATAACACATTGATCACACGTGAAATATGACGCGGATCTTCAATCATATAGGTCATTAAGGTACGGGTTGCAGATTGATATTCACGGTCAATATCGGCATCGGCAAGTAATACACGCAAGGCTTGATCGACATCTAAACGCGCAAAGGCATCTAAGGCATCATGAATCATCACCCGCACCTGATTGCCAATGTGACGGGTTTCCATATAGCCGCGTGGTGAATTACCTTCTTCACACAAATTCTGTGCAATACGGGCAATTTTTGCCGCTTCATCACCAATACGCTCTAAATCGGTATTGGCTTTAGACATGGCTATTACCATACGCAAATCAATTGCAGCCGGATGACGGCGTGCCAAAATCAAGGTTAAGGCTTCATCAATTTCCGTTTCTAAACGATTGACGACATTGTCCTGGAATTGCACATCAATCGCCAAGCTTGCATCTGTGTCTAATAAAGCACGAATACCGTTGGCAACTTGTTGTTCAACCATACCACCCATGGTCATAAATTTGGTATTTACATCCTGCAATTCTTCATTAAATTGCGAAGAAATATGGTGATTCAACACCGGATTATTTGGCAAGGGGGCGTACTCCACAACAGCAATTTTAGGATTAAAAATCTTGGTCAATATTAAATCATATCTAATATGAAGCTTTGATGACAAACATCCAAATGTTTAGCTCGCTGGTTTGACTACTTTATCGATCAGCCAAGCATTCATTTCTTCAACATCTTGTTCTGTTAATTTGCCAACAGCAGCTTTCAAACGTAGCACATTAATCAAGTAATCATATTGTGCATTTAAGTAATCCTGTTTGGCAGAAAAAGCATTTCGTTGCGCCAATAGCACATCTACCATGGTTTTCAAACCTTCCTGATATTGGGCTTTAGAAGCTTGAGAAACAATACTGGCCGAATCCATAGCCGCTTTACGCGCTTGTAGTTTGGCCTGATCGGTTTCCACCTGCATATAGGATTTTTTTACATCGGTATTGGCTTTACGAATGGCAGCATCCAGCTGAGCTTCACTTTTTTTCACATTCACTGCGGCTTTTTGAATGGATTTTTGCGTGCGCCCACCGTTATACACATTCCAGTTCATCTCCACGCCGATCTGATCAAACTGACCATCACTGGAAACCACATTTTGCGGGGACTGTTTGATATACCCATAAGTGCCTACCGCTTCAATTTGCGGATATAAAGCGGCTTGTTCAACGCGTTTTTGATCTTCGGCATAATGCTGTTGTATCTTTGCTTGCTGAATCGAAAGATTCTGACTCAGTGCTAAAGTAGTCCATGCTTCCAAATCTGCTGGATAAGGTTTTTGAAATTGAAAGTCGTCTCTGAGTATCGCCAAGTTTTCACGATAGGGCCCAATGATTTGTGCCAGTTGCTCTTGTGCCAAAATCAATTGCACATGAGTGGCAATCCGGTTGGCGCGTGCACTTTCATATTGCGCATTAGCTTCACTGACATCACTTTTTGCAACCAGACCTTCCCGCAATTTGGCATTCATTAAATTGAGCTGTTCCAACAAGGCTTTTTCTTCTTGTAAATTGGCCGTGGTTAAACTTTGTTGACGCAGCACATTAAAATAAGATTCGGATACATTTAAAATATGTTCTTGACGTTGTAGTTGCAAATTGATTTCACTCAAACTGACTGAGGTTTTAACTTGCTTTAAACCTTCCCAGGCATCCCAACGGAAAATCGGTTGCCGTGCAGTCATGGCAATTTGTTTAGTAGTTGAGGAGGATGCACTAAATGCGTCCGCAGGAAAACCCGGAACACTGGCCTGATTCGCATCTTGGCTTTTTCGTGTGACATTTCCAGAAACAGTAATGGTCGGAAGTAAATTTCCTTTCGCAATCCCCAGATTTAATTGATCAGCTTCATACTGTAAAAGATTCGCTTGCCAGTTTGGATCGGTAGTTTTTGCACGTTGATAGGCCTCAACCAAATCCAAAGCATAACTGCACGGACTTACAAGTAAAATACATGCACTGATGACTATTTTTATATTCATTTTTTATGGTAAATCCCTGCACCGTACCTGACCATCTGCAAACACGCATATTTCAAAGAAAACTATGCAATATTAGAGTGATCTCCTTAATTTTCCGTATGATTTTTATTAATTTTTACAATCCGCCATGCTATATCGATTCATCTATAAAATGCTAGTCCATGATCACAGCACGTAACTAAACTCCTGCACAATACTACACAGACAAAATCTTTTTTAGCTATAAAATAGCCGCAATCCACCAAAATCATTGCTGCATGTATCTAGATATCGAATGACTGTGCCTTTCAAAAAAAAATCCTCTGTAAAGCAATGCTTTCCTTTTGTCATGTTGATGCTTTTGCTCGGCTGTCAAAAACCTGAACCTCAGCCTATTCCAGAACCGCTACAAAAACAATCACAGCAAGATGAAACGGTGGATTTATCTTTATTATGCAAAAATATTGAAAAGAATATGGCAGAAATTAATGCGGAACGTACCACTTTCGCCTTGGAACAGATCAATCAAGATTTAAAATTATGTCTACCGCTGTCTACATTTAATGAACAACAGCATTTGTTAGCCTTGTCTAATCAAATGTATAACAACTTCTTAACCGTGGATAGAACACCGCCACAACAAGTGGCTTTTGAAGCGTATGCTTTTGATTTGTCCCAGCATCCAACCATTCAGCAAAACCATTTTGAACAACTGAATCTACGTGACCAATATTTATTGAAACATAAGGGTCAGGCCTATATCGAGCTGTTTGATGCAGGTAAAGGCTTGGTCAATTATCGTCGCAGTCCTGAATATTTAGCCAAAATTTTTGCACCCTACATGCCACGGGCAGAACAGGTGTTTATCGAAAATTTGGCGACACAGAATATGATGCCGGTATTTGTTGAAGATACCTTGATGATTGAACCGCACGAGATTGCAACTCGCGCCTTATTTTGGGAAGAATATTTAACTCAATATCCTAAAAGCAGCTATCGCAAAGATGCAATGTATCTTTTACAGATGTATACCCTGTTTTTATTTAAGGGCATGAACGACTCGCCTGTCTCTGACACTTATACTGATAAACATGCCATCCAAAGTAGTTCGATGGATGAAATTGAAAAATTAGCTCGGGTCAAAAATTCGTATTTAGCGCTTCAAGCAACAAAATTCCTACAATTTCTACAACTCTCTGAACAGCAGCGCTTAAAAGAAATCCCCCTGCAACTTAGTACTAAAGAACAGCAATCATTTTCTGAAAATCAGCTCACACTCAAACAATTAGATCAGTATTTAGGGTTGCAAAATTTGAACCGGTCTAAAACACGTGATTGTTTTAGTGATGCCGTTTGTCTCTAATCAAACCCTTTCAATTAAAGACCTCTAGAACCACATAAAAGCGATATTTAATGTGAATGTTTTTTAGTGCTTGGGCATGTTAATATTTGTCCATCGCTTGACGGAGCGCGAGTAATTGCTCGCTGAGATTGTGTCAGTTCTTTCTATAAAGAACTTAAGCACAAGTACCGTTGAACCTGATCAGGTTAAAACCTGCGTAGGAATCAAGCATCTAAAAACTGAAGCCCTCAATTTATCTGTATCTTGATTTTTAAAATAAATTAGACCAGATAAATCCGCCACGTTTTTGGTCGTGCTTGATTCGTTGATGTCATTCATAAGGATCATTGCAATGAACCAGTTAACGAATCTATCTGCAACAGATATTTCTGCTCAACATGAGCAAGATGCTAAAGATCTCACCCGTATTCTACCCGCTTCAAAAAAAGTCTATATCCAAGGCTCACGTGCGGATATTCAAGTCCCGATGCGTGCCATTGAACTGACCGATACCCCGACCGGTTTAGGCGGCGAACAGAATCCTGATATTCTGGTGTATGACACTTCAGGTGTGTATACCGATCCTAAAATTGCAATTGACCTGAATAAAGGTCTGCCGAATGTGCGTGAAGCCTGGATTGAAGAACGTCTAGACACAGAACGACTAGATACGCTTACATCGAAATTTGGACAGGAACGCCTAAAAGACATTCGCACAGCAGAGATTCGCTTTGCGCATATTCAAAAGCCGCGTCGTGCCAAATCAGGTAAAAATGTCACCCAGATGCATTATGCGCGTCAGGGTATCATTACCCCTGAAATGGAATATATCGCCATACGTGAAAATCAGCGCCAGCTTGAAGGTGTTGATGCACGTCAACATGTAGGTCAAAACTTCGGGGCAAAAAATCTGACCGAAATAACGCCTGAATTTGTGCGTCAGGAAGTGGCAGAAGGTCGTGCGATTATTCCAGCCAATATTAACCATCCTGAAATTGAACCAATGATTATTGGGCGTAATTTTCTAGTGAAAATCAATGCCAATATCGGTAACTCGGCACTCGGTTCAAGCATTGATGAAGAAGTGGCGAAAATGACCTGGGCGACGCGTTGGGGCGCAGACACCATCATGGATTTATCGACCGGCAAAAACATTCATGAAACCCGGGAATGGATTATTCGCAATTCTCCGGTTCCAATTGGTACGGTTCCGATCTATCAAGCACTGGAAAAAGTCGATGGTGTTGCTGAAGATTTAACTTGGGAAATTTTTAAAGACACCTTGATTGAACAAGCTGAACAAGGTGTGGATTACTTCACCATTCATGCCGGTGTATTGCTTCGCTATGTTCCCCTCACCGCAAACCGTTTAACCGGGATTGTCTCGCGTGGTGGATCCATCATGGCGCAGTGGTGCCTCGCCCATCATCAGGAAAACTTCCTCTATACCCATTTTGATGAAATCTGCGAGATCATGAAAGCCTATGACGTATCATTCAGTTTAGGCGATGGCTTACGTCCGGGTTGTATTCAGGATGCCAATGATGAAGCACAATTTTCAGAATTACGGACTTTAGGTGAACTGACCCATCGCGCGTGGCAACATGATGTTCAAGTCATGATTGAAGGTCCGGGTCATGTGCCAATGCATATGATTAAAGAAAATATGGATCTGCAGCTTGAAGTCTGCCAAGAAGCACCTTTCTATACGCTAGGCCCTTTAACTACAGATATTGCTCCGGGTTATGACCATATTACTTCAGCAATTGGTGCAGCGATGATTGGCTGGTACGGTACAGCCATGTTGTGTTATGTCACCCCGAAAGAACATCTGGGCTTGCCGAACAAGAAAGATGTTAAAGATGGCATCATCACGTATAAAATTGCTGCCCATGCTGCCGATTTAGCCAAAGGTCATCCGGGTTCCCAAGTTCGTGACAATGCTTTATCCAAAGCGCGTTTTGAATTCCGTTGGGAAGACCAGTTTAACTTGAGTCTTGACCCGGATACTGCACGCAGCATGCATGATGAGACCATGCCAAAGGAAGCGCATAAATCAGCGCATTTTTGTTCGATGTGCGGACCTAAGTTCTGCTCCATGAAAATCACCCAAAATGTGAGAGATTATGCGAAAAATCAAAGCAACGAGGAGCATAGCCAAGAACAAAATGCAGAGATAGAAGCAGGATTCGAAACGATGAAAACCACCTACCAAGAACATGGTCAAAAATTGTACCACAAGCTTTAATTTGGCAAAAAACTCTTTTATTTTCATAAAATTCTCGGTTAGGATGAATGATTGCTTTTCATCCTGACTGAGCTATATGAATATTATTAGACAAGCAACATATAACAGCGACGAAGTCAAAATCCAGTCACGTGAATATCTGTTCCGTGGCTTCATTCAGGTTGAAAAAGTCAGTCTCCAACATCGTTTATTTAATCAAACTGAATACACGCCAGTGATTCAACGTGAACTTATTCACCGACCTGAAGCTGCCGGGGTACTGATTTATGATGATGCCCAACAAAAATTTGCCTTAATTGAACAATTCCGTGTCGGTGCAATGGATGATTCAGATTCAGCCTGGCAACTGGAAATTATTGCCGGTGTGCTGGATGGTGATGAATCGCCTGAAAGCTGTATCCGCCGTGAGAGTTTAGAAGAATCTGGTTGTAAGATTGATCAGTTACAGCACTTATTCAGTTTTTATCCATCTGCAGGTGCCTGCTCAGAATTGTTTCATTTATACAGTGCACAAGCGAATCTGCCTGAACAAGGCGGGATCTTTGGCATGCCTGATGAAAGCGAAAATATTCAATTGCATCTGATTGACTACAGTGAAATTAAAAACTTATTCACCAATGGCCGATTAAGAAATGCACCGGTCATTATGGCATTGCAATGGTTGCAACAACATATTAAAACGACAAGGAATGTCTAAGGAGTCAGACATGACTTTATCCGATTACAATGAAACCCAGCAAGACTGGACCATTATTCAAATTTCAGATACACATTTGATGAATCAGGAAGATTTAGAATTTGCGCACATGAATCCTGAACAGAGCTTTCATGCCGTGATGAAGCAAATTCAGCAGCAATATCCAAATGTGGATGTGATCATTCATACCGGTGATTTAGCACAAGTGCCTGTGAAAGAAACCTATAGCCGTTATTTGGCATTTATGCAGCGTTTAGGTATCCCGTTTTATCAAATTCCGGGCAACCATGACGATATGGATCTGTTCCCTTTCTACCATAATCAAAATCAGGTTCATGCGATTCATTTTGGCCCATGGAGCATGGTGTTATTAAATAGCGCTGTGCGTGGCAAAATTGATGGCTGGATTGAGGAAGAGCAACTGCAACAACTGGATCGAATTTTATCTAAATTCCAACAGCAATTTGTGATTGTTGCATGTCATCATCATCCTTTCGATATGCAGTCCAAGTGGATCGATCAACATAAATTGAAAAACACTGAAAATTTAACCGATATTTTAGCTAAGCACAGTAATGTGAAGGCAGTAATAAGTGGTCATGTTCATCAAGACGCCTTGAATGAATGGAAAAATATTCAGTTTTTTTCAACACCTTCAACCTGTGTCCAGTTCAAACCTTTAAGTGATGATTTTGCGCTAGATGAAGAAGCACCGGGGTTTCGGGTGCTGCATTTGAAAGCAAATGGCGAGTTACAAACTGAAATTTATCGTACCGAAAAGGCGCAACAAAAAATTAATGTTGAAATTTCAGGTTATTAACTTTTCATTTTGCTTTTTTTCTATTACTTTATGGCTTCAAAAGGAAACGTGATAGATTGAATCCAGGCATCAAAGACTATCAAAAAGCACAAAAAGTCTATATGATGACGCCCCTCGAAGGAGAATCTCCTGAGGGTTGGATAAAAACACTTGCATATCACCATATTTTTTGCGTATAGATAATACGTATATGATGAGGAATGCCCTAAATGGCGAATGACAACCAAAATCAAGTCTTGGACGAACAAACTGATGTTGTAGATGAAAAATCTACAAAACGTGTGCGAAAAACCAAGCCAAAAGCGTCAGAAAGTGGTTCTACTGCTAGCTTATTTGGTATTGCACCTTATCAGCCGAAAAAAAATGAAGAATACATGTCCGAAGGACAGCTTGAGCATTTCCGCCAAATTCTGTTGGCATGGAAAGAAGAGCTAATGTCTGAAGTGGATCGTACCTTAAACACCATGCAGGATGAAAATACTGCATTGCCTGACGTCAATGACCGTGCGACACAAGAAGAAGAGTTTGCCATTGAACTGCGTACACGTGACCGTGAACGTAAATTGATCCGTAAAATTGAGCAATCAATTGAAGCGATTAAAAACGATGACTATGGTTTCTGTGAAACGTGTGGTATTGAAATTGGTCTGCGTCGTCTTGAAGCACGTCCAACTGCAACCCTTTGTATTGACTGCAAAACTTTAGCAGAAATCAAAGAGAAGCAAAATAACGGTTAATTGCAGTTAATGCTTAATAATCCTCCCCTAACCCCTTCTTTAATCAAGGAGGGGGATAACAGGATGGCTTATGTGGGTCGGTTTGCGCCATCGCCAACCGGCCCTTTGCATTTTGGCTCACTGCTCACGGCTGTAGCCAGTTACTGTGATGCACGTGCGCATAATGGCAAATGGCTGGTCCGGATTGAAGATACCGACATTCCGCGTATTTATCCCGGCAGTGAAGATCATATCCTGCGTTCAATTGAAGCCTTTCAATTTGAAGCTGATGCAGAAATAATTTTCCAAAAAGACCGTTTAGACATTTACGATGCTGTCATTGATCAACTGCATCAAAACCATTTGGTGTATGCCTGCCAATGCACCCGCAAAATGCTGGGTTCGAATCATATCTATACCGGAACTTGCCGCGATCTAAATCTACCTTTTGAGCAGCAAGCCATTCGTGTCAAAGTGTCCGATCAAGAAATTTGCTTTAGCGATCGTCTGCAAGGAATACATTGTTCCAATCTTCAACAAGACCTTGGAGATTTTGTGCTCAAGCGTCGGGATGGCATTATTAACTATCAACTGGCTGTGGTGGTGGATGATTATCTGCAAGGCATGACCCATGTGGTTCGTGGTGCAGACCTGCTGGATAATACTGAACGGCAAATCTGGCTCGGTTCGATACTGGGTTATCCAAAACTTGAATATATACACCTGCCTTTGGCCATGAATAATCAGGGACAAAAGCTCTCTAAACAGAACATGGCGCAAGCCCTCGATCTCAACCGCGCACCTGAATTACTCCAGCAAGCGATTCGCGCCTTGCATCAAGCTGAAGTCGATTTAGACACTCCAGCACATATGCTCAGGCAAGCCATCGCGCAGTGGGATACCCAACAGATTCCACACACAATGCAACTGCAGGGCACTTATTTATAAAATTAAAAATGCGCTAAGCTAAAAGATAAACTTCAAAAAAGAGCTCAGTCTATGTTTTTTATTTTTGGAATAGGTCCGAAAACCAAAATCATTCAGAAAAGTCAGTTTCTTTGCCCGGTATGCAGGACCAGAAGCGGATATGAATTAAAACAACAGCGTAATTATTTTTCTTTATTTTTTATCCCACTGATTCCCCTTTCAAAGGCAAAAGGAGAATTTGTGAAATGTCTGAATTGTGGAACTGAAATGCCAAGCACAGTATTAAACCATGCTCAGCCAGATTAAGGAATAATAGCCAAACTTAGAGACGAGCAACCTTAGAAGCTGGATTCTTCTTTGCTTGGATTGGCTTTTTGCGTGGTGGCATCAATTTTTAAAATCAAACTGATCATCACCGCACACATAATTAACGATGAACCGCCATAACTAATAAACGGCAGGGTCAAACCTTTGGTTGGCAGCATGCCCATATTCATCCCTGCATTCACCAGAATTTGCAGCAGGAAAATAATACTGATGCCATAGGCCAAATAGCCTGCGCGCAAATATTGGTGTTGCAACGCGCGATGTCCGATTTTAATACAGCACACCAGCATCACAAAGGACAAGACCAACACGGTACTGATACCAAAGAAGCCAAACTCTTCACCTAAAATTGCCAGCATAAAGTCGGTATGGGCTTCAGGGAGATAGGACATTTTCTGGATACTATGTCCCAGCCCCACTCCAACCCATTCCCCCCGACCAAAGGCCATCAGGGCGTTGGAAAGCTGGTAACCAGTGCCTAGTGGATCAGCCCAAGGATCGGTAAAAGATAGCGCGCGTTGTAAGCGGTATGGCTCAAAGATAATCGCGGCAGCCAAACCCAGAATAATCGCCAGCATGAAACCGATAAACTGGATTGGCGGTGCTCCGGCTAAAAAGAACACCCCCAAAATCATCAAGACAATTACTGCAGTTGCACCCAAGTCCGGTTCCGCCAGAATCAAACCGACCGTAATCACCATGACGCCGCCCAAGCGGAACAGACCAGAGAGGTTATTTCGAACCTCTTCTGCCCTGCGCACCACATAATCGGCGGTAAAAATAGCCATCATGACCTTGGCCACTTCAGAAGCCTGCAAGGTAAAGCCGGCGATCCGAATCCATCGGGTAGAACCATTGACTTCCGTGCCGACCACCAAAACCACCGCCAGCAACAGAATGGTCATAATCCACAATGGAAAGGTATTATTGAACCAGATATTTAACGACACTTTATAGGTCAAAAATGCGGCTACCGCGGCCACAAGAATTGAAATCCCATGTCGGATCACATAGTGAAACGCATTTTCATGTAACCGGTCTGCATAGGGCATCGATGCCGATGCCACCATGATTGAACCGATACACAACAATGCAATCACGCAAAAAATCAGCACATTACGCGGTGTAACTTCAGCAGGGATTTTAGCTCCCCACTCATTATAGACCTGATTAATTTTACTTATGGTCGTCTGAGCTAACCCAGCCATACAACGTTCCTTATCATTCTTCTAAGCAAGTGTGTTCACACATTCAACAAACTGGTGTCCACGTTCACTATAACCTTTAAACATATCAAAACTTGCACATGCAGGTGACAATAGCACCACATCATTGGCTTGTGTATGTTGCTGGCATAATTCCACCGCTTCTTTTAACGATTCCGCATGGAGCAATGTCGTTGTTCCGGCAATGGCTTTTTCAATCACTGGTCGGTCTTCACCAATCAATACCGCAACTTTGGCATATTTAGTGAGGGCATCGCGAAGTGCTGTAAAGTCCTGCCCTTTGCCTTGCCCCCCTAAAATAATCGCCACTTTGCCCTGTTGCGGCTCAATGGCAGCGCCTAGACCGTCAATTGCAGCTAATGTCGCACCAATATTGGTGCCTTTGGAGTCATTGTAATAACGTACCCCATGCACTTCTTTGACGAATTCACAGCGGTGCTCCAAGCCTTTAAAGGTTTTTAAAGTATTCAGCATCGACTCAAGCGGTAAACCAATTGCTTCACCTAAGGCCAAGCATGCCAAAGCATTGGCTACATTGTGGGTACCCTGAATGTACATGTCGGAACTTTTTAGTAAACGCTCACGACCACGTGCCAACCAGATTGTGCCATCATCTTCTTTTAAGATGCCATATTGATTCATATCTGGGGCATTTAAACCAAAGCTTTGCATCGGTGTCGCATCTGGAACCAAGGGACGAGTCAATGAGTCATCACGGTTAAACACCACTTTTTTCACACCTTGGAAAATACGGTGTTTTGCAGTGTGATAACCAAACATATCGCCATGGCGGTCTAAGTGGTCTTCACTCAAATTAAGCACGACTGCGACTTCTGCGGCCAAATTAGAGGTGGTTTCCAACTGGAAGCTGGAAAGTTCCAAGATATACAGTTCAGGATTATCCTTGGTTAAATCCAGTGCCGGACGTCCCAAGTTCCCACCGACTGCCACTTTAATTCCGGCGTCTTTCGCCATTAAGCCAATCAGGGTAGTCACGGTACTTTTGGCATTTGAACCGGTGATTGCCATAATCGGCTTATCTGTGGCACGGCGTAAAATTTGAATTTCACTGACCACTGGAATGCCCTTGGCAATCGCGGCCTGAATTGCAGGCGTTTTTGGATCAAGCCCCGGGCTAATCACAATTTCTTCGGCCTGTAATAACATCTCCTGATCGAGCTGACCAAAACTGGTTTGAACTTCGCTTGGAATTTGATCGTGTCCCGGTGGCGTCTTTCGAGAATCTGTTACTGCAACGCGGTAGCCATTTTCATGTAAGAAATTTACTGCTGCAACACCTGAAATTCCGAGCCCTGCAACGACTTTTAATCCACCACGTTGTATTAACATTTTTACCCCATATCTTGGTATGTTTTTAAAACTGGCAAAATGTTAGCACTTTGCTCTTTTGAATGCTTTTTCTGTTTTGACTTTATGAGTCTTTTTTTGTGTCCGCGCGTAAAAAAACCGTCATAAAAAAGACGGTTTTTTTAAATTGAGCACAAACTCGGAATTTATTTCCACTTTACGGCCTGAACTTCCGGTTTAGTCTTAACGTTATCCTCAGTTGCAGAACAGCCACAGCTTCCTCCGCAACCGGAAACCATCGCGGGCTTTAACCATTTGGCTAAAGTGAACCAGCCCTGCTGGGCACAAAAACTGGACAACTGCATGAAGACTGAGTTTGCCGTCTTAGGAAACACCTTTTTGAAGACCACAATTGCACTCCAAATCACCAATGCCGCAACAATCACAACTTCAATCATCTCAATCTCCTGTGCAGATTATTTTCAGTCAACTGAACCCAATCCAATTAACCCAAATAGTGGGTTGCAATTTGATAGGTCAGAAAAGACATCAAATAAGCCAAACCAAATAAATAAGCGGTCATAAAGCTCACGGTTTTCCATGAACCTGTTTCACGGCGCACGGTCGCCAGTGTAGCCAGACAATGTGGTGCATAGATAAACCAGACCAGCAGTGATAAACCGGTCGCCAATGACCAGCCCAGGTCACCTGTGCCACCGATAATAGAGGCCAAGCCTTGTGACATGGCATCCTCATCTACCGCAGAAAGCGCATAGACTGTACCCAATGCAGCCACCACCACTTCACGTGCGGCCATGGCAGGAATCAAGGCAATACAGATTTGCCAGTTAAAGCCCAGCGGGGCAAAAATCGGTTGCATCAGATGACCCAGCATTCCGGCAAAGGAATAATCAATTGCCGGAGCAGTTGCACCGTCCGGAGCTTGCGGGAAAGTACACAAGAACCAAAGCAAAATAGACAGCGCGAAGATGATGCCACCGACACGTTTCAAGAAAATTTTGGCGCGATCCAGCAAACCAATCCAAATGCTTTTCACATCTGGAAAACGGTAGCTTGGCAATTCCATCAGCAACATATGTTGTGATTTATCTTTTTGAAAGAATTTCAGAACGAAAGATACCATCAGCGCACTGACAATCCCGGCCATATATAGAGCAAACAACACCAGACCTTGCAGGTTAAACACGCCCCAAACCATATATTCAGGAATAAAGGCGGCAATCAGCAAGGCATATACTGGTAAACGGGCTGAACAGGTCATTAGCGGTGCCACAAAAATCGTGGTTAAACGGTCACGCGGATCACTGATGCTACGGGTTGCCATAATCCCCGGGACTGCACAGGCAAAACTGGATAACAGCGGAATAAAGGCACGACCACTTAAGCCGGCTTTAAACATCAGTTTATCCAGCAAAAACGCAGCACGCGGTAAATAACCCGACTCTTCTAACACCAAAATAAAGAAGAACAGAATCAAAATTTGTGGCAAGAACACCACCACACCGCCCGCACCGGCGATAATGCCATCCACCACCAAACTGTTCAGTAATGGATGCGATATGTGCGGTCCAACATATTCACCCAGCCAGCCAAAGAAGGCTTCAATCCCATCCATAAACGGTGCAGCCCAGGCAAATACCGCCTGAAAAACCACAAACATCATCAGCGCCAGACTGACCAACCCCAAAACCGGATGTAAAAATATTTTATCGAGGAAGTCGGAGCGTTTATCTTCCTGCTCAACTGAATGCACCACATCATGCAAAATCGTAGTGATTTTATGATGATTATCGCCCGTCAAGCCGCTGAGCTCAGTATGCGGGATCGAATATTTACCTTGATCCAGCGCATTCATCAGGTTTTCAATGCCCGAATTACGCACCGCAACGGTTTCCACCACAGGAATACCTAAACGTTCCGCCAATTTTTGCGTATTAATTTGCATGCCACGGCGACGCGCTTCATCCATCATATTCAGCACAAGCAGAATTGGACGGCCCAGCTCGATCATTTCCAAAACCAAACCTAAATGCAGTTTCAGGTTCGTGGCATCGACCACACACAAGAACGCATCTTGCTGACCTTCTTCGGCAATTTTACCTTGTACGACATCACGAGTAATCGCTTCATCCGGACTGGTGGCATCTAAGCTATAAGTTCCAGGCAAATCCAGAACACGGACTGGCTTACCGGATGGCAAGGTGAACTGCCCCACCTTACGTTCAACCGTGACACCGGCATAGTTGGCGACTTTCTGACGTGTACCAGTCAGATGGTTAAATAATGATGTTTTACCGCAGTTTGGGTTACCTACCAGGGCAATACGCAGCGCATCACTCATGCAGGTGCTCCCTCAAGATTAATTTCAATTTTTTCAGCTTCAACTTTACGCAGTGCGAATCGGGTAAATCCAACTTGAATCAAAATCGGGTCGCCACCAAAAATACCTTTGGTAATGACCTGTACTTTTGTGCCTGGAACAAAACCTAGAGTCTCTAAACGACTTGCCACTAAATCGTTTTGAGCAATATTGCCATCTAAAGTTCTGTTGACTTTGCTGATGATGGCTGTTTGTTTCACTTTTAAATCAGATAAACGCACCGCATCTAATCCTAAAATATTTTGAACAGTATACAAACAAATGAGAATAATTACCAAGTAAGGTTTATTCCAATTCTCATCTTGTTCTGTTACATCGACATTACTGCAGAATTGTTCTAAATTGATCCAAGCCAAGAAAAACTTGGATTTTTCATTCAATGTAGAAGTGACATGCTTAATAAAAAACCTCGTATCCCTGCTCCTGTGAGCATTCCTGAACATTTAAGTTTTTTACAGGGTTTCCGAGATTATTTAATTGCACAAACCGTCAGTCCGCATACCCGCAATGCTTATCTGTCTGATTTAGTTCAATGTAGTGAATGTAATCCCAACTCAATGCCAGATTGGAACAGTGATGACATTTCCGATGTTCTATTAAGCCTGACCAAACAAGGCAAAAGCCCACGTTCGATTGCGCGATCACTTTCTGCACTGCGGTCTTTTTATAAGTTTTTACGTGAACAAAAACTGCGCTCTGACAATCCGGTTGCGACCCACAAAACCCCTAAAATTGGTCGTTCGCTCCCGAAAGATATTTCCGAACAGGAAGTTGAAGCCTTAATTCATGCACCCGATGTTGAAACGGCTTTGGGTTTACGTGATCGCGCCATGCTTGAAGTGCTGTATGCCTGCGGGTTGCGGGTAACTGAACTCCTCAATTTGCGGCTTGAATTGATTAATTTGAAACAAGGCTATTTACGTATTGTCGGCAAAGGCAATAAAGAACGTCTGGTGCCTTTAGGGCAAGTGGCTTGTGAGTGGATTGAAAAATACCTCACTGAAGCACGTTCCAGTTTGTATAAATCTGCCACTGATTATGTGTTTTTAACCCAGCACGGCGGCATTATGAGCCGACAAAATTTCTGGTATGCCATTAAACGCTATGCGCTACAAGCTGGAGTGCAGGCTGAATTATCGCCGCATACTTTACGCCATGCCTTCGCCACCCATTTACTCAATCATGGTGCGGACTTACGTGTCGTTCAGATGTTATTGGGTCACAGTGATTTATCGACCACGCAAATTTATACTCACGTGGCTCAAATCCGAATGCAACAACTGCATGCTACCCATCACCCGCGTGCTTAGCATGATCTTCATTCATCATCTAAGACCAAGAAGTGTTAACGAGCGCGGCTTTTTTTTTGTTATGCTAAGCCACCAATTTTTATCTATAGCTAAAAGAAAGGGTTATTTATGTCATTTACCCGCTCAAAAATTTTTATTGCATGCACCTTGGCAAGCAGCCTGCTAATCACTGCTTGTTCCAACTCAAATAACGATGAAAAAAAGCAAGGTACTTTAACGGCTAGTGCACCCGCAACCGGACAGGCATCGAATATTTCCGAGCGCAATGCACAGCAGCGTTTGATTAACACACTGCAACAGCACTTTAAAAAAGCCAATATCAATGCCAAAGTTTTAGATATTAAAGCCACTGAAGTACCGAATTTGTATTGGGTCAATCTTGAAGGCATGTCATCGGTTTATGCCACCGCAGATGGGAAATACATTATTCAAGGTGATGTACTGCGTTTGGGCGATAGTAAAATTCATAATGTCAGTGAAAACCTACAATCTGCTGCCAATAAAAAACTACTGGCGAGCTTAAAAACTGAAGACCTGCTGGTTTATAAAGCGCAAGGCAAAACCAAACATATTGTGTATGTATTTACCGATGCCAGCTGTCCGTATTGCCATAAACTGCATGAACACATGAGCGAAATTAATGCCAAAGGCATTGAAGTGCGTTATATCGCATGGCCACGTGGCGAACAGTTCATGCCAGCCATGGAAAGCGTGTGGTGTAGTGAAGATCGTCAGGCAGCCTTTAATCAAGCCATTGCCGGTGCGCCTCTTGCTCCTGCAACCTGTAAAAATCCAGTCCGGGCACAATACCAATTGGGTCTGAATATGGGCGTCAATGGTACCCCTGCGATTTATAATCAAGAGGGTGTTTACCTCGGTGGATACCTATCTCCAGAGGAATTAGCAGAGCGCTTAAATAACTAATTTTTATTCGTTAAATTACTGTTTTTTATAGTTGCAGATAAAGTTATTTCTTTCCTAGAGTCTCATGCTTTTTTTAGCTATGATCTAGGTTCGCTTAAAATTGATTAGATATTGGAGTGTGACGTGAAACCAGTTCGTCTGGCAATCCTCGGTCTTGGTACTGTAGGTGGTGGTGCCCTTAAACTTTTAAAAGAAAACGCTGCTGAGATTAGACGTCGCACCGGTCGAGAAATTGAAATTACCCATGTCGGTACACGTCGTCCGCGTCCTGATTTGGATCTTCCAGAATCTGTAAAACACAGTGCCGATCTGCTCGATATCGTTCGTCAGCCTGATGTCGATGTCGTGGTGGAAGTCATGGGCGGTATCCACCCTGCCTATGAAGTCATCATGGAAGCCATGAAACATGGCAAGCATATTGTGACTGCCAACAAAGCGTTATTGGCTGAACATGGCAATGAATTATTTAAAGCGGCCGAAGACAATGCCGTGCAAATTGCCTATGAAGCGGCAGTTGCCGGTGGCATTCCAATTATCAAAGTCATCCGTGAAGGTTTGGCAGCCAATAAAATTGACTGGTTGGCAGGTATTATTAATGGTACAGGCAACTTTATTTTAAGTGAAATGCGTGAAAAAGGTCGTGCTTTTGAAGATGTACTGAAAGAAGCGCAAGAACTGGGTTATGCAGAAGCTGATCCTACCTTTGACGTCGAAGGGATTGATGCTGCACATAAACTGACGATTCTGGCTTCATGTGCATTTGGTATTCCGCTACAGTTTGATAAAGTCTTTACTGAAGGGATTGGCAAAGTCACTGCACAAGATGTGAAATATGCAGAAGACTTGGGCTTCCGTATCAAACACTTGGGTATTGCACGCCGTACCGATGCCGGAATTGAATTACGTGTGCATCCGACTTTAATTCCAGATGATCAGCTGATTGCCAATGTTAACGGCGTGAAAAATGCAGTTCTGGTACAAGCCAATGCAGTCGGTCCAACCCTTTATTACGGTGCTGGCGCAGGTGCAGGTCCAACCGCTTCTGCGGTTGTCGCGGATGTAGTGGATATCGTTCGTGATATCATTTATACCGAAGATGGCGCAGGAACCATTCCGCAATTGGCCTTTGAAGCCTTAACGGATTTGCCAATTTTAACGCGTGAACAAATGACCACGGGCTATTACATTCGTATTAATGCCGAAGATCAAATGGGCGTACTTGCCGATGTCACCACGATTTTAAGTCGTGCCGGAATCAGTATTGATGCCATCATGCAGCAACCGCGCTTAAAAGACCTGATTCCGATCGTGATTTTAACTGATCCTATCGTTGAATCAAAAATGGATGAAGCGTTAAAACAGATTCAAGCATTGCCTTTCATTCATGGCGAAATTGTACGGATTCGTTTAGAATCGCTTGATAATTAATCGGGTTGAGGGGAGTATTTCCCCTTGCCAAGCTCTACACACAATTGGAACATCATCATGTCTAATGCCAATCGTTATACTGGTTTAGTTGACCGTTATCGTGACCGTTTACCAGTATCTGCAACCACTCGTGCAATCTCTTTAGGCGAAGGTAATACGCCACTGATCAAGCTTGAGAACATTCCACGCATTATTGGTAAAGATGTTGAAATCTATGTGAAGTACGAAGGCTTAAACCCGACTGGTTCATTTAAAGACCGTGGTATGACCATGGCCGTAACCAAAGCGGTTGAAGAAGGCTCTAAAGCCATTATTTGTGCCTCTACCGGTAATACTTCTGCTGCCGCTGCTGCTTATGCTGCACGCGCAGGCATTAAAGCATTCGTTTTAATCCCGGAAGGCAAAATTGCCATGGGTAAAATGGCACAAGCAATGATGTACGGTGCAATCACCATGCAAATTCGCGGCAACTTCGATGACGGCATGCGCCTGGTTAAAGAAGTGGCTGATCAAGCACCGGTAACCATTGTAAACTCAATTAACCCTTACCGTTTGCAAGGTCAAAAAACCATTGCTTACGAAATCGTTGAAGCTTTAGGTCGTGCACCTGATTACCACTGCTTGCCAGTGGGTAACGCGGGTAACATCACTGCACACTGGATGGGTTATACCGAAGCAGTTGCAAACCAGCCGAAAGAACAGTTTGAGCAAGTGATTTACGATGCTGAAACTGATCAATTCACCGGTCCTAAACCTGCCGGCCTTCCAATTATGGCAGGTTATCAAGCGTCTGGCGCTGCACCATTCCTACGTGGTGGCCCTGTTGCAAACCCTGAAACTGTTGCGACTGCCATCCGTATTGGTAACCCGCAAAGCTGGAACCATGCGAAAGCAGTGGTTCGTGACTCGAATGGTTGGTTTGATGAACTGACTGACACCGAGATTCTTGAAGCACAACGTTTACTTTCAATGTACGAAGGCGTGTTCGTAGAGCCTGCTTCTGCAGCATCTGTGGGCGGTGCAATTCGTGACATTAAAGCGGGCAAAATTAAAGAAGGTTCAGTGATTGTTTGTACCGTAACAGGTAACGGTTTGAAAGACCCTGATACTGCCATTAAACAATGTTCTGATGCGGTCATGCTGTCGATTGATGCAACGATGAATCAAGTGAAAGAATCTATTCTTTCTAATATGTAATTCTTTTAGCATCATTAGAAATAAAAAAAAGCCCTGCAATTGCAGGGCTTTTTTACGCTCTAAATAAAGTGATATTAGATCAACGAAATTAGATACGTTTTGGAAGTTGGCTTACCCAACTCATTAAACGGGTTGCATCATTGGTACGTGCTTGGGAAGAATCTGCACCCAGCAATACGACAACCGCTGGACGATTATTTAATGTGGTATGCATGACCACACAACGCCCTGCTTCATTGATATAACCGGTTTTTGAAATATTAATATTCCAGCCACCGTTACGGACTAAAGCATTGGTGTTGTTCGATTTCAATACCCGATAACCTAAATTAAAATCGTAGGTCGGCGTAGTGGAGAACTGACGAATCAAGCCATATTGTGATGCCGCATTGACTAAAATCCCCAAGTCACGCGCAGAAGCAACATTTCCTGGATGCAAACCCGTTGATTCTAAATAATGGGTTGAATTCATACCCAAGGATTTGGCTTTAGCATTCATCGCACTCACAAAAGCGGCACGACCACCTGGATAAGTCCGGGCTAAAGCAGCTGCTGCTGGATTTTCAGATTTCATCAAAGCAAAAAGCAAGGCTTCTGCACGGTTCATGCTGTCACCGGCACGCAAGGTTGAACTTGAGCTTTTACAACCTGAACAGGAAAAGTCTGCTTGTTGCAAAGTGATCTTTTCCGACATATTCAAACGTCCGTCCGAGATCACCACTGCAGTCATGAGTTTAGTAATGGATGCGATCGGGAAAGCAGTATTACTATTTTTACTGTATAACACTTCGCCTGTTTGACCATCCATCACTAAAGCAGCACGTGCATTGACAGAGGGTTGATCACCAAAGCTTGAATTATTCAGAATTTGTACAGTTTTAGGTGCAGACTGTTTAACCACACCATTAGAACTACGCACCGAAGTGGTAATTTTAGTTGAACCTTGTGGTGTAGGTTCTTCGCTCAATGTCGAAACATCGCCATTGAGTAATTGTTTGGCCTCTTCAGAAGACCAATTTAAAGCAGCTTGACCTGTGCCTCCAGAAGCATCCATGATAAGTTCTGCAAAACTGCTAGAACTCATGCTCAGTAAGATGGACATACCCAGCACATGCATTAAAGACTTGTTTGAATTTTTCACGATGGTTTACTCAACTCATGGAGGCAAGATACATTTGTGTATTACCTCAAATATGCCTTACATTTAAACACAAAGGTGAACATCTTTTATGCATAAACCTTTATGCTTAACATTTCATTTAAAGATTAATAATAGGATTGCTAATTTTGTCATTTCATTGCAAGCTTATTTTGCTTTATGTAACAAAAAAATTGCTTTTTTTATATGAGGGGAGAAATAGGTGATCACAGTTTTAGTAGTAGATGATCATGAATTAGTACGTACCGGGATTTGCCGAATGCTCGAAGACCATGCGGATGTTCAAGTGATTGGTCAGGCTGAATCTGGGGAAGAAGCGATTACCTTAGTCCGTCACCATCATCCCAATGTGGTTTTACTCGATGTAAATATGCCGGGCATCGGTGGAGTAGAAACCACCCGCCGTCTGTTGCAAAGTGCACCTGAAACCAAAGTTGTCGCAGTGAGTGGCCTGGCTGAAGAACCTTATCCGTCATTGTTGCTTAAAGCAGGCGCTAAAGGTTATATCACCAAAGGCGCACCTGTGACTGAAATGGTTCGTGCCATCAATAAAGTCATGCAAGGTGGCAAGTATTTCAGTGCAGACATTGCCGAGCAACTGGCCAGTTCCTACCTTTCAGATACCCAGCAATCGCCATTTGATGCGCTCTCTGAACGTGAAATGCAGGTTGCGATGATGGTGGTGAATTGCATTAGTGCACAAGAAATTGCCGATAAACTTTTTGTCAGTGTCAAAACCGTGAATACTTATCGTTATCGTATCTTTGAAAAGTTAAATCTAGATAGTGATGTAAAACTGACTCACTTAGCCATTCGTTATGGGCTAATTAAACCTTAATGCTTTTGATTGAGCTTTCTAGAAGACATGCATGACGCAAAACACCAAAAATTTTGAGTTTAATCAGTATCATTTAGGCATCTGGTATGGCGCCTACAGACTGATTATTGCGACATGTCTTCTGCTGATTTTTTCACTCACTTACCCACAGTTAAATACAGATTACCGCTATCCACAGCTCTATCTTTACGTACTCATTTGCTTTGTAGCGATAGGCTGCATGCAACTGCTGAGTCTAAAAAAAATACGAGCCAACATTCCACAACAACTGACGCTGTTATTTGCTGTCGATGTGATTGCTTTAAGTTTACTGACTTTAGCGTTGGATGGTCCGAATCTGCATGTAAGTCTGCTCTTCGTGATTACCATTTTTGCCGCTTCTTTATTATTAGATGCAAAAAAAGCCTTAATCATTACCCTCTTTGCTGTTATTAGCGTGATTTATCAAATCTTTTTAGGCAGCATTTTTGATTTTTCTTCACTCAATAATATTGGCAATAGTGCCTTATTGGCTTTTCTGTTTTTTGTGGTCTATGGCAGTGCTCAAGTTGCGGTACGGCGTTTCCAATTGCTGGAAAATTTGAATTTTTCTCAATCTTTGGAACTCAATCGACTGCAAAATCTGAACCGTTATATTCTGGAACAAATTGAACTCGGTTATCTGGTTTTAGATGAAAACTGTCATATCGTGCTGAGTAATCCTGCGGCGTGCATGCTGTTAGGGATTCCCCCACTCTATGCCTATGACAAATCTCCTTTATACAAAATACAGCCTGATTTATTTGAATTAATTAAATTTGAGCAACTTCAGGATGGTGAAAAATTTCAATTCGAGTCACAGCTGAGCCGTTATCATATGCATATCGAAGTACAAAAATTAATGGTTCCCCATCAAACCCTCACCCTGTTGGTGCTGCAAGATGCCGGCAAACTCAATCAAAGGGTACAACAATTAAAACTGGCTGCTTTAGGACAACTATCTGCCAGTATTGCGCATGAAATTCGCAATCCCTTGGCTGCGATTGTTCAAGCCAACGAACTGTTGCTAGATAGCGATCCAGATCAACAAAAGCTATTAAGCCAGATGATTTCAAAGCAAGCACAGCGTATTGATCGTATCATCCAAGACACCCTGAATATGGTGCGAAATAGGGAAACCCATCCGGTACTGATTCAACTGAATCAATTTATCCCGCAAATGATCCAAGAAGATTTATCTGATATCATCCAGCAAATTCGATGCACGATACAAAATAAAATTTCGATTACTTTTGATGAAGCACAATTTCGCCAAGTTCTGATTAACCTGATTCGTAATGCCATTCGTCATAATTCACCTGAACACTCTCATATTGAGTTAAACATTTACTCACATGAATCGAATGTCCGAATTGAAGTCCGCGATTTTGGCACAGGTGTGGCATCCAAAAACTTAAGCTATTTATTTCAACCTTTTTTTAGTACCGAAATCACGGGAACTGGTTTAGGATTGTACTTATCACATAGTTTTTGTGAAGCAAACCAAGCAAAACTTAACTATGTAGAACAAAAACAAGGGGCATGCTTTCAAATAGAATGCCTACGTGTTGCTTTAAATTAATATTGCTGGGGTGTAATTGTGGAAAGACAACCACTTGTTTTATTGGTGGACGATGAGGAAGATTTGTGTACGCTGATGCAAATGTCTTTATCACGCATGGGCATCAAAACGCATATCGCACATCGTCTTGAACAGGCGAAAAAACTCTTATCTGAACATGGATATGATGCCTGTTTAACCGATTTAAATTTACCGGATGGTAATGGACTGCAATTGGTAGAATGGATTAGTCAACATCTTCCAGCCCTACCTGTGGCTGTGCTGACCGCATATGGCAATATGGAAATTGCGATTGCAGCATTAAAAGCAGGTGCTTTTGATTTTGTCAGTAAACCCATCAATCAGAAACATTTGGAACAACTCTTACAAAAAGCGTTGAATAAACCGATCGAAAATTTCCAAAATAAAGAAGATCGTCTGGAACAAAAATTATTGATTGGACAATCGCTCCCCATTCAACAATTACGCATTACCTTAAATAAAATTGCCCGTTCTCAGGCGCCTGTATTTATTACCGGTGAATCCGGCACCGGAAAAGAAGTGATCGCCAATCTGGTACATCGTTTAAGCAACCGTAATGAAGGGCCTTTTATTGCGATTAACTGCGGCGCCATTCCAACTGAACTGATGGAAAGTGAACTGTTTGGGCATAAGAAAGGTAGCTTTAGCGGAGCGACTCAAGACAAACAAGGTCTAATTCAATCTGCACATGGCGGTAGTCTGTTTCTGGATGAAATTGCTGAACTGCCTTTAACCATGCAAGTCAAACTGCTTCGTGCCGTACAGGAAAAACGGATTCGTCCCGTGGGCTCAGATACTGAAATTGATGTCGATTTCCGGGTGATTAGTGCCAGCCATCAAGACCTGGAAGCCCTGGTTCAGCAAGGCCGCTTTAGACAGGATCTGTTCTTCCGTATACATGTGATGGATCTGGTACTCCCTCCACTGCGTGAACGCGGTGATGATATTATTTTATTGGCGCATCACTTTATTCAGAAAATTAGCCAGGAATGGGATATTCCGCAAAAACAGCTGACGGATCGTGCGAAAAGCTTTTTGCTGAGTCAGTATTATCCGGGAAATGTCCGTGAATTGCGTAATATTATTGAGCGTGCCATTACCTTAAGCGATGATGAAAGAATCGACTTGCAACACTTACAAAGTGCACCTTTACGCTATCCAACCGCAGCAGCACCAGAGGTTGCGGAAGATAACCACGTCTTGCACAGTGACATCCTGATTTCTTCTAAAAAATTACCCGATGAAGGTTTAGAGCTGTATCTGGAAAATATTGAAAAAGATATTTTACTCAATGCCCTGAATTTAACCCATTGGAACAGAACCCTGGCTGCCAAAAAACTGGGCATGTCTTTTCGTTCTTTGCGTTATCGTCTGAAGAAATTTGGTTTGGATACCGACGAGGAATAAGCTGTTTTTTATTTATGACTTAAAATAATCTCTGCAACATGTTCCAGATAGTTGTCTTCTTTCATGTCATGTTGCAGCAGATATTGTTGATTCGGTTGAATACCCACACCTTCAATCATCTGTCCTTTCGGTGTGTAGTAATGCGATACCGTCATCTGTAAAGCGGCACCGTTGGAAAGAGGGAAAAGTTTTTGTACCACTCCTTTTCCATAGCTTTTTTCACCCACTACCCATGCACGGCCATGATCTTTCATGGCTGCAGTAAACACTTCAGCGGCAGAAGCGGAGCGGTTATTGATTAAAATACCCAACTTTAAATTCTGAAATTCAAAACTGGGTAGAGCCTGAAACTGCTGATCCCCTTCAGAACGGCTTTTGGTCGAGACAATCAATCCTTGATTCAAAAATAAGTCGGCCGATTCAACCGCAGCAGATAACAATCCACCCGGGTTATTTCGTAAATCCAGCAATACCGCTTTCAAGCGTGAGGAAGAATGCTCTTCAATCAGGCGTTTAATCTCATTGGCAGTATCTTGCTGGAAAACTTTGACTTTAATCACCAGCACCTGATTATGCAGCAAGGTTGCCTGAATATCGGTTTCTATTTTTTTATTACGAACTAAAATCAGGGGTTTACTATTGGGTGCCAGCTGTAAGCTTAAAGTAGAACCAATCGAACCATTCAGTAAACTATTGACCTGATCATGATTGAGTTTTTTCAGTTCCTGATCATCAATCTTAAAAACACTGACATCATTGCGCAAACCTTGCTTGGCCGAGTCAGCATTATCTTTTAAGCTTCGAATGATCCATTGATGCAACTGCTGGTCATACACCAGTTCAAAGTCGACAGAGGCAATATCGCCTTCGGTATATTGCAAGAGCTGCTTATACTCTTCTGGACTTAAATAACGAGAATAACGATCCAGTCCACTGACCAGACCTTTAATCGCCTGTTGAAATAAGGCTTCGTCATTTTTGGCATCGACATAATTTTCTTTGACAATGCTATAAATCTGCACGAATTGCTGAATCGATTCCACCGGAACTTCAGCATAATTCTGTTCAGCTTCATCATCAAAATCTAAAACAGGCTGGCTTTTGGCTTTTACCGCAGCAAGAGCGGAATGGCTCACACACATGAATAACGTGGTTAAAATGACAACCTTTTTCCAGCGCTGTAAAGCCATCCAACCACCTGTTTATACGAGAATTTTTATGATTTTAAAGTAATCAAATTACGACCTTTCATTTCTGCAGGTACAGGAATTTGCATGAGGTTCAACAATGTTGGAGCAACATCTGCAAGTACACCGCCTTCAGCAATGGTGGCAGAAGTCGGACCGACATAAATAAACGGAACCAGTTCAGTGGTATGTTGGGTATGCACCTGACCACTGTGATAATCCTGCATTTGCTCTACATTACCATGATCGGCGGTGATCAGCATATGGCCTTTTTGCGCCATGACTGCTTCATATACCCGGCCCAGGCAAGTATCTACTGCTTCAACAGCTTTTACTGCTGCATCAAATACACCGGTATGCCCAACCATATCACCATTGGCAAAGTTCACTACCAACAAGTCATATTCACCTGAATTAATTGCAGCAACAAGTTCATCAGTCACTTCATAAGCGCTCATTTCAGGCTTAAGATCATAAGTCGCAACATTTGGCGATGGAATCAGGATACGTTTTTCACCCGGGTATTCATCTTCACGGCCACCGCTAAAGAAGAAAGTCACATGCGCATATTTTTCTGTTTCCGCAATACGCAGCTGTGTTTTACCCAAATCAGATAAGTATTCACCAATCGAGTTTTTCAACGCTTCTGGCATGTAGGCCACAGGTGCATCAATAGTTGCCTGATAACGGGTAAGCATCACAAATTTAGACAGGTTTGGAACCACTTTACGTTCAAAACCGGCAAAGTCTTTTTCGACAAAGGCTTTGGTGATTTCACGCGCACGGTCAGCACGGAAATTCATGAACACCACGCTGTCACCATCTTGGATTTTAGCGCTTTCGCCAATTCGGGTTGCTTTAACAAATTCATCAGACTCATCCGCTGCATAAGCCTGTTCTAAGCCTTCTACCGCTGTTGCTGCTGTACGTACGGCTTCACCTTCGGTCAATAGACGGTAAGCCTGTTCAACACGATCCCAACGATTGTCACGGTCCATAGCGAAATAACGACCAATCATGGTCGCAATACGACCCTGACCCGGATATTGGGCAAATAATGCATCTAATTTTTCTAAAGACGGTTGCGCGCTTTTCGGTGGCGTATCACGGCCATCTAAAAATGCATGCAGATAAACTTTTGCACCGCGTTTTAATGCCAGTTCAGCCATAGCAACAATATGATCTTCATGCGAGTGCACGCCACCTTGTGATAACAAGCCTAAAATATGCACCGCGCCATTCGCAGCTTTGGCTTTTTCAACGGCATCAACCAGCACTTCCTGCTCAAAAAAAGCACCAGTACGAATATCTTTGGTAATACGAGTGAAATCCTGATACAGCACACGACCTGCACCGAGGTTCATATGACCCACTTCAGAGTTGCCCATTTGGCCATCAGGCAGTCCGACATCTTCGCCCGAACCTGAAATCAAACCATGTGGATGCTTTTGTTGCATAGCAGTTAAATTTGGTCGTTTTGCTGCCAGGAAAGCATTGTCTTCGACCGCTTCGCGATGACCCACACCATCCATAATTACCAATACGTGAGGGATTTTGCCAGCAGTTGCATCCGTCATAATGAACACTCTTTTGTTTACAATTTCATCGGTATATCTTACCGAATTTTCGGTCAAGACTCTATGTGCAGATCATGACTAAAGCTGATCATGCACATTGTTTTTATCACTATCTATTCAACAGTTAGCGTGCACGTCGCAGCAGATAACCGCCGACGACAGTCATGAAAATAATCGGTACAAATACGAACCATGCCGGTGAAGGTGAATACACCAAACTTGCATAGCCCAAGAAATCTTGCAGATAAAAGAATCCCAAGCCAATAAATAAGGCAATCACCAAACGGAAACCCATCGACTGTTGACGTAAAGGACCAAAAATAAAGGAACATGCAATCAGTACCAAGGCAATTAGTGCAAATGGCGAACCGACTTTTTGCCAAAATGCCAGTTGATAGGTTTTCGGGACCTGGCTGTATTCATGCATATAACTCATAAAGCTCACCAATTGACTCGGCGATAAATCTTCAGGGTCAATCGTGACCATATGCACATATTTCGGTTGCAAGGCTAAAGCCAGAGGAAGCTGATCGGTTTTCACCAAGGTTGAATTACCTTGCGGCAAAATATCCATTTGTGAAGCAGTCTTTAAATTCCAAGCACCATCTTTAACAAACTGACCTTGCTCGGCATTTAAAACACCTTTCAAGCGATAACTGTCATCAAAGTCAACCACTTGAACATGTTTTAGCTGCCCTTTGGCATTGGCATAATCAATGTAAATAAAGCGCTGACCTTCGCGCGTCCAGTAACCATTGACTTCACCGAGCTCGCTTACACTACGATGGTCTTTGACACTTTTAGCCTGTTCATTGGTATATGGAATCACCCATTCACTGAGTACAAAGGACAAAACAACCAAGATTAATGCGGAGCGAATCACCCAACCGACAATGCGCCATAAGCTAATACCGACTGAACGCATCACCACCAGTTCACTATTGGAAGCCAAAGTGCCCAGACCAAGTACCGCCCCAATCAATGCAGAGATCGGTAAAATTTCATAGAGGTAATTAGGTGCACCCCATAACACATATTGCAGTGCCTGCCATGCATTATAGGTTTCATTCAAGGAACCTAATTCACCTAAATAGGTAAATAAAACTTGCAGAACCGACAAAATAGCCGTTGCACCCAGCATGGCTAGGGCCGTGGTTTTGGTCACATGTTTGGCAATTATTCGACGTGCTAACATTTTAAGACCTCACCTGCTGAATTCGTTTCTTGATTTTAGGGGCGAGCTTTTGTTTTCGGGAGAACAAGGCTCCAGCAATGCCGTACACGACCAATACCAAAGGATATGCCCAAATTCCTAACTCATCTTTACTGACACGGGTTTTCACTGCCATCAGTGCCACAATCAAACTGGCGAAAATCAGCAAAGCCGGGAATAGTTTTAAATAACGTCCTTGACGAGGACTGACTTCTGAAAGTGCAATCGCCAAGATTAAAGCCACAAGCACTGAAAATGGAACGAAGATCCGCCAGCCCAATTCACTCACAACCACGGGATCATTACGATTGCTCCATAGCTTCGCAATCGGTAAACCTTCCACTTCAGCACTTTCAAATTTGGCTTCTTTATCACTTTCCAGACGTAAACGATAAGACTGAAATTCAGCCTGCGTATATTTGGGTGTGCCTGGGAAAATTTCGTAACGGCGCCCTTCAGATAAATCCACAATACTGGCCGTTTCATTGGCAACTTCTACACGAGTTGCTTCCTTGGCCAGAATCATGACATCCGATTTACCCGGTTTTTCCGCGCGTTGATAGAAAAACACATCTTTGAGATTACGACGATCTTCTGACAAGTCCCCGGCATAAATGGTATAGGGACCAGAGGAAATAAATTCTTTAGGACGCACCAGATCAAAACCGGTTCTAACCGCCTGATTGGTGGTCAACTCTTCAAACTGACGCAATCCCCAAGGAGACATCCACACCATCAATACAGTTTGAGCAGCCAGAAAAACCACGGTCAGTGGAATCAGTAAGCGCCCCAGCTGATGCCGACTGATTCCACTGCCGTTCATTACCGCCATTTCATGGTCGACATACAGACGGCCAAACACCAGCATCAAACCGATAAAAAAGCCGAGTGGAAGAATCAGGGTTAAAAATTCTGGCAGTCGATAACCAATAATGCTGAACAAAATACTGACATCTAAACGACCTTGTGCCGCAATGCCAAAGTACTTGATCAGTCGACCACCCATCATGATCAAGGTAAGCAAGGCAATCACAACCAAGGATGTAGACACCACTTGCTTGACCAGATAACGCCGAATAATCAAATTAATTCTTCCAAAAAAGAGGCTAATAAAAACTAGCGCTAGTTTACCCGAATGGTGAAAATATAAAACCTATACTGTTGTTGCGCATTGAAACTCTATTCATATAAATGTTTCAATGGTTTAATGGTTTGCAAACTTTCAAAGGCATGAATACAGAACATGAAACTGACAATTAATACGTCATTCCAAGAGAATGCATCTAGCCCCTATTTGTTGATATTAGTCGATTCTGAGCAGCTTCAAAATGCAGCGACTACTTATGAAATCAATGATTTAAATGCTTTAGTAGAAGCCGCACAATTTAAAGCCGGTCTGAGCGAATCTTTAGCTCTTGTCGGTAAAGTGGCAGCATGTGCCAATAGTGCGCTCATTGGAATCGATAAAGCAGCTGAAATTCAGCCGACCAAATTAGCAAAAATCGCACAAAGTATTATCAAAGCGTCACAAAAAAAATTCAAACAGATCAGTATTGATATTTCTGCCTTAGCACCTGAACATCATTATTTATTTGCTTTGGCTTTGACTCAAGCCAGTTATGCTTTTGATGAATATAAATCGAAGAAAAATGAATTCATCCTTGAAGAAATTCATCTCATTTCAAGCAATAGCAGTTTAAATTCACAACAACTTGACTTGATCCATGCAGTGCAATCGGGTCAAAGCTTGGCCCGTGATTTAGGTAACCGTCCAGGCAACATCTGTTTCCCTGAATATCTGGCTGAACAGGCACAAGCATTGGCGGCTGAATATCCGGATCTATTAAAAGTAACCGTTCTTGATGAACTGCAAATGACCGACCTTGGTATGGGCGCTTTCCTGGCAGTCAGCAAAGGTTCAGATCGTCCGGGACGCATCATTACCATGGAATATCAGGCCAATACCGAACAGGCACCTATCGTACTGGTGGGTAAAGGGGTGACTTTTGATAGCGGCGGTATTTCACTCAAACCTGGTGCAGGTATGGACGAAATGAAATTTGACATGTGTGGTGCAGCTTCTGTACTCGGTACGATGCGTGCGCTGTGTGAATCCAAACTGCCAATTCATGTAGTCGGTACCATTGCTGCAGCTGAAAATATGCCTTCAGGTCATGCAACCCGTCCGGGCGATATCGTGACCACGATGAGCGGTCAAACAGTGGAAATTTTAAATACCGATGCTGAAGGTCGTTTGGTTTTATGCGATACCCTAACCTACATCAAACGTTTCAACCCGGCTCTGGTGATTGATATCGCCACCTTAACCGGTGCATGTGTTGTGGCTTTAGGTTCGGTTCTAACTGGCCTGTTCACCCCGGATGATGAACTTGCGGCGGAAATCAGTACTGCTGGTCAAACCTCATTTGACCGTGTATGGCGCATGCCGGTACTTGAAGACTATCAAGAGCAACTTGATTCTCCATTTGCCGACATTGCCAATATTGGTGGCCCTAAAGCCGGCTCGGTGACTGCAGCATGTTTCTTGCAACGCTTCACCCGCGAATACCGCTGGGCACATTTAGACATTGCTGGAACAGCATGGAACTCAGGTACAGGCAAAGGTGCAACCGGTCGCCCTGTTCCATTACTGGTTCAATTTCTGGCGAATCGTGCGCAGTCGAATGGCTAAAGTTAGCTTTTACTTATTTGAAAAAAGTCCCGAACGGCAAGTGGAAAGCACTTGCCGTTTGTGCCGCAAGATTCTGAAACAACCGGAACATATCTGGTTGTATTGTGAAGATTTGGACTTGCAACAACAGTTAGATGAACGATTGTGGAGTTTTGATCCCAGCAGTTTTATTCCGCATGGGATTGATCAGGAACATGCCACGATTTGTATTTCAGCTCGACTGCCAGAACAATCTGACTGGATTGTGTTTAATTTTAACAATCAAGCCCTTGAACAGATTGATAAATTTAGTCACATTATAGAAATCATCGAAAATAATGAATCGGCAAAACAGCTAGGGCGTGAAAAATTTAAACAATATCGACGCCTAGGTATTGAACCGCGAACGTTCAAGCTTTAGCCGATCAATTGCAATAAGGAGATATGTGGTGGCATTAAATGTCGGTCAAGATTTTAAACAGCGCTGGTTAAATGTGCCTGAGGCTGTTCGTCAGGCATTTATTGATGACCTACACCGCGTCTGCAATGTGCTGAAACCGGAAACCAATATTCAAAAGTGGTTGGAAAAGGATAAAGAAGCACAACAGCTCTCTTATGAAAAAATCGAACGCGCTTATATCGAACGTAAGGCACAATTGATTGAAGAAGCCCGTCTTCGCAAGCAACGTGCTTTAGAGCAATCACTGGAAAATAAACGTGCAGCACAAGCTGCCTATGCTCAAGCCTTGCAGTTAGATGAAGCCAGACAGTTTGCCGAACAAACCCAAACTTTGGCCTTTATTCGTCAAACTTTAGATCATGAAACCCAAGTTTATACAGCGCGTTATCATAAGAATCCTGAAGGCTCGGCACTGAACTTTTCCAAAGGCATGCTGTCGATTCATGACCATGAAGTGCTCTCGGAACTGGAAAGCGTGCGTTTACGTCTAGAGTTAGAAGCGGAAACACTCATTGAACAGGCGGTGACGGTATTTCGTGCCAAGTTACATCAAGCCAGCCAAGACGAAATTGACTATATTTTAAAGAACTCTGATTTATCAACCGAGAAGCCTAAACCCTGATTTCTAATCACAATTAATCCAGACTATTTTTCCGCTGTCATATGAATGACATGTTTATGTCACAAAATGGTCATGTTTTAAAATCTATTTAAAAACATGACCATTTAAATACTTAAACTTCATCTTATTCAGGAATAAAAAATGGATATCTTGAACCAAATTTCGACTCAAATTGCCGCACTGGATTCGGGTGAAAAATGGAGTGTATCTGCTCAAGATTTATGGATTAGCCATGCCGACTTCCACTCAGTTTCAATTTATATTTCCCGAGAGGCAGAAAAAGGACAATTTTCTGTTTCTACTCCAGAGGCATTAAACTCTTGGGTTGCAAGCACATCTGTCACGATTACCAAACACTGAAATAGATTAATCAAAATAGTCCACTTCGGTGGGCTATTGTTGTTTTAATATATAGATTGATTTTTTTATCCAATTCCAACAAATTCAAATACGACCTAAATCATTAAAAAACTAAAATAAATCTACGGCAAGTCCCAGCATATTGCCGACACCATAGCCCATACCTAATAACAAGCTAATCCAGATCAGCCCGCCTACGACGTTATAAAGCATAAAACTGAAAATATTCATGTGCCCTGCCCCTGCAGCAAAAGGTGCAAATGAACGGACAAACGGGACAAAGCGTGCAACCAGAATGGTTTTTCCACCATGCTTGGTAAAATAATGATTGGTTTTAACAATATATGCGGGTTTCAAAAACCGTGAATGTTCATGGAAAAATTTAAACCCCAACACCTGACCGGTATAATAATTAACGATATAACCCAATACTGCCGCAATAAATAACAATGACCCCATATAAGGTAAATGGATCACATCTGTGGTTGAACATAGTGCGCCAATCGCAAGCAGCAAGCTGTCCCCAGGCAGGAAGAACATGAACACAGAACCCGTTTCTGCAAAAATGATCAGAAATAAAATGGCGTAAATCCACAGACCATAGTTATCCAGTAGAGACGGCAACCATTGTTCAATATGCATTAGAAAATCAAGCATTTGCACCCATCCACTTCCCCTTTACTATTTGCATAAACGACTAAAAAGTATAAATAAAAACAAAAAAAACAGTCTCGTTTTTCAACCAGACTGTTTTCTATTCTATGGATTTTTACTTCAAGAAGCCATTTTCTGCAAGAAATGCCATACTTAATTTGGATTGTTCTTGGGTTTCAGCTGCTTTATCACCGAGCATTAAACGCTCGATATAGCGTGCTAAAACATCAACTTCCAAGTTGACTTTAGCACCGGTTTTCCATGTACCAATATTGGTTCTTTCAGCCGTATGCGGAATAAGATTGAGACTAATCACATTACCACGCAAATGGTTAATGGTCAGACTAATCCCATCAACCGTTACCGAACCTTTTTCCGCCAAATATTTGGCAATTTCAGCAGGCGCTGTCACTTCATAATAAATGGAACGGGCATCTTCACGCACCACGGTAATTTCACCGACAGCATCGACATGACCACTGACAATATGACCGCCAAAACGTGTGGTGGGAAGCATGGCTTTTTCCACGTTCACGCGCTGACCGACTTTCCAGGTGCCCAAGGTGGTGCGGTTTAAACTTTCACGCGAGACATCGGCAGCGTACCAGTTTTCGCCCCATTCGATCACGGTAAGGCAAATCCCATTGGTGGCAATTGAATCGCCCAAATGAACATCTGACATGTCGAGACTGGTGCCAATACGCAAACGGACATCACCGCCTACGCTTTGTAAACTTTCCACTTTGCCTAGACTTTCAATAATGCCTGTAAACATAACTTGTTCTCTATTTCTGTATTTGTTTTACCACAATGCCAGTTGTGTACTTACGCCTGTGGTATCTACCCCACCCAGTTCAGCAAAATGATACAACTGACCCAAGAGTTGGCGCAGCGGTGGACCCGATTTGGCATGGGTATCGGTAATCACAATAAACTCAAGTACGCGTGCGCGTTCTGACTGGCGTTGCTTGCTGACCCGATAACGCGGCACATCTTGCGTTAATAGCGTCACACGACCACGTTTTAAATTCGCTTGCAGCAAATCACCGGCTTCAATATTACCATCGGTAGAATAACTGGTCAGAATATAACGCGCATTAATGGTCGCAACCAATTTCTCATACGCTTCTTTGGCATGCTTGGAAGAGTTGTACTGACTTGGACGCTCTTTACGCCATACACGGTCAATCCCGCTCTTGTAGCCTTTGGTATCTGGACTGGGTAAATCAGCCTGATCCCACAAGGTTAAAGCATTCAGTACGTGATAGTTACTGCCATAGGCATGCTGGTTATACGGTGGATCAAGATAAGCCACATCCACTTCAAAACTGCTCATCTGATTGGCCAGATGCTGGGCATCCACACACCACATTTCAGCGGCCGGTTTTTTCGGTTCGCCAATTTCGCAGAAACGGCTCGGTGTCAGCCAGAGTAATGATTCAATCCGTTCCAAAGCCGTTTGGGTTTTACCACCCCAGCCATGATGGAAGCTTTTGAATACCCCACTGGTATTGCTGACAAAACTGGCTGAATAAAGCAATGGTGCCAGCAATGCCGACATCTCGACATCATCAATGGCCCCTTGCGCCTGCCAGGTCGCAATTTGCTGACGGATTGCATCGATACGCATGCCGTTACGGCGTTTGAAGAACAAACGGTCTCGGGTCGGATCATAAATTTCATCATTACGCGGACACAGGTTATGCGTCACCCAGCCTTTGACTTCCGGCAAACGGTTGAGGTAATCAATGGCTTTTTGATAACCACCCAACTCTTTAAATGCCGGTGCTTCTGTGCAGGATAAAATCGCACTGTTTAAAGCATGGCTGTAGGGTTCCCAGTCATTGGCAATCACGCGATAACCATTTTGTCGCGCCAGACGCGAAACCACACCAGAGCCTGCAAAAAAGTCAGCAAAAATCGGGGCACGACCATTTTTGCTATTTAATGTTCCCGTACTCTCAAGTGCTTCCAAAATCAGATGAAGTAAACGACGCTTATTGCCTAAATACGGAACAAGCTGATTGAAAAGATATTCGTCTGTGGTACGTGCTGAATGACGACGTTTATGATAAACCGAAGACTCTGAATTCATACTGTCTCTTGAGAAGGGATTAACCTTAAGCGCACATCATCCCCCAATTGGGTGACCTCCATGAGCTTAAATCGAAGTTGCTCTGCCATACGGCTAAATTCCGCACTAAACATTGCACGTGCTGTTTGACCTAAAAATGTTGGTGCAACATAGCTGATCATTTCATCGACTAACTGTTGTTGTAAAAAGGCAGTCGATAATGTTGCCCCCGCTTCCACCAGCACATCATAAATTTGATGCTGTGTAGATAGGGTTTGTAGCAAGTCTTTTAAAGGCTGTACTGAAAATTGTAGCACGCCTAAATCAGCCAGTTCCTGACGGAACGGTCCCATAACCATGACTGTATCGGGTTGCTGCAGTATTTTTGCGTTGAGAGGTAAACGTCCCTGACGATCTAGCACCAGACGTTTCGGCTGAACAATACTGGTGATATCTTCAATACCATTGAGCTGACGCACATTAAGCTGACAATCGTCTGCAAGTACCGTTTCAATTCCAGTAATGACCACACCAGAAATCGCACGCCAATGCTGCACATCCTGACGGGCTTCAGTTCCGGTAATCCATTTCGACTCACCCGAAGCCATGGCAGTTCGACCATCCAGGCTTGAAGCCACTTTTAAACGGACATAAGGCATGCCGGTGGCCATGGCTTTTAAGAAGCCTTGGTTCAGCTGATGTGCTTCTGCCTGACAGATGCCCACTTCAACTTCAATGCCGGCATCTTTTAAAATTTGGACGCCCTTGCCTGCCACCAACGGATTCGGATCAGGACAAGCGACAATCACTTTAGCGACCCCTGCTTCCACCAAACCTTTGGCACAAGGTGGGGTACGACCATAATGCGCACAAGGTTCTAAAGTCACATAAGCGGTTGCGCCTTTGGCTTGATCTGCCGCCTGACGCATGGCAAAGACTTCCGCATGCGGTTGTCCCGCTTTCGGATGAAAGCCTTCACCGACCAGTTGACCATCTTTAATGATGACGCAGCCGACATTGGGATTGGGTTTGGTTGAGTATTGTCCAAGTCGCGCTAATTCAATCGCACGTTGCATCCACAGCTGATCTTGGTGAATGGGATCTTGGCTTAACTTAGACATCTTGAAACTCTTTTAGTGTTCACGGTGTTGCATTTGTTCAATTTGACGTCGAAAAGCTTCTACATCCTGAAAGTCTTGATAAACTGAGGCAAAACGTACATAAGCCACATGATCCAAAGCAAATAAAGACTGCATGACAATTTCACCAATGGTTCGTGATTTCACATCACGCTCACCCAAACGGCGAATTTGTAATTGGATATCGCTTAGGACAGTTTCGATCTGCTCTTGTGTGACCGGTCTTTTTTGTAAAGCATGCATCAATGAACGGCGCATTTTCGCTTCATCAAAAGGTTCACTTTTGCCGTCAGATTTAATCACCCGAGGCATCACCACTTCATAAGTTTCAAAAGTGGTAAAGCGTTCTCCACAACTAATACATTCACGACGTCGACGAATTTGACAGCCTTCAGCAGCCAAACGCGAATCGATAACTTTACTATCTGCGGCGTTGCAAAACGGACAATGCATAGCGGTTTAATTGAACAAATCAAATCGGATTTAGAGTGTAGCAAAAATTCTGTGCTTTGTAGAGGTTTACGCAAGATATGGAAAAAAAACAGCCCTTACGGGCTGTTTTACACAATATATTGATTCTTGGTTTTTATATTATTCTACACGTTCGCCATGTTGACTTAAGTCTAGACCCATACGTTCATCATCCGCTTCAACACGAATACCAATCACCAGGTCAATCAGTTTAAGAATGATGAAAGTGAGTACTGCAGAGTAAGCGATGGTTGCAAGTACACCTTCAATTTGCACCCATAATTGATGCATCATATCTGCAGGGACTTTATCACCCATGATAAATTCACTCGCGAACACTGCCGTTAAGATTGCACCGACAATCCCCCCTACACCATGTAGACCAAAAGCATCTAAAGAGTCATCGGCTTTCAGTGCACGTTTAAGCGCAGTAATCCCCCAGAAACACACGACACCACCAATTAAACCCATTGCCAATGCACCACCAACAGTAACGAAACCGGCTGCCGGTGTAATCACCACCAGACCAGCAACAGCACCAGATGCACCACCCAATACAGAAGCTTTACCACGAACCACTTTTTCAGTAATTAACCATGCAATTGCTGCGGCTGCGGCTGCAACTTGAGTTACAACTAATGCATAACCAGCAGAACCGTTGGCACCGAGTGCAGAACCACCGTTGAAACCAAACCAGCCTACCCAAACCAAGCTTGCACCGATCACAGTTAAAGTCAGGTTATGTGGCGCCATTGATTCACGGCCCAAGCCCATACGTTTGCCAAGCATGTATGCAGCAACCAGACCTGCGACACCCGAGTTAATGTGAACCACCGTACCACCGGCAAAATCCAGTGCACCGTCGTTACCTAACCAGCCGCCACCCCAAACCCAGTGGGTAATTGGTGCGTAAACCACAACACTCCAAATGGTAATGAATGCAACGAAAGCGCTGAATTTCATACGTTCTGCAATCGAACCGGTAATGATGGCTACGGTAATGATCGCAAAGGTCATTTGGAAAATAACAAACAGAATTTCAGGAATTGTTCCGGTTAAGGCACTTGTGGTAATGCCGGATAACATGATTTTATCCAAGCCACCAATGAATGCATTTCCTTCGCCAAAGGCTAAGCTATAACCAATCACCACCCAAGTAATACTGACGACTGCCGCTGCAACAAAGCTATGTGCCATTGTGCCGAGGACATTTTTCTTACGAACCATACCACCGTAAAACAGTGCCAAACCTGGAATGGTCATCAATAAAACCAGTGCTGTAGACACTAAAATCCATGCGGTATCACCTGTATCTAATTTTACTTCTTCTTCGACAGGTGCTGCTGTTGTTTCAGCTGGAGCAGGTGCCGCAGCTAATTCAGAATTTGTTAACGATGTATCAGCAGTTTCAACAACTGTGACATCTTCAGAAGGAGCGGATGCTGTTACAGCTTCTTCAGCCCATGCAACAGAACCACCTAAAAGTGCGCCCGATAAACTCAGCGCAATGAGCATTTTTTTCATTCGTATCCCCCAACCTAGTATTTTTTGAGTTATTAGGTACTCAGCAAACTTCGTGCCAAATTAGACAGCGTCTGCACCTGTTTCACCGGTACGAATACGGATGACTTGTTCTAAATTAGTAACGAAAATTTTACCGTCACCAATTTTTCCTGTGCTTGCAACACGCGTAATCGATTCAATGACTGAATCAACCATATCATCGCTAATCGCGATTTCAATTTTTACTTTAGGCAAGAAATCAACGACATATTCAGCGCCACGATAAAGTTCAGTATGACCTTTTTGACGACCAAAGCCTTTGACTTCAGTTACGGTGATCCCTTGAACACCAATGTCAGAGAGTGCTTCACGCACGTCATCTAATTTAAAGGGTTTTACAATTGCAGTTACGAGCTTCATGTTTGTTTTCCTTCGGCTTCTTTCACCAGTAAGGTTTTATGTTCAAATTTCGTGCCAAACTTTCTAAGGTTGGGGGAAAATAGAGAGTTTCGACACGAGTTTTCTTTATAACCTATTTTATACTTTTAAACGTAGTCCGATCTAAAAAAAAGAGTCATTTTTATTATAAAATTTACGATTTTACTCATCGAACAAAACTATATCTGATCGATGGGGGCTATGGTCTAGGTTTGAGCAATGCTACACTGCTCATACTTCTACACCGTTAGGGAATCAATAATGATCGAAACTTTATTACAAGCAATCATGGAACAAATCGACCAACCCAAAAAAGATATTGAACATAATTTGCGTGCCTTACTCAATGAGGCGGTTTCCAAGATAGATCTGGTTTCAAAAGATGAAATTGAACGTCAACGTACTGCACTCAATAATGCCAACTTACGCTTGAATGAACTGCTTAAACAAGTTGAAGCATTAGAAATTAAAATTAAGAACAATAAATAAGCACTTTTTTGGTGCACTAAAAGACACAAAACGATTAAAAATAACGCACTATAACGGAACAATAATAATGTCTTTTGCTAAAATTTACACTCGAGGTCTGCTTGGACTTCATGCGCCTTTAATTGAGGTGGAGGTTCATGTCAGCCAGGGTCTACCCTCTTTAACCATTGTCGGGCTGCCTGAAGCGGCGGTTCGTGAAAGTAAAGACCGTGTCCGCTCGGCCATTATCAATAGCGGTTTTCAATTTCCGACGAAGCGCTTAACTATCAATTTAGCCCCGGCAGACTTGCCCAAAGATGGCTCACGTCTCGATTTACCAATCGCTTTAGGGATTCTCATCGCATCCGGGCAAATATCTGAAAATGTTACAGATAATCTGGAGTTTATAGGTGAACTGGCTTTGGATGGGCAACTTCGCCCCATCACCGGTATTTTGAGTATTGCGATTGCTTGCCAGCAGTCAGGACATCAACTGATTTTGCCAGAACAAAATGCTCAACAAGCCTCTCAACTGCCTAATTTTGAAGTCTTTGCAGCCAAGCATTTAAAAGATGTGTGCGATCACCTTTCTAATCAACAGCCCATCCAGCAATATCAAGCCAGTCACTCTGCAGCACCCGATCAGTACAAATTTGATTTAGCTGATGTCAAAGGTCAACTCCGTCCACGACGCGCTTTGGAAATTGCCGCAGCAGGCGGACATTCTTTATTATTTAAAGGACCACCGGGTACAGGAAAAACCCTGTTAGCATCACGGCTTGCCAGTATTTTGCCGCCTTTAGATGCACAGGAAAATCTGGAAGTTGCCAGCATTTATTCAGTTTCCAATACCTCACACCCCTTTGGACAGCGTCCTTTTCGCGCACCGCATCATACTGCTTTAGTCGGTGGAGGCTCACATCCTAAACCCGGTGAAATCACCTTGGCGCATTTAGGGGTTTTATTTTTAGATGAACTGCCTGAATTCGATCGAAAAGTATTAGAAGTTTTAAGACAACCACTGGAATCTAAAGAAATTGTGATTTCTCGCGCTTCACGGCAAATTACCTTTCCCGCAAATTTTCAGCTGATTGCCGCAATGAATCCCTGCCCGTGTGGTTATGCTTTTAATCAGGATATTCGTTGTCAATGTTCTGCGGATGCGATTAAGCGTTATCAGAATCGTATTTCAGGTCCATTACTCGATCGTATTGATTTGCATCTGGATGTACCGCCATTACAAGTGCATGAATTGCAAGATACAACGCCCGTCGAAAATTCACAGACTGTGCGTGAGCGCGTGATTCAAGCCTACAAGCTACAAATACAACGACAGCAATGTCTGAATCACGCTTTAAGTCCGAAACAGCTAGAGCAATTTGCACCACTGGATACGCAGGCACAAAAAATCATGGAAATGGCACAGCAGCGCTTAAACTTATCTGCTCGTGCTTACCATCGGGTATTACGTGTCGCGAGAAGTATTGCGGATTTATCCCAACATGCAGAAATACAAAGCCAGCATTTAACCGAAGCTTTGTCTTATCGGGCACAACAGAGCTAATTCACTGATGCAAAATTTGCTTATCCATAGCGAAAACCTTGCTGATCATGCTGCGATTTCACATGTCATCGAACAAACATTTAAAGATCAGCAATATTCGAGTCATACCGAGCAATTTATTGTTGCTGCATTGCGAAAGGCCAATGCACTGACCATTTCTTTGGTTTCTGTTTTAAATCAGCATATTGTCGGACATGTGGCGATCTCACCGGTACAAATTTCTTCAGGCATACAAGGCTGGTATGGCTTGGGACCGGTTGCGGTTTACCTGAATGGCAACTACAAGGAATCGGTTCAGCACTGATTCAATCTGCATTAAGTCAATTAAAAACCAGTGGTGCAGCGGGTTGTGTAGTTTTAGGTGATCCGAATTTTTATTCTAAATTTGGTTTTAAAGTGGTAGCTGAACTCATTTTAGCAAATGTGCCTACTGAATATTTTCAGGCTTTATCATTTGATGGAAAATTTCAACAAGGAACAGTAACCTATCCCTATCATGATGCTTTTAATGCGACTTCGTAACATGGTATCAAAATAAGAAGGCGACTCTCATGAGTCGCCTTCTTATTTATATTTTTGGATTAGAATCCATATTTCAAACCTAAGACAACTTTATTTTTCAAATCAGTATCATCACGTAATTTACCACCAATGATATAGTCCATAGAAACTGATGCACCTGTATCACCCAATGGATGGCTTAGACCCACTGTTAAATGGCGCAAATTGAAATCCTCTGTGGTATTTAAAGTGAGACCTTCAAAATCACCACTATCAGAATAGTAATACGCGCCTAATGATGTATTCAAAGTAAAGTCTTTCGGTAAACCATAGCTATAACTGGCAAGAAAATAGGTATCCCCTGCATTACCCCAAGTTACATCGTCTGTAAGCGTTTGAGCAGTAAGACCCAAACTCTTATAGTTTAAGCCCACCATGGTTTCAAAAACATTTGAATCATCAGACGGATAATAAACGTAGTAAGTACCACCTACTTTAAAGCCCAGGTCTTCAGTAATTTTGCCACTGAAACCCGCATAAAAATCATGTTCAAAGCTTTGCTCACCAGATTCTGCATAACTTATATCTAGTGTAGAACCCCAATATCCAGCATAGAAACCTGAAGCATGACTGTAGTCTAAACCGCCTTGAACCGCTGCCCCCGAGTTTTCCAAACCTGCAGTATTACCACGTAATACATATTGAGACACCACTCCAATATTACCTGTAATGGTATGTTCTGATGCAGGTGCCTCTTCTGCGAAAGTGAATGTAGATGCTGCGCCTAATACAGCCAGAGATAATGCTTTTAAAGTTAATTTCATTGTTTGATTCCCCCCACATCGTACTACGACGGTTTTTTTGGTTATTTCGATAAACTCAATAAGGTAATAGCAATTGCTATGCCAAAAGCGAAATCAGATCTCTACAAGCCATCTAGAATAAAAAATAAATAGATCTATCATTTTGTTTTTATTAAATTTTAATTAATTATAATAAACCTATCTGCAATACAGTTGATTCGCTGCCATAGCCATTTTTTTCAACATTAAAACTCACTTCAGCTTTAGAGCAAGATTCATATTTACTTACATCATGCCTCTTTTTGAGGCTATTTTTTAACCGCATTATTTTATTATGCTTAAAAAAAGTGCACAAATTTAAAACAATTTATGCACTTTTAAAAACTCTTACAGTTTTAAACTTAAAAACTAAAATTCAAACCGAATACAACCTGATCATCAAAATCTGTATCGAAGCGATCCTTACCGCCCACCACATAATCTAAAGATGCAGTAGCCCCCGTATTTGCAATATCTTTACTCACACCCATACGTGCTTCATTAAAGGCAACATCATTAGTCGTTTCAATCATGCTGTCATCGCGGCTGCTGTTATAGATGGATGCGCCCACTGAGGTATTCAACATAAAGTTTTGCGGCAAAGCATAACTATACGCTGCACTTAAATACACATCTCCCGCGTTAGCGAAAGAAGCATCTGCAAGCATTACGGATGCAGCTAAAGTTAGGTCTTTATAAGCCAATTCACCCAATACATCGAATGCTGTAGTTTTACGTTTACTGCCATCTTCAGCATAAACTGTACCGCCATTTTGATAGTAATAAGCAGCCCCTTGAACTCTATAGTTCCAGTTTTGGTTAATTTCATTACCGTACGCCACATAAAAATCATGTTCAAAACCATGATCTCTATCCTTATCAGATGGATCATAACCTATGGTTGAACCCCAGTATCCTACGCTAACACCACTTTGAAGTGCATACTCAAGACCTGCTTGTAGAGCAACATCATCATTTTCCACACCACCACGGTAAATATATTTATTCACCACAGCAAAACTGCCTGTTAATGCTCCCGCTGCTGGTGAAATTATCTCTTCTTCAGCAAATGCAGGCATTGTGCTCATGGCAAGCAATAAAGATAACGCAATTTTGTGTGAAGTTTGATGCATTCCTACCCCTTAGAGAATCCGACTAAGATTCTTTTTCGATGACAAATTTAGCTGCGAATTCTAAAGCTTTTTTATAATTTTTGTTCAATTTTTTAAATAAATTCATCCTGCTTTTATTTAATTTTAGGGAAATAAAAGCGCTTAATATTTAAGTAAAATATATTTTTCATTGCATATAATTAGATGATATTTACATTAAATATCATGATGATCTGAGAATTTAGATCATTGGCAAGATTTGATAAAAATTTACCACCCAAACTTTTGGTCACAACTTAAAAGCCTTATTAGACCAAAGTAGCAAGCGTTAAATCTAATAAAATAAAATTAAAAATCAGGGCACTATCTATTATTCATTCTTTATAAAAAACCACATAAAGAATCATCTTTCATTTAAATATATTATTGTTTTAAATAATATATTTAAATGAAATCGATTTTTTTGAACTTTTGTTCAATTTATTACATGGATTCTTATTCAAGGAATGCATAACTTTAATGAAATAAAATGAATAAAAAAAAGATTTTTTTGCTCTACATTACGTATACAATTCTTCTCATTTAATCCTCCCTCTTTTGTATAAGGCCATCTCCCAATGCAAAAAGCACAAAAACTTACCTTAGCAGTTTTGATTCAAGCTGCATTAATCTCAACTGTATATGCTAGTGAGCAAAGCGAAGCTAAAGGCTTTGTTGAAGATGCTGAAGGAACTGTTCTATTCCGTACCGGTTATATCAATCGTGACAAAAAAGCACCTGATGTCAAAGATCAAAGCTCTGCTGCACAATCTGCAATTGTGAAACTCGAGTCTGGCTTTACCCAGGGTGTTGTAGGTTTTGGTGTAAATGCAGTAGGTGATGCTTCATTTAAATTGGGCAACAATAAAAATGCCGGTAACGGTATGATTCCACGTGAAACAGGCTTAAACGGTGACGGTGAACTAGCTAAGGGTGCTGGTGATACCTATGACCACTGGGCACGTGGTGGTGCAAGTGTCAAAGCGCGTGTTTCAAATACAACTGTTGAGTACGGTACTCAAGTATTAGATATCCCTGTTCTTGCAAGTAATACAGGTCGTATGGTTCCTGAATATTTCACCGGTGTGCTTGCAACAAGCCACGAAATTGAAAATTTGGAAGTTATTGCGGGTAAATTTACTAAAAACCAATACTCTGATCAAATTAACACTGATGGTGAAAACTTAGACCGTGCAGTGGTTTGGGGTGCAAAATACAAATTTAGCGACGCTCTAAATGCATCGTACTATGGCCTAGACAGCAAAAATAAATTAGAGCGTCATTATGTAAATGCCAACTATAAACAAGCATTAGCAAATGATAGTTCTTTGACTTATGATTTCAGCGGTTATCACACTGAGTTTGATGAACAAGCAGCTACTTATTCTTCAACAATTGGCAATAAAGATGTTTCCGGTCGAAGCAACAATATTTGGGCAATTTCAGGTACTTATAATACTGGTGCACACAACGTCATGTTGGCTTACCAACAAAATACTGGCAACACCGGTTATGACTACGGCCAAAATGCTGATGGCTACCAAAGTATTTACTTACCAAACTCTTACTTGTCTGACTTCGTCGGCAACCATGAGAAATCAGCACAAGTTCAATATACCTATGACTTCAGTGCAATGAATGTTCCTGGCTTAACTTGGACCACTGCTTATGTCTATGGTTGGGACATTAATGTTGCAGGTGAAACAGGCGAAGGTAAAGAAAATGAATTCTTTAACCAAGTGAAATACACGGTTCAAAGTGGTTTTGCCAAAGATGCGAGCTTGCGCGTTCGTAACTCAATCTATCGTGCAAATGATGTCTATGAAGGCGCTTACATCGGCGACACCAATGAATGGCGTTTATTCTTAGATATTCCTGTGAAATTATTTTAATTCACAGTAAGTTTAAGAGATAAAAAAACCTGCACATTGTGCAGGTTTTTTTATCTAAGCCTTTCAGGCTAAATTCGAAACAAACAATTATTTGTTTGCTTCTACATAAGCTGCAATTGAACTCAATACTTCTTGTTTCGCAACATCAGCACCTTCCCAACCACTTAACTTAACCCATTTTCCTGGCTCTAAGTCTTTGTAGTGTTGGAAGAAATGTTCGATTTGGCTGATCAACAAAGGAGGAAGATCTGTATATTCCTGAACATCTTTGTAGATTGGCGTTAATTTGTCGTGTGGAACAGCAACAAGTTTAGCGTCTACACCACCATCATCTTCCATGTTCAATTTACCGACAGGACGGCAACGAATCACTGAACCTGGTTCAACTGGGTGTGGTGTTACAACCAATACGTCTAATGGGTCGCCATCTAAAGACAAGGTATTTGGTACATAACCGTAGTTCGCTGGGTAGAACATTGCTGTACCCATGAAACGGTCTACAAATAACGCATCAGAATCTTTGTCGATTTCGTATTTGATTGGTGCTGCATTCGCAGGAATTTCGATGATCACATAGATATCGTTTGGTGCATCTTTACCCGCTGGGATATTACTGTAACTCATAGCATCACTCTTTAACAAGTTAAATCTTATTTAAACCGGCACGATTATAACGGTTTTTGAGAATTAAATAACTTTGTGATTATACATCCGCCACAGCAAAATATGTATTTCCCCAGATTGATGCAAGCTTAAGTTAATTTAATGACCAGAAGTAATAAGAAAATTGGACAAAGTAAAGACAAGGCCCAAACAATGGAACGCAAAGTTGCCCAATTGGCTAAATAGCAAATACCGTAAACAATACGTAGCACAATATAGGCAATACCGAAGGTCATAATCACGGTTTGAGGAACCACCATATATTCCGCCATTAAAATGGCAGCAATAAATAAGGGTAAACTTTCAAAACTATTTTGCTGTACCGCATTGGCACGTGCTGCCAAACCAGTGGTTTTGGCTAAAAAATCGCGCGGGTTTTGGTTATCTCGTCCTTTAAAGCCAGCAGTTTTTTTTGCAATCACTGTAAAAACGTAGGGCAATAAACATGCAATTAAGATGAGATAGATTATTCCGCTGATGGTTTGCATCTCATTTTTCTCATTAAGATTTTCTGCCCAATATCATAGCATGGCGTTTCAGTAATAATTTTTGTTAAATTATAATGTTTTTATTAATGAGGAATAAGGATCCAGTATGGTCAACCCAGATCAACAACAAATGTTTGATGTCCTAGAAAAACAGCGCCAGCATCAACTTAAAGTGGATCGTGTACTCAAAATCGTGTTGCCGATTGTGGGATTTTTACTTTCAGTCATGTGTGCCAATCTAAATAGACTGTCTCTTATTTTCACCATTGTCATCTCAATTCTTGCACTTTGGAATGTGGGGATTAAACGTCAAGCCCTTTGGATATGGACGACAGTCGTTGCACTTTACTGTTTGCTGGATAATTTCTATAGCTTTGGTTCATTTGATTTAAAGCGATACGTTTATCAGTTCGGTAGCATCACGACCTTTTTATGGATTATGGGTATTGGACGCCCTTATATTGATCGCTGGCTGATGAAAGATTAAAAGTTCAAGTATAAAAAAAGCGCCGAAAACGGCGCTTTTTTTATTGCAGGGTTTATGCAGTTTTACGTAAATCTTTACGTAAAATTTTACCTACGTTTGATTTCGGTAATTCATCTATAAATTCAACATAACGTGGGCGTTTATAACCGGTTAAGTTTTCTTTTGCATATTCCAATATTTCTTCAGTGGTTAAAGACGGATCTTTTTTCACCACGAATAACTTAGGCACTTCCCCTGATTTTTCATCAGGCACACCAATCGCTGCAACTTCCAATACTTTTGGATGTTTGGAAATCACATCTTCAATTTCAGCAGGGTAAACATTGAAACCAGAAACCAGAATCATGTCTTTCTTACGGTCCACAATTTTAATATAGCCGCGAGCATCCATAATACCGATGTCACCTGTACGGAAGAAACCATTGGTCATGACTTTTTCAGTTTCATCCGGGCGGTTCCAGTAACCTTTCATGACTTGTGGACCACGAATCGAGATTTCACCCTGTTCGCCTAATGGAACTTCATTGCCATCATCATCAAGAATTGCAACTTCAGTCAATGGCAACGGAACACCAATCGTACCGCTGAACTCCATTGATGATGGTGGGTTTGCAGTCGCAACAGGTGAAGTTTCTGATAAACCATAACCTTCAATGATGTTAGTGCCGGTAATTTTCTTCCATGCTTCAGCTGTAGAAGCAAGAACAGCCATACCACCACCCATCGCCATTTTAAGGTTGCTATGGTCGAGTTGCTTAAACTCTTCATTGTTCACCAATGCATTAAACAAGGTGTTTACTGCCGGGAAGAATGACGGACGGTATTTGCGTAATTCTTTTATTACCGCAGGTAAGTCACGCGGGTTTGGAATCAGAATGTTAGCTTGACCTTTATACATACCGTACATGGCACAAACCATGAACGCAAAAATATGATAAAGCGGCAATGCACAGAAAATACGGTCATCTTTCGAACCGTCTTGTGCACCAAATTTACTTTGGAAAATGCCATCACACTGCAACATGTTCGCGACAAGATTGCGATGTGTCAGTTCTGCCCCTTTAGAAACACCCGTAGTACCACCGGTGTATTGCAATACAGCAGTATCACTTAAAGTCAGGCTTGGACGCTTGTAGTTGCTTGCATTGACTTTAGACATTGCAGCATTGAACTTAATATGTCCTGGAATATCCCAAGCTGGAATTTGTTTACGTACTGAACGTAAAACAAAGTTCACTAATGTGCCTTTTAATGCACCTAACATATCGCCAACAGAAGCCACGACCACATGCTTCACAGGTGTTTTACCAATAATTGCTTGGTAAACAGTTGCAAAGTTTTCGATAATGACCAGCACTTCAGAACCCGAGTCATTTAACTGATGCTCAAGTTCACGCGAGGTATAGAGTGGATTTACATTGACTAATACCAGACCTGCACGGAATATACCCAATGCAACCACTGGATATTGCAACACGTTTGGCATCATCACTGCGACGCGAGAACCTTTTGCCAAACCTAAGCTTTGTAAATAGGTTGCAAATTTACGGCTTGCTTCTTCTAGTTCATTAAATGTTAAGACTTTATCCATAAAGATAAAGGCATCACGTGAACCAAATTTTTGAAAATTACGTTCAAAAACATCATTAAGCGAGGTATTTTCTGGTGGTAATTCTATAGTTTCCGGAATCCCTGTTTTTTGGTATTCAGCGAACCAAATTTTTTCCATAATGCCCTTCTCTCCAATCTGTAATCCTTAGTTTTCAACTGTTTTTTCAATGCTATGCGTCATTATTGAACTTGTTTAGGCATAACACGACATCCATTTACACGAATACGGATCATATATAACGTATTTTGATCAATGGATGCTAGTTTTATCTTTGAATGAACAGTTTATTTGCTTTTTGATATCCCCGTGGTAAGAGTTGACCTTTAGTCGCTCTTTTACCTACATATTTCTGAAGATCATCACCTTTTAGTTTTAATTGTTGCTGTCCTGCAACTACTTGAATTATTTCATTTAAACAAAGTAATGTCATGGACAAAATTTGTTCATTCGGTTCAAGTTGTATCAACTTGTTTCCTTTACCCTTGTTCAGGATTGGCAATTCTGACAGATCAATCACCAATAAACGGCCAGCGGTACTCAGGATGGCTAAATGCGTATTGGCATCCACCGTTTGCAATGGCAATGCTTTGGCATCATCCGATACGGTTAAGAAGGCTTTACCCGCTTTCGCATTGGTATCTAGCTGTTTTGCATTGGATTTAAAGCCGTAACCTTTAGAACTCACCGCAATAATTTCCTGCTCATCATCTGCGATCATGACTTGAATAAAGCCAACCCCATTTGCAGGAGCAAGTTTGGAGCTTAAGGGCTCACCCAAACCTCGTGCCGATGGCAAACTGTTAATCGCCAGTGCATAACTGCGCCCTGTTTCATCTAGCACATACGTACGTTGATTCGACTTGCCGGTTGCATGACTTAAGTACTGATCGCCTGCACGGAAATTTGCATTTTCAGCATCCACATCATGCCCTTTGGCACAACGAATCCAGCCTGCTTCTGACAAAATCACGGTTACAGGATCAGCCGGCATCAGGTCTTGTTCGCTAATCGCGGCAGCTTCGGCACGTTGCACGATTGGCGAACGTCGGTCATCACCAAATTTCTTGGCATCGTCTTTCAGTTCGGTAATGATCAGATTCTTTAATGATTCCGGGTTTGCCAATTGTTCACGAATAATGGCAGCACGTGCTTCCAATTCTTCCTGTTCACGGCGAATTTCCATTTCTTCAAGTTTTGCCAAATGACGTAACTTAAGTTCCAGAATGGCTTCGGCCTGAATTTCATCAATCCCGAAATGTGCAATCAGCTCAGCTTTTGGATGATCTTCTTCGCGAATAATACGAATCACTGTATCCAGATCTAAATAGGCAATCAAAAGACCGGCCAAAATATGCAGGCGCTTTTCAATTTTATTTAAATGGTATTGCAGACGACGGGTCACGGTATTCTTACGGATTTCAATCCATTCCAGCAAAATACGGCGAATCGATTTCACTTGCGGACGACCATCAGCACCAATCATGTTCATATTGACACGATAGCTTGACTCTAAATCGGTCGTTGCGAATAAGTGACTCATCACCGCTTCGGCATCAATACGATTGGAACGCAGCACAATCACCAAACGGGTTGGATTTTTATGATCGGATTCGTCTCGAACATCGCTCACCAAAGGCAATTTCTTCGCCTGCATTTGATCGGCAATTTGGGTGATGATTTTTGAACCCGACACCTGATACGGTAGCTCGGTAATCACGATTTCATTTTTTTCTATCGTGTACACCGCACGCATACGATAACTACCACGACCGGTGGTCTGAATTTTTAATAAATCATCAGCCGAGGTAATAATTTCCGCTTTGGTCGGCAAATCGGGTGCCGGAATATATTCGGCAACTTTTTCATCGCTTAAATTTGGATTACGAATCAGCGCGATGGTGCCTTTAATCACTTCACGTAAGTTATGTGGCGGAATATCGGTTGCCATCCCTACGGCAATACCGGTGGTACCATTCAACAAAATATTCGGTACACGTGCCGGTAAATTCACCGGTTCTTTCATCGAACCATCAAAGTTGTCCTGCCAGTCACAGGTGCCTTGACCCAACTCAGACAACAGCACTTCACTGTAAAGTGAAAGTTTGGCTTCGGTATAACGCATTGCTGCGAAGGATTTCGGATCATCGGGTGAACCCCAGTTGCCCTGACCTTCGATGAAGGGATAACGATAACTAAACGGCTGTGCCATCAGCACCATGGCTTCATAACAGGCAGAGTCACCATGCGGATGGTACTTACCCAGTACATCACCTACCGTACGGGCAGATTTTTTCGGCTTACCACTATGCTTTAAGCCCAGTTCACTCATCGCATAAACGATACGGCGCTGCACCGGTTTTAAACCATCACTGATATGCGGCAATGCACGATCCATAATCACGTACATGGCATAGTTAAGGTAAGCTTGTTCAGTAAATTCTGCTACGGAACGATTTTCTGTCGCATGATGCACAAGGCTGGTCATAAAAGCGTGAAATCCTAAATAATTCGTTTTTGTATCTACGTTGTTATGCTAAGTCGCAGGTGCAGTCTATACAAGGGCAGTACTGAACACTCTGCGACAAATTGTGTCTTATGGCCTAAAAATATCCACTTTATAATGTTCGATCAACTAAAAAATCAGCAATTTTATAAACCCATCGATTCTAAAGTCTTGCCTTTGGTTTCTTCGCCTAAGACTAAAATCACCAAAGCCACAGCCAGCAATACTGCAGTAAACATTGTAAAGACGTGGCTGAAACCATTGTTCATCACCATCATATGGGTAACCACGATCGGTGCCACAATCCCGCCCATACGACCAATCGCAGAGGCCCAACCAGAACCAAAAGCACGAATATTGGTTGGATACTGTTCTGGCGTATAGGTATAAAGCACGCCCCATGCACCCAAGTTAAAGAACGACATCAAGCAACCCCAGAACATAATCATGTTCACGGTATCCGCTTGGCCAAAGAAATAAGCCGAAACGGCACACATGCCAATAAAGCCCGCCAATGTGGCTTTACGTCCCAGTTTTTCCACCAGCCATGCTGCGGCAACATAACCCGGAAGCTGCGCCAAAATCATAATCAGCACATACTCAAAAGACTGCACAATCGTATAGCCCTGTTTGATCAACAAACTTGGCAACCAGGTAAAAATGCCATAATACGAATAGACAATCCCGAACCAGATCAGCCAGAGCATTAAGGTACGACGAGCAAATGGGCCAGTCCAAAGCTGTTTAAAAGAAATATTCTGCTTTTCCGCAACCGGTTTGACTTCAATGTGTTGAATCACTTCCACACCACATTGACGTTCCAGTTTTTGAACCAGAGCATGCGCTTCTTCAATCCGTCCACGGTTAATCAAATACGGAACAGACTCTGGCACTTTTTTCAGAATCATAAACACATAAATGGCAGGCAAACCACCAATTAAAAATGCGATATGCCAGCCATAATTCGGAATCACAAAGTAGGAAACCAGAGCCGCGACCAGCCAGCCCAAGCCCCAGAAACTTTCCAGTAAAACAATAAAGCGTCCGCGTACGTGCGCAGGAATGTATTCACTGACCAAAGTTACCGCAACAGGAAGCTGTCCACCTAAACCTAAACCGACAATAAAACGAAACACCAATAACCAGGTCAAATTGGGTGCAAAGGCACATAAAGCAGTGGCAATACTATAGGTCACCAAAGTAATGGCAAATACGGTACGACGCCCAATACGATCGGCTAATCCCCCAGAGAAAACTGCACCAATCGCCATACCGACAAAACCAATCGACACCACCCAGCCTTTTTCAGTCGGGGTCATGTTCCATTCTTCGGCCATGGTCGTCAAAATAAAAGCAATCAGACCAGTATCCATTGCATCGAACATCCAGCCGAGTCCGATCACCCATAGCAAGGTATAGTGAAACTTACCAATGGGTAAGCGTTGTACACGTGAGACTAAATCCATAACAAGATCTCTGATTTGGTGAAAGGGTGCATACTGCTTTCCCAACAGGATTTATGATTTTGCTGATTTTTATACGCTAATTTGAAGATCATGACCGCTCATTTCGTCGGTCATTTCCCGTTTTTTTTGAAAATTCTTATGAAGCATCTTTGGAAGATGCCGATTGATCATCATCATCTTTATAAATGAATTTGGGCATTTCCAGTCCGAAGTAGATGGCGATACAGCGTAAAGAGAAACCGAAGATCAGAGTCGAAATTACGGTGACTTCCAGGGAGAAACCAATCTCTTGGCAGACCCAGTAACAGATAACTGACACAAAAGAAATACTGGCATACAGTTCACGGCGGAACACCAAGGGTACATCGTTACACAGAATATCACGCAGAATACCGCCAGAGACACCCGTCAGGACACCCGCCACAGCTGAAACCACGAAACCATGTCCCATTTCCAGTGCAATCTGACAACCAATCACGGTAAAGCCAATCAGCCCCATGGCATCCAGAATCAAGAAGATAGAGCGTAAATGGCGCATCCATTTGGCAATCAGGATAGTGACAAAGGCCGCAGCACAGGTTAACACCAAATATTCAGGATGTTTGACCCAAGTCAGTGGATAATGTCCGAGCAATACATCCCGAACTGAACCGCCACCAAGTGCCGTCACACAAGCAATCAGCGTTACCCCAAACCAATCCATACTACGCCGACCAGCCGACAAAGCCCCGGTCATGGCTTCGGCCGTAATCGCAATAATATAAATCACTAATAGCAACATTGCCCTTCTTCCACTGAGGGTAATCGATGCGCGTTATTCTAAGGCAAATTCAGATGAAATTTACAGATATTGTGCACAACATTGTTTAAATTTTTTCCCCGATCCACAAATGCAGGCTTGCTTCATGGTGATTTGCATCTCTGTGGTCGGATCAAGGAAATACCAAGCTCCATCGTGTAGCACAAAATGTGAAACTTCATGATGAACCTGAGCCTGTTTGCCATCATGATAATGTGCCTTAAACTCTACTTGTGCATGATTTTTATCTATTTTTTCTTTGGCTTGCACAATTTCCAACTTGAGCCATTGATTGGACTGACTCCAGTCACGAATCGCAGCCACATCCAATGCCTGTTGCTGTCCAATGGCTGTGGTTTTGACAATATAGTCAATTTCATGTTTGGCAAATGCGCTATAACGTGAACGCATCACCTGTTCTGCAGTTTGCGCTTTCACCTGTCCCAAATGTAGCGGTTGGCAACAGCTGGCATACATTCCAAGACCACATGGACAATTGCTTTCTGACATCAAATTTTCCCAATAAAAAATAGCCCGACGATGCGAGCTATTTTAATCAATTATCTTGCTTTAAAGACAATCTGCCTTAATTTAGTTAATCATTGGCATGGTTTTCAATTTTCGGAATGATATGGACTTTATCAATTTTATGACCATCCATTGTCACCACTTCAAAGATATAACCATCGGCTTCGAATTTTGCCCCACTTTCCGGTAAATGACCCAAGTGGTGCAAGATATATCCAGACAAGGTTGAGTATTGTTCAGACTCATCCACCAGATCACAATCTAAAAGTAAGGAGACGTGACGAATATCGGTAGAACCTTCAAGAATTAAAGTGCCATCTTCCAGACTTTCTGCTGCAGTTTCAAATTCATCTTCATCCGGGAATTCACCTGCAATCGCTTCAAGTACATCAATTGGTGTCGCAATCCCTTCTATCGAACCGTATTCATTCAGGACAATCGCCAATTGCAACGGGGCTTGGCGTAATTGCTCCATCACCATCAACACTTGAGCATTTTCATGCACAATCACCGGTTCACGTAAGTGACGTTCAAAATTGAGTACACCGGTTTCAATATATTCATTCATCACTTTATGGGTCAGGACTACACCGGCAATATTGTCTAACTCACCATGCGCAACAATTAAACGCGAATGGGTCATACTCAACAATTGTTCTTTAATGGCAATTTCGTCTTCGTCTAAATCAATCCATTCCAGTTCAGGACGCGGTGTCATCACCGACTTCACCGGTCGTTCAGACAGTCCAAGTACGCCCTGTACCATCACACTGTGATAAGCGCCATTTTGTTCATTAAAGACTTCATCGGCAAATGCACGGGTTGCAAGCACATCTTCAGCATCATTATTTTGTGATTCCGACTTGCCACCGAGCATGCGCATTACCGCAGAAGCGGTACGGTAACGTAAATCCGTCGTGGTCACCATTTTCTCCTGGTTACGGCGCATGGTTTGATTCACAAACTCAACCACCACCGAGAAACCAATTGCAGCGTATAAATAGCCTTTTGGAATATGGAAACCAAAACCTTCAACAATGAGTGAGAAACCGATCATCATCAAGAAGCCCAAACATAGAATCACCACGGTTGGATGTTTGTTGACGAAATCCATCAGCGGTTTCGATGCCCAAAGCATAATGCCGACCGCAATCACCACCGCAATCATCATTACAGAAAGGTCTTTCACCATTCCGACTGCGGTAATCACGCTGTCTAGAGAGAAAACTGCATCCAGCACCACAATTTGAACAATTACCATCCAGAAAGCGGCATGCACCGGGTTTTCTTCTTTCTGAGGTTGAGTGCCTTCAATGCGTTCATGCAGTTCCATGGTGCCTTTAAATAAAAGGAACACACCACCGAACAGTAGAATCAAGTCACGGCCTGAGAAAGGATGATCAACTATATGGAACAGTGGCTGCGTTAAGGTCACGACCCAAGCAATGGAAGCCAGTAAAATTAAGCGCATAGCCAAGGCGAGGAGCAACCCGACAATACGACCTGCATTACGCTGTTCTGGTGGAAGTTTTTCCGCCAAAATGGCAATAAAAACCAGATTATCGATACCAAGAACAATTTCTAACACCACTAAAGTGGCCAGTCCAATCCATGCAGATGGATCTGACATCCATTCAAAGATCATTGGATGCTCTCCTGCAGGGTATAGAGGTCTGATTTTAGGATGTTCATATTAAAATCGCTGAATATTCTATGAACAGCATTCTTTATAATTTTTGCGGAAAAATTGAGATGTTCAGAGCGAGGACAACCACTACTCATGTTGATTCATTTATTGGAAAACAGATTTTTAGTATAGCAAGATGAACTAGAAATTCATCTTTTTTTCAGTACTCCCGCTCTTTTATCTCAGCAAGTTTTAACAAATCTTTGCAAAGCCTGTTCATGACCTCACATGCTGTGTCATATTTTCAGACTAAGCTAGAGCATGAAAAAATAAAGTGCTATGGTAAAAAATATAATGATGAACAGTGTATTAAAAATGACTCCAAAACATAAAAATCCAACGCCGAAAACAACTCAACCTTTAATTGCGCTCTATTGTGGCTCGCGTTCAGGCAACAAGCCGATTTACCAAGAAAAAGCCATTGCGCTGGCTCAAGCTCTTTCTGACTTGGGTTTTGGACTGGTCTATGGCGGTGCAAGTATTGGCTTAATGGGACAAGTTGCTGACGCGGTTAGACAACGTGGCGGTCAAACCGTCGGAGTGATTCCTGAATTCATGCTGGATTATGAAATCGCGCATAACCAACTCACCGAATTGCACATTGTAGAAAGCATGCATGAACGCAAGGCCATGATGGCGGAGCGTGCCAGTGCTTTTGTAGCGCTGCCGGGTGGCTTGGGAACTTTTGAAGAAATTCTGGAAATTGCCACTTGGGGCCAGTTGAATCAGCACCAAAAACCCATGATGCTGTATAACGTGAATGGCTTTTATGATGCTTTAATTGCCCAGCTGGATCATGCGGTCAGTGAAGGCTTTTTACCGCCACAGCATCGGGCGAAACTGATTATTTGCAATCATGCCGATCAAATTCTGAATGCGATTAAAAATCTCGGTGCTCCGAAACACTTTGCGATTTAAAGCCAAATTCTAAACATAAAAAAGCGAGCCCAGAGCTCGCTTTTTTGATTGCCCTGTCTACACTATAAATTTGAAATAAAGTTATAGAACCAAGGCAAAGTTGTGGCAAGCACAATACTCATGATTAAACCGACCATCAGCTTCATCGCATCTTTACTGACGTTACGTGAGGTTCGATATTTATTTACTTCAGCCAAATGCATCGACATCGCAAACTCACGACCTGCAAGCAGACCCAAGAATACCCATGTGGTACTCATTGGAATGTTGCTCCACTCTTTAAACACCAATAAAATCAAGGCATAAATAAAATCGATAATGGTCGCGGAACGAATATCAGCCACACCGGTTTTGGTATCGATAATTTTCTGGATGGCGCCACCACGTTGATAAAAGACCACACCCAAGAGAACGATAAACACCAGAATCGCAAAAATCAAAAATTCCAGCGGAACTTGACGCGGTACATAGACGAAAATATTCGCCAGATCCTGAATCAGCCACTGGCTCCACAGAAATGCCGTGGACACCCACTGCAAACCAATCCAGATATGCGAGGGTTTATGGTCTCGGGTTTTACTGAAATAAACTGAAATGCCTTTAATCACAAATCGATAAACAATGATTGCCACAATAAATGCAACGGCATAACCCATCATCGATTTGGTGAGCATTGAACCCAAACTGCTCGGCGAAAAAATCGTGAGGACTAAGAATGTGGTACTGACCGGAATCCCATATTTGGTCAAAAAAATCAGCAAGATGGGCGGAACAATATACAGCCAGGTAATGCCACCCTCAGGAAAAGGAATGGTTTCCAGACGGCCATAAGAAGCATCGCCAACACCTGAAGCCCACCAGCCATACAGCAAGACCACACTTAAAATACTGCTGGTATACAGCCACAGTATCCACCAGGGACGATGGGCATTGGATGAAATAAAGGTACCTAAGGTCTGCGGCACATCATTTCCGACAATTGAATAAGCGGCTAGACAGAAGCCAACAATCATCAAAATTTCGATTGTCATAAAAACAAAACCTTTTTCACCAATTAAAAGTACTCATCCAGCGCTGCTGGAAGTTGGGCTGAATTATGACATTTTTATGTCACTTTAATGACATAAGCATGGCAAGATTTTGTTAGCGTCGATTAAAAAGCGGCTTAATCTTGTTTTTATCTACATTTTTTTATTTCAAATGAATCGGAATGATTGCCGTTGAAGGATCGACTTCATTGCAGAGAGAAGTGTAAAAAGCTGAACTTAGATCTAGATTTTATTTTCTTTACTTACTCTCGATAGAACAACTTTTTCTTACACCATGTTGGGAGGATTACTTTAAACTATTTAAAAATTTCACTTTTATACTTTTATGAACGCCACGCCATCACATCAAGCCTTACAACCAGAATTTAGACTGTTGGTCTTGTTGGTGTCTATTGGCTTTTTTATGCAAGGTTTGGACACCACCATCGTCAATACCGCGATTCCCGCGATGGCGGTAAATTTAGGTGAAGATCCTCTCCAAATGCATAGTGTCGTGGTGGCATATGTGCTTTCCGTGGCGGCCTGTATTCCATTAAGTGGCTGGCTTGCAGATCGATTTGGCGTACGCAATACCTACTTTAGCGCGATTGTTATCTTTACCTTGGCATCATTAGGTTGTGGACTTGCCAACAGCTTAAATGAACTTCTGGTCTATAGGGTTATTCAGGGAATTGGTGGGGCATTATTGTTACCTGTGGGTCGTTTGGCCATGCTCAAGGTCATTCCACGTACCCAGTTTTTATCTGCCATGAGTTTGATGAGTCTTGCAGGACTGATGGGTCCACTTATCGGCCCTACACTGGGGGGGTGGATGGTAGAAGTAACGACCTGGCACTGGATCTTTTTAATTAATATTCCGATGGGGCTTTTAGGCTGTTTAATTACAGTTAAAGCCATGCCGAATGTAACTGAACCTAGTGTTAAATCATTTGATTTTTTCGGCTTTATTCTACTGGTGATTGCCATGGTCGGCGTTTCAATGGGGATCGAAAACTTTGCTAGCCCCCATCTGTCTTTATGGTGGAGTAGTGGATTAATCACTGCGGGTTTAATGGCGGCTGCTATTTACGCCCATCATGCACATCGTCATCAAAATGCACTGTTTCGCAGTAAATTATTCAATAATCAAATTTATGCCATTGGGATTGTGGGTAATTTTTTTGCCCGCTTAGGTGGCAATGCCATGCCCTTTCTTATCCCCCTGATGTTACAAGTGGCATTCGGTTTTGAACCGTTTATTACCGGTCTGTTAATGATTCCCACCGTACTCGGCTCATTGGCATCCAAACCGATTATTCGTCAAATTATTCAACGCTTTGGCTATCGAAAGGTATTGTTGATCAACACCTTATTGGTGGGTGCTTGTATTGCCAGTTTCGCCCTCACTACGGCGGACACGCCAATTTGGTTACGCGCTTTGCACTTCTTTATTTTTGGCATGCTGAATTCTCTGCAATTTGTCTCGATGAATACATTAACTTTGAAAGATTTACCTCAACAAGATGCAAGCAGTGGCAACAGTTTTTTATCCATGATTATGATGGTATCGATGAGTATTGGTGTGGCTTTGGCAGGAACCTTGGTGAACATCTTCACCGCCTATTATGGCGTCGAACACATCACTAAGGCGTTCCATAGCACCTTAATTTTTCTGGGCTGTATTAATATCATCACTGCCTGCGTTTTTTGGCGCATTCCATGCAATACACCTGTTTAAGCTGATTGAAGAAACAGCGTGGTTTGAAGCTTCAGATCGCGTTATCATGTGCTGGATCAATCACCCTTAAATTATTTATGTCTAAAAAACGATTAGCCCAGAACAGCCATAAAAAGCTTTACGCCTCTTGCGCAGGCCTGGTGCTGATTTGCGTCGCAATCGTCGTTTATGTTTTTGTATTGCATCATAATCCTGCTTCGGCACAAGAATATCCGGTCAAAGGCTTTGATGTATCACATCATCAGGGCGATATTCAGTGGAAACAGATTTCCCCAAAGAGCTATCGGTTTGTTTATCTGAAAGCCACGGAAGGGGGGGATTTTAAGGATCGAAAATTTCAGGACTATTGGTTACAAGCACGTGAAAATGGCTTGATGGTCGGTGCTTATCATTTTTATCGCTTATGCCGTGATGGTGAAATTCAGGCGCAAAATTTTATTGAAACAGTCCCCAATAAAGCCGATGCCTTACCACCAGTGATTGATCTGGAATATGACAGTAATTGCATCAACACCTACACCAAGGAACAGCTACTGAAAGAAATTCAGGTCATGCATGATCGACTGTATCAGCATTATGGCAAACAACCGATTTTCTATATTTCCAAATCGTTTTATAACATTATTTTAGCGGGGGAATTTTCCAAAACTCCGCTGTGGGTACGTGAATATCAGGGCAAACCGGATTTAAAAGGCAAGCCGAAATGGCTGTTCTGGCAACATACCAATCAGGGAACCATCAAAGGCATTGCTAAAGTTGTCGACTTAAATGTGTTTAATGGCGATGAATCTGACTGGATCAGCTTTTTACAACGAAATGGTATCTACTCACTAAAAAAAGTTGAAAATTTACCGAAAAAATAACAAGATAAGCTCAACTATTCATCAACAATAAAAAGAATAAACAACTACAAACAGGAAAATTATGTCGATTAAAAAAGGACTTTGGGTTTCATTGGGGCTGCTTATTCTGTGTTTGGTGGCTGGCATGGTTTTTTTACTGCAGCCTTCCGGTCAAGTGTCTGATTTTCAAAAATGGCAATATCAAGCCTCTGAAAAAGCATCGAAATCTTCAAGCCTAAATGTAAAGTTTTTTGGCGTTTCAACATTACTTTTTGATGATGGCAAAACCCAGATTTTAATCGATGGATTCTTTAGTCACCCTTCCCTGTCTCAAGTACTTTTTCAGAAAATTCAAAGTCAGCCTGCAATAATCCAGCGGATGATTCAGCAACAGCATTTACAGCGCACTCAAGCAGTTTTAGTCACCCATTCACATTATGACCATACACTAGATCTTGCCGAGCTTGGCAAACGACTTCCACATACGAAAATTATCGGTTCAAGCAGTACCTTGAATATTGCACGAGGCGGACACGTTGCAGCACAGCAGTTAATCCAGATTCCGCCTTTACAACCCATGTCCTTTGGTGAGTTCAAAGTCACAGCCATTCCTTCACGACATACTCCACCGACGGCAGTGAATAATGATTTGGGTGAGGAAATTTCTCAACCACTGCAACAACCTGCCCGTTTTTCTGAATTTAAAGAGGGTCATAGCTTTGATTATTTGATTGAACATCAAGGGCATACTGTTTTGGTCAAAGCCAGTACCAGTGCTGTTCCCGATCAACTGAAAAATTTAAAGGTCGATACCTTATTTTTAGGCATTGCCCAACTTTCGCGCCAATCGAAAGAATTTCAGCAAAACCATCTCGATCAAACCTTGAGAACATTAAAACCTAAAGTAGTGATACCTATTCATTGGGATGATTTTTTCAAACCCGTAGATCAGCCTTTAGAATTTTTGCCTTATCTGGCCGATAACACCAAGCAAAGCTTAAAAATTCTGATTCAGGCTGCTGAACAACAAAAAACACAAGTCATTTTACTCAGTCAGCCTGTGTCGTATCCACTTGATACTGATCTACAATCTCAGCCATGAAGATGAGATACTGAAGCTATATAGCGTTAGAGGCAGAATTAGGGCTGCATGAAAAAAATCATTCACATCGATATGGATGCCTTTTATGCATCCGTGGAACTCAAAGACCGGCCCGAGTTAAAGCATTTGCCTGTGGTGATTGCCTCACATCATCCACGCGCTGTGGTCTGTGCAGCCTCTTATCCTGCACGTGAGTTTGGGCTGCGCTCAGCCATGTCGATGTCACAGGCCAAAAACCGCTGTCCGCAAGTAGTGGTCATAGAACCCAATTTTGAAAAATATCGTGCTGTCTCTGCCCAAATTCATCAAATTTTCCAGCGTTATACTCCCCTCATTGAACCCTTATCTTTAGATGAAGCCTATTTGGATGTTACAAAAAATTTACAGAATATTCCCAGTGCAACCGAAGTCGCCATGCGAATCCGGGAAGATATTTTTCAAGCCACAGGCTTAACCGCATCGGCGGGTGTCGCACCGAACAAGTTTTTGGCTAAAATTGCATCTGACTGGCATAAACCCAACGGCATTTGTGTTATTAAACCCTCACAGGTGCAGAACTTTATTCAAGATTTGCCGTTAAAGAAAATTCCCGGTGTTGGGAAAGTCACTCAAGAAAAACTCAAAATTTTGCAATTGGAAACTTTGGGCGATTTACAACAAATTGACCAAGCGGTGTTGATTCAACATTTTGGCAAATATGGCAAGCAGCTTTTTCTGTATGCCCAAGGGATTGATGAGCGCCCCGTCCAAACCGAACGTGAACGCCAGCAGATTTCCAAGGAAACCACCTTTGATGATGATCTGACTTTAATCCAATGCCAGGACTACTGGTCCAAAATGATGGATCAAGTCTGGGCAAATTTAGAGAAAAAACAACTCTGTGCACGTGGGGTTTCGGCCAAACTGAAACTGAAAAATTTCCAGGTTTTGCAACACAGTAAAAGTTTTAAACACCCCTTAGAAAATCAAAAGCAACTGGAAGATGTACTTCAGCAATTGCTGATCGAAATGCAGATTCCTGAACATTTTCAATTTCGCTTAATCGGGGTTGGGGTTTACCAACTTTCTGACCAACTGGATCAGCCGCAGCTTTCGTTGTGGTAAGCATTTGAATATTTTTCAATCAAAAGAATAAAATTAGACCAATTGATGATACATAACGGCTGTTTTTGAGGTACTCTATGGGCGCGATGCATTTATCCATGTAGCCGCTGAGATGCTAAAAATCACCTTTACTTTTAGCATGCTGTCCTGTGATTGGCGTGACGATCAAATCCGAATATTACAGGGCAACTCTGTTGTAAACCATGGAATCCCCCTCTTGCATACCTTCTGCGAATATTCCTGTAAATCTCTAAGCACCTCCAAGAACAACGCGCGCCAAGCCGCACTCATTTTTTAAAGACTAATTTTTTCCCGAGTATGAATGACAATATGTGGCAATTTACTTACTATAATTGTCGCAGCGATCATGCCCAAAATACAGGATTAAAATTTGATGAGTGTTCAGCGTCTACATGTAGAAAAGCGTTATTGCGAAGTGGCGATTTCGGGGAATTTAGTGCATTTAGCCGGTCAATTGGCCAATGACACCTCACTGGATATTAAAGCGCAGACGCAAGAAACGCTGGATAATATAGACCGCTTATTGGCAGATGCGGGAACAGATAAAAGCAATATCTTGTCGGTGATGATTTTCTTAAAAGATATACAACAAGACTATGCTGCAATGAACGAAGTTTGGGATGCTTGGGTGGCTGAAGGTCATGCACCTGCACGAACCTGTGTTGAATCCAAACTCTATGCACCGGACGTTTTGGTGGAAATGACAGTCACTGCTGTCCGTGCAGAAAATTAAAGCGATAGCTATAAATAAGCATGAATGCATATGAATTCATGCTTGTTGTTATTATCCCACGATTCGGATTTTCTTTCGTTCCAGCTCAGGATAAAAACTATACTTCTTTGGTGTATCTGCCAGCTGTACATCTAACTGATTGTGAGGAGATTTTCCAAGAAGGAAATCTTGTCTTAGCTCATAATATTCAGGCACATCTTCATAGCGAATGACACGATATCCCGCCATAGCTAAAAGTGCATCTTGATATTGCGCATTCTGGGGACGCTTTAATGCCATGGGATCATCAAGTGCAATAATGGCTGTGACTTGATGATGTTTATCAAGCACCACAAAGTCTGCCACCATATTGCGATATTTATGGCGGGTACGAGAGTATTTAGTCGTCAATAGCGCATCAAATGAAACATGGGCCAATATAGTGCTCTGTGGCAATATTTCCTTGAGCCGCGTATAGGTTAATTGTTCGTTAATATTAAAGATAGCTCTTTGCTTTAAAGCACTATCTTGCTGTTTGGTACTGCTTTCCAGACTTTTCCAAGCCATACACAGTACGCAGAATAGGAGCAAACTCCCGACCAAAATGTAAACCATCATCCTGTTAGTCCTTTAAATTTTTATAATCTTTTTCGGTGTCACACCGATTGTTATCAAATTCAGTATACAACTCTTATTTTTATTAATTTTTTAAGTAAACAAACTGCATTTAAATAACGACGAAATCATCATAAAAGCTGACAAAAAGTTGCAGTGATTTTATGCTCATGATTGATGTCTAAATTAAATCCTTTAATTAGACACTATAAATAGGGTATATCAAGCCCAAGCACTGATGCAACCATACTTTCAGATATTGTCCTACAATTCCGACGAGCTGTTTAATTCCTGTTATTTTTTAATTAATTATAAAAAAGAACGCCTAAGCGTTCTTTTTTTTATTTTTTAAATCAAGCTCTCGATTTCGGCTTAGATTTACCTTTTGGTTTAGGACCACCAAACGGTTTTTTAGCATCCCCAGTTTCACGGGGTGGTAAACCGGTATGCTGAGTCAAGATCTGACCTTTTTCAGGACGTTTTTTGGTATTCGACGGACGCGACGGGTTCGCTGCGGAATGATTCCGAACAGCATTGTCACCGCTACGTTTTTGCGAATCACCGGCAACAGTCGAGTTTTTCTTACGTGCCGATTGATACTGACCTTCGGTACCCACAGGCTGATACGTCGGAATCAAATGCTGTTTCGAGTTACCAATCAGGTCTGAACGGCCCATTTCTTTCAATGCTTCACGCAATAATGGCCAGTTATTCGAATCATGGTAACGCAGAAAGGCTTTATGTAAACGACGACGCTTTTCGCCTTTTACAATGTCAACATTTTCAGTATAACGCGCCACTTTCGCCAACGGATTTTTACCGGTGTAGTACATGGTGGTTGCAGTTGCCATCGGAGATGGATAGAAAGTCTGCACCTGATCGGCACGGAAACCGTTCTTCTTCAACCAAACCGCCAAGTTCATCATGTCGTAATCGGTGGTACCCGGATGCGCCGCGATGAAATAAGGAATGAGGTATTGTTCTTTGCCTGCTTCCTTACTGAAACGGTCAAACATCTGTTTGAAGCGATCATACGTACCAATACCTGGTTTCATCATCTTCGACAATGGACCTTTTTCGGTATGTTCCGGTGCAATTTTCAGGTAGCCGCCCACGTGATGCTGAACCAGCTCTTTCACATATTCAGGATTCAACACTGCCAGGTCATAACGCAGACCTGAACCAATCAGAATCTTCTTAATGCCTTTTAATTCACGTGCTTTACGATACAACTGCGTCAATGGTGCATGGTCAGTATGCAAGTTTTGGCAAACACCAGGGAATACACACGATGGTTTACGACAGTTTTTCTCAATTTCAGGATCTTTACACTGCAAACGATACATGTTCGCAGTCGGCCCACCTAAATCGGAAATAATACCGGTAAAGCCAGGCGCCGTATCACGAATTTTTTCCACTTCACGCAGAATAGATTCTTCAGAACGGTTTTGAATAATACGACCTTCATGTTCGGTAATCGAACAGAAAGTACAACCGCCAAAACAGCCACGCATGATGTTCACGGAGAACTTGATCATGTCAAAAGCAGGGAAACGTGCTTCGCCATAAGATGGATGTGGCAGACGTGCATAAGGCAAATCAAACACATAATCCATTTCTTCCGTTGTTAACGGAATTGGAGGTGCATTCAGCCAGACATCACGCTCACCATGTTTTTGTACCATGGCACGCGCATTTCCGGGATTGGTTTCCAGATGCAGAATACGGTTGGCATGTGCATATAAAACTGGATCTGCAGCGACTTCTTCAAATGCCGGTAAACGAATGACAGCCAATTCACGAGGTGGCAACTTGTGTTTGATTGCTTTGGAAGCGGGTTGCAACTGCACAATTTGTGTATCAGGTGCTAAATTGTCCCCTTCACGCACGATTGGATTGGCAACCAGTTCTTTCTGGAAATTTTGATATTGAGTTAAAGAATTACCTTTATCCTTTTCAATTTCACAGCCATCCAAATCTTCAGTCATCACATAAGGATTGATGATTGGATCGACACGGCCAATTGCATCGACATCATTCGACGCAATTTCAACAAATTTGGCTTTAGACGCACGGTTATGTTTATTGACAATAAAAGCAGTACCACGAACATCGGTAATCTCGTGAATTTTTTCACCTTTGGCCAGACGGTGCATCACTTCAGTAATCGAGCGTTCACCATTACCGTACATCAATAAATCAGCTTTTGAATCCATCAACACCGACCGACGGACTTTGTCTGACCAGTAATCATAATGCGCAATACGACGCAACGATGCTTCAATACCACCCAACAATACCGGCACATCCGGGAATGCTTCACGGCAACGCTGACAATACACAGTTGCGGCACGGTCTGGACGTTTATTCGGCTGATTATCTGGTGAATAAGCATCATCGGAACGGATTTTACGATCCGCCGTATAACGGTTGATCATCGAATCCATATTGCCGGCAGTCACGCCCCAAGCGATGGTCGGTTTACCCAGTACACGGAATGCCTCAGGATTGGTCCAATCTGGCTGAGCAATAATCCCCACACGGAAGCCTTGCGCTTCAAGGGTACGTCCAATAATGCCTGAACAGAAAGATGGGTGGTCGATATAGGCATCGCCACACACTAAAATAAAGTCACAGGCATCCCAGCCGAGTAGATCCATTTCCTCGCGCGACATCGGCAAAAATGGTGCGGGTTCAAAACAAGACGCCCAATATTTGTCGTAATCAAACAACGCAGTCGGCGCTGTCTGTGCGGTATAAGCTGTAGACATGGCTAGCAAATTCTCGGCTGGCAGATGGAAGATCTGAAAATTAGATCAAAGATGAAAGCCGATCATTTTACCATGAATTCCGCTCATATTCTTGATTAAAAAATATCCAAAAACAGTGGTTTAAATTTTTAATTATTTGATGCTTATGAAGATGATTACCGAAAGAGTTGTAGCGCAAAAAATAATCCTATGATCAGCACAGCACTAATAAAGACGCTTAAGCCATTCCAACCATAGTTTTCCCAGACTAAACCGCTACTACTGCCCAAAATACTGGATCCCATGTAATAACTAAACAAGTAAAATGAAAATCCTACGGCACGATATTGTAATAATTGTACTGACACCCAACTACTTGAAGTGGAATACGCAGCAAAAAATGAAAAGGTAAATAAAATCAGCCCCAATCAATACCCGTGTGCCTAAAAAGACTTCCCAAATAGGAAGAATTGAACTGAGAATCAATAAACTTACAGCTAAAAACAGCACCCAAACTATAAGAGGGTTATGACCAAACCAGTCTAAAATTAAGCCCGTAAACAATAACCCTATCGCAAGAGCAACTGTAGAAAAGGATAAAGGGAAACTACTATGTGCAGGAGAAACAGTAAAGAATTTTGCAAAAATAGGCATCATCTGTTGCACACAATACAACAATGAGAAAGAGGAAAATCCCGCTAAAAATAATGACAATACAATTGCAAGAAATAGCTTTGAACCATATTCAATGTACGTAGGCTCAGAATTTGTATCAGACATAAGAACTCCGTATGCCTAATCAGTATAGCCTTCTAAAATTTAATCTCTGATTCGAAAGATAATTTAATCAAAACAGAAGAATTTAGAGCCTGTAAATTATTTTGTGTAAGTTCCATTTTTTATAAATGATCTTTTAATCGATCATCGAACTGAATCGTAAACCAATTCATTGCTAAACGCCAATTTTGAATTGGCATGGTCCATTTTTTAGCAGCATTTGAAGTTGCTAAATAAATGACCTTTTTCACTGAATCATCAGAAGAGAAGATCTTTCTCTTTTTAGTTGAATGGCGGATCACGCTATTCAATGATTCAATTGCATTTGTTGTATAAATCGCATGACGTATTTCAGCAGGGTAGCT
>NZ_SJXH01000015.1 GCF_004336635.1 Acinetobacter sp. ANC 4862
TTAATTAACTGATGAAATACGGTATTCTGATGTGACAAAACCTGAATCCTGGTCGTTAAAGTGTTTGTTTGCACTCATATTTTAACTGTTCGGACTCAGGTTTTTTTATTTAAATCAAACTATGGGACAGCAGTGATCTGAAGATTCCCTTTTTTAAATCATGTTTTAAAGCTCATATTTTTTAAGATCAGGATTTTATTTATGCGCAGATTTATAACGCGATAACGCAGTGACCGCCACAGCCGAAATGACTACTGCCGGTAAACTCGCCACTAAAATACCGGTGGTTCCCAAACCGAGTGCCAAGATTTTTCCGGTAAGTAATGGTCCAGTCATTGCACCCAAACGTCCCAGAGAAATCGCGCTGCCCACACCGGTCACCTTACCTGCACCCGAATAGAAGATTGGCGAAATACCGTACAGAATCGACTGCCCCCCGGTTGAGAAGATCCCGCCCATTACACCCGCCAGAACCAACATTGGAATAGAGGTTGTCGTGAATAACAGACTCAAGGCAACAAATAAACCACTATAAATAATCACTGCCATCTGCCAGAGTTTTAAACGATCCAGCAAGTAACCCAAACCTAGGGTACCTATCACAGCACCGACTTGGAAAATCAGCATAATGCTGAATGCTTCTTGCTTAGACAGCCCTTGTTCCATCAACAAGTTAGGCAACCAGCTAATCAAAATATAATTGATCATCAGGGTAAAGAAAAAACCCACCCAAAGTGGCAAAGTGTTCTTATACTGCTGGTTTTTAAATAATACTTGTGCCATTCCTGGAACAGATTCAGTAGGCATCTGAACGACAGCAGCCATTTTTGGCTTGTCTTTTAAAATAAACGCCATACATGGAATAAGCGCTAAGGGCGTTAAGCCACCAATCAGGAACAAGGTTTGCCATTGAATCTCAGGCAATAAAATTGCCAGACCGGCAACAAAGATCGCGCCTACAGGTAAACCACAATACATCAAGCTATTTAACTTGCCACGATTGGCTTCCGTCGCTTCATCACCCACCACTGAAATCATGGTCGGCATTGCTGCCCCCAGCCCAAGTCCAGTAAAGAAACGTGCTGCATATAAAACTTCGACGCTTGGCGCAATTGCAGTCAGCGACATGAAAATACCAAAAATACCAATAGATAACATCAGGACTTTCTTTTGTCCCAAATAGTCAGCAATACGCCCACCAAAGAATGCGCCAAACAGCATTCCAAATACGCCTAAACTAAAGACATAGCCCATCTGAACTTGATCCAAACCGAATGTCGCTGCAATTCCTTTAGCGGCTATACCCGGTGCTTGAAGATCGAAACCTTCAAAAAATGCGACCCAAAAACACAAAAATATCGTTAAGATTTTTTGTAGTTTCCCTGTGTGTGTTTGTGCCATGATTGATCTCCATCAATAGTATACAAATCGTTTTTACAATAACGATTCATCTCACTATTCTCTGTGCAATCGTTCGATAGAAATACCACGACAATAGTCGGATTTCATGGCTTTAAAATAGTAAAGAGCTATCAAATTAGACTTAAAAGATTAAACAAATAGACTTTTTAAATATTAATTGTATTAATTTTAATTTATTTTCAAATACTTATATTTATAGTAGTTATTAATGATGAAATCATAGTCAGAATTGATTCATGAAAATTAGGCGATAAAAAAGCCCGCATTTCACGGGCTTTTTAACTTTAAAATCTTAAGCAGATTTTTTAGCTTGTGCATTCTTACGAATGGTAATCATGACGAGCTGTACCGCAGCAGGTGTAACACCTGGAATACGGCTGGCTTGCGCCAAAGTTTCAGGACGTACCTCTTTCAACTTCAAGGTAATTTCACGAGATAAACCAGAAACAATGTCATAGTCAAAATCGGCAGGAATACGTGTTTCTTCCAGACGCTTCATTTGCGCAACATCTTCATGTTGACGGTTGATGTAACCGGCATATTTCACTGCAATTTCAATTTGCTCACCGACAAATGGCGTCACTTCAGAATTGGTTAATTCTGCAATTTGAGCAAAACTGATATTTGGACGTTTAAGCAAATCAATCGCACTACATTCTTTACTTAAATCCGCACCCGTCATCTCAACGAATTTTTTACCCATTGGATTATTTGGTGCAGCCCATAAGTGCTGTAAACGACCGGTTTCTTTCTCAACGGCTTCCATTTTTTCACAGTAAGCTGCCCAACGCGTATCATCAACCAAGCCCATTTCACGGCCAATTGCAGTTAAACGTTGGTCGGCATTGTCTTCACGCAACATCAAACGGTATTCGGCACGTGAGGTAAACATACGGTACGGTTCTTTAGTCCCGAGTGTAATCAAGTCATCGACAAGCACACCCATATATGCTTCATCACGTTTTGGTGACCATTGTTCTTGATCCCAAGCACGGCGTGCTGCGTTCAAGCCTGCAAGCAAACCTTGTGCACCGGCTTCTTCATAACCGGTGGTACCGTTAATTTGACCGGCAAAGTACAAATTATTGATCGCTTTAGTTTCAAGCGAAAATTTCAATGCTTGTGGATTGAAGTAATCATATTCGATGGCATAACCCGGACGAAGAATGTGCGCATTCTCCATACCACGGATTGAACGAACCAATTCAAACTGCACATCGAATGGTAAAGAAGTCGAAATACCATTTGGATAAAGTTCATGCGTATCTAAGCCTTCTGGCTCAAGGAATACCTGGTGAGAATTTTTATCGGCAAATTTATGGATTTTATCTTCAATTGATGGGCAATAACGTGGACCCACACCTTCAATTTTACCTGTATACATCGGTGAACGGTCTAAACCGCCACGGATGATTTCGTGCGTACGTTCATTGGTATGCGTGATATAGCAGTTCACTTGTTCCGGATGCATAGATGCATCGCCCATGAATGACATGGTCGGAGATGGGAAATCACCCGGCTGCGGCGTCATCACCGAGAAATCCACTGAACGTGCATCAATACGTGGCGGTGTACCTGTTTTTAAGCGTCCGACTGGTAAATTCAATTCACGTAAACGCGCAGCCAACGAAATTGATGGCGGATCACCCGCACGACCACCGCTAGATTTTTCAAGTCCGACATGGATCACACCACCCAGGAAGGTACCCGTCGTCAATACAACCGTTTTCGCATCAAAGCGAATACCAATTTGAGTCACAACACCTTTAACGGTATCGCCTTCCACAATCAAATCATCAGCTGCTTGCTGGAAAATATCTAAATTGGCTTGATTTTCTAGAGTTTCACGAATCGCAGCTTTAAAACGAACACGGTCTGCTTGCGCACGTGTTGCACGTACTGCTGCACCTTTACGTGAGTTTAAAATACGGAATTGAATACCGCCTTTGTCGGCAGCAAGTGCCATGGCACCGCCTAAAGCATCAATTTCACGGACTAAATGCGATTTACCAATACCACCGATGGCAGGATTACAGCTCATCTGCCCTAAAGTCTCAATGTTATGAGTTAAGAGCAAAGTCTGGCGACCCATACGCGCTGCAGCAAGTGCTGCTTCGGTACCTGCGTGACCGCCACCGATAACAATGACATCGTAAACTTTAGGATAATGCATAATGGTTTGAGAGATAAAAAAGAATGACGGAGTATTATATCAAAACTTGGAAAGATAAGTTGACAAAATAAGTTGATTTTATCAATGAAGACAGGATTGCTAAGCTCGGCATAAAAAGCTGAAATGTAATCATGCTTTGCAGATTTACTATAGAAACAAAACACTTAGTTGGCAAAAATTTACGTGATTGGCATTGTTTTATTCTGGTTGTTTTTTAAGCTATAGGTTGGTTACATTACAAATAAGGTATAAAAGATGAATAAGAATTTCCTGCTCTCATCCATCCTCTGTGGTTTATGTCTCGCACCATTTGCAGCCTCAGCAAATGATAAAGTCGAAAAAGTATATGATGCTCAAAGATACCAAAAGGTGTGTAAAGGTAAGAGCCAAGGTGCGCCAGTCAGTTTTGCATATCGCGGTATTATCTGGAATGGTACTTGTGAACCTCAATTCTTCCCTTCCGGCAAAAATGCTTCAGTGAGTGGAGATGAAGCAGAGTTGATGAATGCATGTAGTGGAGATATGAATGCTAAAATGGCAACTGTAAATGGTACTGAGATGAAAGGTAAATGTGCTTTAGGATTTATGGCACCTCGACCTACTTCGCAACCTCCAATGCAGTCTGAGCCACAAATGCAATCTCCAATGCAATCTGAGCCACAAATGCAACCCCAAATGCAGTCTCCACCCCCTATGCAACATCAAATGCAAACTCAACCACAAATGTAACCCCAACCTAAACTTCCGTCTCAACAATGAGTATAAAACACTCATTTTATTCAAATTATTAACGGGTAAAAGGATTACTTTTACCCGTTTTGCATATTGCTAATTTAACAAACTTGTTTAAACTCAAAACATATTAAGGATAAAAATATAAAAAGGATATTCCATGGATTCGGGGCTATTTACTTTTTTTTTACCTATAGCGCTTGCCATCATGATGACTGGATTAGGGCTAGAACTTACGGTTAAAGATTTTCTTCGCGTACAACGCCATCCTAAAGTTATTTTTCTAGCTCTATTTACACAATTGATCGTTCTGGTCCTGATCGCGTTTTTAATCTGTATCCTGTTAAAACTTCCACCGCTTTTAGCCGTGGGCCTGATGCTACTTGCCGCTTCACCAGGCGGGCCAACTGCAAATTTAATCAGCTATCTTTTCAAAGGTGATGTGGCACTTAATCTCACTCTCACCACGATCAACTCCCTGATTTGTACTTTTACGCTACCTTTTATCGTAAATCTGTCGATTCGTTATTTTCTAGGTGAGCATCCAAAAATTGGGATGCCGACTGAAAAAATCACCCAAGTATTTTTAATTGTTTTCATCCCGGTTTGTTTGGGAATGTTTATTCGTTCAATTGCACCCAACATTGCGTTAAGACTAAATAGACCCATGCGATTATTTTCCGTACTGTTTTTATTCTTAATTTTCTTTTATGCCTTATATAGAGAACGTTTAAACATCGTTGAATATTTTGCCGATATTGGACTTGCAACTGCACTTTTTTGTTTTACCAGTTTATTGGTTGGCTATCTTATACCGCATCTGGCGGGGGTATCTGATAGACAAGTACGTGCATGTACCTTTGAGATCGGCATTCATAACACCTCAGTTGCAATGACGATTGCACTGTCCGTATTATCTAGTACCACCATCGCCTTACCTGCAGGCATCTATTCTATTTTTATGTATGTTTTTGCTTTTATATTTGGCTATATTTTAACAAGACGCCCAGTTGTACTTAAAGAAGAAAATCCCAAAATCCTCAATGATTAAATAAATATCTGATTCATAGCTGCAATTGATCCCTTAGGCATACCCTGTAATATGAATCAGATCTAAGTAAAATAATAATTCCACCGCTCAATTACTTTCAGCCCACCCAGAAAGATTAAAGCAACTTCAGGCAATTAGAGTTGCACTGATCAACGGTCAATTCTCGCTATTCCATATTCTTTATTTATCCGCTATACACTTAGTAGTATTCAATTTAGTAAAAATCAGTACAAGAAAACTTAGTCTAATCAAAAAAAGAACGAACAAAGAAAAGGAGATTTCGAATGGATTCAGGAATCATCACTATTTTATTACCTTTAGCACTTGCCATCATTATGATTGGTTTAGGGCTGGAGCTCACACTTAAAGATTTTGCCCGCGTAACCCAGCAACCCAAGGTCGTTTTCATTGCCCTGTTTTGCCAATTGGTTGTTTTAGTCAGCATTGCATTTATCATTTGTAAAGTTTTAGCACTTTCGCCCCTTCTTGCTGTAGGCTTAATGCTACTTGCCGCATCCCCCGGCGGAAGTACAGCCAACCTGTTTAGTTATCTTTTTAAAGGTGATATTGCCCTAAACATCACTTTAACCGCGATCAATTCAGTGATTGCCGCTTTTACCCTGCCTTTTATTGTCAATTTTTCCATTCAATACTTTATGAATGATGGACAACAAATTAGTTTGCAACTTGGCAAAATACTGCAAGTGTTTGCCATTATTATCATCCCCGTCTGTATTGGCATGCTGATTCGACACTATGCGCCCCACTTCACGGCAAAACTGAATAAACCGCTACGTATTTTTGCGGTGAGCTTTCTGGTGCTCATTATTATTGGTGCAGTCGCGAAAGAACGTCATCAAATTTTGGACTATTTAGCGCAAGTAGGCTTGGCGACGGTTTTATTCTGTTTATGTAGCTTGATGATTGGTTATTTTGTACCGCGCTTGCTGGGTATTCATAACGCTCAAGCACGTGCCTGTGCCTTTGAAATTGGCATTCATAACAGCACACTTGCCATGACGATTGCCCTTACCATCATGGCAAGCTCTACCATTGCTATGCCTGCTGCAGTGTATTCAATTTTCATGTATGTTTTTGCCGCTGCATTTGGCATGTTACTCAATAAATTCGCACCCCAGCCACATGCCGTAGCGAATTAATTCATTGGGTTCAAATAAAAGACTGGTTCATATACGTCCTTTTATTTTCAGGATAGTTTTTATCAATATATAGTTGTTTAAGCCTGAGTTCCGTTACAATGCTATTTTTAAAAACACAAATTTAGGTTATCTCCGTGAAGTGGTTACAAATTCATATTACCGTTGATCAAGCTCAAGTCGATTTTACTGAAACCCTACTCAGTTCATTAGGTGCCGTTAGCGTAACTTTAGATGATGCTGAAAATCAGGACTTACTTGAACCACTTCCAGGTGAAACTCCACTTTGGAATAAAGTCATTGTGACTGGCATCTATGCCCAAGAAGAAGGCGAAGAAATTGATGTTGATGCTTTAAAGACATTTATTACAGCACAAATGCCTGAAGCGCCATTACGCCATGAATTTCTTGAAGACCAAGAATGGGAACGTACCTGGATGGATGCGTACGAGCCGATTCAAATCGCGGATAAATTCTGGATCGTACCTGAATGGATGGAATCACCTGATCCAGAGGCTGTGAATCTTAAACTAGATCCAGGTTTGGCATTTGGTACCGGTAACCATGCAAGTACTTTCTTGTGCTTACAATGGCTCGGTAAAACTGATGTTAAAGATAAAATTGTCATCGATTATGGTTGTGGTTCAGGCATTTTAGGCGTTGCTGCACTCTTATTAGGTGCCAAAAAAGTATATGCCACGGATATTGACCCTCAAGCTGTTTTAGCTACCCAACAAAATGCTGAATTGAATGGTGTACTAGAGAACTTATTTGTTGGTTTGCCGGATGAATTCAATGAAGAGTTTAAAACTCAAAAAGCAGATGTATTTGTCGCAAACATTCTTGCCGGCCCGCTCATGGCACTTGCGCCTGAATTCGCAACTTTAATTAAATCTGAGGGAGAGTTCGCACTTGCTGGCATATTAGAAGAGCAAGTTGCTGATGTTTCTAGTGTTTATTCTGAGTTTTTTGATATACTCGAAGTCGAAAAACGCGAAAAACATTGGTGCCGAATTTCGGGAAAACGCCAAACGACCCATTAAAATTTTGAATAGACTATGAGCGAAAAACAAACCTACTGCCCGAACTGTTTTACCAAGTATAAAGTCTCCGTGGCTCAACTGACAGTTGCTAGCGGCATGGTTTGTTGCGCAAAATGTTCGACAAATTTTAATGCGTTAACGCATCTTGTAGTAGAAAAAGAGCAATCTTCTTCTACTACATCGACTCCCTCTTCAAATCTTGACAATAAAAAACCTCAATCCAATGAGACGAGCGCTGCGACCTTTATGGCAGATCAGCACCCAGAACAACATTTACTAGATATTTTCGATCGGAAAGTAGAAAATTCCAATATTGATTTAAAAACCTATCTCAACAATTTAAATTATTTCAGCACAGAACCGATTGGAACTTACCCTGCTCTTAATTGGTCTGAAAAATCAGAACAAGAGGACAAAAAAAGCTCCTGGAACTATGTTTTATGGGGTGTTGTAAATTTATGTTTGATTAGTTTACTTATTTTTCAGTTTTTTTGGTTTAACCCGAAAATTTTAAACAATAGTCCTGTGTTTAGTGCTTTATTTAATACCGCATGCCAGACATTCAAGTGTTCTGCGATGGAACAGAATTATCGCCTTATATCAACCAATAAAGTTAAAATAAAAAAAATTTCGAAGAAAGAGACCCAATTTACCGGTGAGCTCATCAACTACCATTCCAAAAGTTTAGCCCTGCCGATTATCAAGGTGAATTTAAAAGATAATGGAGAAATTATTTCTTCTTATTCTTTCCAGCCTTCTGAATATTTGATTGACAGCCTTACAGGAATACAACGAATTCCACAAAATAGTCCTTTTAAATTTAAGTTTAGCCTTCCTGTGGAACGTAAAAGCTTTGATACCTATAGTTTGGAAATAATTCGACCTTAATATTGAAAAAAACTATTAAAAAACGCAAAAAAATGTAAAAAAAATGCAGTTTTCTTGCTCACTTTTTCTTAGACAATGCTATCATACGCGCCACGAAAGCTTTGTGCTGCAAACTCCTCACTATTTTCACAACAATTATAGTTTAGCTTATATGCGCTTTATCCTGATAATGCGTATTGAGTAGATTTTTTTGTTTTGATTTTGGTCGGTAACAAATATTAAACTATTGTTACGCTTAATTTTCGATCAAAAACGTCGAGTTGTGGCAAGCTAAATGTACAAGTTTTTAGAACTTCCGTTTTAGGACCTAAAACGGAATTTAAATTTTAGACCACTTTTATATATCCCTTTACCCAAGTGATATTTGATTTTTCGGATTAATTCGCATGAATAGCAAATCTCCTATTTTTACTGCACAATCTGATGTCGCTCTTCGTATTCACGTAGATCGCGCAGTTCGCCATTATTTTGCACAATTGCAAGGCGAGCAACCTTCTCAGGTATATGACATGGTGCTGGCAGAAATGGAGAAACCTCTTCTATCTGTAGTTCTAGAATATACGCGTGGTAACCAGACACGCGCTGCTGAGATTCTCGGATTGAACCGTGGTACTTTACGTAAAAAGTTGAAAGCTCACGGTTTAATGAGTGAATAAATGATAAAATGCTCACGGTTACCGTGGGCATTTTTTTTATCTTATATTTTGCCTGCTGTTTTAATCTAGACCTTTAATATTGTTGACGAAAATCATGACTATTAAACGCGCTTTAATCTCTGTATCTGATAAATCAGGGATCGTTGAATTTGCTAAAAACCTCGTGGCTCTTGGGGTAGAAATTTTATCTACTGGCGGTACCTATAAGTTGCTTAAAGACAACAATATCGCTGTAGTGGAAGTTTCAGAGCACACTGGGTTCCCGGAAATGATGGATGGTCGTGTTAAAACACTCCATCCAAAAATTCATGGGGGTATCTTAGCTCGCCGTGGTCTAGATGAAGCGGTAATGCAAGAACACAACATCGATGCCATCGATTTAGTGGTTGTTAACCTTTATCCGTTTGCTGCAACCGTTGCTAAACCGAACTGTTCATTGGCTGATGCGATTGAAAACATCGACATCGGTGGTCCGACGATGGTTCGTGCTGCTGCGAAAAACCATGCCTCTGTAGGTATTGTGGTTAATGCTTCTGACTACGACACTGTAATTGCTGAAATGAAAGCAAACGGTGCGTTATCTTATGAAACTCGTTTCGACTTGGCAGTTAAAGCATTTGAACATACTGCGCAATACGATGGCATGATCGCTTCTTACCTTGGCGCTCGCGTAGGTAAAGAAGAAGGTCAGGCAGACAAATTTGCCCGCACTTTCAACACTCAATTGAACAAAGCACAAGATTTGCGTTACGGTGAAAACCCGCATCAATCTGCTGCATTCTATGTAGAAAGTACTGCAACTGAAGCTTCTGTTTCAACTGCGAAACAACTTCAAGGTAAAGAACTTTCTTATAACAACATTGCAGATACAGATGCAGCGCTTGAATGTGTTAAATCATTCTCGAAACCTGCTTGTGTGATTGTTAAACATGCTAACCCATGTGGCGTTGCAGTATCTTTAGACGGCATTCAAGCGGCTTATGATCTTGCATATGCAACAGATCCTGAATCTGCATTCGGCGGCATCATTGCATTCAACCGTGAATTAGACGTAGCAACTGCACAAGCCATTGTTGATCGTCAATTCGTTGAAGTGATCATTGCACCAAGTATTGCTGATGGCGTACTTGAAGTGACTGGCGCGAAGAAAAACGTACGCGTACTTGTATGTGGCGAACTTCCAGCTATTGATGCACGTCAATCGCAACTTGATTATAAACGCGTAAATGGCGGTTTACTGGTTCAAGACCAAGACTTGGGCATGATCACTAAAGATGATCTTAAAGTAGTTACCAAACGTGCGCCAACTGAACAAGAAATTGATGACATGATCTTCGCTTGGAAAGTAGCGAAATACGTGAAATCAAATGCAATTGTTTATGCGAAAAACCGTCAAACGATTGGTGTGGGCGCAGGTCAAATGAGCCGCGTAAACTCTGCTCGTATTGCTGCAATCAAAGCTGAACATGCTGGTCTAGTGGTTGAAGGTGCTGTAATGGCATCGGATGCATTCTTCCCATTCCGTGATGGTATTGATAACGCTGCGAAAGCAGGTATCAAATGCATTATCCAACCGGGTGGTTCTATGCGTGATGAAGAAACCATTGCAGCAGCTGATGAAGCTGGTATCGCAATGGTATTCACTGGCATGCGTCATTTCCGTCACTAATTGATGGATTAAAAATGTAATGACAACGTCATTCATGTCAAATAAAACAGATTTTTAAATCTTGCATAAAGTCCTCTCCTTTTCAGGCTGAGGACTTTATGTCATTTTCGATTCATGGAGTATGAACCGATGAATATTTTAGTTTTGGGTAATGGCGGTCGTGAACATGCATTGGCATGGAAAATCGCGCAAGACGATAAAGTCGCGAAAGTCTTTGTTGCTCCGGGCAATGCAGGCACAGCAACTGAAAATAAATGTGAAAATGTAAATTTAAGCATTTTAGACAATGCTGCAATTATCGACTTTGCAAAAAATAATGCGGTTGATTTAGTCATTGTTGGTCCAGAAGCACCACTAGTCAATGGTGTTGTGGATGCATGCCGTGCAGCTGATGTGAAAGTTTGGGGTCCAACTCAATTTGCGGCTCAATTAGAAGGCTCTAAAGCTTTCGCAAAACATTTCTTGAAACGTCACAATATTCCAACAGCATTTTATGATGTGTTCACGGAAGTTAATGCTGCTAAAGCATTTGTTGAGAAAAATGGTGCACCAATTGTAATCAAGGCCGATGGTCTTGCTGCAGGTAAAGGTGTGATCGTTGCCATGACCAATCAAGAAGCATTTGATGCGATTGATGACATGCTTGCCGGCAACAAATTTGGTGATGCCGGTTCACGCGTAGTCATCGAAGAATTCCTTGCAGGTGAAGAAGCATCTTTCATTTGTATGATTGATGGCGACAACATCCTGCCAATGGCAACTTCACAAGATCACAAACGCATTTTTGAAGGCGACCAAGGTCCGAACACTGGCGGTATGGGTGCTTACTCTCCTGCTCCTGTTGTGACCCCAGAAGTTTTTGATCGTGTCATGAAAGAAGTGATGCGTCCAACTGTAGATGGCATGAAAGCAGATGGTCACGTGTACACAGGTTTCTTATATGCAGGCTTGATGATTGATGAACAAGGTCAACCGAAAGTGATCGAATTCAACTGTCGTTTTGGCGACCCTGAAACTCAGCCAATCATGATGCGTTTAAAATCATCTTTGGTGGATCTGGTTGAAGCGGGTATTGCGGGTAACTTACCTGCGGAAGCTGAATGGGATGAGCGCAAGACTGTCGGTATCGTACTGGCATCTAGAGGCTACCCTGAAACTTCTAGCAAAGATGATGTGATTTCTGGTTTAAACACCGAAATGACAGATGCCAAAGTATTCCATGCAGGTACAGCGACCAATGCCAATGGCGAAGTTGTGACTGCTGGCGGTCGTGTTCTATGCGTTACAGCATTAGGCAACACGATTGGCGAAGCGCAAGCAAAAGCATTAGAGCTTTGTGAAAAAGTGACTTTTGACGGCGTTCAATATCGTAAAGATATTGGTTACCGTGCGATTGCTCGTGAAAATGCTTAATTCTTTTAAAGAATAGATTAAGCCTAAAAAGCCCACATTTTCGTGGGCTTTTTTAATATGTTTTATGCTCACTAGTTTTAAAATCTAATTATGATTTCAAGAAGTTCATATTTCACACTAAAAACCTAGTCAGCCACACTTCCACCTTCAAATAAAGCTTAAGCTCATGTTTTTAAATAACTAAAAAAAATCTGTTATAAAAATACTTTGTATTTCATATATTTAAAAAATAGATCGACCTAAAAAACAGTAAAAGACCAGCTTGGAAAATTGCTAACAACTTTGTTTAAAAAATAATCTTTTTGAGTTTTCGCTGATTTCTCAAAGCATTTATTTGCTGAATAATTCACAAACTCTTCGAAACAATATTTCGTATAAAAAACTTGCTTCCCCTCTCACCTCTATTATTGCTTCATTAATAAACTCACTATGCCGTTTTTTCCTGAATTCATCCCACAACACTTCATAAAAACCCTAAGAACAAAGACCTAGAGCGTTAAGATAAAAAAAGAAGTTTAGAATTTTCACTTATCCATTTTTCATCTTTGTATTTTCAAAAATCTTATATAGAAGAAAAAAACGCTTAAATATCAGTTTTATTAATTTCAATAAACTTAATCTATTGTTTTATGAGTTATTTTATTAAAACCCTAATCTTTGTTATGAAAAATAAAGCTAAGAGTAAGATTTATAATCACTATTATGCATAACAAAAAATTGTTATGATTATGCAAATTTAAAGATAGCTTGAATTATTAAAGCTGCTTTGAATACAGCGACTTGCTGTTCACAGTTTTACATTTATTTGCTTATGCGACTGATCTCTGATTGCATTGAATTTCAGGTCTATTTAAAGTCGTATACATTAATCAGTATTTACTGATTCAAGCTTGATTTTAATCTCTCTAATAAATGATTCGTAAATTTAAAGCCAAAATTAAATTTACCTGGGATGAACACATGAAAAAGCTCCTTGGACTTGTTTTAGGCCTAACTGTTGGTTTGGCAGGTTGCTCTAAACCAGAAGCACCTGCAACTGACGCGGCAAAAAATGATACAGCAAAAGAACAAACTGTAGTGATGGCATCAACGGGTTCAGATGCAGACATCTGGCGTTATATTGCGACATTGCCTGAAACCAAAAAAGCAGGTATCAAACTTGAAGTGAAAAACTTCACTGACTATGTTGCTATGAATACCGCTGTTGCCAACAAAGAAGTTGATATCAATGCATTCCAGTCTTATGCGTATTTGGTAGCATTCAATGCATCGAATAAAGACAAGATTGCCCCGGTTTCTACTACTTATCTTGAGCCAATGGGTATCTACTCAAGTAAAGTAAAAAAAGTTGAAGAATTTGCCAATGGTGCAACCATTGCCATTCCAAACGATGCAGCCAATGAAGCACGTGCCCTATTGCTTCTTCAATCTGCAGGTCTGTTAAAGCTTAAAGCCAACTTTGACCCTGCAACAGGCACTCCAAACGACATTACTGAAAATGCTAAAAAAATCGTGATTAAACCGATTCAAATGGCGACTGCTGTTCGCGTAAAAGATGAAGTGGATGCGATTGTTTTAGGCAATACACTTGCGCTTGAGGGTGGTTTAAACGTACTGAAAGATTCAATCTATTATGAGCCAGTAGACCAAAGCACCAAGTTAAATGTAAACATTTTAGCGACTGCTGAATCACGTAAAGATGATCCTTTACTACAAAAAGTTGGTGCGTTGTATCACACCGAAGCTGTGAACAAATATGTGCAAGAAAAATTTGGTGGTACTAAGGTTGATGTAAATAAACCAATTAGTTATCTAACTGAAACAAAATAGTAATATAATCATTCAAACCAAACAGGCAAAGTGACTTTGCCTGTTTTTTATTTTCTGCTTAGTTTTTGACGATATGATTGAATTTAAAAACATTTCAAAGCACTATCAGCTAAAAGGTCAAACCATCCGCGCTCTGGACCAAATTAATTTGGAAATTCCAGAAGGCAGTATTTTTGGCATTATTGGCTATAGTGGCGCAGGTAAAAGCACCTTAATTCGTTTGATTAACTTATTGGAACGGCCGAATGAAGGTCAGGTGATTATTAATCAAAAAGATTTTACCGCTTTGGATGCACGCTCATTACGTCAAGAACGTGCAAACATCGGTATGATCTTTCAGCACTTTAACCTGTTACAAACCAAAACTGTTGCGGCAAATATTGAAATGCCACTGAAGCTTTTGGGTGTAAGTAAGGCTGAACGTGAAAAACGCTTAAACGAATTACTTGAGTTTATTGACCTCAAACATAAAAAAGATGCTTTCCCCGATGAGCTTTCGGGTGGGCAGAAACAACGTGTCGGTATTGCCCGCGCACTTGCCAATCATCCTAAAATTTTACTCTGTGATGAAGCAACTTCCGCACTGGATCCGCAAACCACCAAATCTGTTTTAGCCTTACTCAAAAAAATCAATAAAGAACAGAACATCACCATTGTGATGGTCACCCATGAAATGGATGTGATTGAAACGGTTTGTGATTATGTCGCGGTGATGGAACAAGGTAAAGTGATTGAAACCGGTTCAACCCTCGATATTTTTAGTCAGCCGCAACATCCAACCACCAAAAACTTTATTCAAACGGTGCTTCAGCAACAGTTACCGGTCAATATTTTAAAGAACCTCGAAAATCAGAATCATAACAGTATTTATTGCCTGCAGTTTTTAGGCAAATCTGCTCAAGAAACTGTGGTACAAGCGGTGATTAAGAAGTTTGATATCAGTTTAAATATCCTGTTTGCCAACATGACTGAAATTAATGGCACCGTAATTGGACAGATGTTTATCCAATTGTTAGGTGATCCGGCAATTATTCAACAAGCAATTGAATTTTTAGAACAAAATGGCGTAAAAGTTGAACATTCAGGAGATCAGGTATGAGAGATTTAATCGTACAATGGTTGACTGAACTGACTGCCCCATTTTGGCAGAGTTCCCTGTCGATTGACCAGTTTGTTACAGCTTTGCAAGAAACCTTTCACATGGTGTTCTTCGCGATGCTGTTTGGCGGAATTTGGGGCTTTATCCAAGGGATTATCTTATTGGTTACTCGACCTGAAGGCATTCTTCCCAATCGTGCGGTTTATCATATTCTCAACCCGATTGTGAATGCCCTCCGCTCGCTACCTTTCATCATCCTGCTCATTGCAGTGATTCCCTTAACCAAATTTTTAGTCGGGACTTCAATTGGTACATGGGCAGCGATTGTTCCCCTGACCATCTACATTGGTCCGTATATGGGTCGCCTGATTGAAACCTCATTGCTTGAAGTGAATGAAGGAATTGTCGAGTCGGCTCAAGCCATGGGTGCCACGCCTTTACAGATTATTTTCAAGTTTATTTTGCCCGAATCGCGCAGTTCACTGATTTTGAATTTAACCACCGCGACCATTAGCTTAATTGGTGCAACCGCAATGGCGGGTGCAGTGGGTGCCGGTGGTATTGGTGATTTGGCGATTTCATATGGCTATCAACGCTTTGATACCAGCGTAGTGATTTTAACCGTGATTGTGCTTTTACTCTTGGTGCAAATTGTTCAGACCATGGGTGAATGGCTCGCCAAGTTAAGATAAATACTGGTCATCTTAAATCTTTAAAACCCTCGCTTAGAGGGTTTTTATTTGGCAAAAATATTCTGCTTAAAAAGAATCCATTTTTTGATTTTATCAATTAAAACATCAGCTATAACCAATATTATGATCAAAAATCTACTTGAAATTTGGTAAATATTAAGCCATTCCCACATTCAGAGCATGCTAAAATAGCCGTCAGTTTTTGCAGGGACTCATTTATGCACTTTGTTCATCTTGGTATACATACAGAATTTTCAATTACGGAATCGATCGTACGTATACCTGATCTTATGAAAGCTGCAGTGAATGATGAAATGCCCGCTTTGGCATTAACAGATCTGTCCAACTTGCATGCCGCAGTTAAATTTTATAAAAAATGCCTGGATAAAGGCATTAAACCGATTCTGGGCAGTGTGATTCGCCTGAATGATGCAGACCATAAAGCAACCCTGCTTTCCATGACCAACAAAGGTTGGCGCAGCCTGACCGAAATTGTTTCGCGTGGCTTTATTGAAGGTCAACAGCTTGATATTCCTTGCGTAAAAAAAGAATGGGTGCTTGAACAGAATCAAGACATCATCGTGCTGTTAGGCATGCATAGTGATGTCGGAAAAATGCTCAATTCATCCAACCCGCAAAAAGCTGAAGCACTGCTAGAAGAATGGATTGAAAAATTTGGTAATCGGGTGTATTTGGCCCTGACCCGTACCGACCGACCAGATGAAGAAAGTTTCATTGCAGGAGCGGTTAAGCTGGCTCAAAAATACAATATTGGTGTCGTGGCACATAATGATGTGCATTTTATTGCACAAACTGACTATGAAGCGCATGAAGCCCGTGTCTGTATTGCTGATGGCTATGTCCTCGGCGATAACCGTCGCCCACGTTCTTACAGTCCTGAGCAATATTTCAAAACTGCCGAGGAAATGACTGAACTGTTTTCAGACATTCCAACAGCGATTGAAAACACCTACCACATTGCCAAACGCTGTAATGTCAGCTTGCGTTTAGGCTTCAATGACCTTCCCGACTTTCCCATTCCAGAAGGTCATACCATTGATACCTTCTTTGAACATATTTCTAAACAAGGCTTGGAAGAACGCTTGAACTTTCTTTATCCCGTTGAAAAACGCGATGAAGACTGGCCAGAAATTCGTAAAAAATACGATGAACGTCTAGCTTACGAGATTGGGACGATCCTGAACATGGGGTTCCCCGGCTACTTCCTGATCGTGATGGACTTCATTCAATGGTCTAAAAATAATGGCGTACCGGTAGGTCCGGGCCGTGGTTCAGGTGCGGGTTCACTGGTGGCCTATAGCCTGAAAATTACCGATCTCGATCCACTGCGTTATGACCTGCTGTTCGAACGTTTCTTGAACCCTGAACGTGTCTCAATGCCCGACTTTGACATCGACTTCTGTATAGCAGGTCGTGACCGGGTTATTGACTATGTCGCCCGTCATTATGGCCGTGATGCAGTATCACAGATTGCCACTTTCGGTACCATGGCGGCAAAAGGCGCCATCCGAGATGTCGCGCGGGTACTGGGTAAATCTTACGGACTTGCTGACCGTATCTCGAAGTTGATCCCGACAAAACCCCTAGGTGTAGACCTGCGTGGTGCCATCGACATGGAACCTCAGCTTAAAGATATCGTCACCAATCCGTCTAACCCGGATAATGATGATGCGGCTGAAATCTGGGAAATGGCGCTGAAACTTGAAGGCATTACCCGTAATACCGGTAAACATGCCGGTGGTGTGGTGATTGCACCCGGTAAAATCACCGATTATTCAGCAGTCATGTGTGATGCGGATGGTACCAACCGCGTCGCTCAATTCGATAAAGATGATGTTGAATCAGCCGGTCTGGTCAAGTTCGACTTCTTGGGTCTGCGTAACCTGACCGTAATTGAAGATGCGATTCAAAATATTAATAAACGCGTGGGGCCGGAAAAAACCGTGGATATTGCGCATATCCCGCTAGACGACGCCAAAGCCTATTCAATTTTCGCAAATGCCAATACTACGGCAATCTTCCAGTTTGAATCCGTCGGCATGAAAAAAATGCTGAAAGAGGCGCGTCCAAGCAAGTTCGAAGAAATTATTGCCTTCGTATCCTTGTACCGTCCGGGTCCAATGGATCTTATTCCTGACTTTATCCATCGTATGCATGGTGGCGAGTTTGAATATTTGCATCCGTTATTGGAAGGCGTACTTGAACCGACTTACGGGATCATGGTTTACCAGGAACAGGTAATGCAAGCCGCACAGTACTGTGCCGGTTATACCCTCGGTGGCGCGGACATGCTACGCCGTGCCATGGGTAAAAAGAAACCAGAAGAAATGGTCAAGCAGCGTCAAATCTTTATTGAAGGTGCTGCGAAAAAAGACATTGATGAAGCCACCGCCAACCATATCTTTGACTATATGGAAAAGTTCGCAGGCTACGGATTCAACAAATCGCATGCCGCCGCTTATGCATTGGTTGCTTACCAGACAGCATGGTTAAAAGCCTATTATCCGTCTGAATTTATGGCAGCGGTACTCACTTCGGAAATGCAGAATACCGACAGTATTGTATTTTTGATTGATGACTGCCGCATTAATGGCTTAGAAGTGTTCCCTCCTTCCATTAACATGTCTTTTTATCAGTTCCATGCCAGTGATGAAAAAACCATTGTTTATGGTCTAGGTGCAATTAAAGGCGTGGGTGAAGCAGCTATGCAATCCGTGATTGACTCACGTTTGCAGGATGGTCCTTACAAAGATTTATTCGATTTCTGCCATCGTATTGATTTGAAAAAAATCAATAAACGAACTTTGGAAGCACTCATCCGTTCAGGTGCTTTAGATTGCTTGGGCATTGATCGTGCCAGCATCATGGCGCAATTGCCTGAAGCGGTTCAAGCAGCCGAACAAGCACGCTCTAATCGTGAAACCGGGATTATGGATTTATTTGGTGAAGTTGAAGAAGTTCAGCGCAAACCATCCAAACCGGTAAAACCTTGGTCAGATGAAGTCCGTCTTAAAGGCGAAAAAGATACGCTTGGCTTGTATTTAACCGGACATCCAATTGATGTCTATCGTCCAGAGTTAAAGTCCTTTATTCCGGTACGAATTAATGAATTAACCCCGACACGTCGCGGAGTCACCACGGTCTTTGCCGGACTGGTTGTGGATGTTGCCAACTTCCCGAACCGGATGATGGTAACTTTGGATGATGGTACTGCACGTATAGAAGTTTCTGCCAATCATGAACGCTTCCAGCGTTTTAAAGATGTCATTCAAGCCGACCGTGTGGTGGTGATTGAAGGCGAAATCTATGAACGTGAAGGTTATGACCGTCCAATGGGACGTTTAACCAAGGCGTTCAGTCTGAATGATATTCGTCAGAAACGTGCCAATAGCATCCAGATCAAACTGAATCATGAACATCTGACCAAAACGTTAAGTCAGGATTTACAAAAGATTCTGCTTCCATTTTGTAATGTCGATATGTGCAATCATATTCCAATGCAATTACAAATTGATTATCCCTATGCTTCTGCGGAAGTTCACTTGGGACTGAATTGGAAAGTTGCACCGCAGGATGAACTGCTGGCGAAATTGCGTGATTATTTTGGTAAAGATGTCATTCATATTGAATACCAAGTGAAGTCCAAAGCCGCCAAGGCTGCGCATCATCAGGGCAAATCCATCCAGATTGCACCGCCACCGGCCAATATCAGCATGGATGATGCGATGGATCTGTATCAGGCTGAAGCCAACCAATATTCTTAATTTTTAAATATTTAAATTCAAATCGGACACATTATGAGTCAAGTTGACAATGCTGTTGTTTCAGCACATCTCTCCCATGTGCGTATTGTCATGGTCAATACCACCTTGCCGGCGAATATCGGTAGTGCTTTACGTGCAATGAAAACTATGGGTTTATGCAAGCTTGTCTTGGTTGAACCTAAAACCTATCCGCATCCGGACATTAACGCTTTGGCTGCGGGTGCAGTAGATTTAATCGAGCAGATTGAAATTGTACCGACTTTAGAAGATGCGATTAAAGACTGCCATCTGGTTTTTGGTACCAGTGCCCGTAGCCGTACCATTCCATGGCCTTTGCTGGATGCTCGCCCTGCCGCTGAAAAATCACTGAATGCTGTAGTCAAAGATCAACAGGAAATTGCGATTGTATTTGGTCGTGAAGACCGTGGCCTGACCAATGAAGAACTGGCTATGGCCAATTATCACGTCACCATTCCAGTCAATGACGATTACGGCGTACTCAATGTTGCTCAAGCCATTCAGGTGATTTGCTATGAAATGCGTATGGCGGCAATGGCATTGACCGAACAGCAGGAAGATCCAGAAGCAACCATGCAAGTGACCGATACCGAGTCGATGCACTGGGATGAACCTTTGGTCACGCATGAACAAATGGAACAGTTCTACCCGCATATTGAAAAAATGTTGGCAGAAATTGAATTTATGGATCCAAAAAATCCACGTTTATTGCCTTTACGCTTGCGTCGTCTATTTGGACGTATACAATTAGACCGTATGGAATATCATTTACTTCGTGGCATATTCACTCGTGTACAAGCCATGAATAGTGGTAAATGGAAAAAATCTACAGACAACAAGACAACAGATTCTTCAGAGGATCAACCTAATGCTTAAACAGCTCAGAGAAGACATACAGGCTGTATTCGCGCGCGATCCTGCAGCTCGAAACACCTTAGAAGTTCTAACCACTTATCCCGGCATTCATGCGCTGATTATGCACCGTATTGCCCATGAACTTTGGCAAAAAGAGTGTAAAGGCTCTGCTCGCCTGCTGTCTTCTTTTAGCCGTTTTGCCACAGGCATTGAAATTCACCCGGGTGCGAAAATTGGTCGCCGTTTCTTTATCGACCATGGCATGGGTGTGGTGATTGGTGAAACTGCCGAAATTGGGGATGATGTTACGCTTTATCACGGCGTAACGCTGGGCGGAACCACCTGGAATAAAGGTAAACGTCATCCAACCCTGGAAGATGGTGTGGTGGTGGGTGCCGGTGCAAAAATTCTTGGACCTTTTACTGTCGGTAAAAACTCCAAAGTCGGTTCCAATGCAGTGGTGACTAAAGAAGTTCCACCGGATACTACGGCTGTTGGCAATCCAGCCCGCTTTATCACCAAAGACAAACCGAAAGATGCTGAAGAAGCACGTCGTCATGATTACGCGGAAAGTATTGGTTTTCAGGCATATGCAGCAACGCAAGATCAGTCAGATCCTATTTTAGATGGCATGCGGGTTTTGCTGGATCGAATCCAACTCAATGAAAAACGCATGAATACCTTATGTCAGCGTTTATCGTTGCTCGATCCTTCATTTAAAAAACAGCAAGATGAACAACCGTTTAGTGTTGAAGAGCTTAAAATCATTGAAGATGTGCGCCGTGAATGCGAAGCACAAAGCAGTCAATCCAAAGCCTAAAGTGCTTATGTGAATTTTCACAATTGCTAGCTTGCGTGTTTATCAGAGTTTTCTTAGACTGACAAACATGCAAGTTGGGTTTATTGACACTTCATCTGTTCAATTTGAGCCTACAGCACAAGCCATTTATGAAATATCAATAGACCCAAATCAATTTTAAAATTAAATGAATGGATGATCCATATGACCCTTAAGCCTTTGGCATGTACATTAATAGCGGTTTCTTTACTTTCTGCGTGTAGCATGGCACCGAAAGAAGACAAAAATCCGACTACTCCAATTATTTTCACTGAACCCGATTTGACTCCACCGTTCTATGCGCTGAATCCATTTAACTATGATGCTCCACCTCCATTTGAAATTGCATTAAAACAAGCTGCAGCACAGCCTGTTACTAAAATGGAAGTGAATCTGCAAAGCGATCCTTCCAAGAAAGTGACTCTAGATGTAAATAAGCTCATTATTCCAACGGTGAACAGCAATACACGCAATTTGAAATTTGCCGTACTTGCGGGTGAAAATGAAATTGATGTCACTGAAATTGATGACTTTTTACAATTGGTTGAAGGTAAAGCACGCCATTACCCACCTCGTTTTACTGAACGTCAGGAACGTAAGGGTTTTGAAGCCAAACTAAAAGAATTGACCCAACAGCTCGATACTTTAGCCTCTAGAGATAATGCATCTTTTGATGTTCTGATTCGTGCATTTAAAGCCAGTGTAATGGCGCGTAACCTGGACTTGGGTTCAGTCTATACCACCAAATCTTTAACCTATGCGCAACGCATTTTAAAAATCAACAAAGAAGATGCTGAAGCAAACTTCTGGTTTGGTTTTGGTTTATCTGAAGGTGGTGGTCAGCGTGAAGCGATTCCTTATTTAGATAAAGCAATGAAAGCGGGTGTACAGGAAGCGTATCTGTCTGCGGCAAATAATTACATTGCCATGGAACAAAAGAAAAATGCGATTCAAACCTTGAAAAATTACAAAGTAAAATATCCGCAAGAAGCTGAAGTGGCTGACCGTTTAATTGCTGAAATTGAAAAGCATGGTCGCTGGAATGTATGGCAAATGCTTAACCCACCTAAAGCACCTTAATTTTTAAGTTTTTATTGAAATAGGCCGTCCAGTACGGTCTATTTTTTTTGTGTATGAATTGAAAACTAGAAGAATTATCGTATGATGAAGAAAATTCAAATAAATACTTACTGCAGACTATTATTATGCCAAAACAGATATACAAAGTTTTATTTGCCGCGCTATTCAGTAGTTATCTGCTGGCAGGATGTCAAATTGTAAGTGTTAAAAATCAAGCCATCAACGTCACCATTGCCAATGAACGAGAAAGTATCCTCACCCGCAACAAATTGAGTGAAGCCAGTTTAAATGTGCTTTCAATGACAGGTCGTGAAGCAAAAATTTGCTCTGATGAACCTGAAAAATGTGTACAGGAACTGCAGCAAATTCCCCAAATTCAAGATGAACAATTATTATCTACGGCAAGTGAAGTTTACTTAGCCAAAGCCTTAAGCTTTGAAAACTCAAGTGATTGTAAAATTGGTATATTAACCAGTACCAAGTCAGAAGAAAAACAACAGCTCCAGCAAGTGACTTATGATAAATGTTTGGACCAACAGCTTTATATGCTGGATAAAAGTATTCGATACAGTTATGCCTACATGTTTAAAACCAAACGCGGACCTCAAGACCGTATTTTTGATAACAGACAAGTCCAGATTCGCGACTTCTATAACTTGGCCCTGGCCAAATTGGTTTCCGCGTATGCGCTACGTTACAAACCCACGGAAGTCGAACACCAGATTAAAGTCGGCAAAAGCATCTACAGCATTAATTTTGATCATTACCCGCAACTTAAACAACAGAAAATTGAGCAGTTGCTCTCAAGTTATAACCTGAATTTTTCAGGTTTACGTTCCATTAACCGCCGTGATGGTTTTGGTTCAGAATTTGTTGTCGTTTTACCGCGAGTTAAGGATGATATCGGTGAAGGTAAAAATAAATACATTATCGACCCGATCAATTTTAGCTACAAAAATGGCATCAATCCGAATATTCATCAAGCCCGTTATTTAGCAGCCACCCTTACCGCGCAGCCGAAATCCGCGAGCAATCTTGAGGACATTTTAAATAAGGCAGAGTTTGAATTAAAAGCTTTTGATCCCTACAAATATGAAAAAGTGGAGCTGGCAGGCAAAACCTATCCGCTTGCTGCTAACTTCTCTACGCCCTATGGTTTATGGCTGGCACAAAATAATCTGGGTAAAGCGGCCTATTTAACCCTGATTGATCGTGACGATCATCTCACCATGCCGCATTTATACATGCTCGAACCTTATAACCCGAATAAAAAAGTCATTGTATTGGTGCATGGTCTCGCCAGCAGTCCTGAAGCCTGGATACGACTGACCAATGACATTATGGGTGACACGGTACTGCGGGAAAACTTTCAGGTCTGGCAAGTGTTTTATTCAACCAATATGCCGATGATTGAAAGTCGCTTTCAAATCTATGCCCTGCTCACCCAAGCTTTTGCACAAGTGGATGCCAAAGCACCCGCCAAAAAAGATGCCGTTCTGATTGGACATAGTATGGGAGGTATTATCGCCCGTCTTTTGGTCAGCGATGCAGACGTGACTAAAAAGGCTTTAGCCATGATGAATAATCGTCAATTAAATAAATACCAAAAATTACCGATCGTTTCACAACGCTTGGTCATGAAGGATATTCCTAATTTTAGTCGTGCGATATTTTTGGCCTCTCCGCATAGAGGAACTGATTATGCCGATCGATGGTTTACCAAGGCAGCGCGTAAAATTATTCGTATACCGGGTGCCTTCCTTTCTGCGATTGGTGACAGCATACAAAACCAGGATCTGGACGTCAAAGATCTAATCACCCAGATTGATCATGGTCTGATTCAAAATGGTCCCAGCGACTTAAGTCATCAGTCAAAATTTATGGAACTCACCAAAGACATTACCCCACGTAAAGGTCTCGCCTTCCATTCCATTATGGGCAATATCACCAACAGTGATGATCTGAATATCATTACCGATGATGTCGTCCCTTATAAGAGCGCCCACTTAAATGGAGCTGTTTCTGAAAAGATCATCAAAGGTGGACATTCCATTCAGGAAACCCCCGAAGCCGTTTTAGAATTGCGTCGAATATTACGCCTCCATTTGACTCAGTTAGGTTTACATAAACCTTAAGGACTAAGATTGATCCATTTCAGTCGATCATGTGGATGAAGCATGATCGACTGATCTGCTATTTAATTTGGTGTGAAGATATTCTCTTAGGCTATTTCCAAGCATCATTCAAATATTTCAAATCTAGCTTATTGATCTTTATTACAGCTATATCGCCTTAATATCCGCATAGAAAAATAAAAAAACAGCTGCCCTAATTTTTACGTAATTATTGCAAAGCATTTTTCTCTGCTCATGCAAATTTGATAAGATAAGCCACTCGAATGAAGTGAAGTTTTTTGATCGACACGACTTGCCAGAAAATTAAAAAATATAAGACCTGAATGTCTTACTGGTAAATAAACTTCTCTTCATGCAAAAAATTGAAATTGGTGAGACAGCCAAGTTTTTAGCGATCTAGATTTATTCAAATATTTAAGGATTTTACCTCAATGAGTTACCCGGAAATCATGGCTGATCTTTCCACTTTAACGCCAATGATGCAGCAATATTTAACTGTAAAAATGCAGCATCCTCACTCACTCATGTTTTACCGTATGGGTGACTTTTATGAGTTGTTTTTTGATGATGCGCATAAAGCTGCAAAATTACTGGGGATTACATTAACCCATCGTGGCAAAGCCAATGGTGAACCGATTCCTATGGCGGGCGTACCTTACCATGCAGCTGAAGGTTATTTGGCACGTTTGGTCAAGAAAGGCGAAACCGTCGTCATTTGTGAACAGCTGGGTGAAGTTACCGGTAAAGGCCCTGTGGAACGCGGTGTAGTCCGAATCATTACGCCCGGTACACTGACAGATGATGCGCTGCTTAACAGTCATCAATCTTCCAATTTGGTCGCGCTTTGCATTCAACAAAATCAAATTGGTATTGCATTGTTGGATTTAAGCGCAGGTATTTTCAAGGTTCAACAACAAGACTTCCAACACGAGCAACTGGCAATTGAGCTTTCCCGCTTAATGCCAAGCGAGATTCTGGTGGATGAAGATATTGTTGATCCCAATATTATTGAACAAATCAAAAAGCAGCTCGAGTGCCCTGTCACCAAGCGTCCGAATGTCGATTTCAACGTCAATAATGCTCAAAAAACCTTATGTGATCAGTTGGCCGTATCGACACTGTCTGGTTTTGGTATTGATCATTTGCCACTAGCAAAAGCCTCTGCAGCAGCACTGATTCACTATGCCAAAGAAACCCAAAAAACAGCTTTACCACATATCCGTTCCATTCAACTGGAACAAAGCAGTGACTTTATTGCCTTAGATCCAGTCACGCGTCGCAATTTAGAGTTAATAGAGCCATTGTTTGATCATGGGACATCGTTGTTTCAACTGATCAATGACTGTCAAACTGCGATGGGTGGACGTTTACTCAGTCGCACCTTAATGCAGCCGCTACGTGATACCAAATTACTGGATGCTCGCCTGGATGCAACGGCAGCGATGCTGAATGGCTATCATGAATCACCGATTCGCCTGGTACTGAAAGATATTAGTGATATTGAACGTGTGCTGAGCCGTATTGCTTTAGGCAGCGCACGTCCACGTGATTTGGTGCAACTGCGTCAAGCCTGTGCGCAAATTCCTTTATTACGTCATGCCATTCAGCCGATTACTCAAGCCAAGCAATCTACATTAATTCAGCAATTAGATCATGAATTGGGTGATTTTAAGGGACTGTACCAACGCCTGATGTCGGCCATTGTTGAACATCCTCCAGTATTACTTCGTGATGGTAATGTCATTGCAGAAGGTTTTGACAGTGAACTGGATGAACTGCGTAAAATTCGTGATCATGCAGGTCAGTTCCTGATTGATTTGGAAATCCAAGAGCGTGAAAACACTGGGGTTTCAACACTTAAAATTGGTTATAACCGGGTTAGTGGCTACTATATTGAACTGACTCGCGCACAAGCAGATCAGGCACCGGATCATTACATTCGTCGCCAGACTTTAAAAAATGCAGAACGCTATATCACGCCAGAACTCAAGTCTTTTGAAGATAAAGTGTTATCCAGTGAATCACGTGCGCTGGCGCGTGAAAAAATGCTGTTTGAAATGCTGCTGGATGAATTACGCCAAGACATCGGCAATTTACAAATGATGAGCAGCGCGATTGCACAAATTGACATGTTGGCCAACTTTGCCCATCAGGCACGTTTACGCAACTGGTCACGTCCCGAATTTAGCCCTGAAATCGGGGTAAAAATTGTAGCCGGTCGCCACCCTGTGGTTGAAGCATTGAGCAAAACTGCCTTTACCCCAAATGATACCACTTTAGACTTTAACCACCGTATGGCCATTGTCACGGGACCAAATATGGGTGGTAAATCCACTTTTATGCGTCAAACCGCACTGATTACCCTATTGGCCTATTGTGGCTGCTATGTCCCTGCAAAATCTGCGGTGTTAGGTCCAATTGATCGGGTGTTTACCCGTATTGGCTCCGCGGATGATTTATCGACTGGTAAATCGACCTTTATGGTGGAGATGACCGAAACCTCACAGATTCTGCATCATGCCACCAACCAGTCTTTGGTATTGATGGATGAAGTAGGCCGTGGTACCAGTACCTATGATGGCTTATCTTTGGCTTGGGCCTGTGTGATTGACTTAAGCAAACGGATTAAATGCCTGTGCTTATTTGCGACCCATTATTTTGAACTCACTGAACTGGGCAAAGAATCGGGCATCGATAACTACCATGTCACCGCCAAGGAATTAAATGGAAATTTAATTCTGTTACACAAAGTTCAGCATGGCCCTGCAAGCCAAAGTCATGGTCTGCAAGTGGCAAAACTAGCCGGGATTCCTGCCAGCGTGATTAAAGAAGCACAAAATCGTTTAAAGATTTTGGAAAAACAGCAACATCAGCAACTGAATAAAGCGGTGCAAAATGACTTATTTAGTATGCCGGATGAGTCATCCATTGAAGTGATTGAACGTATTGTTGAAGTGGAGAAAGATGTGCCTGCGCTGAATCTATTAAGAGCTTTAGATGTCGATAGTCTTTCACCACGTGAAGCACTACAACAAATTTATGCTTTGAAAGATGCCCTAGATGCTTAATTTAAAACCATCATGAATAAGTCAAAGACTCCTAAATAGGAGTCTTTTTCATTTAGATGCCATATTTAACGCTATATTCATTTTTTATCAAAATTAACAGCCTTATATATAACAAATATCAATAAAAGCAATTGTTAGTTACCTGCATTTTTGCCTAAAATACAGCAAGAGTAATTAGAACCATATTTTTTAGGTAGCTGTCGCCATGACCTTTGTTGTCACTGAAAATTGTATTAAATGTAAATACCAAGACTGCGTAGAAGTTTGTCCAGTGGATTGTTTCTACGAAGGTCCAAACTTCCTCGTCATCAACCCTGATGAATGTATTGACTGCGCACTATGCGAACCTGAATGTCCTGCGAATGCTATTTTCTCTGAAGATGAGTTACCGGAAGGTCAAGAAGTCTTTATTGAACTGAATACCGAACTTTCACAAAAATGGCCGAATATCACCCAGATCGGTGATCAACCTGCCGATCGTGAAGAATGGAATGGCAAACCTGACAAGTTACAATACTTGGAAAAATAAAACTGTTTTTCACTTCAAAAAAGATCAGCACCTGCTGATCTTTTTTTATACTTAAAAAAACATTTGATTGCAATATTTTCAAATTTTATCCTTTAAATTATATTAAAATAGCGAATGTATTTATAAATATTTGATTTCTATAATGAAGCATTTTCTCAAGGGATTAATCGGGTTCGGTTTAATCCCACTTGTCATGATTGGATGTGCTACATCTCCTCAGAAACAAGGACGTACGACCACGACTCCCGACGGAAAACGGATCTTCATTCCCCAAGAACGCATCATCATTGAACGCCCTGTCCCGCCTAAAACGGTTCCGTATGCTTACAATGCTTGGGTTGCTACAAGCGATAACTTACGACGCGTGCGTGAATATGAAGTGTTTCTTGAACAAAATGGTGTCGGCAATATCATTCCAAGTTTTGAATTGATGCGTACCGCACGGGATTGGCAAAAATGTTCCCGTTCACAATACATGATTCCAAACCGTGAATTGTGGCACAATCAAATTTCAACTTTGCGCGTATTTAAATATCTGGTTGCCGCCAAAGTGCTTACCGATTTTGAAGTCACTTCGGTTTATCGTGATTTACCACTGAATCAGTGTGCTGGCGGTGCAAATTCATCACGTCATTTGTTTAATTCGGCTATCGATTTTCGTATTGGACCTGCATACCCTCATGCTGAAGACTATGCCTTTATCGAAAATACCAAATTTAAATTATGCGAATTCTGGTCGCAACATGGTCAAAGCCTGAATATGGGGCTTGGACTGTATGCTTCAGGACAAATCCATATTGATACCCAAGGTTATCGTACTTGGGGACCTGATCTGTCACGTCATTCATCGATGTGTAATTACTAAAAGCAAATTCGGATAAAAAAGAGATCTTGGTGATCTCTTTTTTATTGCCTATTTTCAATAAATCTAAACGATAAATTGCACTCTGATTGGAAAAGTTTAAAATGCTTGCAACGCAACAAAGGTGATGAAACTATGCAACAAATGTGGACAGAGATTGATGCTTACATCGATTCACATTTAATTCCAGAAGACCCGATTCTTCTACAGACTTTAAAAAACACTGAAGAAAAAGGCTTTCCAGATCACCTTGCAGTAGCGCCCAATCAAGGCATGCTGCTGCAAATGCTCATTCAGATGAACAAGTGTAAGCGTGTACTGGAACTGGGTACTTTTGCAGCCTACAGCACCATGTGGCTGGCTCGTGCGCTCCCTGAAGATGGTTATATCTTAACGATTGAAGGTCGAGATACACACGCAGCATTGGCTCAGGAAAATATCGACAATGCCAAACTTCCACAAACGATTGATCTGAAAGTGGGACGTGCAGCTGATGTATTAAAAGCCTTGCCTGCCGACTTTAAACCTTTCGATTTTATCTTTATTGATGCTGATAAACAGAGTTACCCGGAATATTTAGAATTAAGCTTGGACTTGTCTCATTCAGGAACCATTATTGTGCTCGATAATGTCATTCGTGCGGGCGATATCATCAATCCTGAAAATCACAAACCCAGCATTGAAGGTATCCGGGAGATGTTTGTCGCTTTACAAAACCATCCCCGAATCTTGTCCTGTACAGCATTGCAGACTGTAGGCAGTAAGGGTCATGATGGCTTTGCTTTAGCATTAGTGAAATAATTTGACACAAAGATCAAAAAACAATCGCATTGTTTTTTTATTTATTTATTAGTGATTTACACAGACTGTCCATATAGTTATCCACAAGTTATGCGGATAACTATGGCTAATATTTAATCACCACTTATAAGCAATGCTTTTGCTTATTTTACCACCAACAACGGTACAGTTGAATTTCGGAAAATAGTGGTTGCCACGCTGCCCAAAAAGAACTGGTGAATTTTACTGTGACTAAATGCACCGAGTACAATCAGTTGTATCTCATGTTCAATCTGGTATTCAAGTATATTTTCAGCAACATCGCCATAACGATATTCCATCACCACATCAAGCCCGGCATCACGTAAATATTGTGCAGGTTCATTCAATATTTCTGGATGATCGCCGACATAGAGCACATGACACTGTAGCAATTTTAACAAATCACTTTGTGCAATTCGTTTCATCAAATTAACGCAGGTAGGCGAATATTCATAGGCAAAAATAAATTGTGTTGGTGGCTGGAATTTTTCACCCACTGTCATTACGGTACAATTTACCCCACGAATAAAGTTTTCAACATTACTCCCAATTGGTTTATTCCGCTCTGCAGAGCGTTCCCCTACTCGACCAATAATAGCAATGTCGTCATCTCTAAGCACATTAAAACTTTGCTCTAAAAAATCTCCTTTTTCCTGAAGATGCGAGGCAGTTAAACCGTACTTTTGCTGAATCATTTCGGTAATATGATTAAGTAGATTATTACTATAATTTAGTGCCAATTCGCTTTGTTTTTGTTCAAGCTCAGCTAGTTCTTTCAGTAACATTGCATTACTTTCAAAACCAATCACACCACTTATTTCCCCCAAGTGATAACTGGCCGGATAATAATCTAAAACCTGTAATAACACCAATTGACGTTGGGTCTGCTTTGCAATCCATGCTGCAGCTTCAGCAACTGCATTCACGCACGGTGAAGAATCAATACAAGCGATTACACGTTTCATTTTATTTTCGCCTCACTTTTCGCCATGAAAGGCTTTAAGTCTATTTGTTATTTTTAACTTAGCATATCTCTTACAGACTGTGCATGCTTTTATGTAATTAAACTTACTCGGCAATTCATATTAATTTTATTGAATTTTTTAATCGCGATAACGAATAAATTTTGCAGGATTACCCGCAACAATAGCTGCTTTTTCTACATCTTTTGTGACCATACTATTCATGCCAACCACGGCATGCGATCCAATACTTATGCCATCCTTCACCCCCACATGTGCACCGAGCCAAACATCCTGACCAATCTCGATTCCCTTAGAACGTACCGCTTGCTGGTAAATCGGCTGTTCCAGTTGCATACCATGGTCAAAGGCATACAAATGACAATACGCAGCGATACGGACCTGATCATGCAGCTTGATGCCCATACGTCCACCATCAAGAATGCAATGATGGTTAATCGCAACTTCATTACCTATTTCCAAGGGTCCATGCAAAGTACAATCTGCCGCAATAAAGGTATTATCGCCAATCACAATTTTCCGGCCCGGCTCGGCAAAAATATGCGCCAGGGGTGAAATAAAACAGTTTTCACCAATCTCGACCGTTTCCATTTGCATTAAATAAGCCTGATATTCTTTTTGCCATGCTTCAGCCCAAGCCCGATTTTTCGGCTTTAATGACCAATATAACCACGGCATATAGTTCAAACGGCGCTTGTGCTGTTCACGATATTTTAACAGCGGATCTTGTTCAGTCATCCAGTAGCTCTTCTACAATTTTGAGTTGTTCACGACCGCGCGTCACATCCTGAATTTTCAAGGATAAGGGTTCAATTTGGTGAATTTGTAGCAAGGCTTCGACCTGTACCCCAGTCGCGGTATAGTCTTCTTTAAATTCGATGTGCTGTTGATTGAGTTCGTATTGAAAAATCGACCACTCATTAAACTGACAGGCAAAACTGACTTTTTTCTTTTCAATCAGTTCAATTTTTTCAGCCAGCAATAAACATTGCCCTGCACAGCCTCCATAGGCGCGAACCAGACCGCCAGTGCCCAGTTTAATACCACCATACCAGCGATTCACCAAAACCAGAATATTGGTCAAATCATTGCCTTCAATGGTGGCTAGAATCGGTCTTCCCGCAGTTCCGGATGGCTCGCCATCATCATTAAAACGGACATTGTGCCCAATTTTCCATGCCCAACATTGATGTGTGGTGGTGATATCTTTATGGGTCTCCAAAAAATCCTTGACCGCCTGTTCATTTTCGACAGGCACAGCAATGGCTTGAAAGCGACTTTTTTTGATGTCTTCTTCGAAACTAACTTGTGAGGCAATCGTAAATGGCATAAATCTAACAATAAAAAAATCACGGTAAAATTATAACGTGTTTTAAAGCATCTGCAGACAATAAAAAGCCTCCTATAAGAAGGAGGCTTTAGGTTTTCAATTTTTTAATTAGCGTTCACGTAATGCTTCTTGAGCTTTATTGAATGGTTTGATCAGGTAATCCAGTACTGATTTTTGTCCAGTTTTAATATCCACTGTAGCCACCATACCGGGAGTAATGCTGAATTGCTTACTGGCTTTATTGGTTAATTTATCGGTATTGGTCCGAATATAAACGCGGTAATAGAACTGGTCCTGCTTGACTTCATCACGTATGGTATCTGGCGAAATAGTGGTGACCTTGCCTTGTAATCCACCATAAATAGAATAGTCGTAAGCTGTGATTTTAACCAAAGCTTCCTGACCGGGATGAATAAATGCAATATCGCGCGGTAAAATTCGAGCTTCAATCAATAGCTGTTCATCCAAAGGAACGATAGTCATCAGCTTGCCATTTTGAGGAATAACCCCGCCAATGGTCATCACATCAATTTCCTTGACGATCCCTCGCATGGGTGCCTTGAAAACCGTACGGCTTAAAGTATCCGACTTTCCTCTCACCACTTGTTGCTGTGTTTCGACATCTGTATTGGCTTTGGATAATTCTTCACGTGACTTCACATCATACTGATTGCGAATATCATTCATTTGATTACGAAGATTATTGGCTTCACGTTTTAGACGTAAAACTTCCACTTCACTTGCAGCACCCTTAGCCACAAGCGGTTCGGTCATGCTCAGTTCCTGCTCAATCAAACTTAAAGCCTGACGCAAACCCGCCAACGATTCATCCAGATTGGCACGGCGTGAATGATAAAGTGCGGTTTCTTCCTGCACCAGTTTACTGTCTTTTAAAACTTCCTTAGGAAAAGAAATCGGTGTTCCGTTCACTTCAGCTCTTAAACGTGCTGAAGCGGCACGTGAAGACATCAGCAATGAAGCGGATTCTCCGACATTGGATTCAAATCGAGTCGGATCGAGTTGAGCCAGAATCTGACCCTGTTTGACAATTTCTCCTTCACGAACATTTAACTTGGTTAAAATACCGCCTTCAAGTGACTGAATGGTTTGCTCTTTTGAGGAAGGTACCACTTTACCCGTCCCGGTAGAAACTTCTTCAAGTTTAAAGAACCATGCCCAGAGCAATAAGGTGAGTAAACCCAGACAAATCATCCAAATGAATAAACTGGCTTTGGGTAAAGGCGGTTCAAGCTCAGTGACTTTGATGGTACTTTTTAAATTCTGGGATTTAGCGCTCATGAATTAGCTCCTGCAACCTGACGTTGCTGTGGCTGATTTTGATTAAGAATCTGATCACGAGGTCCATCCATCACAATCTTGCCATCATTCACCACAATAATTCGGTCTACCAGTTCCAGTACTGCACGACGATGCGTTGCAACAATCATGGTACGTTGACCTAGCCATAATTTCAGATGATCAATCAACTGTTTTTCTGACACATCATCAATCGATGCTGTCGGTTCATCTAGCAACAGAATATTCGGCTGACGAATCAGTAAACGTGCCAGTAAAAGCGCCTGTTTCTGCCCACCAGAAAAGCCAACACCCCCTTCAAGAATCATATGATCCAGGCCTTCTTTTTTCTCCTGCACAAAGTGAATTGCACCGGTAATTTTCAAGGCATTCAATATTTCTTCATCACTGGCTAGAGGAGCGCCAAGCATCAAGTTTTCACGCACCGAACCAAAAAACAAATGCGCATTCTGATTCAGCAACGCCATATCACGGCGTACATCTGAGGGATCGACTAAACCCAGTTCAACACCATCCAGTTTGATTTTGCCCTGAACAGGGGTTTGCATGCCGGACAATAATTGCAGTAGTGTCGATTTACCTGCCCCATTACGTCCAAGAATTGCAATCTTTTCACCCGGTCTGATTTCCAGCTTTGGAATCATCAGGCTTGGTTTTGGATCATCTTCGCCATACTTAAAGGTCACCCTAGTTAACTCATAATGACCATTCAGTGCCGGACGATGAATCAAATGGGCATGATCCGGTTGATCCACCGGTTTTTTCATTAATTCATCCAGTCCATTTTTAGCTACTTTGGCTGGCTGCCAGCGCCCTAGCACACCGGTAATTTGCGCAATTGGAGCAAGCATACGTGAAGACAACATCGAACAGGCCACCAAAGCCCCGGTGGTCATGTCTCCCTTCATCACCGCAAAACAGCCCACAAGTACTACAATTGCAAAGGTCAAACCTTGAATTTTCTGGGTCCAGGCATTCATGACCCCCACGATTTTACGTTGACGCATTGAAACATCCGCCGATGATTCATTCATGTGATTCCACTGGTTCTGGAATCTTGCTTCCGCACGTAATAGCTTGATGTCTTCAATGCCTTGTACTGCTTCAACCAGCATGGCATTACGAATTGCACCTTCGCGCATCCCTTCATTGGCGAGTTTTGCCAAAGGTTTTTGGGCCAGAATGCCCGGCAGAATCATTAAAGGCACAACCAGTAGCATCACCCAGAACAGGTTGCCACCAATCAGCCAGAAAATTCCCAAAAAAAGTAGAAAGAAAGGTAAATCGGCAATCGCTGAAATGGTGGTGGATGTCACCAGTTCACGTACACCTTCAAGCTCACGAATCTGTGAAATAAATGTCCCGGTAGATTTCGATCGTTCACTGTTTTTAATTCTTAAAGCATGTCCAAAAACCCGGTCAGAAATTCTTAGATCTGCACGCTTACCAATAATATCCGACAGATAAATTCGGGCGACACGTAGACTAAACTCAAAAATGGCAGCAATCAGCACACCACCAGCCAGTACCCATAAAGTTGGTATCGATTGTGCCGGAATGACCCGATCATAAACGTTCATGGAAAAAATAACCGTCGCCAGGGCCAGAATATTGGCAATCATGGAGCCAAACATCACATCGATATAACGTTTCCAGTCACGTAATACAATCGACCAGAACCAGCTGCTTTCATAAGGTTTGATGTATTCATCTACCCGTGCATCTGGCACGGATTTTTCGGGTCGAAGAATATAAACATGCCGAATATTGGACTGCAGCACATTTAGCGTTAATGTCTGTGCAAGCCCTTGATCACCACTCAGCTGGATATTGGCATTCCCTTCAGCGTCGACCTTTTCAACAACCCCGACCTGACCATCATGAAATTCCACCACCACAGGTAAACGCCACGGATTGATTAAATCTGTACTGAATGCAGATTTACGCCAACTCATACCAACCTGACGGGTAATCAATACCATGATGTCATCAACACTCTGGTTGGGATTCCAGTCAAGCTGTAAACGGATACGTTCTTCAGAGGGTTCTATACGATAATGTTTGGCAATCGTGAGTACCGCTTGAAGCCACGGCTGATAATTATTTTTATTATTCATGGCTGAATCTCGAACCCCTGAATTGGAATATTATTAAGATCATAGAGATCACGCGAACGTCCGGTCACAGCAATGTATCGCACAATTGCATCATAAATGTCGTAACGTGCATTTTCGATTTCCTGCGCTGCACTGTGAATAGACTGTTCTGCATTGAGTAAGTCAACCGCTGACCGCGTACCCAGTTTATATTGTTCTTGATAAAGCTCTCGGGTACGAATGGTGGTTTCCTTACGCGCAATAAGAATACTCATCAGACGTTGTTTATTTTCAATTTCTTCACGTAATAGTCGGACTTCATCTAGCACATCCAGATAGACTGAATTCACTTTTGCCTTTGCGGCCTCTTCTGCATAACTGACAGCACGTGTTTGTGACTTTATTGCCCCGCCCTGATACAAATTACTGGAGGCTTCTAACATGATGGAGTCATACAAACCATCATCTTCATTATTATTTGGATTACGGCCATTCACAGCCTGACTGAGTGAACCTTTCACACTCAGGACGGGATAGTTACTTAATTTTAATTGTTGCTTTTGAAATTTGGCAATGTCGACCTCTGCCTGTGCAGAAATCATGCTCGGAATTTTATTAAATTCTGGATCACGGTATAAATCGGAATCCCTCACTACACGCTCTGGAATAGACCAGCCCAGACCTGTCACATCCGCGCCCAATAAGGTACGTAATTTCTGTTGAAACTTTTTCAGCTGAGTTTGTTGCACCACTAAATTGGCCTGTGCAGCTTCTAAATTTGCACGTGCCTGAATGGGATCAGCCTGGGTAATGATCCCCGCCTTTGCTCTTAAATTGGTAATTTCAGCAATGCGTGAAATGCCGCTAATCTGCTGCTGTGCAATTTGGGTCATTTCCTGATAGCGCTTAATATTCACAATGGCATTGGCAGTGTCATAAGCCACACTATCTATGCCGACTAAAACCTCAGCCTGTTCAGCTACAAGCTTTGCCTGTTGAATATCCACCCCACTTTTAACCTTGCCAAAATCGTATAGCATTTGCGTGGCATTCAGGCCAATAAGTTGGCGTCCACGTTCACCAGAGCTCAAGTCTCCAGTAGATATCCCTCCTGAAATTTGTGGATAGTAGCCAGATTTGGCAACAGCAATATAAGCATCCTGTCCAGCTAAAACTGAAATACGTTGTGAAATATCTGGACTGCGCTGTAATGCCCGAAGGATGGTTTCATTGAAGCTTAACTGGCTAACCGGTTGATACATCGGTTGATTTTTAGAAAAAGGCCGTGTGCGATCCGAACCTGATATGAGAGCAAATTCCTGGACTTTAGAGGTATCCACTTGAAAGTTACTTAGGGCGTCAATATCTGCCTTATTGTAGTTTTCATCTGATTTCGGAACAAAAATTTGGCTCATTCCAGACTTGAGCGACTGCATGAACTCTTTTGAACTGTCTGCATGGGCATAGCTTATTGATAGAGATAGACTGCATATCAAACCCTGCATGCTTCTCAGCAATAACTTTTGACACAAACTTATATTGTTGTTTTGATTCTTTAGCATCATTTGAATGATAATTTTTATTTTATGAATATTTAACGCATGTCGTAAAAAATACGTCTATTTTTGTAATGTAATTCTTATTTTTAATACTTATTACATACAAAGATGATCTTGTCATTTATTTATAACAAAATCATCTTTTATTTTGATTATTTTTTAAACTTTTAAACCGTAAAATCTTCACCTAAATACACTTCACGCACTGTTTCATTTTCCAGTACTTCTTGTGGTGTTCCTTCTGCAATTACTGCACCTTCACTGACAATATATGCTCGCTCACAAATCGCAAGTGTTTCTCGTACGTTATGATCGGTAATCAGTACACCAATTCCGCGGTCTTTAAGTTCACGGATAATATCCTTGATGTCCGCTACAGAAATAGGATCGACCCCCGCGAAAGGTTCATCCAGCAGCATGAACTTGGGATCAGCAGCTAAAGCACGGGCAATTTCTGCACGACGACGTTCACCACCCGAAACGCTCATCCCCAACGAATCTTTAATATGAGTGATTTTAAAATCAGCCAGCAATTCATTTAAACGCTGTTGGCGTTGCTGTTTGTTTAAGTCCTTACGCGTTTCAAGAATCGCCATAATATTTTCAGAAATGGTCAATTTTCTAAAAATAGACGCTTCTTGAGGTAAATAACCAATCCCTTTACGAGCCCGTTCATGCATGGCCAAATCAGACAAATCAAGATCATCCAAATGAATCTCGCCTTTATCCATTCGAACCAAACCAACCACCATATAGAAACTTGTGGTTTTACCTGCACCATTGGGTCCAAGTAAGCCGACAATCTGACCACTTTGCATCTGGAAAGAAACGTCCTTAACCACCCATCGTTTACTATAGTTTTTTGCCAGATGTTTAATACAAAGCGTTTGTGGTTGATTTAGCGACTGATCCATTAATCACGTGCTCCCGGGAACGATTTTGAGCTAGAAGGTGGAATTACAATTTGAACACGGCCTGATGAAGAACCTGTGCTATTTGGCGTACCTGTAGCCTCAATATCACCCTTATTCATACTATATTTCAAAGTATTACCGCGAATACTTGCACCATCTTGCTCTAACAGTGCGCTGCCAGACAAAGTGATAATGCCAGTTTGCGCATTATAAACAATCTTCTGTGCTTGTCCTTTCGCTAAACCTTTATTGACATCAACTTTTTGCTGAAAACGTGCAGGTCCGCCTGTCGCAGTAATCGTGCTGATTTCTTTTTGACTATTCAGATTGGCCACAATCGAATTGGCTTGCAATTTCATGGTGCCTTGCTCGATGATGACATTACCCGTATAGGTGGTCACCCCAGTTTTTTCATTATAGGTTGCACGGTCAGCCACCAGTGAGATGGGCAGATTTCTGTCAGAAGGAATTGCAAATGCCGTTGCCGATGATAATACAACCAAACCGACTAAAGCTGCTTGCTGAAGCAAGGATTTAGACAATGTAAGCTTAAGATTTTGGTTCATATTTTCCTCGAATATTAAAAAATTCGTATTGACCGTCATTTAAATTGGCTTTCAAACCTTGGCTTACAAATTCAGCTTGCGGAGATTGCACAATGACTTGTTTATTGGTTTCAATTTCACGAGTTTTAGGATATCCCGTTAACTCTTGGGTTCGAAACTGCATTTTCCCCTGTTGCAGTAACTTGATCGCCAACACGTCTCCAGACAAAACAATGCGCTCATTATCATCATAACCATTTGCAACTTTGGCATAGAAAGTGGCATCGACTACGCCATTTTTATACAGGGAAGCATTGAGATTGGTCAGTTTTGAGGTTTGTTTTTGCATGTCCTGTTCCATGCGATCGACCTGAGCACGAACATACAAATTACCGTCATCATCGGTTTGGGTGAGATTAATTTTTTCAGCCGAATAGGTCATACTCCTTGCTGAATCAACCTCAAGTTTATTGCCCTTACCGCTGTAATAGTAGTAACCACCACTTATAGCTGCAATTGCTATAGCAGTTACGTATAAAACTTTTGTATCCATAAGTGTGGTACTTAACTCAAATTCAATGAATTATTTAACTATTAATGTGGGACAGCGGTATATTTTTCAAGAAGCGTTTCGTAAGCCCCTTTAGCCATCAAAATCATATCGCAGATTTCACGTACCGCCCCACGACCACCCATTGCCTGAGTGACCAGATCTGCACGACGTCGCACTTCCACATGACCATTCGGCACAGTGACTTTCATACCGGCAATGGCAAATGCAGAAAGATCAGGCCAATCGTCGCCCATATATAAACAGTCTTCTGGTGCAACATTCAATTGTGCACAGGCTTCGCGTAATGCGGTGCCCTTATCTTCACGACCTTGAAAAACCAGGTCTACACCCAAGGCAGACATACGCTTTTCAACAATATTGCTTGTACGTCCAGTAATGATAATGACTTTGACACCCGCTTGCTGTACAAGTTTCATGCCTAAACCATCACGAATATCAAATGATTTAATTTCATCGCCTGTATTGGTCAATGTCACAAAACCATCACTTAAAATACCGTCGACATCCAGAACCAAAGCTTCAATATGACGTGCCTGTTCCAATAAAATATAAGATGCCATTTATTAATTTACCCCAGCTTGAATCAAGTCATGCATGCTAATCACACCAATGACTTTATTTAGATCATTTACCACAACAAATTGATTGATTTTCTTTTCGTTCATGCACTCTAGAGCTTCAACCGCACGAGCTTCTTGCGAAATGGTTAAAGGATTCTTGGTCATCACTTCCGATACCACCAAGCTCACATCAAAACCTTGTTGCTTATCAATTAAACGACGTAAATCTCCATCGGTAAAAATACCGAGCAGAACATCATTTTGATCCACAATTGTGGTTAAACCTAGGCGTTTGTTTGAAATTTCGTATAAAACCTGATTCATTGGTGTATCTGGAGAGACTTTTGGTAATTCTGTACCTGTATGCATCAAGTGTTTGACATGCAGTAATAGACGTTTACCCAAAGCACCTGCCGGATGTGACATGGCAAAATCATCAGCAGTAAAGCCACGTGCATCGAGTAAGGCAACGGCTAAAGCATCGCCCAATGCCAAAGTTGCCGTAGTACTTGAAGTTGGTGCTAAACCTAGAGGACAAGCCTCTTGGAGATTACCCAAGGTTAAAGCCACGTCTGCATTTTGTGGCATCGGTCCTTTGTCATCACCACTAATGGTAATTAATGGTATTTCCAGGCGCTTGATTAAAGGCATGAGCATCATGATTTCATCACTCTTGCCCGAGTTAGAAATAGCGATGAGCACATCGCCAGGAACCAACATGCCTAAATCGCCATGCCCAGCTTCACCCGGATGCATAAAGAAAGATGGTGTGCCGGTTGAAGCAAAGGTTGCCGCCATTTTACGACCAATATGACCTGACTTCCCCATTCCGGTAATGACTAATCGCCCTCGACACCGCAAAATGATTTCACATGCATGGCTAAAACGTTCATCGATTTGCGTCGCCAATATTTCTAGCGCTTGTTCTTCTATACGCAAAGTTTCTAGTGCAACTTTTTGAAAGTCTATTTGGTTTGGCATATTTGGTGGGTTCAAAGTAGGTTTACCTTAACTCTATAAAAGAGTGACTCTATTCAAGCAAAAATAATTTTCGCAATTTTATCATATCTATGCAAATGTCACGTTTCTAAATGTACAACTTTTCACAAGCTTATAAAAAAAGCGCATAAAACTTTATGAAAAATAGTGCTTACGTTATGATGAAGCATCTTTTTATTTAGCATTTTGAAGACTTATGCAGCCATTTGTTCTATACAACTCAGAGCAACGTAAAAAAGTTGAATTTGTTCCGCGTGTCGAGGGACATATCGATATGTATGTTTGCGGTATGACAGTTTATGATTACTGTCATATTGGACATGCTCGGGTCATGGTTGCATTTGACTACATTATCCGCTTCTTGCGCAGTCAAGGCTGGAAGGTAAAATACGTTCGTAATATTACTGATATTGACGACAAAATTATCAAACGTGCCAATGAAAATGGTGAAAGCATTACCGCATTGACCGATCGTTTCATTCAAGCGATGAATGACGATGCTGAAAATTTGGGTTGCCTAGCTCCTGATGAAGCACCGCGTGCCACTGACTATATTGATCAGATGCAAAATATGATCGGTAATTTAGTCAATAAAGGTACAGCTTATCCTTCTAGCAATGGCGATGTTTATTTCCAGGTTGAAAAATTTGCCAAATACGGTCGTTTGTCTGGTCGTAAACTGGAAGATATGCAAGCTGGGGCATCGGAACGCATCGATGTTGAAGTCGAAAAGAAACATCCGTTTGACTTTGTACTTTGGAAACATGCCAAAGAAAATGAACCGTCATGGGCTTCACCTTGGGGTAATGGTCGTCCAGGTTGGCATATTGAATGTTCAGCCATGTCGACTTGCTGCCTAGGCAACCACTTTGATATTCATGGTGGCGGTTCCGACTTGATGTTTCCGCATCATGAAAACGAAATTGCACAAAGTGAAGCTTCGACTGATGAACAATATGTAAATTACTGGATGCATGTTGGTTTTATTAATGTCGATGGTGAAAAAATGTCTAAATCTTTAGGCAACTTCTTTACTATTCGTGATGTGATGGATAAATTTCATCCTGAAGTGATCCGTTACTTTATTGTCTCTTCGCACTACCGCAGTCCAGTCAACTTCTCCGATACAGCGTTGAAAGAAGCGAAAAATACCCTTTCTCGCTTCTATCATTCATTTAAAGCTTATCAAGCAGTGTATGGTGAAAAAACCGTTGAAACTTTAGATGAAACTTTGGTTGAGCGTTTTAATGCAGCAATGCGTGATGACTTTAATACATCCGAAGCGATTGCAGTATTGTTCGAAATCAATAAAGAACTCAACCGTGCCGTAAAAGATGAAAACCAGGAACAGGCAACGGTTTACTATTCAACTTTACGTCACCTCACCAATATTCTTGGATTAGTTCAACACAATGTGGATGATTTCTTAAAGTCTGATATTGGTCAGGAAGCTTTAGGCTTAACAACAGAACAAATTGAAGATTTGATTCAACAACGTAAAGATGCGAAAAAAGCCAAAGAATTCGCCAAGGCCGATGAAATTCGTCAGTCTTTACTCGATCAAGGTGTGGTTTTGGAAGATACACGCCAAGGCACCATTTGGCGTCGTGCTGATTAATTGACCACTTGTAAGCATAGAGAGTTGACAGTTTCATTAAATTCTCTATAATTCACAACCATTGCGGGAATAGCTCAGTTGGTAGAGCATAACCTTGCCAAGGTTGGGGTCGGGAGTTCGAGTCTCCTTTCCCGCTCCAGAATACGAAGAAGCCCTGATCACTGATCAGGGCTTTTTTTATATCCTTATTTTATAACTTTAACCTCAATCCTTGATTTCTACTTTTTATCTCAAATTACTTATCTGAACAAAACACTATTAAATAGTGACCACATAAAATCCCAAATCAAAATTTAGATTTCATTTTTTAAAATATTTTTATAAAAATAAATCTCTTATAAAAACATATTTCCACAAATCACAAATTTTATTATAAACATTCAATTATTCATCGAAGTATGAATCGTAGCGAAGTTACTGCAATTACAATCGAACTACGACCATAAACCAATACGCATTGAAGTCATTCAGACATAAACTTTAATCACTTCTTTTTTATAGACGTTGAAAGAGTAAAAAAATATGTCACAACAAGATTTTGAAAATGGTTTAAAAGTTCGTACTGAAGTGATGGGTGAATCTTTTGTAAAACGTGCACAAGATAATACTGTGCCATTTACTCAACCTTTGCAGGACTGGATTAATGAACATGCCTGGGGTTCAACTTGGCAACGTGAAGGCGTACTCCCCCGCAAATACCGTTCACTAATTACCATTGCATTTTTAACTGCTCAAAAAAGCCCAACCGAACTTAAGGGACATGTCCGTGGTGCACTGAATAACGGTGCAACAGTAGAAGAAATTCAGGAAGTGTTATTACACAGCTTGCCATACTGTGGGGCTCCTGCCACTCAGGAAGCCTTCCGTGCTGCACTTGAAGTCATCAATGAATATCAAAAACCTGAATAATATCATTTGATGTTTATTGAAATAGCTTATGCTTAACGCTTAGGCTATTTCCCTTTTAGAGGTTTAACTTGTTTCAAGCTTTGGCATAGTCTGCAATCGCCCCTGATTTAATTGTACAGTTTCCGCTTCCAGATATGCTAATTCTTCTAAATGATGAGTCACATATATCATCGGCAAATCCAGCTCATCTTTAAGCCGTTTTAAAAACGGTAAAATTTGCTGCTTTAGATGTGTATCTAGACCTGTTAAAGGCTCATCTAGCAACAATAAATTTGGTGAAGACAATAAAGCCCTCCCAATCGACACCCGCTGTGCTTCCCCACCCGAAAGCTGATGAGCTTTACGGTAAATTAAAGGGCTTAATTCCAGTAATTCCACCACTTCTTCAAACTGGAATTTTCGTTCCGGTTTGGCTACTAATTTTTCTGCATAACGTAGATTCTGCTGCACATTCATATGTGGAAACAGCATGGCATTCTGAAAAATTAAGGCGATCTTGCGTTGATGCATTGGTACATAAATATTCTGCTGACTATCTACCAACATGTGCTGATTAAACTGAATATAGCCCTGATAAGGTTGCAGCAGCCCAACAATATTTTTTAGCAATGTGCTTTTACCACTTCCCGATACCCCGACAATGCCTAACAACTGCCGCTGCATTTCCAGTTCAATGTTTAGGCTAAAATCAGCCTGCTGATATTGAAAATCACATTTCAACATATTAGCCTCCCAATTTCCGTTGATATTTTTGCAGAATAAAATAATTGGCAATTAAGGCTAAAAATGCCAGACCCAAAGATAAAACCACCAACCGCATGGCAAATTCTTCACCATCGGGTTGTTGCAGAAATGAATAGATCGCGATAGGAATGGTGCGGGTTTCATCTGGAATGTTGCCAACAAAAGTAATGGTGGCACCAAACTCTCCCAGACTTCGGCTAAAACACAGGATGCTCCCGATCAGCATACCAGGCAGTGCCAAAGGCAGGCTAATACTGCAAAACACTCTGAACGGACTTGCGCCTAATGAACCGGCCACATGTTCCAATTGCCGATTAATCAATTGAAAAGAGAGACGAATTGGCTGCACCATCAAGGGAAAAGCTACAATCATCGAAGCCAGTACTGCTCCCTTCCAGTTAAATGCCAGTTCAATCCCCATTGCATTCAGATATCGTCCAATCCAGCCTTTATTACCGAACAGGATCAACAGCAAATAGCCCAAAACTACAGGTGGCAAGACCATCGGCAATTGCAAACACGCTTCGACCAAAAATTTCAGTCTGAATTCATGGCGTGCCAAAGTCCAGGCCAAGGCCACTGCAAACGGTAAACAGATGACCGTTGCCCATAAGGCCACTTTTGCCGAAAGATATAAAGCACTCAGTTCTTCGGGACTGAACATGTCTTGGCGATCCCCCCTATAAGTGACTCATGCGAAATCCGTATTTTTGAAAAATACTTTTTGCCTGTGGACTGCTTTTTATAAATTTTTCAAATTGAATAGCCTCTGCATTTTTTTCACCCTGCTTGGTCAAGGCAATCGGATAAATAATCGGATGATGCGAATCTGCCGGGAAGGTTCCAATAATTTTCACTTTCTGGCTGATGAGTGCATCGGTTTTATAGACTATGCCTACCTCACATTCACCACGTTCGACAAAAGCCAAGGCTGAACGGACATCATCTGTCCCGACAATGCGACCTTTTAGACGCTCTAACCAATTTAATTTAATCAGGCTTTGTTTGGCATATTTACCCGCAGGAACGGATTCCATTTGCCCAGTACAGAGATGTCCTTTAAAAGATTGCGCAAAATTAAACCCGGATTGCGCTTTAAAAGGAATATTGAGATTTTTTGGACTGATCACCACCAACTGGTTAAACAATAAGGGCTTGGCGCTGTTTTGATGAATAAGGTTCTTTTTGATCAGGTAATTCATCCAGTCCAGATCTGCCGAAAAAAAGATGTCACTGCTGGCTCCTGCTTCTACCTGTTTCGCAAGCGCTGATGAAGCCCCATAGACTGGTACAAGATTGGTTTTGGGATACTGCTTTTGATAGATTTTTTTAAGATCAGTGATAGCATTGGTCAAACTGGCAGCAGCATAAATTTTGACTGTTTCAGCATGTGCAACTGAAAGTGAAGCTGCTAGATATACTGAAAAAAACAGGGATTTTTTCATAATTCATTCGCCCCTAATCAATAAATAAACCGTGCACAATATGTCCTTCAGATAAAGCAACTCCTGCAGGAATTCTGACCAGACAATTGGCCTGCATTAAATTGCTCAGCATATGAGACTGCTGTTTAGACAAACTTTTGACCTTTAATACTCCCTGATCGAAGCTGGCCGACATTCTTAAAAAACGTTCCCGACCATCCGGTTTCACATCATGGCTCAACACGGCGCTAAACCAGTTCGGTTGCTGTTTCTGCCCTTGCAAAGCCTTTAATACGGTGGAGGTATAAATTTGCATGCCCACATACACGGCTGCGGGATTGCCCGGAAGTCCAAGAAGATAACAACGCGTGCGGTCAGCTCGAGTTAATTTTGCAAAAAACATCGGTTTACCCGGTTTCTGTTTCACTTTCCAGAACACTTGCTCAAAGCCTATATTTAGAGCTACTGGTCGAATAAAGTCATAATCTCCAACCGACACTCCGCCGGTGGTTAAAACCAGATCATAAGTTGCCGATAGTGTTTGAATTAAACTTTTAACTGCATCTTCAGTATCCGCCACATGGAAAATTTCAACCTGCTGTTCTTGATTCTGAAACCAGGCTTGAATTAACGGCCCATTGGCATCAAAGATTTTACCTGTTGCAAAGTCCTCTACACTTTCCGCAACTTCATCTCCGCTAATCACTACTGCAACTTTGGGATATTGAAAAACTTCAACACTTTGAATGCCTGCCATACTTAAAGAAGCAATGGCTCCGACTGAAAGTAACTGGCCCTTATTGGCCAACAGTTGTCCAATTGAAATTTCTTCACCCACATTGCGAATGTCAGCATTGGCATTTAAGTGTTCAGTGATTGCAATTCTAGTTGAATCAACAACATGAACAATTTCCTGACGCGCGACGGTGGTGGTGCCAAACGGAATTTTGGCACCGGTAAAAATCCGTACGGCTTGTCCTGCTTTCAGTTGCCATTCAGTCGGTTCACCTGCCCGAATTTCACCGATCAGTTTAAATTCGCTATGTGGTGCAATTGCAGATTGGGCACAAATCGCATAGCCGTCTACCGCGCTTTGAGAAAATAAGGGCAGATTAATGGTGGAATAAATATCTTGCGCCAAATAGCGGTTTAAAGCCCGATTTAACCCCAGACTTTCCGTGACAAGTCCCTGAGTATGCTGCAAAATTAAATTTAAAGCGTGATCTACCGTAATCAAGCCTGGCTCTGCGCCACATCCAGACATTTTGCTATTCATTGGTAGCCACCTGGATGGGGGATATTTTTTTGCACATCAAATAAATGCACCAAGGCAGGCAGTACTGCAATCAAGGACTCTTTCGCTCCCTGACGGCTGCCCGGTAAAGTCATCACCAGACTGTTATCGATATAACCGGCCACGCCACGACTCAAGGCCGCATAAGGCGTGCGTTTTTGCCCAAAACTGCGTGAAGCTTCCATCAAGCCGGGAATTTCACGTTTTAATAAAGGCTGAATGGTTTCCACTGTTAAATCTTTAGGGCCAAGTCCTGTACCGCCAACAGTTAAAATCAGTGGATAATCATTTTTTTGCTGTTCAACCAATGCCAACAGTTGTTCAGGACTGTCTGGTATCACCTGATAAGCAATATCGCTAAAATTGGCTTCCTGTAAAATTTCCAGCACATTCTGCCCGGCAGTATCCGGTTTTTTACCTGCAGCCACAGTATCGGACAATACAATGATTGAAGCCGGCAACGCTTCTTTTAAGGCACGGGTAAAATGGGATTTGCCGCCTTTTTTCTTTTGTAACTTAACCTGATCCAGACATAAATCTTCCGGTTCACAATGCGGTTTCAGCATGTCATACAGCGTTAACCCGGCCAGACTGACTGCGGTTAATGCTTCCATCTCCACCCCTGTCGGCCCAATGGTTTCTACAGTGGCAATAATCTCGACATGGGCATCAAACAGTTCATATTCCACATCGGCACGGTAAATCGGTAGCGGATGACACAGCGGAATCAGCTCATCGGTACGTTTCGCCGCTAAAATCCCTGCAATTCGTGCCGTTTTCAGCGCATCGCCTTTTTCAGTATTGCCGTTACGTAATAACTCGATGCAATGTGGCGGTGCGTGCAGAATCCCTGTAGCCACTGCAGTGCGATAACTTTCTGCTTTCATCCCGACATTTTTCATTGCATGTTCCTATCATTCATTTTTCAAAATATTGTTCAATTAAAGCGGCCATTGGTAGATCGGCGCAGCATTGTCTTTGACATGATCTTTTGCATGGTCACAATGCTGATGATCATGCTGTTCAGATGAGTCTCCAGGATGAGGATGTGAATGTGCTTCATCTGCTTCATCTTTACGGATACAGCAGCCTTCTACATATTGGCTGCTACCATCCAGATAAAATTCTTCTTTCCACACCGGCACTTCATGCTTGACCCGTTCTACCGCTTCTTCACAGGCAGCAAAGGCTTCGCGTCGATGTGCCGCATAGGTAATGGCAATAATGGCTTTTTCACCAATATCCAATGCTCCTATCCGGTGAATCACCCGAACATAGGACACCCCATATTTATGCTGAATCTCCTGCTCAATCTGACGAATCATTTTTTCCGCCACCGGTGCATAAGATGTATATTTCAGCGCTTTAACCGCTTTACCTTCATGATGATTACGCACGGTGCCAATGAACACCCCAATACCGCCACATTCTGGAAAATGCTCAATCTGATCAAAACTGTCTAAGGTTAAGGCCGTATCCTGAATTCGTGAAAATGCTTTCAGCTGTTCCATTTCATCCCCCTGCTACCGGTGACAGCAGCACCAAAGTGGTGTCTGCATGGAATTGAGTTTGACGTGAGATAATGTCCTCGCCGATGGCACAGGCACAGCGTTCAATCATGCTAAAAGCTACCGGATACTCCTGCCCAATTTGAGCCAAAACTTGCCCAACCGTGCTGTATGGGCTGCAGATCATCTCCAAGTTTGCAGGTAACTGGCGTTCTACCGCACCGAAGGCTTCAATTTTAATTGTGATCTGTGACATCTTAACCTCCAAGCATGTGCATGCTGATTTTGCGGCTGTTTTTATTCATGCGCTGATTTTCCAACCGTTGTACTATGCCGTGATAACCTGATTCTTTGTTCCAGATATAGTGTGATAATGCAGCATGCAAGCTCAGTTCGCTCAAAGGTTCAGACGCGTTCAGGGCTTTAATTTCAGTTTTTAGATTCAAAGCTTGAGGTGCAAACAGACAGTTATAAAACTCACCTTGTGCGGTTAAACGTACCCGGTCACACGTTCCACAAAATGAATTGGTGATGGTGGATATGATTCCGATTGGATGACCATCAATAAAATACTGTCGTGCCGGCTCTGAAGTTGAGCGCGCAGGGTCACTTCTCAGTTGAGTTACAGCAAATTCAGTACGCAGGCTGTCTAAAATCTGTTGTTCACTGACCACATACTCGCTCGACCATTTACGATCCCCATCCAGTGGCATAAATTCAATAAAGCGTAAGATAATTTTTTCTTGAACCGACCAGCGTGCCAAAGGCAGAATTTGATCGTCATTCATGCTCTTCATCAATACACTATTGATCTTGATCGGCAAACCTGCAGCTCGTGCTGCCTGAATTCCTTCAAGGACAGGAGATAAATCTTTTTGGGTCAGCTGTTTAAATTGCTGGGTATCCAAACTATCCAGACTTATGTTTAAATCATCCAGTCCGGCCTGTTTTAATGCGGCTGCATATTGTTTTAAATAATGGGCATTGGTGGTAATGGAAATGCGTTTCAGCCCAAGTTTTTTTAACTCTTGTAACTGCGCGACAAAATGCACCACCCCTTGACGCATTAATGGTTCTCCGCCCGTGATCCGAATAGATTCAATACCACGACGCACCATAAAATCACAAAACTGATAGAGCTGTTCAAAACTGAGCAAATCGTGTTTTTTCATCCACTCAGGATGTTCCGGCATGCAATAGACACACTTAAAATTACAGCGATCGGTTACTGAAATCCGCAATTTGTGCTTGCTGCGACCAAATTGATCGACAAATCGTGTATTGGTTTCAAGCTCTGTCATCATATTCATGTTGAACATCCATCTTCAGGCATCTTGCTGTAATCGCACAAGAATTGTGCGCAAGATTTAAATCGCCCCATCTTGTTATAATTAGATTTGCAATAAGTGTTCCAACTTTGTGCTGAAGAAGAAATTTTCAGGTTTAGTGCAAAAATTTAAGTTGTTGATACTGCTGAAGCTCATCCAGCGAGTTAATACTGTGAAAAAACAGGGCATGATTTTCAAACCGTGCCACTTGAGCGTGCAAATCTGAAAAACACTGTCTTAAACTGCGCTGTTTTTGCTCAAGGTGCGTAATTAGGGTACGTAAGCTGCTACGCTTGACCAGACAGAAGGGATACAGGGCTGTACCATTGATTTCTACATACGCCACTTCGGCCAGAGCATTTTTATTCAAAGCCTGATGCAGCTTAAGAACGACTCTTGCAGGAATAAAGGTGACGTCACAGGGGATGAACAGCACATAGTCGGCCTGTACATGGGTCCAGGCACTTTTCATTCCCATCAGCGGACCTAAAAATCCGCTTTCATCATCCTGATAACAATGAATGCTGGGAATGATTTTTTGATAAATTGAATAATCACGATGGCTGTTGATCCATATCTGTTGAACACTGGATTTCAGCTGTTGATGTATTTTGATGAGTTGAATTTGATCATCAAATTGCTGTAATAGTTTATTGATGCCATTCATCCGTTTTGCCTGCCCACCGGCTAAAATCACCAGATCGGTGCGCGGATATACCGAAAGTTTCAATTTCTTTCTCATTCCACCGCCTCCATTTGACAAGCCTTGATCAAGCCACGAATTTCAGGCAGACATGAACCGCAGTTACCGCCTGCTTTTAAACATGCAGTGACCTGTTTTTCATCGGTGATATTTTGGGTTTTAATGGTTTCGATAATGCGGTTTTTACCCACTTTAAAACAGCTACAAACCAACGGACCTTCATTGTTGGCCATCGACATGGCTTGTCCAGCCAGTAAAGCTTTACGGTGCATGGCACTTAGACGTTCACGTTTAAACAGGCTTGCGACCCAGTCCCGATCTGGAAGTAAAGCTTTAGGGGCAATATACAAACTGGCAATCAAATGACCATCTTTCAATATCACGCTGTGACTGATATGAGCGGTCTGATCTTCAATGTTCAACCATTCAAAACTTTCATCCTGAAACGGTAACAGCTCTTTCAAATGTTCAGTGGTCTGGGTAAATTTTTTACGGTCTGCCAGTTCATAGCGCACAGCTTTAACCGTGGTAATTTTCGTCCACCACACCGTATTTTCAATGGAGGATTGCACGATTTTTTCAAAGCCCTGACGCACGTAAAATACGCCCTGCCACTGACTATAAAATGGATGGATGATTACGGGGGTATGTTTAAATTCAGGCTCACCGGAAATTGGATCGACCACCGGATTGACCACTTTGCCAATACGCGCATCGGACGCGACCTGGTCATTCCAGTGGATCGGTGCAAATACCTGTCCACGACGAATATCATCACTGACCGTCGCCCGTAATACGCAGTTACCCCATTTTGATTTGACTTCTACCAATTCACCATCTTTGATCCCGTATTTCAAAGCATCATGCGGATGGATTTCACAAAACGGCTCTGCACGATGGGTACTTAAATTGGCAGATAAACCGGTACGGCTCATGGTGTGCCATTGGTCACGAATCCGCCCGGTATTTAAAACCAACGGAAATTCGCTACACACTTGATTAACCGGATCTACCGCGTTAATGGCAATAAATTTAGCTTTGCCATCGACATGGCTAAATTGCCCTTTGCCATACATGCGTGCCACAGCACCGTCTTGTTGCTGTGCAGACCAAACTGGCCACTGCACCGGTTGCAGTTCATCATATTCGGTTTTATTTAAATCGCTTAAAGCCTTTAAATTGAAATAACGGAAATTTGGCGTATCAGCGCGCAGATCTGGCTCTGAATTCTGCTCAGCCGAGAGTCGTGCATGTTCCAGAAAAATGTCATGACTATTGTTAAACTCAAAACCATCAAAGCCCATTTTTTTAGCGACCTGACTGATCGCCCACCAGTCAGCTTTAGCCTGTTCTGGCTCTTCTAAAAATGCGCGCTGTCTGGAAATACGGCGTTCAGAATTGGTGACGGTCCCATCTTTTTCACCCCAGCCTAAAGCCGGTAACAGCACATCGGCATATTGTGTGGTGTCTGTGTCTTGGCAAATGTCGGACACCACCACAAATTCACACTTGTCTAAAGCACGTTTTACCTGATCGGCATCGGGTAAGCTCACCACAGGATTGGTCGCCATAATCCAGATGGCTTTAATTTTGCCACTTTCTACCGCATGGAATAGATCAACGGCCTTAAAGCCAGCCTGCTTGGCAATATAAGGGCTTTGCCAGAAGTTTTGCACCAGTTGTTGATGGTTTTCATTTTCCAGCTCCAGATGGGCCGCCAGCATGTTGGCTAAACCACCGACCTCACGTCCGCCCATCGCATTCGGCTGTCCAGTCATGGAAAATGGCGCTGCACCCAGCTTGCCAATTTTTCCCGTGAATAAATGGCAGTTGGTGATGCTGTTGGCTTTGTTCACTCCTTGCGAAGACTGATTCACCCCCATGGAAAACAGGGTCATCACTTTTTCAGTTTGGGCAAATTGCTCATAAAAAACTTGCAGTTTTTCCAGTGAAATCCCTGTACGCACTGCGACATCTGGCATAGATGCCTCAGTTTGGCTGTGGACCAAAGCCTGTTCTAAGCCTTGAGTATGTGCAACAATAAAATCCTGGTCTGCATGACCATTTTGCGCCAGATACTGTAATAAGCCGTTAAATAAAGCGACATCCTGCCCCGGTAAAATCGGCAAATGTAAATCTGCCGCTTCACAGGTACTGGTAAAGCGTGGGTCAATCACCACTACAAACAGATCACGTTGCTCTTTGGCTTTCATGATGCGTTGATATAAAACCGGGTGACACCAGGCTGTATTCGAACCGACCAGCACCACCATGTCGGTATGTTCAAAATCTTCATAGCTCGCTGGAACAATATCTTCACCAAAAGCCCGCTTGTGTGCTGCAACCGCTGATGACATGCAGAGTCGTGAATTGGTATCAATATTGGCTGTGCCCAAATAGCCCTTCACGAACTTGTTCACCACATAATAATCTTCGGTCAGCAATTGCCCGGACACATAAAAGCCCATGCTGTCACGACCATATTGATCAATACATTGCTGAAACTTTTCGGCAATTAAATCTGTTGCGGTATTCCAATCGGTCTTTTCACGCTGGTTCTTACGACCAAGCATAGGATGGAGAACACGTGTTTCCAAGCCAATGGTATCGGCGAGATTACCGCCTTTAATGCACAGTTTCCCGAAGTTGGCTGGATGATTGACATCACCTTTAACTGAAACTTTTTGACCTAAAGCTGTGTACTGTACAGTCGCAGTTACGCCACACCCCACTCCGCAATACGGACAGGTGGTATTAGTAATTTTGGTATTTATTTCTGTGGAGCTATGCAGTTCCATAACGGGAATACTATTCATGGATGCTCCTTTTTATCGAATAAATTCACTTGAATAATTTCTTCTATTTTCCAAGCTATCTAAATTTTTAGAGTTCACGTAAGTATGTATTCTCTCGAGGTGGCATGGATGCCACCGTTTCCCATCATTACAGGGAGGTAATGTATGGGAAACAAAGATTTTTGTTACTTTTGATCTTTCAAAAGTAAGATCATGCCTACGCAATTACTCTTTACTTATTAGTGCAAAGTGTGGCTGTGCAAATATTTAAAATTGAACAAATACCACTTATGTAATTAGCCTACTTTCTTTAATGCAAAATCTTTACCAAAGAGCAATTTATTACGAATATTACTGATTGGCGTTTGATCAGAAATCAGTTCTGCATACCAAGCACCATCTTCAGTATCACCGAACAACACTGCACCAATGACTTTATCTTTTTGAATAATAATGCGTTTATAGATCTGACGGTTTTCATCATTCAAGATAATGTCTTCAAAATCATCCTGCGGTTCGAAGTTTCCGGCTGAAAATACATCACAGCCACTCACCTTGAGTTGCGTCGGAACCGTTGGTGCTTTAAAAGTTAAGCTGCCGTGTTCAGCCAGATGTGAGGCACAAATAAAAGCTTGGCCCCAAAGTGGTTCAACCAGACCAAAGGTTTGATTACGGTGTTCAATACATTCACCCACCGCATAAATACTCGGGTCAAAGGTTTGCATAGTGTCATTCACCATCACACCACGGTTACAACGTAAGCCAGCACTTTGCGCCAATGCCATATTAGGACGAATCCCCACGGCGAAAACCACCAGATCAGCATCCAGCACCATGCCATCTTTCAGCTTGATTTGAGTGACATGACCATCTTCGCCAATCAGTTGTTCGGTATTGGCTTGAGTCATGATGTTGATGCCCTTGGCTTCAATACTTTGTCTTAACAAGCTGCTTGCACGACTATCCAATTGACGTTCCATGATGCGATCCATCAAATGCAAGACCATCACATTCATACCGCGTTGTTTCAGGCCATAAGCTGCTTCAAGCCCAAGCAGACCGCCACCAATCACCACGGCATTCTGTTTAGATTTGCAGTAATCCAGCATGGTATTGACATCATAGATATCGCGGAAACTGATCACGCCCTTTAAGTCCGAACCTGGAATAGGCGGGACAAAGGGTTTGGAACCTGTTGCCAGAATTAGACGATCATAATCCACCACCAAGCCTTTTTCGGTATAGACCTGCTTACGTGGACGGTCAATTTTCACCGCAGCATCACCGGCAATAAAGCGAATGTTTTTATCGCTATACCAGGCATGTGGATGCAGCATGATGTCATCAATGGTTTTATCGCCAGATAACACCGGTGAAAGCATGATGCGGTTATAGTTGCCCCACGGCTCTTCGCCAATGACCGTCACTTCATAACGTTCAGGTGCCATATCCAGTAAGTCTTCCAGACAGCGCATACCCGCCAGACCATTACCTACCAACACCAGTTTCATCTTTTCTTGGGAAGTGCCGTTATTGGTGATATAGGTTTTTTGCGGTGTAGGACTGATCCAGACCTTGCCATTTTCAATCTTGCTTGGGAAAACCAGTAACTTTTGATCTTTATCTTCCAGACAACGTCCGGTGGCCAGACTGAAATGCTGCTTGTAGATGGGAGATGCCACTACACGCTCACCCTGCAAATCGCCAATGATGCCGCGCGACATGACAAAAGCCTGACTAAACGGATCTTGATTGCTCAAGGCATAGACGCGTTTTTCATTACCGACACGGAAAATGGCAATTTGCTGATTTTCAATTAATGCACCTACACCGGTATTCGGGGTAATGTCATCCAGTGCACAAATTTCCAGCCATTCCAGCTCATTGGTTTTATTCATTTCTTTTAAAATTGTCATCATCTTTCTCCTTTATTCTTTTAAGCTTCAACAACAGGAATACGCATCACATCACGTTCAGCCTCGGTTTTTGGACGGATTTGCCCGCGCACCTCGGCGAATTGAATGTGTGGATCATTTTGTTGTTCAACTTTTGCATTGATAAAGGTTACGAAGCGTTTACGGACTTCCGGATCTTCCACCGCGGTACGCCATTCATCTTGATAGGTGCCGACCACATGGTTCATACGGCGTTCCAGTTCAGCAGCCAGACCCAGTGAGTCATTTACCACCACATCTTTTAAATAATCTAGACCGCCTTCCAGGTTGTCACGCCATACCGAAGTACGTTGCAAACGGTCTGCAGTTTGGATATAGAACATAAAGAAGCGGTCGATATAACGGATTAGAGTTTGCGTATCCAGATCCGATGCCAGCAATTCCGCGTGGCGTGGTTTCATGCCGCCATTACCGCAGACATACAGGTTCCAGCCTTTTTCTGTAGCAATCACCCCAACATCTTTACTTTGTGCTTCGGCACATTCACGGGTACAGCCCGACACCGCCATTTTCAGTTTGTGTGGTGAACGCAGACCTTTGTAACGGTTTTCCAGGAAGATGGCCAAACCGACTGAGTCATCCACCCCATAACGGCACCAGGTACTGCCGACGCAAGATTTCACGGTACGCAATGATTTACCGTAAGCATGTCCTGACTCAAAACCGGCATTGATCAGTTTCTCCCAGATTTCAGGCAGCTGATGCACTTGTGCACCAAACATGTCGACCCGTTGTCCACCGGTGAGTTTAGTATATAAACCGTATTCTTTGGCAATTTGACCGATTGCAATCAGGCCCTCTGGAGTGACTTCACCTCCAGCCATTCGCGGTACAACCGAGTAAGAGCCATCTTTTTGAACATTACCCAGATAATAGTCATTACTGTCTTGTAATCCTGCATGACTTGGTTTGAGCACAAAGTCATTCCAGCAAGATGCGAGAATATTTGCCGCAGTCGGTTTACAGATATCACAACCTAGACCGTGACCATGTTGTCCGATCAAATCATCAAAGGTTTTGATTTCATTGACCCGCACCAGGTGATACAGCTCCTGGCGTGAATAGGCAAAGTGTTCGCAAAGGTGATTGTTTACAGTCACCCCTTGACGTTGCAATTCAGATTTCAATACTTGAGTGACTAAAGGTGCACATCCGCCACAAGCCGTTGCCGCTTTAGTACATTTTTTCAAGGCACCCAGCGAGGTTGAACCATCAGCGATAGCACTGCAAATATCGGCTTTAGAGACGTTATTACATGAACAGATGGTTGCGCTGTCTGGCAGTAAATCGACACCGCTGCCGCCTGTTTTCGCTGAGGATTGTATATAACCCGGCATGATCAGGCTTTCCGGATTTTCTGGAATTTCCAATCCATTCAGCATCATTTGCAGCAGGTCGTTATATTCTTTGGCACAGCCCACCAGAACAGCACCGAGTAGCTTGGTTTTTTCCGCATTCACCACGATTTTTTTATAAATCATGGCATCTTCATCTGCATAGAAATAACTTAAGGCATTTGGCGTCATGGCATGCGCATCACCCACCGATGCCACATCTACCCCCATCAGTTTGAGCTTGGTGCTCATGTCTGCGCCGGTAAATGAATTGCAAGCCTGATCCATGACATGTTTGGCTGCAATACGTGCCATGTCATAGCCCGGAGCCACCAGACCATAAATTTTGTTTTGCCACAGTGCACATTCACCAATCGCGTAAATGTCAGCATCAGAAGTCTGGCAATAATCATTGATGACAATACCGCCACGCTCACCCAGCGCCAAGCCGCTTTGACGCGCCAATTCATCACGTGGGCGAATCCCCGCAGAGAATAAAACGATATCGGTTTCAAGTTCAGAACCATCGCCAAACTTCATCACATGCGTGGTATTTTCACCGGCTTCGATGCATTGTGTAGCTTTTTGGGTATGAACTTTCACACCCAGATTTTCGATTTTTGCACGTAAAACCTTACCGCCTAAATCATCAATTTGTACCGCCATTAAACGGGGTGCAAATTCGACCACATGGGTTTCAAGATCCAGATCACGCAAGGCTTTCGCAGCTTCCAAACCGAGTAAACCACCACCAATCACCACGCCGGTTTTGGCATTTAAACTCGTGGCACGAATGGCATCTAGGTCTTCAATAGTACGGTAAACAAAGCAGTTTTCACGCTCATTCCCTGGAATAGGAGGAACAAAAGCATATGAACCAGTTGCCAGCACCAGTTTGTCATATGCAATGACTTCGCCATGATTGGTGGTAACGGTTTTATTCAGAGTATCTATTGCAATAGCTTTGGTGCTTAAACGCAGATCAATACCATAGGCATCGGCAAAATCCGCACGACATAAAGTTAAGTCTTTGGCTGATTTACCAGTGAAATATTCGGTTAAATGCACACGGTCATAAGCTAAACGTGGTTCTTCTGCCAGAATCGTGATTTCAACCTCGTCACCTGCATGTTCAAGAACCGATTCAATGAACTTGTGCCCTACCATACCGTGACCAATCATGACTAATTTCATATCAATTCTCCTTAATCCCTTTGCTTAACCTTGCGCCATGTTGTTGCGTTCAAGCACTGCATCTTCAAACAGTTTTTGTTCTTTCTGTTTATGCTCAACCGAGAAGCGAATCATCAGTACAAAGCTTGCTGCAATCACCACCAGTCCACCTAGAGCCATCAGGCAGGTTTGAATATCCAGCATGCCTTTCAGTAAGAAACCTGCTGCCACTGCACCGACGTTACCGCCTGCGCCAATGATGCCAGCAACACCACCCAAAGCATCACGGTCAATGAAAGGCACCAAGGCATAGGTGGCACCACAGGCCATGTGGGTAAACAGTGCAAAAACTGTCATGACCAGAATTGCGAGAACTGCGGTATTCATTTGAGAGAACAAGATCAGGAACAGGCCTTCCATCAAGATCATGCCGAACAGCACTTTGGTACGACCATCCAGGCCTTTTTTAATTGCGACTTTGTCCGAGACAATGCCACCTAAAGCACGGGCAAACAGCGCCAGTAAACCGAAGATCCCTGCTGCCAGTCCTGCTTCTTTGAGGCCAAAGCTAAAGTGTTCAACGTAGTACATCGCCACAATGTTATGAATGAAGATTTCAATACCGAAACACGCAGCATAAGCACCAAATAAAATCCAGACCCGGTAGTTACGTGCAGCGTGCATCAGAATCGCCATGCCGCCTTTTTTATCGCTACCAACTTGAATGCCTTGTGCACGAAGTTCTTTAAAGTTGCCTTGTGGACAGTCCTGGGTGAATTTCCAGTACATTGCACCGACAATCAGCATCATCAAACCTGGAACAATGAGCGCAATTCTCCAGCCCATCGCCTGTTCAACACCAAACATCACCAAGGCAGCAAGCATTAACGGCATCAAGGCTTGAGTTGCACCACCACCCGCATTCCCCCAACCTGCTGATGCAGCATTGGCAGTCCCGACCACATTCGGAGCGAACATAATACTGGTGTGATATTGCGTGATCACGAAGCTGGCACCAATGGCACCAATCAATAAGCGGAAGAAAAGGAAAGATTCATAGCTGTTGGCAGAGGCCACACCAAAGACAGGAATACTGCCGATAATCAGTAATGCGGTATAGGTTTTGCGTGGGCCATACTTATCACATAAAGGCCCGACAATCAGACGAACTAAAATAGTAATTGCGACTGCGGCAATATTAATATTGGCAATTTGATCTTTAGTAAGATGAAATTCACCTGCAATCACAGGCATCAATGGTGCACAGGCAAACCAGGCAAAGAAGCAGACAAAAAAAGCGAGCCAACTCATATGGAAGGCTCTCATCGCTGCGCTGTTAAAATTAAAAAGACTTATTTTTGTGGCTTTTTTTTCATATAAATTTGAAGACATGGCCTTCTCCTTCCTGAACTGAACGTATAGGGTTATCTGCTATGCGGATCGCTGCACACCAGATTCGATCAGAACGGACGTCGTTGGCCGTCTTACAAATTTTTTAAAGTCGTCTTTGACTCAATATGAATTAAGCAATGTCCATGCCAATATGATAAAAACATCATTAACTCAATATTTTTTATAAATTTTTATGATGGATTGATCATTTTTGATCTTCATCATTGCAGCATGTTCATCTGATTAACAACGTAGAGCTAAGGAAACGGATTGCGGTTGTGCTTCCTTGTAGCGCATTTTTGCATTAATACGGTGCACAACCCGATAATGGTTAATTTTTATGTCTGATTTTATTGAATTAATGCAGTTTTAACTGTTTTGGCATTTTAATTGCTTTGCATTTGCTATGACTTTTCTTTCAGGCTTTGCCTGATGATATTTTAGCCGATATGCCAAAACTGAAAATCGCACTGATTGATGAAGATCAAGAACGTGCCAACTATATTAAAGCCTCCCTGATCGAACACAATTTCGAGGTGGTCGCATGCCTGACCATTGACCATTTAAGCATGTTCCGTCTGGAACAACTGCATGCTGACGTGATATTGCTGGATATGGATCACCCGCATCGTGACATTATTGAAAGCTGTGTCAGCCAGTTCGATTTGCCAACGGTTCTGTTCACTAAAAACAGCCATAAAGATACCATCAAAAGTGCCATCGATGCCGGGGTAACGGCTTATATCGTCGACGGTATTGACCCCTCTAAACTGGAAAGTATTTTAGAAATTTCAATTGAACAGTTTAAAAAACACAAGAAATTACTCGGCGATCTGGAAGATACCAAAAATAAACTGGCAGATCGTAAAGATGTGGAAAAAGCCAAAGTACTCATGATGCGATTGCATTCCTTAACTGAAGATCAGGCGTTTCAATTACTGCGCAAAAATGCCATGAGCCATCGTATGACCATTGGAGAAATGGCACGGCGTTTATTAGATGCTCAACAATTATTACAAAACCAATTCAAGGATTAAGCCATGACAGATTTAGAAAAAACCCAAATCCAGATCGGCTATATTCCTTTGCTGGATTGTGTGGCCATTCTTTGGGCCAAGCAGCATGGTTTTTTTGATGAAGTCGGCTTAGACATCACCTTGGTCAAAGAAGCATCCTGGGCAAGTTTGAGAGACCGGTTGGCGTTTGGCTTTTTAGATGCTGCACATTGTCTGTCTGCCATGCTTCCTGCTGCCGCTCTGGGTGAAGACCAGCTGGGAATCCCCCTGCAAACGGCTTTGGTGTTAAGTCATAACCGTGCCTTTATTAGTCTAAGTCAAAAATTATGCTTTGAGCTGAATATTTCTGCACAAGACAACCCGCAACAATCCGCAGAAAAATTAGTCACTGCCATACAACAACAAAAACCGATTCATTTGGCACATGTCTTTAAGCAGTCGATTCATCATTATTGTTTAAGAGAATGGCTCGCCCTAGCCGACCGTGATGTTGCACAAAGCATCAAGCTCACGACCCTTCCTCCTCCTTATATGGTAGAAGCATTAAGCAATCATGTCATTGATGGTTTTTGTGTCGGTGAACCATGGAATACACAGAGTGAACTGTTGGGCATCAGCCAGATTGTAGCATCCAGTCAGGATATTATTCCTCAAGTGGCGGATAAGGTTTTAGCGGTCACTGCTGACTGGGCAGAACAGCATGCCAACACCCATCTGGCCCTAACTCAAGCCATTCAAAAAGCGCAACAAGAACTAAAAGATCTAGAGGATTATACTGAAGTTTGGCAAATGCTCATTGACTTCAATATTGTGCAGTTTCAATGTTCTGAAAGCATTCATGTGCAGAAGTTCCATTCTATTCAAAATATTATTCGGCATTTTGTAGATGATTCATCTCAGCCCAAGGTTGAAGATTTTCAATGGCTGCTTCGGCAAATGCTGAAATGGGATAATCAAATCAGCCTGAATGATGCCGTGATTGAGAAAATCAGCCAGAACTGTATTTTATCCTTGAACCATTAACATGAACCATCGCTCCAGCCATACAAACTCCCATAAGGTGCCGGAGCTAAATCATTCATTTTGATTATTTTTACTTGCGATCAGATTTTTATCTTTTAGTTCTATTTCTGTGATTTTCCACAAATTTTCTCCACATTTTTACGCTATCTTACGCAAAATTACATTTGGAACATCAAATAATGAAACGCATACAACCGCGTTGGCAATTAAGCGCATTAAGTTGTGCCTTGCTCACTTTCATGTCCCCAACTTGGGCTGCTGATTCCATTACAAATACAATAACAGACAGCGCGCCAGAACAAACAGCACCAGTACAAACACTGGCCACTTTAAAATTTAAAGCAACACCAGCGACAGTAAAAGATCCGGATATCAGTGCGGTTGCCAAAACCATCGTCACGCGTGAGGAAATGCTGCAATTTGGCGATCAGTCTGTGAATGATGCTCTGCGTCGTGCTGCAGGCTTTCAGATGCCAACTCCTGGACAAGGTCCACGCGGTGGTGGCGGTGCATCAGGTATGCGTTTTCGTGGTGGCGGTGCCCCGGTATTTTTGATTAATGGTGAAGCTGTACAAGGCGGTCCACGTGGTGGAATGTCTGTCGTCGACAGCATTACCCCGGACATGATTGAGCGGATTGAAATTACCAAGCAACCGAGTGTGGCTCAGGCATCGGTAGCCTCTTCTGCGGTGATTAATATCATTTTAAAACAACCGTTAGATCATGCCCGCATAAGCGGAACAGTCCGTGCTGGATATGGTTTGGCAAAATCGGATCAAAAAGAAGAACAACGTAAAAATATCAGTGTTCAGGCTGACGGTCGTGATAACGCATGGTTATACAGTCTGTCTGCCAACCAGATGTGGAATGACACCACCTCTATTACACAGACACAAAACAGTACCGAAACACGAGAACAAAAACGAGTAACTGAACGCAAGTCGCAAATGGTTTCACCCCGTGTTGAATATGAATTAGATGATCAACAAAAACTGGTTGCGGAATTGTTCTATCGCAATAATGAAAGTAACGGTGTTCGTGGCGACCAGTTTCAGCATGATAAAAATGACAGTATCCGTTTAAATACCCGTTATGAGCGTAAAGACAAAGGTAATTCAGATAAAATTCGCCTTTCTGTTGAACAGCAGAATGAAACTGAATCAACACGCTCTCCTTCATTCAGCAGCTATACTGATGAAACTGTAAATGAATATGGTATTGCGTATGACGGTGTGCGTAAATTCAATCAAAATCGTCAGCTTAAATTTGGTGCAGATGCTCGTACCAATCAACTCGACAGCAATGTCAGCCAAAGTTTAGATGAACAACTCTATGCATTATATGCTGAAGGGAGCTGGAAATTTACCGACCGTCAGACAGTCACTTTAGGTGCCCGCCAAGAATGGATCGAGCGCTCTGGTTTAGTCGATTATAGCGACAGTCACTTAAGCCCAGTCTTGGCACATCGTTTTGACTTGGATGATCATTGGTCTTTACAAACTAATATCAGTCAGGCTTTCCGTAGCCCTAAAGCAGACCGTTTATTGCCCACGGTTTCCATTTCTACCGATAGTGATGCTGGTCGCCTAAACAATCCGGATCGTGGCGGTAATCCCAATTTACGTCCTGAAAAAATCACTGCGTTTGAATCGACTTTAGGCTACAACACGCCATCAGGTGGTATCAATATCACCGCGTTTCAACGTGAAATTGATGACTACATTGAAAAAGTCATTCGTCAGGAAGGTACCCGTTTTGTAGAACGTCCAGAAAACCAAAACAATGCCACCACTTATGGGGTTGAAATTGCGGGTCGTTATGCATTAAAACAAACTGAAAATGGTCATTCATTTATGTTGAATGGACAACTGTCTACGGTACGTGCAAAAGTTGAAGACGCAAACCATCAAGAACGCATGGTGAGTGATGTTGCACCTTATACAGCAAGTGCAGGTCTGTCTTATAACTATCAGCCTTGGCGCATTTCAACCAGTGTCAACCTGAACTACGTGCCTGAATTTACTCGTGCTTTGGACAACCAGCCCTATGACCGTACCAGCAATGAACGTGTCAACATGGATATCAGCTTCACCAAACGCTTTAATGATGGCTGGGCAACCTCACTGAATGCACGCAATATTTTCAGCACAGACTATAAAGAGCGCTTAAGCAATCAGTCAGATGGCAGCCTGTATGAATCACGGGTCAATCAAGCGATTCCAAGTGTATTAATCAGTCTGGAAAAGAAATTCTAAACATAAAAAACCGGTGCCCTGACACCGGTTTTTCTTATCCATACATTTATTTTTCAAATATTCTGCAACAACTTATATTTTTATTGGATCACAAATCTGGATAACAACGTTAATTTTTGCTTTGTAGCTCTTTAAGTAAACTTGCAATTCTTAAGGTGTGTGGTCGGTTTCCCTTTTGTTCCATGACTTTATTTTCAATCCGCCACAAATATTCAAAAATCTCTGATTCATCTGCATTCTCGCAAATCATCATAAACAATTTAGGCAAATAATCTTCATATTCATCAGACATGGATCGGATGCTACGAATCCCTAAAGGATCCCATTCTTTGAGTAAAATTTTATGAATTGCATGTAATAATAATGTTGCTTCATTCGCATGTTCGACTTTCATTAAACTTCCCCCATCCTTAGGAATTTAATATAAAAATCATATAAGTTGACTATAATTTACTCGCATCAATATGATCAAGTATTTTTTAAAAATATTGATCATTTATTAAATAAAAAATAATTTATTTACCAAATAGAAAACTATACTTTTATAAAAAACAATGCCTTCATCGCTATCTATTCATTCAAAAATTCTCACCTTAAACCTGATTCACATCTTTTTAGCAGTAAAAGTTCTTCTGGTTGATCCAATTTATTTGCATTAAAAATGATTTTAAGTGCTTATCTAACACCCACCTTTAATACCTACATCAAACCATTTAAAAAACCATAAAAATTCAATAACGTGAAATGGTAGGTGTTTGGTAGGTAGGATTTCTTCCCTGTTCCTTTGATACTCAATTTACGGTGAGGGTCACCGATAACAACATACCAATGGTAGAAGGAATCGCACCATGGCTTTTAAAAATATTGCAGATCAAACGAACGGTTTTTATATTCCCTGTGTTTCTCTTTTTGGTCCTGGCTGTGCCAAAGAAATTGGCGCAAAGGCACAAGATTTAGGTGCTAAAAAAGCACTGATTGTGACTGATGCCGGTCTTTTTAAATTTGGTGTCGCAGATACCATTTCAGCTTATTTAAAAGAGGCTGGTGTCGACAGCCATATCTTCCCGGGTGCAGAACCTAATCCAACCGATATTAACGTCCATAACGGCGTACAAGCCTATAACGACAATGGCTGTGATTTCATCGTATCTTTAGGCGGCGGTTCATCGCATGATTGCGCCAAAGGGATTGGCTTGGTGACAGCGGGCGGTGGTCATATTCGTGATTACGAAGGCATTGATAAAAGCTCAGTACCAATGACGCCACTGATCGCCATCAATACCACAGCAGGTACGGCTTCTGAAATGACGCGCTTCTGTATTATTACCAATACCGACACGCATGTAAAAATGGCGATTGTGGACTGGCGCTGTACTCCACTGATTGCGATTGATGATCCTAAACTGATGATTGCCAAACCCGCAGGTTTAACCGCAGCAACCGGGATGGATGCCTTAACCCATGCAGTTGAAGCGTATGTCTCTACCGCAGCCAATCCTATTACCGATGCCTGTGCAGAAAAAGCCATTAGCATGATTAGCGAATGGCTCAGCCCTGCGGTTGCCAATGGTGAAAATCTGGAAGCACGTGATGCGATGAGCTATGCACAGTACCTTGCAGGTATGGCTTTTAACAACGCTTCTTTAGGTTATGTCCATGCGATGGCGCACCAACTCGGCGGTTTCTACAACTTGCCACACGGCGTATGTAATGCCATTTTGCTGCCGCATGTATGCGAATTTAACCTGATTGCCTGCCCGGATCGTTATGCAAAAATTGCCCAATTGATGGGAATCAATACTGACGGTTTGACTGTGAATGAAGCTGCAAATGAAGCTATTCAGGCAATTCGTCAGCTTTCAGCTGCGATCGGTATTCCATCAGGCTTAAATGAACTGGGTGTGAAAGAAGCAGACTTAGCCATCATGTCTGAAAATGCACAAAAAGATGCCTGCATGCTGACCAACCCACGTAAAGCCACACATGCTCAAGTGGTTGATATATTCAAAGCGGCTATGTAAAACCTCAATGTAAGTCTTCTCCCCGACTCTTTGACTTACATTTTTGGCAAGCTAAGTTTCCATTTCATTAAAGAACTGGAAACTTAGCTTGCCTTTTTTTTATTATTGAACTTAAAGCAATTTGACAAATGACTGCTCATCATGAAGGATAAAAGAAAATTGATCATTCCAAATGAGCACAACAATGACACAACAGATAATTGAACCGCTTTATCAACTGGATGTCTTGGGTACAGGCTATGAACAAGCCACCTTAAATTTCCCAGATGATTATGAAGGTCAAGTTATAGCAACATTGGTGCGCAAAAAAGCAGAGCAACCAACCAGCAAAGCTGTTTTATATGTTCATGGTTTTATCGATTATTTTTTTCAAACTGAAATGGCGGAACGGTTTAACCAGCATGGCTTTGACTTTTATGCACTCGACTTACGTAAATATGGTCGCTCGCATCTGCCGCATCAAAAATATTATAACGTGCGTGAAATTGCTGAATACGATGCTGAAATCACCCAGGCTTTAGACATTATTGGCGTAGAAGGTCACGATGCTATTTTACTGAGCGGACATTCAACAGGTGGATTAACCACAACTTTATATGCGGCACATCATCCTGATCATCCTTTAATTAAAGCGCTGTGGGTCAATAGTCCCTTTTACGACTTCAACATGAACCCGATCAAGAAAAAACTGGGCCTGCCCAATTTAAGTCGTGTGGGTAAACTTTGTCCGGATTTAGAATTCCCCAGTGAACTGAATAAATGGTATGTGACCAGTTTGCACAAAAACTTAAAAGGAGAATGGTACTTTAACCTTGAATGGAAAAAAACAACTTATCCTTGGGTTCGTTTGAGTTTTGTACGGGCAATTTTTAAAGCGCAAAAGGAAATTCATCAAGGTGTGACCTTGAAAGTCCCTGCCTTAGTGATGCATTCAGATCAAAGTAAAAATCCCAAAAAATGGCATAAATATGTGCAAACCAGTGATGTGATTTTAAATGTAAAACATATTGATAAATATGCCAGGAAAATTAACGGGGATGTCACCATCAGTGAAATAAAAAATGGCGTACATGATCTGATTTTGTCTGAAAAACCTGTGCGCGAGCATGTTTATCATCAGCTCTTTGCATGGCTCAAGCAAAAAGGCTTATAGCAGTGATTACTACAATATCAGCGTTAATTATCCTGAAATTTGAGTAAGGTTTGATGCACGGGATGCGTCTTGGGCATCAGTTCAATCAAACGCTCCACGGCATCAATCGCTTCAGGAAAACGCGCCACATGTTTAAGCAAAACATCCGTTTCATTGGCTTTAAAAATGGCATCACTTAAACGTGACTCCAAACAATCACGCCAGGCACACAAAAAAGGACTTTCAGTTTTTGCCAGAAACACGCCGCTACAAAGTTTTAAGGCAGAATCGATATATCCGGCATCTAAGGATTGCTCTGTCAGTAAAAAATCAGCTTCAACATGCGCTAATAATTTATAGGGTCTGGATCCCAACATGCCGCCTAAAATATCGCGTAATTGTGACATTTCCGCTTTTAACGTGCCGATACTGACTTTTCGTTCACCATACAACGCCTGATGCAAACTATCTAAACTTAAGCCTTGCGGACACAGCGCTAAAATGGTCAAAATTTCGATTTGACGTGGCGTAAGCACCAAGACTTTGCCATTGAACATGACTTGCGGCACAGAAAAAGCCCGAATAAACAAGCGCTGTTTTTGATATTCCAGTAATGCGGATTGAATAATCGAGGCACAGCGCTCCGCTGCAAGTAAGCCCAAACTGTTATGCTTTTGCCAAGTTGTAGATAGGTCAATTACGCCTAAAACCTGTTTTGAATAGGGATCAATAATCGGGGCTGCATAACAGACCCAATCATGAATAGAAGACATGTAATGTTCATTGGAAAATACACAACTCGATTGTTGGGTTTTTAAAGACAGAGCCAGCGCATTGGTACCGACCAGTTCCTCGCGCCACTGCCCGCCTTCGATAAAATGTACACTTTCTGCTGCCTTTTGCATTTGCGGACTCGACGCTGTCCAAATGATGGTACTGCCAATATCGCCTACCGCCAGTACCATCGAAGATTGCTGGGCAATATGCTTTAAATCTTGTGCACAATGTTGCAAGGCATGTTCTAGAGCGGAAGGATAAGTTTCTTTTTGTAAATGAACCAATGGCGCAGCTGCACGATCTGTGGGAATTTCAGCAGATGTCGAGCGTTGCCACGAACTTACAATGCTTTGTCCTAACTGTTCTGCATGCAAGGGAGAAAGACTGCTACTTTGCCTAAACTGCTCAATTTTCTGTCTTTTTTGCATCAAATGTTGCTTATTCATCATTCCTTATTCTCACAACAATTCATGATTTACATCCGCTGTAATAGCTATTCTTGTAAGCCTGATTGAAAAGATTGTAAACCTTCTTGTATCCAACCTTTTTCCAACCTTATTCCATGTATGCTAATCAAATAATGTGCAAAAGTACCTTATACCAAAGCTGTAGATACGGTTTAAAACACTAAAATAAGCAAAGGAAAATTTATATGCGTTATGCCGATCCTAATCAACCTGGTTCAAAAGTTCAGTTTAAAGCCCAATATGAAAATTTTATTGGCGGTCAATGGGTAGCCCCTGTGAAGGGTGAATACTTTGACAATATTTCTCCTGTCGACGGTAAAGCATTTACCAAAGTTCCACGCTCAAGTGTTGAAGATATTGAGCTGGCACTGGATGCAGCGCATAAAGCCAAAGCACAATGGAACAAATCCTCTCCCACGACCCGCTCGAATATTCTGTTAAAAATTGCAGACCGTTTAGAAGCCAATTTAGAGCTTTTGGCTGTCGCTGAGACTTGGGATAATGGTAAACCGGTACGTGAAACCTTGGCTGCCGATATTCCTTTGGCAATTGACCATTTCCGCTACTTTGCTGGTTGTATCCGTGCGCAGGAAGGTGGTATTTCAGAAATTGATGAAGATACCATTGCCTACCATTTCCATGAGCCTTTAGGTGTGGTCGGGCAAATTATTCCCTGGAACTTCCCGATTCTGATGGCAACATGGAAATTGGCACCTGCATTAGCTGCGGGTAACTGTATTGTGCTTAAACCGGCAGAACAAACGCCGGTCAGTATTTTGGTGTTGGTTGAACTGATTCAAGACCTGCTGCCTGAAGGCGTATTAAACATTGTCAATGGTTATGGTATTGAAGTGGGTCGTCCACTCGCAACCAATCCACGTATCGCCAAAATCGCATTTACCGGTTCAACAGCGGTCGGTCAGCAAATTATGCAATATGCGACCGAGAACATTATTCCGGTAACACTGGAATTGGGCGGTAAATCACCGAATCTTTTCTTTGAAGATGTCATGGCTCAGCAAGATGACTATTTAGAAAAAGCGCTAGAAGGCTTTACCATGTTTGCCTTGAATCAAGGGGAAATTTGTACTTGCCCTTCACGTGCATTGGTTCAGGAAAGCATTGCTGACCAATTTCTGGAACTTGCGATCGAACGGGTAAAACGAATTAAGACCGGTCATCCCTTAGATACCGACACCATGATTGGCGCTCAGGCATCACAAGAGCAACAAGATAAAATTTTAGGCTGTATCGCAACAGGTCGTGCAGAAGGTGCTGAAATATTGACAGGTGGCGGTGAACGTCATGAAGTGGGGCAAGGTTTCTATATCGAGCCGACCATTTTCAAAGGTACCAATGACATGAGAACTTTCCAGGAGGAAATTTTTGGACCTGTACTTGCGGTTGCCACCTTTAAAGACTTTGATGATGCGATCAAAATCGCCAACGACACCATTTACGGTTTAGGTGCCGGTGTCTGGTCACGTTCCGCACATACCTCTTACCGTGCCGGTCGTGCCATTCAGGCCGGTCGTGTATGGACCAACTGTTATCACATCTACCCTGCGCATGCGGCTTTTGGTGGATATAAAAAATCCGGTATTGGACGTGAAAACCATAAGATGATGCTGGATCATTACCAACAAACCAAAAACTTGTTAGTGAGCTATGCAACTAAACCGATGGGCTTCTTCTAAAAACGTATATGTATAAAGCACAAAAAAAGCGAACTTTGGTTCGCTTTTTTATTTATTGCAGATCATTAACCAAATCATTTCGCCTGAAACCTTCATTTTTTTTCAGATTCGGGCTAAATTTCTCTTATTCCAGATATCTTGAAAAATAGTATGACTACAGCATCTCCAGATTTTCCAGACACCATTTACGCCATTCAACATCTCGCTTTTGAAGACTTAGGTGTCATGGAGGATGTATTTTATCAACTCGGCTTTCGGGTCCGTTATTTTGAAGCCGGCGTAGATGACTTAACAAAAGCATTTCAACACCAAGGTTTAACCATTATTTTAGGCGGTCCGATTGGTGTCTATGAAACGGATGATTACCCTTTCTTACAACAAGAAATTGACTTACTAAAAGTTCGTTTAGAAGAAAATTTACCTACCCTGGGTATTTGTTTAGGCGCTCAACTGATTGCGCATGCTTTAGGTGCAAAAGTCTATGCTGGACACCAGAAGGAAATAGGCTGGAGCAAACTCAGTATTTCCGATACTGAAAACAACCTGCTTTCAGCATTGATAGATACACCTGTACTACACTGGCATGGTGATACTTTTGATTTGCCTGAACAGGCTGAATTATTGGCGAGTTCTGAAATTTACCCGAATCAGGCTTTTTCGGTGGGAAAAAATATTCTGGCTTTGCAATTTCATCTTGAAGTTGCAGCAGAGAGCATGGAAAAATGGCTCATTGGTCATAGCTGTGAACTGCGTAAAGCTGAAATTAATATTCCTGCTTTACGTGCTGACAATGAAAAATATGCAATGTCATTAGAAACGGGTGCTACAGAAATTTTACGAAACTATATGAAGCAAGTGATGAAAAAATAAACTTTAATTTAACCCTAGTTACGGATAAGCTAAATTTCTAACGACATGAATTTTTGGCTTATTCTTCTGACAGAGTTGATAGGCACATAGAGAAGAAAATATGCCTGCTAGGAAACCGGAAATAGCCCGATGTTTACTGCTTACTAAATGGTATTTTTCTTTCAATAAGCCAATTAAAGTTTCAATTCTTTTCCGCTGTCTCAAGTGGTATTCATCAGAAAAAGGCAATAGACTTACTCGCATATTCTTTCTAGGATAAGTAATTAAATCGATATCTTGCTCTAATAATTTGGTTTTTATTGATTTTCCAATATAACCTCTATCTCCATAAACAGTTGCCAATAAGCCATCAACTAATTCTTCGATTTTTCTAATGTCTGCAATGTGTCCAGGGGATAAAACTGTATTCACAATTTGTCCTTCACTATTCATGAGAAGGTGTAATTTGCAACCATAAAACCAGTCTATAGAACTTTTGCCACGAGAAGCAATATCGTCCAAAGCATGGTGACTTCTAGGAATTCTTTTGTTTTTACAAACAGGTAAAGGTGTTGAATCAATCCATAGATATTGACATGCTTGTCCTTTG
>NZ_SJXH01000016.1 GCF_004336635.1 Acinetobacter sp. ANC 4862
AATTGCTCAACCATTAAATAGAAGGTTGACCATGAGATGCCAGTGTATCGCTTGAACTGAGGATCAGAAAGCTTGTTTGAATCGATGTATTTCATCCGCAGATTATGCACGAATGCTAAGAAATCTGGAGTGCAAATATTAACCAAAAAGAAGATCATTTTTTGATTTATGAAAGAGATCTAATATAAAGTTTGATTATTAACAATTGTATGTTTTTTATACTCAAACATGGAGTTGTGGCATAAACATTCAAAAGATTTATATAAAATAATTCCACTGAGATCATTAAGCTTTTCGTGATTTTGTCCTTTATCGGTTAATCTAACTCATTTAATTAGACCATTATTTTCATAAAAATAAACTGATTCTTTCTCTCTTAAACGGTTAATAATTTTCATGCTAGTTGACATCCTAAAATCCCTAACTCCCTAACTTTTCATTCGCTTCTTTGAGCATTTTTATAATGAAAAATTAGAAAGCCAGAATTTTTACATACAATGCTTTTTTATACTTATTTATTGTTTTTATGTAAAAGAATTAAAGCACTTAATGGTTGAGTACTCTATTACTAAAAATACCAATTTATTTGTTAAAATTTAAATAAAATGAAATATATTAACTCTAAAAAAATCATAAAAATCAACTTTAATTTATTAAATAAATATTAATTTAAAAATAAATTTTCTTTATAGTGGGTGTTATGTATGGGTTATTTTTTAATTTTCGTTAAAATTTAACAGTAATAATGTGAGGATTTATAGTTAAATAATAAATGAAAAATCATCTAAATTTATCTAAAATAATAGGCATTTTATATATACGGCCGAATATTAAAAATATCTTTAAAGATTTTCTAGATATATGTAAAATCAAATATGGTCGCTGAATCGTGTGCTTGATTTGGAAATATCTATGTAGGACATTTCTAGTTAGGAATAACACAAAAAAGCGCGGATTCTGTACCCACGCTTCATATGATTTATACAATGGAAAGTGTAATGAATTGGATAAAAAAGCATAACTCTCTAATCCTTTATTTGCTTCTTTGAGCGTCTTTATAACAAAAAATTAGAGAATTAAAATTCTGTTACCCTTCTCTTTCTATATTTATTTATTGTTATTCTGAAGCTGATTAAACCACTTGTTGATTGATTTTTCACCACAAAAATAATAATATAATATAATCATAAAAATGTAATCTAATGTAACTAAAATAACATATCCATTAAACTTCAAAATTATCTCCCCAATTGAACTGTGATACTGATTAATAGCATCCGTTTTTTATGGTGAAGATTTTTTTATGTCACGTATAAATCTAAACTGGCATCCTAACTTAAATAAACTGTCTCGGATATATTGGTCCAAAAACCCTTAAAGATCTGGAACAGCATTGCCCATCAGAGTGAAACAAAAAAATGAGATTCTATCTCCAGACCCTTTGTTATTTTTAAGATCGTATATGATTTTATAAATTTAAAAGAAACTCAAACTTTAAAATATTCGAATCATGGGAATACAATATGAAAACCAAGTTAATCACGCTGACATTAGTACTATCCGTAGCATCACTGGCAAACGCACATAATCATGAACAGTTAATGAGTAATGATTACCAACTGTTTAGTCCAGAAATCACCTCTAAAATCACTGAGCACAAACCTGTTTCATTAGATTTTATTGCTAGTGCAATCAGCACCCCAACTCAGGCGGTATTAAAAGAAAAGTTAGGTGAGACTAAAAACATCGCAGTGATTAGCGATGCTGAAATCTGGTATTACGGTGTTCAAATCACCGATCAGGCAAATCAAAAATGTTCTGTTTCTTTTATTTTCGATCGTGAAAATGGCAAGTTAAGTACATCGGCAGATCTGATCAGCTTCCACCAATTAGAATGTGAATCAGCCGTTGCCCAAAAATTAGAAAAGAAAAATAGTTTACTCCAAACGAGACTCTGAAAAGCCTGCTTTTGCAGGCTTTTTAATTCGTCCAAATTTTCCGTATATCACCATGCCAGAATCCGGTTTAATGACAATTAAATAGAATATTTGAGCTCTTATTGAACATAATGGGCATTATTCCGAAGGATACGCTTAGAGGACATCTTGCTGGCTGCTATAAAATTAAACTGTTAAAAGCTAGACTAAGACTTGTCTATCAAGTCAAAGATGATCAAGTTGTTATCTTGCTTATTACCGTTGGAAAACGGGCTGATAGCATGGTTCATGACGAAGCAAAAAAGCGTATTAAAGACTAAAAATGTCCAACTTTCGGGGGGCAGTTCACTTATAGCTCCCATTTTTAAAAAAAAAGTGAAATTCAGGCAATAAAAAAGCCCAACAAGACGTTGAGCTTTTTTATATTTGATGCTTAGGCCTAGTGAGGCTAATCCTCGCTAAATAAGCTCTTACTTCTGTTTTTTAAGCTGTTTTTTGAACTTATTTAACTTGTTTTTGTGTTTTGAAATCTTTTCAAGACGTGCTTTGATCTTCTGTTTCAAGATTTTAACTTGCTTCGACATAATGTCACTCCTTGGTATGAATATCCGCTGACTGGTTTTTTTTCATAAAACTACGGATAAATTTTCTTAATTCTCTAGCAGCACTGGTGTCCATAGCTTCACATAATTGAATGAACTCATCACGTTCAGTGCTGTTAATGCGAATTAAGAGTTGCCCATCTTTTCTGTTGGCCTTTATTTTTTTGGGTTGATCAGTCATAAGATATTTATTCCCAAAGGCACTAATACAAATAAAATGTATATACACTATATATACATTTTAAAAATTAAGCAACTATTTAATTTATTGTTTTTTTTATTGAAAATATTTCTGCAAATTTAAAAGAATGGAATCTGATTGCTACAGCAAAATTTTCAATATGTAAAAATTGGCACTGTTGCAAATAAGGATATGAATCGATGATATTCCCTATTTGCAACAGTGCCCAATGATCAGCCCCCAGCCACGCCAAAGAACCCAAGTGCAAATCCTGCCAGTGCACCAATGGCTAAAAAAATAATAAGTTCCATGTAATACTAACTTTAAAAATAGATTTAAGCAGTTTCTGTTTCACCAACCTGATGATAAGCGCGGTTAAAATAGACTAAGGCCTGATCTTCTTGATTTTTTTTGATAGCAACAATCGGACAGATAAAAATCGTGTGTGTGCCAACTTCTTGGATCTGCCCAATTTCACAATCAAAGCTCACCAATGCATCTTGAAGTACAGGAGATCCTGTTTCTAAAGCCGACCATTTACCCTGTTCAAAACGCTCTTCCGAACTGAATTTTGAGGATGCAAATACATTAGAAAGATGCTCTTGCTCTGCGTTTAATACATTCACACACAGCACTTTATTCTCTACAAAATTTGCATGTGAACGGGATGATTTATTCATACACACCAATAATGTCGGTGGTGTATCGGTCACGCTACACACCGCAGATGCGGTAAAACCATGACGACCCGACTCACCCGTCGTGGTCACTACATTGACTGCACTTGTTAATAAAGACATTGCATTTTTAAAGTCTGTCGCTTCAACCATCACCGTATTCCAACATTTAACTTTTTATAGAGAGCTCAAATGATGCCTTCCCTCTTGAAAAGCATCATTAAGTCCTTTCAATTAGCGAGATAATTCCTGACGAATAATCTCAGCACCAGCACTCAGGGCATGCAGTTTTCCACTAGCCACTTGGCGACCGAGTGGTGCCATGCCACAGTTGGTTGATGGATAAAGCTTGTCTGCATCAACAAATTGAAGTGCTTTACGTAAAGTGTTTGCCACTTCTTCAGCTGTTTCAATTTGATCACTTGCGACATCAATGGCACCCACCATCACTTTCTTGCCGCGAATCAATTCAATCAAATCCATCGGTACACGTGAGTTATGACATTCAAGTGAGATAATATCGAGTTTAGATTGTTGCAGTTTCGGGAAAGCCTCTTCGTATTGGCGCCATTCATTACCAAGTGTTTTCTTCCAATCGGTATTGGCTTTAATGCCGTAACCGTAGCAAATATGTACTGCGGTTTCACACTTCAAACCTTCAAGCGCACGCTCTAAAGTCGCCACACCCCAGTCATTCACCTCATCAAAGAACACGTTAAATGCAGGTTCATCAAACTGGATGATATCCACGCCTGCCGCTTCAAGTTCACGTGCTTCTTGGTTCAAAATTTTGGCAAATTCCCAAGCCAGTTTTTCACGGCTCTTATAGTGACCATCGTAAAGCGTATCGATCATGGTCATTGGGCCAGGCAGTGCCCATTTAATTGGTTGATCTGTCAATGAACGTAAGAATTTGGCATCTTCAACAAACACAGGCTTTTGACGAGAAACTTCACCGACAACAGATGGTACGCTCGCTTCATAACGATCACGGATTTTTACCGTTTCACGTTGATTAAAATCCACGCCTTCAAGATGCTCAATAAACGTCGTCACAAAGTGTTGACGGGTTTGTTCACCATCACTGACAATATCGATACCCGCTTGTTGCTGCTCATGTAGCGACAAACGTAATGCATCTTGTTTTGCATCTAGCAATTCTTGGCCTTCTAATTTCCAAGGTGACCAAAGTTTTTCAGGTTCTGCCAACCAAGACGGTTTAGGTAAGCTGCCAGCAGTTGATGTTGGGAGTAAAATAGCCATGTCTAATCTTCTATATAAATTCAGTTTAAAATTTGGTGCTTATGCAGTTTGTATTTTTTGCTCAACCGAAAAGTTGGCAGCCCATTGGTCAAGAATGTCTTTATACGGTTTAATAAAGTTTTCTTCCGTCCATTTACCTTGTTTCACGGCTAACTGACCACGTTCTACACGGTCATACACGATTTGTGTCAGTGAAAAATCCTGATAGTTCAAGCTGGGTTGATACACCACGCCTGCAGGTGAATTGGTGTTATAGATTTCAGGACGGTAAATCTTTTGGAAGGTTTCCATGGTGCTGATTGCGCTGATCAACTCAAAGTCTGTGTAATCACGTAATAGATCACCTGCAAAGTAAAATGCTAAAGGGGCATTGCCATTTTCAGGCTTAAAATAACGAACGGTTAAACCCATTTTCGCGAAATATTCATCGGTACGTGAATACTCATCATTTTTATATTCCACACCCAGTACAGGATGCACATTTGCAGTACGGAAATACGTCTTAGATGTTGAAACACTTAAGCAAATCACCGGTTGTTTTTTAAATTCAGCTTTGAACACTTCAAAATTTACAAGATGTTGATACAGCTTGCCGTGTAAGTCACCGAAGTCTTCAGGCTTTTCATTGGTTTTACAGCCTAATTGCGGTAATACAACGCTAAAGTCATAGTCACGTACATAAGATGAGAAACTGTTACCGATCATGCCCTCAATACGTTCATTGGTGTAATGATCGGTAATGGTACTTTTCAGCGTTTCAATAAATGGGAAAGTGTTGCCATTACCTTCAATATCGATTTCAGCCGAGATAATATCAATCTCAAGTGAGTAACGATCCCCTTTTGGGTTATCCACTGTTGCCAAGCTGTTAAAGCGGTTATTGATCATCGCTAAGGTTCTGCGCAGATTTTCTTGGCGGCTTTCACCACGTGCTAGATTAGCGAAGTTTGTGGTTAAACGTGTGTTATTCGCTGGTGCATAGTTTTCGTCAAAACGAATGCGTTGAATTAAACATGCAAATTTGTTACTCATGATAATGCGCTACCTAATTTCTGATATAAAACATGAATTTCTGTATGCAGTGATTTATACCTAAATCACCACATGAATAAAAATGATTTTATCTAACAAAAAGATGAATTTAATTCATGTTTAGTAGTCTGCAGATATTAAAAAGTGCTCTAAGATAGAAAAATTGGCTACCTAATCTTTGATATTTCAATTCAATTAAGCCACTATAAAATGGTTAAGAATAAAGTTTTAGAATTTATCTTATAAATTATATAAAAATTATAGAATACAATAACTAATAAAAATATGTGTTGAAGTAAATTTAAAGATTCACTTAGAAAATTGACGTTAGTCTGCGCAAATTGAATCCTATAGAGGAGATGAAAATTTTTTATAAAGCATTTATATTTTATCCTTTTAGGAAGTAATAGCTATTATTTGATAAAGGCTACAAAATGATCTTAAATGAATTAAACTCATTATGAAATTAGAAAATATCAACATATTCAGCCTACCTACTGATGTCCAGATAGCCAGATTGACATACTCCCCCCACTTTCGCCTAGCTCAAGTGGGGGATTCTAAAAGCAAAGCTCTTAGGCGACTTCCTCACGGATTTCACTTGCTTTCTGCTTCGTAGGGCGACCTTTACCGCATCTTCCCTCCACAGACAAAACGGTGTGTCCCACCGCCAAAATGTTGCGAGAAGCATTAATATCTGCATTCTCGCTAAAGCCACACTCGACACAACTAAAGTTTGCCTGAGTGAGCCTATTTTCTTTTGCAACGTGACCACATGAACTACAAGTCTGACTTGTATATTTAGGGTCAACTTTAACGAGCAAACCACCTCGCCATTGCTGTTTGTACTCCAGCATATCAACAAGCATAGACCAACCTTGATCTAGGATTGATTTATTCAAGCCTGATTTGGCTTTAACATTCTTTCCTTTTTCTTCGATTGAGCCTTTGGCTGACTTTGACATATTGGCTACTTTTAAGTCCTCAACTACGATCATTGCGTGGTTTTTGCTGAGAGTTGTCGTGACTTTGTGTAAGTAGTCATGCCGAATATTGGCAATATGATGATGCAACTTATTAATTCTTAAATTAAGTTTTTTCCAATTTTGACTAAATTTGGTTTTCTTTCTCAACTTGCGTTGAAGCCTAGCCAACTTTACTTGATTGGCTTTGAAACTATTGATCCGGTCAAATACCTGACAACTAGACGTTGTAACTAATTTTTTAACGCCTAAATCAATGCCAATAGCTGATTTTGATGGGTGAATTGGTTGCTCAATACTCTATTGGTGCAAAACGAAATATACCAAAGCCCACAAATTTTCTTAATCGTTACACTTGTGATTTTGCCAATAATTTCCTGTGATTTTTTAAACTTTATCCAACCTGTTTTTTTAGGCAGACAAACACGATCACCGACAAGTTCACAATCTTGAAACGGAAGTCGAAAGGATTGTTCACCATCAGATTTCTTTTTAAATCGTGGCATGAGTGGTCTAAGCTGAACCTCAGCACCATCAGATAATTTAAAAAATCTTGGCTTCTTAGCTTTAAATGGTTTTTGCTTTAACTTGGCTTGTTCTTTAGGGTTATAGAATTTAGCCCATCCACTAGCAAGATCACGGATTTTTTGCTGTAAACAAGCTGAATATGTATCGCTAAGAAAAGAAAACTCAGGTGTTTTTTTTAATGGTACTAAGTTTTTTTCAATCGTTTCATAGCGGATAAATTCATCTTTAGCGAACATTTCAAATGATTTAGCGAGAATTTGATTCCACACAAAACGAGCAGAACCTATTGCTTGGTTAAGCAATATTTCCTGTTCTTGATTAGGCAAAAGCCTAAATTTGTAGTGTTGTGAGATCTTCATTAAATCATTGTTTATAAAATAATTTATGTGTGTTAATTATACCAAAATAAGCGATAAAAACGAATAAAAATATTATATTTTTTATGGCTTACGCCACTCGCTTATATCCCCCACCTGACTGTCGGTGGGGGTCTTACGCTCGATTAAGATAAATATTGGACCCACACCCTATAATTATAATGCCGTCAAGTGATTGCAGGTCGGCAAGCACATGCAGTCATTCCACCAAAAAGAATACATTGCATCAAATCTTACGAAGCAGTGCTTCTCAGGAGACAAACTCAGCGCAAAGAACTTTCAAAGTTAAGTCAATGAAATCCATGCACGTGTGGCAGTACTTAACAAATTTACCGAATTAGGCAGACCTCATGCTCAAGTTGCCACTTAAATTTGAGTAGCTTATGGTAGCTTTAACTTTTAAATGTTTGTGCAACACAGAGCCAAGCTGTGATCAAAGCAGAACTCAGCGACTTCCGAGAAAAATATTACCTATTAACAGCTTTAATTCATTCACGAAAACCACACAAAATGATCTAGAAATAATGCACGGATTCAAGCCTTAGTTATTTAAAGTTTTAATCAGTAGCAATGATGATCAATCCGTTTTTCAGCCCTCAATAAAACCAATTTTAAAAGGATAGTGCGATGAACAAGCGAATGAAAGCACTGGAAAAATCAATTATAGAACTAATTCCAGAACTCACTGACATTTATAAAGATTTCCATCAGAATCCTGAACTTTCCATGCAGGAATTCAGAACTGCTAAAAAAGTGGCAGAGTATCTACAACCTTTAGGCTATGAAATTCATGAAAAAATTGGTGTCACTGGTGTCGTAGCTCTCATGTCCAATGGCACTGGCAATACGGTCATGCTAAGGGCAGATATGGATGCGCTGCCGATGCCAGAAAAAACTGGCCTGCCTTATGCGAGTCAAGTCACAGGCCAAACTGCTGAAGGAGTTAAAACCGATATCTCTCACATGTGTGGACATGATTTACATGTTGCATGGCTCATGGGTGTTGCAAAAATTCTGTCCCAGCATAAAGAAGCCTGGAGCGGAACCTTGATTCTAGTGTTTCAACCGGGTGAAGAGGTTGCCCAAGGTGCATTAGCCATGATTGAAGACATGCAAGATAAATTTCCTAAACCCGATATTATTTTGGGACAGCATGTGATGGTAGGAAAGGCCGGCACGGTGGGTTATAAGGCTGGTGCCATTTTAACTGCGGGTGATAGTTTACACATTACCTTTCATGGTCGGGGAGCACATGGTTCGATGCCGCAAAATTCGATTGATCCCGTCATGATGGCAGCCTATAGCGCAGTACGCTTACAATCTATTGTTTCCAGGGAAATCCCCCCCCCAAGAGAGTGCCGTGTTAACCATTGGCAGCATTCAAGCAGGAACCAAAGAAAATATTATTCCTGATAGTGCCGTAATGAAATTGAATATGCGCAGTTATAAAGATTCTGTCCGCGATAAGATGCTGAATTCGGTTCAACGCATCTGTACTTGTGAAAGTCACGCTTCAGGGGCAAATGATCCTGAGATCAAGTTTATAAACAGTTATCCTGTCACTGAAAATGATCTACAGGCAACCGCCAAACTGGAACAAAGTTTTATCGGTTTTTTTGCTGAACAGGCTTATGTCACAGCACCTGTCACCGCCAGTGAAGACTTCAGTTACTTTGGCCGTAAATGGGGTGTTCCTTATGTGTTCTGGTTTGTAGGTTCTACAGAGGCGAGCCAATGGGAACATGCAGTACAAAATAATACCGTGGCTCAAATTCCTGCCAATCACTCATCTTTATTTAAAATAGAACTAGATCCGACCGTAAAAACTGGTTTGGAAGCCATGCTGGCTGCAGCATTAACCTGGTTATAACACGGGTCTTGTGGGTAGAGATGGGGGGACATTAAATCATGCCTCACAGTACTTACAATTCCGTAAAGAAAGGGGCAATCAGCATGTGATTATGTGCCCCCCTGTAATCCTCTCAAACTTGTGCATTCCAAGAGTCTAAATCTTAAGTTTTCTTACCTTTTGGTACTGTTAGCATGATTGATATAATAGCAACAACGATCATGAGTACGTTAAACCCTAGTGCCATGATTGCAGCCTCACGTACGGCCAGGTTGTCCTGCCGACCGGAAAATGTAATCACCCCTTCCAGCCACATAATGCTTTCATTGTTGGCGCTGAATGCAGTGAAAATCGCTGCTGAGATCGCTACGCCAAAGGCGGCACCAAGTGACGAAGCCATTTTGTAGATGCCTGAACCCGCACCAGCCTGTGCATCAGGCAAGTTGGCTAGAGCAGCATCGGTAGATGGGGTGGCATAGAAAGCCAAACCTACACCAAATAATGAATAGCCGATGATGGCGAGGATTTTATAGTCTGTCAGGAGTAGATTAGCCGGTGACAGCAGTACAATCGACAAGCCGGTGATGAGGCAACCCCAGATCATCGGCTTACGCGCACCATAAAGTTTCAATAATTTCTCGCCGACACGAATGAAAGCGATAATTGCAATTGCATAACCTAGGGTCAGCATACCTGCGGCCTGAGCCGTCATATTTCCGCCAAGTTGCACCAATTGCAAGGATACGATCAGCGTGCCAGCTACCGCATTGAGGAGGAAGTTAGATATTGTCGCGCCGGTGTAAGTGGCATTCTTAAACAAACTGAAGTCGAAGAAAGCATTGGGCGACTTCGATTCAATTTTTAGAAAAAGGGCGCCAACCACCACTGTTATAGCGATCAGTCCGAGCGATAACGGACTGGCCCAGCCAAAATTATTGCCCTGAGTGACGACGACCTGCAACGCTACCATAGCGACCATGAAGGTCAGTACACCGGGTAAATCAAATTTATAATCACCCTTGGTTTCAGCCTTGCTCTCCGATGTACCACGCATCATCCACAGGCCCAATATGCAAACTGCAATTGACACAAAAAAGATGGAGCGCCAGCCAAAATTTTGCGACATCAGGCCGCCAAACAATGCGCACAAGCCAGAACCGCCCCACGATCCAATCGACCACATACTGATGGCGCGTTGACGTTCTGCACCGTCCCAATAGGCTTTCACAACTGCCAAGCTGGCTGGCATGATGCACGCTGCCGAAAGACCCTGCAGCGCACGTCCGACTAACAGGACCGGTAGAGTAAGGTCACCTGTTGGTGTCAGACCAACGAGCAGAGAACCAATGATGTTGAGATAGAAACCAATCCGCACGATCTTCATGCGGCCAATTCGGTCGGCTAGCCCACCCATAACGACGATGAAGATCCCAGAAAACAGGGCTGTGTTGCCACAGCGATGTTCATACTATTGGCTGTCATACCAAGGTCACGACTCATGTCGGGTGCGATATTTAAAGTCGTTTGGGCAAACAGCCAAAAGGCTATGACCCCCATGATGATGCCAAACAATAGGCGATCGTTACCTTTAAATGCTATGTTGCTTGTCGTGGAATTCATAAAAAACCCCCTTTGTTATTTTAAACACAGCTCTAATTGATGCCCAGAAATAGCCTCGTTATTACTACCTGGCAGGATAGTTAGACACTATATGATGTGCACACCTATTATTCCTGTAAATCTCTACTCAAACGCTTTAGGATTGAAACTGCCATTTAAAAAATATAACTCATCTTGCTTTCAGCCTAAGTGAATCTTTGTTGTGTTTTGTATTAGCCTTGAATAAACACCTTTTAGTTAAATATGGGACTATTAAAACTTTCCGATGAATATTGTGAATTGGTTACAGGGTGATGCTCAAAGAGCATCCTAAAACCTGTTGATCTGATTAATTCACATGGACTTATCAAGTCCTAGGTAAAAATTGTGAAATAATTTTCGTGGAAGATAAAAATCCATAAAAAAGCCCAACTAATCATAGATGGACTTTTATAAAAGACATAACCAATTGTTTTTAATTATTTAAATAAAGATATGTTATTCCCAGGTAGAAATTTCCACTTTTAGAATACTTAATTCAGCACTCATATGGTGCAGGCTTAGATAGAAAAGCTATTAGATTCTTAAAAGGCATGGTTTTTTATGTATGAGCAATTTCATGATAACTCTAATGATAAAATTGTAAGCTTGTCAGTTTTTTGATTTGCACAATATGCAAAATAAAGTGAGTAAGCCGGCAGTACCCGCATTGATGCTAGCTGCATTAGGCGTGGTATTCGGTGATATAGGGACGAGTCCTTTATATGCCTTAAAAGAAAGTTTTCACGCAACCCGTGGATTACCGATTAACGAAATTAATATTCTTGGGATTCTGTCCTTAATCTTCTGGACCATTACATTAATTGTTTCCATTAAATATGTATTGGTCATTATGAGAGCAGATAACAATGGTGAAGGGGGAATTATGGCTTTATTGGCCCTCAATCTTCGCCAAGAGGGTCTCTCTCCCCGAAAAAAACTGATCATAATTATCTTGGGTTTTGTGGGGGCATCTTTATTTTTTGGAGATGGGATTATTACCCCGGCAATTTCGGTGCTTTCAGCAGTAGAGGGTCTTTCAATTGCCGCGCCAGCTTTTGATCGCTTCATCATTCCAATCAGTATTGGAATTTTAATCGCACTCTTTGCTATTCAAAGACATGGTTCTGCAGTAATGGGGAAGTTTTTTGGTCCCATAACATTGATATGGTTCCTTTCCATTGGGGCCATAGGTATCAGCAGTATTATTCAAAGTCCGTTTGTTCTCGCATTACTTAGTCCCCATTGGGCTTTTTTGTTTGTAGTTAATAATCCTGTTATTTCATTTTTTGTGATGGGAGCTGTTGTTCTAACGGTTACAGGTGGAGAAGCATTATATGCAGATATGGGACATTTCGGAATTCTACCGATTCGGTTGGGTTGGTTTTTAATTGTACTGCCCTGTTTAATGCTAAATTATGCAGGACAAGGCGCATTGCTGTTACGGGATCCAACAACCATCACCAATCCCTTTTACTTGCTTCTCCCTTCAGTTCTTTTATATCCGATGATTATTCTTGCAACAGCAGCAGCAGTAATCGCTTCTCAAGCTTTAATCAGCGGTGTATTTTCCATGGCGAAGCAGGCAATCCAACTAGGCTTCTTACCTCGCTTAACAATTTTACACACCTCTGACTCAGAAATTGGGCAAATCTATATTCCATTACTTAATTGGCTATTATTTATTTCTATTACTATTCTAGTATTAATATTTGAAACTAGTAGTAGTCTGGCAGGAGCATATGGCTTAGCAGTGACAGTGACCATGTTCTGTGACACGTTATTGGTTGCTTTTCTCGCTTACAGTTATTGGAAATGGAAGACATGGAAAGTATTACTTTTTATTATTCCCTTTGTCTTTATCGACTTGATCTTGCTGAGTTCTAATCTTCTCAAGATTCTTATTGGTGGTTGGGTGCCGGTATTTATTGCCATGAACGTTTTCATCTTAATGATGACTTGGAAAAAAGGCAGAGAAATTCTTCAAGCGAAATTGCAAAAAGATACGCTCCCGCTTAATACTTTTCTTGAGCATATAGGCAGTACCAGCCAAAAGGTTAGCGGAAATGCAGTATTTTTAACGGGTACACCACAAGTCGTACCGCATGCTCTTTTACATAACCTAAAACATAACAAGGTTCTTCATGAACGTAACTTACTAGTAACGATCAGAGTTTCGGAAATTCCTTATGTGGATGAAGAAAATAGGATGGAGACAGAAATACTGGACAAGGGCTTTTATAGAATAGGTCTGAATTATGGTTTTAAAGAAGAACCGGATGTACCTAAGGCCTTAGAGAAAGCTTTCGATAGCTTAGGACTGGAATATAATTTAATGGATATAAGTTTCTTTATTTCTAGAGAAAAACTAGTGCCAAGTATGTCGAACAAGATGTCTATTTGGCGTGAAAAGCTGTTTGTCGCAATGCAAAAAAACACCAGTCCTGTAAGCGATTTTTATAAAATCCCTTCTAACCGGGTTGTAGAACTGGGCAGTCAGGTTGAAATTTAAGAAATTCTAATCTTGATTTGGCACCTTTTAAAAGGTGCCTTTTATTCACTTTAAGAAATCTTTTTCGAAGTCTAAGACAGAGAAAATTCCATTCATGATAATTGTAATAGCCCCCACTAAAAATAATTAGGAACTAAAAGTAGAATTTATTCTTAAGTTCTAGGCAAGAGAACGTGCATAAAAACCTCTAAATTTACTGACCGTCAGATCGTGTCCATTGTGAAGCAGGCTGAAGCTAACATACCTACTGCCACTCTTTGCCGTGAACATGCTATGAGCAGGCAAGCGCAAGCGGTAATCGATATTTGTTGACATCTTCCCCCCCTCCTTTCTTCTCCCTCTACACAAAATCATTGAGTCTGTTTAAGTACCTGTGAAAAAGCTCTTACTTTTTCTAAAGTAACGTTTACCCCTTTGTTAAAAAAAGTATCAACAAGTGCCGAACCTATAACGATGAGATCTGCTTTATTTGCTAACGCTTTAACATGACTTTCATTTTTGATGCCAAAACCAATGGCTACAGGAATCTGAAATATTGGTTTTATTTGAGCCATCTTTCGCTCAAGATTTGCTAGATTTAAAGTTACTCCAGTTAAACCATTTTCTGCAACATGATATAAAAAACCGGTAGCACTCCCTGAGATTTGTTCTAATCTATTAACTGGCGTGGTTGGAGCTGTCATGGAAATTAAATGCATATTTTTTGCATTTAAGATCAATTTAAAATGATCTTGATATTCATAGGGCGCATCTAGAATAAGGATGCCTTCAATAAGGTTTTCGGTTTCACATACAAGTTTTTCAAAACCGTATTGCAGAATAGGATTTAAATAGGTCATGAACACAATAGGTGTCTTATTATCATTCAACCGTATTTTTTTGACCAATTCGATAGTTTTATTCACTGTTTGACCAGCACTTAAAGCTCTGATATGGGCAGCTTGAATGATTTCTCCATCTGCAACAGGATCAGAAAATGGAATGCCAATTTCAATAATATCTGCTCCAGCTTGGCCTAATTGACTAAACAGATTAGAGCTTTCTTCGAAACCTGGATCTCCGGCAGTAAAATAACACACGAGACCGCTTCGCTTTTCCTGTTTTAATTCCTTTAATTTTTGGTCTAAACGGTTCATTCTGTTACTCCTGCGAGATATTTTTTGACTGTATTTAAATCTTTGTCACCTCTCCCACTTAAATTGACAATAATAGTCTGTTCAGGCCGCATTTCTTTGGCCAGCTTAATTGCGTATGCGATAGCATGGGCACTCTCTAACGCAGGTATAATTCCCTCCTGTTGACTTAAAATCTGAAAGACGTTGACTGCATCCTCATCATTTACAGCGACATAATTAACGCGCCCTGTTTCAAACAGGATGCCGTGCTCAGGACCAACCCCAGGATAATCTAATCCTGCCGATATCGAATGTCCGTCTAGAATCTGTCCATCTGAATCTTGTAATAAGTAAGTCAAATTACCATGCAGGACGCCAACTCTACCTTTTGAAATAGATGCAGCGTGCTCACCGCTGTTTGTTCCTTTTCCACCAGCTTCAACCCCAAACATTTTGATACTCGTATCTTGTAGAAATGGGTGCATTAGACCCAATGCGTTAGATCCCCCCCCCACACAGGCAACTAAAGCATCAGGGAGTTTATTTTCTTTCAGCAATATTTGATTTTTAGCTTCTATGCCAATAATTTTCTGGAACTCTCTCACTATGGTCGGATAGGGATGAGGACCTGCACCGGTTCCTAATAGATAATAAGTCGTGTCTACATTGCTGATCCAGTCACCTAATGCCTCATTCATAGCATCTTTTAGGGTTCCACGACCTTTCTTAACGCTTTTAACTTCAGCTCCGAGTAATTCCATTCGATCAACATTCATTTGCTGACGATGAACATCCGTTTCACCCATATAAATGGTGCATTTAAGCTTAAAGAGAGCACATACTGTTGCTGTTGCAACACCATGTTGTCCAGCACCTGTTTCTGCAATAATTCTGGTTTTACCCATTAATTTAGCCAACAAGATTTGTCCAACACAATTATTGATCTTATGGGCACCGGTATGGTTCAAATCTTCTCTTTTAAGATATATTTTGGCCCCTCCAGCATACATTGTTAGATTTTTTGCATAAAAAAGAGGGCTAGGTCGACCCACAAAATCCGTTAAAATTTGTCGATATTCAGTCCAAAACTCGGCTTTATTCCGAATAATATTAAATTCTCGCTCTAGGTCTTGAAGAGCAGGCATAAGACTTTCTGGCATATAGCATCCGCCAAATTTCCCAAAAAACCCTGATTTATCAGGACCATTACCTGTATACAGTGTTGTCATTTTATATCACTTGAAGAATCAAAATTTTCTTAATCTTAAAAGATTTCCATTTTTTATATAATTGATATATTTTTAGATCATGATGTTAGAAAAACTCACACTATGAAAAGTAGAAAGTTACCACCATTAAATGCTTTGAAAGCATTTGAAGCGGTGGCTAGAAATAGAAGTTTCAGCTTAGCTGCAGAAGAACTATGCGTAACCCATAGTGCTGTTAGCCATCAAATAAAACAGTTGGAAGAATGGCTCGATAAAAAATTGTTTATTCGACATTCATCAACTATCTCTTTAACCAAAGATGCAGAAGACTTATTCCGCCTTTGTACTCACTTTTTTAACGATCTAGAAAAATGTGTCTTTGAGTTAACAAATAAAGCTTCTGACGTTGAAATTATTATTGGAGCATCTCATAGTTTTATGGCTAACTGGTTAATTCCACGATTAGAAAAACTCGAAATAATTTATCCGAATATCCATGTTAAATTAATGACATGCAATGATTTAAAGTTACTAGAAAAAGAAAAAATTGATATTTTTATCAATAGTTTGAATCTAGCTCAAACTCTTCCGGAGTCTCTAGATAAATACATTTTATTTCCTGATAACATGGGACCTATTTGTAATCGTAAAACATATAATCTAAACACGATAAATGATATTTTGAATTATCCACTACTTCATACCCATTCCAATAAAAACGCATGGAATATATGGTTGGATAGATCAAGGCTTCATTCTCCCCATAAATCAAGTGAACGTTATTTTGATAGTCTAAATTTAATGATAGAGGCAGCTGTTTCCGGGTTAGGTATTGCAATAGCACCTCAAATTTTAGTAGAAAAAGAAATATTAAATGGAAGAGTCATAGCACCTTTTGGCTTTATATATTGCGACTATAACTTTTATGCGATAACAAGAAAAAATAGTTCTAACAGTGATGTTATGAATATTGTTAATTGGTTAAAGGCCGAAGCCAAAGATTAGACAAAATTCATCTAGGAGAGCGGTAAAAGTCCATATCCAACTAAAAGGTGTATACCAAAACTAGAGGTTAGTTAAAGTCCAGACACGTTAAATGCTTTATAACAATTTGTTTCTATTGATATATTAAACTCAGGAAGGATGGTGAGCTTTTCATGTGCTAAGGTCGGCCCGAAACCATGGAATTGATCAGCAACTATATTGAGGCACTTGAGTCTAAGCTCTTCAGGAAGCCTGAAATTGCTGGTTTGACCACGTTCAGCATCTGCTAGCAGCTACTTGAACATTATATATTTGCAGCAAGCGTCTGATCTGACGTTCTGAGATATGAAGTATCAGCAGTCTAGGAAAGGGGTTAAGCATTGATGACCAACTTCTTGCAAGACTGGTAATCGTTTAAGTTTTTTATCCGACATAAACCTCAACCTATTAAACCGCCCGCTAAGAAAATCTCTAATTTCTACTTTGGAGAAACCTGACATTTTTATTGGGGACTTACATTTTGACTGGGTATCAACTGTACTATGTTAATTTTAGATAAATTTAGAATTGGTATGTGAGCCCCATAAAGAAGTTGGTTATTGAAGTACTATCAATTAAGGGGCTATCTACTATTTTATCGGGTAAAAATTTATGTGTTACAGCAGAAGTTACTCTCAATTTTTGATTCAATGAATAACTTCCCCCTAAGGAAACATACGGAATAATAAGGTTATTAGGTCTATATTTTTCTACGCCCTTAGCGACTTCGCTATCGAGTGTGCCATAATAATAATTGGCTCTGCTATCCGACAACCATTCCAATCCCACATTTGGCATAAGAGTCAATTTATTATTTAATCTCCAAAAGTATTGATAGTTGGCTTTTACTTCTGCAGCATCACTAGCATTGCCAATATCATTGACTGCTTGCACGGAAATAATGCCGTAAGGTGCTTTCAATATCGCTTCTAATCCAGCATCAGCACTGAGATCACGGTCTTCTAATTGCATTCTACTTAAACTTTTTTGAGCTAACTTCGACTCATTTAAATCCTCAACATCAAGTTTATTCATATTGACGTTTACGATGCCATTCAATGTGAATAACTCATTTTTATAGAGTTTCATACCTCCATAGAGCCCCCGTAAAAAGAAGCGGTCTCCTTCATAAGATAATAGGGGAACTGGTGTAAGGTCTGTATCTTCACCAATATATAGACCTGTGCTTCCAACAAGACCTAAGCCTGCACTGAAGCCTGTTGATTTTTTGATGGTAGGCTGACTTTCATCTGCAATTGCACTTAAGGGTATAAAAAAAATTGATAGTAGGATGATTTTATTTAGCATTTTTAGTCCAATATATTAATTTAGGAAATTAATGAAATTTACATCTACAAAAAGTCATATTTTTCATACATATGTGACATGCGTTCTTGTTTGGTTTGTAAATAACTTTGATTAAATATATTTAAGCCTACTGTTATAGCCACACGATCAACTACATTTACACCTAAACCTTTTAAGGCATTAATTTTAAGAGGATTATTAGTAATTAGTCTCACTTCTTTAACTTTTAAATAATCAAGCATAATCGTACACATATCATAGTGACGTGCATCTGCCGGTAAGTTTAAAATCAAATTTGCATCAACGGTATCATGTCCTTGATCTTGGAGTGCATAGGCACGAATTTTATTCGTCAAACCTATACCTCGACCTTCTTGACGTAAATATAAAATCACTCCCTGACCTTCATCACTAATCATTTTCATTGTGGAATGTAATTGTGGACCACAATCACATTTTAATGAACCGAAAGCATCGCCAGTTAAGCATTCAGAATGTATTCGGACCAATATTGGTTTCATTGAAGTAGCATCTAACCCTTGAGAAAGAGCAACATGTTCTTCACCTGTATCTGGATCTTGAAATACAATAATTTCAAAATCACCAAAAGCAGTCGGTAATTTAGATTTAGCCACGAATTCTATAGCCATAGATTCATCCATTTATATTTTAAAAGCCAATAAAATTATAATATTATCTATTCACAAAAAAACAAATAAATAGAAAATAATTAACCATCAAACCAACAAAAAATTAAAGATACAAAACCAAATACATGTTTTATAAAACCAAAAATAAAATAATTAAGCTGGTATCAGATTTAAATTAAAATATATTAATAAAAACCATTAAAATAGGTGTTAAATAAAAATACTTACTACATCTAATATAGTAAGTATCTCCGCAATTAGTCCGGATAATGGTGACTGAAAATATCTTTAGATATTAAATTTCAATTATAATAATAGTTCTTTCATAGTGAATTTTTTGTGAAGCGATATAACTAAAATAAGAATACTTAAAGAAATTTAGAATAGTAAAAAAAATAGACTTCTTTCATAAATCATTTTTTACTCAGCTCCAAGTTATAGATTCCAGCAATTAGATTGAATCTCAAACCGAGTCTTTTCCCTCTATTTCGATAACGCTCAGCAAGGATTTTGAAGGTTTTCAGCCTGCCAAATACATGCTCAATTCCTATTCTTCTTTTATTGATTTCCTGATTATAGATTTTTAGTTCATGATCCAATTTACAGCGTCTTTTGGCTTTTAAGGGTAACAGGCTATTGGGATACAATGCATAAATTCCCTGATAGCCTTTATCTGCAAGAACAAAGGCTTCTGAAGGAATCAGCTTTATGTTTCTTTTAAATAGCTCGAAATCATGTACAGCACCGCGACTGGTACATAAACTCAGAATTTTCCGAGTCTTGTAGTGAATCATGGCCTGTACTTTAAAGGTATGGGTCTTTTTCTTGCCGCTATAGCTTTTCTTCTGTTTTTTTAGGCCTTTGGATTGGAATTTCTGTGGCATCCACGATCACCACATTCCAGTCTATGCCTTCGCCTTCGGGTAAATTCTTCGGTAAATTAAAAAGATTGGACCCAATCAGGCAGTCTTCAACATGACGGACAATTCTTGAGGCTGTGGGCTCTGAAACCCCGTAACTCGTCGCAACGTGAAATAAGGTTCGGTATTCCCGCCAATAGCTCAGACAGAGCAGAACCTGATCCTCCAGGCTTAACTTGGGCGGTCTGCCTTTGGCAGGGACATGTATTTTCAATTGCTCAACCATTAAATAGAAGGTTGACCATGAGATGCCAGTGTATCGCTTGAACTGAGGATCAGAAAGCTTGTTTGAATCGATGTATTTCATCCGCAGATTATGCACGAATGCTAAGAAATCTGGAGTGCAAATATTAACCAAAAAGAAGATCATTTTTTGATTTATGAAAGAGATCTAATGAGATTTTTCTTAAAAGATATCAAGCAAATGGATGCAGAAAAAGTAATTCAATATTGAAGTTTAGATCTACTGTGCTTGAAATTAAAAACGTCTATATAGCAAATTTCTATTTTCTTATTAGATGTTCAACACTTTGTTGAATTTAAATAAGAGCTTTTATGTTAAAGGTCAGCAATTTAGATGATTATTCATGCTTCTAATTTAGAAAAACTTGCAGATTCCTTCATCTTCTGTAATGCTTTGGATAAGGGTGTCAGGCATTTGCTTAGGCAGGTATTTGTTGTAGTCGGGCCGCTACAACATAGGAAAAGAATACCTGTATGTTTAATCTCAAGATTTTTAAAGCAATCTCTGCAGAAGTCTTATCTATAAAAAATGACTTAGAGTTAAGTACTGAAATTCAACTCATCAATAAATATAAAACGGCAAAGTCAGAAGCCTATAAAGAAGCTATTATTTATATTTTTAAAGATCGGGGCTATACCCGCCTTGAAATAGGTCAGTTACTTGAATAAAAAATATTTATTTTAACTAAAAAGTTCGAAGTTCCTCACCTATAAATATGTTTTAGGTGAGGATGAATATAAGAAACATTGTTACGCAAGATCATTCTGATCTTTCCTGTTTCTCGATGTACTGTCTGTCTAATCATATCAATTGTTGCCTCACCTGTGGTCAGCAAACAGTAGGCTCTAGTCCAAAGAACAGGTTTCCAGTAGTGTTTTTTGAGTTCACTCTCAAACTCTTTTCTGATCAGGCGACTTGATACCGTTTTTAGATTATTGATGAACTTGCTCGGCATGATATTTGGGTGCATATTAAGCAACAAATGAACATAATCAGCTTCTCCATTGAACTCCAACAGTTCAATTTCCCAATCCTCATAGTTCTTTTTTACGATTTCCTCTACCTGTTATGTAAATAGGCAACTGTAGCTCAATATATCAAACTTCATCACATTGCTGCTTACACTGTTTAAAAGTGGGTATTTGGGTATTATTCTAATCGTAATAAATTTCGGTTTTTTAAAGGAACTTTTTTATAGCTCCATTATTTTGTGTTTTTTAAATTCTTAAACTATTCTAAATAGTCAGTACGTAACAGTATCACCTGTTTAGCTTGGTATTGGCGATGAATGGTTAAATCCATTTTAGCAATTATTTGAGAGGTTAAATCTGACGGCTCACGTACTAATAAGCCTTGTAATTTTGTTAGCAAACTCTTCATTTTTCAATCCCCTATTCGATTTAAATCAATCATGTGAATAGTGCTATTTTGTAGCACCAATATTTCAATACGATGAATCAAGATTATATTAAATGGCATCTATGGTTATCGTCGCATCACGCTGGATCTTAAAGAGTTGGGTGAAAGCTGTGGACAAAATCATGTATTCAAGATCATGAAAAATAACGGTATTACAGCTGTTGAGGATATAAGGAACATAAAAACTATGGTCGTGGTCTTGTCCTCAGATTGTGTCACCAAATCACTTAATCGAGAGTTTGCTGTGAACTCCCCCGGATACTTCCTGGGTCGCTGATATTACCTATATTCGGACCTGCCAAGGGTGATTATATCTGGCTAGAGTTCTTGATTTATATTCGAGAAAAGTGATCGGTTGGTCGATGAAACCTACTCTTGCTAAGGATATCATTTTGGATGCACTACTCATGGCAGTGTGGCGATGCAGGCCAAATTAGCCTGGATTATACATTCAGACCAAGGCTCACAATACAGCAGCGTAGACTGGAAAAAATTGCCAAAAGCATAATTTAATCCCCAGCATGAGTTGTCGAGGGCTTGGGCTTGCGCAGTATACTGCTAAGGAAAGAATTAAAAAGAGGATCTATAAAACCCAAGAAATGGCCTGTGCAGATGTGTTTGATTATATCGAGATGTTTTACAATCCGATCAGGCGTCATTCGCATCTTGATGGGATGAGTCCAAAAGCATTTGAGACATCTTCAAAATAAGGCTACCTCATGTCAATGGTGTGGAGTATTTGCATACTTGTGAAAAAATCTTAGGTTAAATAAAATAAGCTGAAATAAATCTGTTGCGTGAACAGAATGAAATGCAAGGTAAAATTCGTTTAGGAATACCGATCGTTCTTAACCAACGCTACTTATTACCAATGTTAGTGCCACAAAGCCTTATAGAACTATATAATCGCATTCATTGTCCTTGCCCAACCTACTAGTTAAGCTAGACTAACCTTATTTTATTACAAGAAAAATAAATATACATATAAGAAAACTTGATTATTCATATTTTTAGTGTATAGTTAAATTAACTAGAAAAAAGTCTTGTTTAGGTAAATCTTCTTTAAGTATCGCAGTTTTAGTCATAATCCTTCGTTTTTTCAGATTTTAAGTGCCATTCTTTATTATTTTTCAAAGTTATAATCAGTCAATAAAATGGCTAAAAATTATTAAAAAATCAGTAGGATTTATTATGTCAAACTCGAATGTTGTTAAAGGTACTGTAAAGTGGTTCAACGAAACTAAAGGTTTTGGTTTCATTCAACAAGAATCAGGCCCAGATGTTTTTGCTCATTTCAGCGAAATCGCTAGTTCAGGTTTCAAAACCTTACTTGAAGGTCAAATGGTTGAATTCAGTGTAGCTCAAGGTCAAAAAGGACCGAATGCTGTAAATATTGTTGCTATCTAAGTAATAATAAGCAGTAATAAAAAAAGCACTAATTAGTGCTTTTTTTATAATTTAAAGTTGTTTTCCAAAATCATAATTTTATTCAAGGTATATTAATGCTTAAACAACTTATCAGTGTAAAAGATCAATTTGGGGTTAAACACTCAATTCAAGCCACTGTAGATCATCATTTTGAGAATACGCAATCTTATTCTCATGTAAAACATATTACAGTGGATGGCGAAGATATTCGGCCCAGCTTTGAAATGTTTTTTCAAAGTACCTTAAGTGAAAAAATTTTCAAGATTGTATAGATAACTCGAATCCTGCTCAGGAGAATGTATCTTCATATGGATGATATGATGTGCAGATACACTTGCGTATTTTACATAAATTGTTATCTATCCAATTGCTCCGATCCGAAAGCTATTGGGCCTGTTTAGCATGGTAGCTGTAAGTCCTTTATTTCACGATAGATGACGGAAACGAGCTAGCTCCTGCGCAAGTATTGACTATAAAGATTACTTTTCTTGGTGGCATAAATTTCATATCTTTCTTCTTCGAAAAGAAAGATGAATGCGAATACCTCTATTTCAAAGCCATTCTTTCGTATCATCTGCCACAGGCGTTCCATTCATCACATGCATGATCATGGCATGAGCGATGCTGCCCTGAAATGGAATCTCTGGCAACTGATTAAACTTGAAAAACTGAGCATCACTAAGTTCATTTTCCTGTATTCGAATGTCACCAGCATGATATTCTGCCTTAAATGCCATCATTAGGTTGCTCGGAAAAGGCCACGGCTGACTTGCTAGATATTGAATATTTTTGACCTGAAGCCCCACTTCTTCCAGCGTTTCACGACGCACAGCTTCCTCAAGTGTTTCACCCACTTCCACAAACCCGGCAATTAAACTGTACATCTGGGTTTTATTGCGGGCATTTTTCGCCAGTAAAATTTCATCTGGCCCGCGGGTAATGATAGTAATGACACAGGGATTGACTCTTGGATACTGATTATAGCCACAGGCAGGACAGACCATCGCATACTGGCTAACATGTTGCTGCGTCTGATGGCCACAATGACTGCAGAACTGATGATTACGACGCCATTCCAGTAACTGAACCGCGCGGCTTGCCTGTTCGAACTGCTGTCTACTCCACACCTGCACCAACTGCCGGATCGGAACGAGCTGATAGCCTTCAGGTACAGACTCATCCTCTTGCAGGTCCCGAGCAATGATTTCACCATCTTCAGACAAGTTCAGGTCATGCTGAAACCTTTCCACCTGAGGCAACTGAAAATTGTCGTCAACCAGCAGTTGCTGCTGTCTAAAAATATAAGCTTTTGAGTGCATGCTGATTCAGATCCCTGGATTAAAAAAAATCCCATACAGGGGGCGTATGGGACAAAACTAAGGAAGCTTACATGGAGTAACTTCATGGAAAATATTAGGCGTAACCGATCTGAATTACAATCACAATAATTTGTATCTTTTTGATTAAAATCACATAATTTTCACAGCTGTTATGAAACAGATGAACTGGAAAAATTCAGGACAGTAAGTAGGCTTGCTAAGGATTCTTGTGCATCAATAGTCATGCATCGACATATGGGAAATCTTTAAAACTTAGCGATGATGGTTGCTGAGCAGAGTATTTTCACAAAAAATTGAACCCTCAGAATTTACACTGCTGTTTTCTCCACGTCCTGAATCATGTTTATGCGTTTTGGTTTAATCCTCGGTGATCAACTTCATCATCAGCTGGCAACACTCAAATTCCTGAACCGTGCACAGGACGTCATCCTGATGGCGGAAGTGCTGGAGGAAAGTACGTATGTCGCCCATCACCCACAAAAAATAGCCCTGATTTTCAGCGCTATGCGCCACTTTGCCAAGGAACTCAAAGCCCAAGGCTGGCGTGTCCGCTATCATCCCTTCCAACGTGACAGCAGAATTCACAAACTAATTGATTTCGTTCATGTACAGCAGCAACTATTACCAGCCACTGCGCTGGTCATCACCCATTGTGGTGAATACCGGTTGCAGTATGAGATTGAGAATCACTGGAGCAGTCAACTGCAACTGCCGGTCCACTGCCTGAATGACGATCGCTTTTTTTGCAGTCCTGCCCAGTTCCGGCAGTGGGCTAGCCGGTACCATACCCTGCGCATGGAATATTTCTACCGCGAAATGCGCAAGCAAACAGGTTATTTAATGCAGGAGCAGCAACCGCTGGGTAAACAATGGAACTATGATAGTGCTAACCGCAAAACTTGGTCAGGCAAGCCATCCTTACCAACTCTGCTACGATTCAAGCTTGATCAGATTGATTTGGATGTGATTGAACTGGTAAGACGCGAGTTTCCCCAACACATAGGAGATATTGCAAATTTGCGCTGGGCAACCACTCGCAGCAATGCCCTCCTTGCACTGCAACATTTTATTGCCAACAATTTGCCTCATTTTGGTGATTACCAGGATGCCATGGTCTATGGTGAAGATACCCTGTTTCACAGCCTGCTGTCGCCCTATCTGAATTGCGGTCTGCTCGTGGCAAAAGAAGTCTGTGATGCAGCAGAAGCTGCTTATCACAGCGGTCATGCCCCACTCAATGCGGTAGAAGGCTTTATTCGGCAAATTCTCGGCTGGCGGGAATATGTCCGTGGCATTTACTGGCTGCGGATGCCCGAATACGCTAACAGTAATGTATTGAATTATTCTGCTGCCCTGCCACAATTTTACTGGACAGGTCGAACTCAAATGACCTGCATGGCAGAATGCTTTCGCAATACTTTTGAACATGCCTATGCCCATCATATCCAGCGTCTGATGATTACCGGTAACTTTGCCCTGTTAAGTGGTGTGGATCCTCAGCAGATCAGTGAATGGTACTTGGCAGTCTATGCTGATGCTTATGAATGGGTGGAACTTCCCAACACCCTGAGCATGGTAATGCATGCCGATGGCGGTTTACTGGCGAGTAAGCCCTATGCGGCTTCTGGAAATTACATTCAAAAAATGTCCAATTACTGTAAGCACTGTCCTTACAATGTTAAAACTAGGACTGAAGCAGATAGTTGTCCTTTTAACAGCCTGTATTGGTATTTCATGATCAAGCATGACGGGGTCTTCCGCTCCAATCCACGTATGGGCATGATCTATCGACAGTTGGACAAACTGCAGGACAAAGATCAGATTATCGCGCATGCCCAACAGTTGCTCAGTCAGGTTAATGAGTTATAGCAGCATGAAAAAACAGCATTTACCGGAGAAAATCTGTGCTCACTGCCTGCGTCCTTTTGCCTGGCGCAAAAAATGGCAACGCTGCTGGGATGAGGTCAGATATTGTTCTGAAAGATGTAAACGTCAATCCAAACAGCGCCTATCATCGTGAAATTCACATCCACCCTTCATTGGATGGAGTCCTCTGTCACATTAAGATAGAGTGAAGCTGCTAGAAACGTTTGTACTGTCGCGAACAATAGGCCCGAATCACATCCGGTGAACGCAGTTGCAAATGTTTAGTTTTACGTCCTGTCACTCGTTCACGCCATAGTTTAAAACTACTTGTTTTCATATTTTTACGCATCAAGCGAATCACTGCAGATTCATTCAAACCAAACTCACGCTGAATGGCTTCAAAAGGTGTTCTATCCTCCCAAGCCATTTCAATAATCCGTGACAGATCCGCTCCTACATATTCAATTACACCACGCACAACATGCCCCTTATTCCTTTAATTTGTTTAAAAATATAGAAAGTTAATTGATTAAGTTAAAACGAATCTCTATCCATATTTCCTGATCAGATCAAACTGACGGATGTCATCTTATAAAAAGGAACATGAAGAATTTGTGATTTTTTGGGCTGCTCTCATGTAGCAAAAAAAAAATCGGCTCACTCAAGCTAAATTTGAGTGTGTTGGATGCGGTTATGTTGCGAATGCGGATTTTAACGCATCAGGTAACATATTATCGGCAGGACTGCCGTATTGTCTGTGGAGGGAGGATGCGGTAAAGGTCGCCCTGCGATACAGAAAACAAGCGAAATCGGTGAGGAATCGCCTAAGAGCTTTTGCTTTTAGAATCCCTGATCTTTCTTCGTCAAGATCAGGGATGTTTTTATCTACCAATGCGATTCAGTTATTTTAAAAAGTCTGCTTGATTAAGAGCAGATAGTGCTGAATTGACCTGCAAAATTTTCCCGCGAATATTTTTCACCCCAAAACTCGTAAGACGCGCAGTGTGCATTTTTAAATACTTTTCTGCATTTTCTTGATTATCAAACAGGTAGATACCACCTGCTTCCTCAGTATCACTATTTTCTGTCCAGATTTTCCAGATCATGCCTTTTTCTTGATTAATACTTTCCGCAAGAGTTTGATAGGCTTGGCTCATCGCTTCGCCAAATGGGCCCTGAGATGGGAAATCGACCTGAAGAATAACGGCCATTGTTTTATCCTTTATAATCAAATACCAATCTTAATAATTGAACATTTTATAAATTTTTATGCAAGTAATAAAAAATCCTTTGACGTAGGCTTTACTCTTGGAAAAATGAAATATTCCAATTTATAGATTGCAAAAGGAAAAAGAGGATAGCTTTTAACTATTCCTTTTTTAGATTTTATAAATTCAACATAATAGACCTCTTTCATAAATCAAAAAACGACCACCTTTTTGATTGATATTTGGACTCTAATTTTCTTGGCATTCGTGCATAATCTGCGGATGAAATACATCGACTCAAAGAAGCTTTCTGAAACACAGTTCAAGCGATATACAGGCATCTCATGGTCAACCTTATATTTAATAATTGAACAATTAAAGAAGCATGCAGAAGCGAGTTTTATTCTTTCCTTTTGCCGCTCCAGAATGATTTAACGCTCGAACTGTGCAAAAGCAGCCATCAGTTGCAGCATTAAATTATCCATCGGCATGGATTGGACAGTAAAAGTAAACCCTAAAGTAACACTATTTTTCTTACAGGGGAAAACGTAGCATCACACTTGAAGCTTTAATTGATCTTATGGTATTGGTTACTTTTTTCAGACCTCTGATTCTGACAAACTAATTTTGCTTAACTTGAAATAGATTTATTTTAGCATTCTCATTTCAATGCTAAAATCTTTCGTGCACCATTGAGTACGAATAAAGAAACCAGTATGCCAATGATTAAGTCTGGATAAGCTGAACCTGTCCAAGCCACAAGTACACCGGCAAATATAACGCCCATATTTACGACAACGTCATTCGCCGAGAAAATCCAACTGGCTTTCATATGTACGCCATCTTCTCGATGGCTAGAAATAAGATATAAACATGTCACGTTCGCTATAAGAGCAAGCAAACCTATAACCACCATGAGGGTGGATTCTGGCTCACTTCCAAACATGAAGCGTCTGATTACATCGACAATAACGATGACAGCGAGTAATAATTGAATCCAACCTGCAAAATGAGCTGCTTTCACTTGATACTTCGCAGCTTTTCCGACGGCATATAGCGCAATACCATAAACGGCTGCATCGGCAAACATATCTAAAGAGTCAGCAATTAATCCTGTAGATGCAGCAATAATACCGCTGATAAATTCAATAAAGAAAAGTAAAGCATTAATGGCTAATAGCAGTTGAAGAACTTTAGCCTGTTTAACCGGATCAGGCTCATTTGGTATATCTCCTGAAGAAAGCTGTGTTTCATCAAGTTTCGCACCAAAACCGAGTCCTTCAAGTTTAGTCGTAATTTGTTCAATACCTTCATTATGGAAGACTTTTAGTTTTCGATTGGGAAGATCAAAAATAAGACCTTTGACTGCTTCAATATCTGAAAGGGTCATACGAACGATTTGCTCTTCCGCAGAGCAATCCATTTTCGTAATGATGTACTCACTCATGTATTGACAGTCTTTTGAAACTTCTTCGACGCCTAGATTTTCTTTGGGGTCAGAACCACAACAGGATGGAGCGGTATCTTGACAACTATTTGAAAGGTTACAGCAAGCAGATGAAGGTTTTCCCCCATCCTCATCACAACTAGGCATGCTATCACAATTTTTTGAAGTGCTTTCTTTTGAAATTGATGGCTGATTTTCTGGTTGAAACTTCCTATCTTCACCTAGTGTTTCTTTACTACATCCACAGCCACTCATCAGGATACCTATTGAAAAAGTAATAATTAAAAAATACCGTTATCTCAAAGTTATAAAATCTAAATCTTCAACGATGCTATTAAACTGATTTTATTCAGTTTTAAATGATGGATTACGATCTCTATATAGTGCTAATGCTTTTAATTCATTTGACAGAAATAATTCTGATTCTTCTTTCCAAGTCGATTTTCTAGTATCAAGATGCCTATTATTAGATATCCAATCAGAAACTACAGCATACATACAAGAATTGTCGGCAAAAACTAATTTAGCTTGATTGTCGGTTAAATTTTTGAAAACTTTATGGCTGGGTAATATTGATCCAGACACATGAAAAAATGTATATACATATTTATAATTACTGTTCATGTGGACTGCTCTTACCTCAATATTTCACTATGATAGCAAACCTATATCGAAATCACACTGACCGTGTCCACACTAAAAGGTATTTAAAACTCCGTATCAGTTTTAAGCATTTTCACAATTTATTGTCTTCGTAAAGTCACAATCCACGTAGTTTAAGAATATCGATTCAATGATCATCATTTTTTATCTGGTAATTTTTCAGACTATCTATCCTGTTTAAAACTATTGATTCATGCAAAAATAAACTTGATGCTTAACGCCCACTCTCACCTTCTGGGGGTAAAATTTAAGCCATTGCAAGAGTTCAAGCCTGATCAGCTTGTTTTAGGAATTTAAAGCAATAAAGAAGGTTGCCCTTCACTATTGCTTTTAAAAAACAATTGAATGATTTCATTCAAAAAAATTTATACTTTTTTATTTGCTGTCGCATATTCATAAATAATATCCAGATCTTTCTGAATAGAATTGGCCACGATATTCGGCAGGACCTGATTGACCTTGACGAAGATTTTTTCAGAATAGCCCACCTGATAGGACTGACAATCCTTCTGCAGAAATTGATAAAATTCCTGGGCAACAAATTCTGGCGTGTCAATATTCGTACCCAGTCGGATATTCATCTCAACCACATCAGGATGATTCATTTCGGTATTGGTGGCCCGCGGTGAGAAATAGCGGAATTTGATCGGGGTCTTACTATATTCACGTGCCAGAGCTTCAGTCGCACCGCGCAGGGCGAATTTGCTGGCGCAATAGCTCACATAACCTGGATAGCCAATACTGCCTAAAGTAGAGCCGATATTAATAATCTGGCTCGGCTGACTTTTGGACATCAGCGGGATCATGCCTTGCACCAGCTGCAACGGATACACAACATTAATCAGCATCATCTGTTCCATCATTTCATGTGACTGATCTGAAAATAGGGAAAAATCATTGATTCCGGCATTGTTGATATAATAATTAATGGGGGTGTTCAGTTTGGAAATTTCACTGATCAGATCATCACGGCTTTGCTGCTGGGACAGATCACAGTGAATATCATTCAGTTTAATCTGCGGATAGCGCTGTGCCAGTTTGTCACGTAACTTTTGCAAAGCCTGCTGATTGCGACCAACCAGAACCAGATTCAGGCCATTTTTCCCGAGGATATCGGCAATCGCCTGACCAATGCCACCGGTTGCGCCTAGAAGGACTGCGGTTAAATTAGACATGGATTATTTCTCTTTCTATTGAATTTTTAATGTGATGTAGCATCCCGCTTAAAAGGCAGGATTTAAGCCCAGCCCCATACAAATATACAGCTTCCGGTTTTCAAGGGGCACCAGAATTTCACGTCGTCCATGCATAAAGCGCTTATTGTCAATAATCGCCAGATCGCCGTCCTGCCAGTTGATTTCAGATGTATAGTTTTCACAGTGTTCTGCAAGTTCAACAATCAAATCCTGACTGATTTCAGAACCATCGGCAAAATAAAAGCGTGGCTTTTCGTAATTGTAGGAAGGTCCCAGTAAAGTATTGGCAAAAGCGGGCACACCTTTTAAATTATCACTACGCACCATATTCATTTTCAAGTGGTACTGCACGCCTTCATCCTCTGCCTGGCTGATGCTCTGCCCAGGAATCATCTGAACAAACTGCTGCAGATCATGCTGCGTGACCTGTTCAGCATCGCTCATATTTAGTGCTGTAGCGACATATCTTTGCCAGATGTGTTTAGGTAAATAGCGGCTGATGGTCATCGGCTCAGCAAATTTTTGCTTGAGCGTTTCAGGCAGACTCTGCCAAACTTGATATCCATCACACAACGTGGTCTGAGAACCTTGTGAAGCACTTTTCTCACTAAAAAATGCAATGATGTCAGGTGGTAAAGGTGTCGTGCCGTTTTCAATATGTAGCCCCATTGCCTGGGTACCTGCATCAACTTTCTGCGATTGCCGAGTGATATTTTCACGTGCCGGGTCATAGGTCAGCTTCTGGCATAGGCTATTCATCAATTCACTGAAAGACTCTACATCATAATGTTCATCTCTTAATAACACCCAACCCTGCTCAACCAAGGTATTTTTAATGTGCTGATGAGATGATTTTAATTGTGTTTGTGCGATGTTCATTTGTTTCACTCACTGTTTCTGCCTATTTCAGGACTGATACCCGGGCAGAAGGAACTGTTTAAATTTGCCATTCATCTGCAGCAATCAACTTTGCAGCAAAGCTGCATGGAAGTGCTGTTTTATCTGGTTACGTCGTAATTTTCCGTTATCGGTCAGCATCTTATTTTTTAGGGAAAATGGCTCTGCTGCACGACACCAGTGCTTAATCTGGGCATAGTCCGGCATACGTGCATTGGCTTTTTGAATGGCCGCTTCAATCAGGTTGTCTGAAGTGTAAGCTCTGGCATAAATCACGGCGGACAAATGCGGCTGCGCTTCGCCAAAAATGGCAATCTGATGAATTTCCGGTTCGCTTAAACTGTTCGATTCCACCCATTCTGGCGAGATGTTTCGGCCAAAGCTGCTCACAATAATCTGCTTAATCCGGCCGGTAATATATAAATAGCCTTCTTCATCAAAATATCCGGCATCGCCAGTATGGATATAGGGGCTGACTGCCATGTCATTGACATAGCCAAGCATGGCATTGCCCTTGACCACCACTTCACCATTTTGTTCTATTTTGACTTCTACATGCGGCAAAATGCGTCCCACACTGCCAATTTTGCGTGCACTGGGCAAATTCAGGCTCACCACCGAAGCACATTCCGATAGACCATATCCCTCATACACCGGGAGATTTAGCCTCTGACACTGGCTGAGTAAATCTGGTGAAACTTTTCCTCCACCTACAGCAATAAATTTCAGCGTGGCAAAATCTGCAGATCCATGTTCGGCAATATATTCCACAATCGCCTTGAGCATTTGTGGGAGCAGAATCACGCTTTCAATCTGATATTTCCGCACCGCATCCACGAAGTACTGCACATTAAACTCATGATTGGAGATCAGGCCAAACTGACTAACCTCTTCCACAACCACGGATCTCCCCATGCTGAGAGCAACGTAGATCCCTGCAATATTTTCCAGTAATGTGGCAAATGGAATGAGGCATAAATGACGGCCCAAGTGACTGGATACCAGTGCATTACTTAAGGACGCTGTAATTGAGTCAATGGTTTCCTCCGCCAGGCAGACACCCTTTGGCGTACCGGTACTGCCAGAAGTATAAGTAATTTTTGAAGGCTGTTTGGAAGGGTTCAATTTTATATCACCCAGTTCAGGGTTCTCTTGATGATCCAATAAATGGATAAACTGCCCGCTGAAGGCATCTGAAGTTGAAACGTCTCTGCGACCTGCATGTTCTGTTAAATTCATCAGCCACTCGGGTATAGAGCAGTTTTTCCCGCCACATTTTTCTTCAATATCGCCACTTGTATCCGTCACACAAATACTATCGACCTGACTGTCCTGAAGCAGATGCTTGACCTGATCCGGGGTGAAAAACAGGGGAATCGGAATCACGGTTATGCCAGCTTTCCTGGCCGCAAGATCAACCAGAATCCAGTTCACACTATTGACACCCCAGATGGCGAGTCTTTGTATTTTCATCTGAATCAGTTCAGCACTGAGCTGATTCACCTGAATGTTTAATTCAGCATAACTGACCGTCCTGTCAGCACTGACAATGGCTTCCCGTATCGGGTCTTGTTTTGCATAAGTTGAAATTGCATCGAACAAACTATTCATCATTTTTAAAGATTCCGCGCTTCAGTACTGGAGAACAACTTGCATACAGATTTAGCCCTTGAAACTATAAAGTTCCTTGGTGACAGCAAGTGCCTCGGCCACATGAATGGCCAGAACATAGGGTTTCTGCTGATAGTAACTACCCCATTGTCTTTTCGCTTCGCCGAGTAGCTCGGGGTTGGCTTTATCAATCACATGAAAATGCACTCCCATCTGTTGCAGCACATATCGGACAGCAGCAGTACCGGTGCAAACTGCCCATTCAATGTTTTTCTGGGTTAAATGAAACACCAAGAAAGCCACCATCAGTTTTGCATGATCCATATTCAGTGCCGCTAGATTGCCAATTTCAACAATCTGCTCTCTTGCGACCAAAGTATTGCCAAGTTTCTCCAGGGTCATTTCAATAGGTTCATCCAGATACTGTTCCAGAAAAGCAGCGTTATTCTTTAAATGTTCCAGTCCAATAGCAACCTGCATTTCCTGTTCGACATAGCCTGCAAATAAGGTTGGAAAAAACTCAGAGATGGAGGCCTCATGTACTGCACGATATTTATCACGAATAAAGTTTTCTACTGCGATACGTTCCGATGATCTGCTTCGGTCCAAGGTTTTTACCCTGACACCAAGAGATGAATGCTTGGACGAGACTATTGGAGATAATGAATCATTTTTTTGTTCTAAAAGTTTTTGAATGTGTAGTTGTTTTTTATATTTTGGCTGATTCGGATTGTAATTCAGATAATGAATTTGATTGGATGAATTACAATCAAAGTTGAATTTTATCACTCTCATTTCACCGAATAAAAATAGATCAGTGATCAAGATAAGAGTCCAAACTTAAAAAATGCTTAATTAAACACAATTGAAAACAATACAATCAAAAATAAATATATTTAATATTATTAATAACTTAAAAATGAAAAGTAAAAATATAACTGATTTATTTTTCAATCAGGTAACTTATGCCCACAATGTGGACAGAAAAAATATTTGTTCTTTTCCTGCTCGAGTTCCTCTTCCTTACGCTCATGAATAAGCTGCAATAAAATATCTTGCGTTTGCTCTGAGCTAAGCCCCACTTCTTTACGTAAATTTTCAATTTTTTCTTTATCTTCAATTAAATCAATTTCAGCAACGTCTAAAAGTTCACGAAATCTTAATTCTAACTTGTGTTTACGTTGCCTAAGTTCACTTGCCAAACCATTTGCCAAAATACCCGCTGGAAGTGCGGCTAAACCCACACCTAAAATAGTAATCAAAGCGCCAAGGAATCGACCTATGGGCGTGACTGGCGTAACATCGCCATAACCGACTGTTGTCAGCGTAACTACAGCCCACCACATTGCAGCAGGAATTGAGCTAAATACTTCTGGCTGTGCCTGGTTTTCAACCACATACATTCCAGCGGCTGCGATTATAATCATAATAAGCAAAATAAAAATAACCGCTTGAAATGAACCCTTTTCACGCTGAATCACACGCAATAAAATTTGTAACGATACAAAATAACGCGTTAATTTGAGTAATCTGAATAATCTTAGGATTCGAAGGAAACGTAAATCAATATGCACAAAGAAGTTAATATACGCAGGTAGAATTGCCAGCAAGTCAATGATCGCACTACCGCTTCGTATCCATAACCATCTATTTTTCCATGCGCTTTCAAACGGATTTTTTTCAGCAATTGCCCAAAATCGTAATAAATACTCTACGGTAAACACAACGATTGAAAATAATTCGAAGGTATCAAATAACAATTGATAGGACTGATAGATCTCATTCATAGATTCAAGTAAAACTGCACTTGTATTACCAATAATCAATAAGATAAGAAAGATATTTACGCAGCGACTCAAGGTGCTCTCGTATTCTTCATTATGCAAATTATCGTAAACAAATCTACGAAGTTGGTACCACGCGTTGAATTCCATATCAGTGCGTTACTGTGTAATAATATTTTTTTAGTTTAGCTCAACCCAGCGCTTAGATATGAGATTTTTTAAAAAATTAATAGCTTTATTTTGATTAAGTATCTGCCCCCAGTTGATTTAAGTAGCGAGCAAAATGAGCTTGATAGAACAGATCAATAAGATACACTCACCAACTTACTTTCTGCCCAGTCATGCCAAATTAAGCCTGCATACTGCATACTGATTGTTTTCTTAACAAAAAAAGACAGTCACAAAAATACAACACCCCACTGCAAGGAAAAAGCTAGGTCATGGTATGAATCGTATCTTTAAAGCGTTTCCAGGCGACATAGAAAAATACTAGTGCAATTCCAATGAGCCATAGAAATGCAGGCCAAACTACATTCAGACCTGCCCCTCTGTATAAAATAGCTTGTGCCAGCTCCACAAAATGCGTGGTCGGTGCAATGAGCATGAGATATTGCAGAAACTCCGGCATACTTTCACGTGGTGTCATCCCGCCTGAAAGCATTTCCATGGGGATCAAAATCAACATCATCAATAGACCAAACTGCGGCATTGATTTCGACATGGTGGCCAGATAGATTCCCATCGAGGTGGTGGCAAACAGGGTCAACAAGGCGCCGAAGAAGAATAACCATAAATTGCCTTCAATGGGAACCTGCAAGGCCATTTGTACGACCAGTTTTAAACCCATAAAAGCAGCCAGCAATACCACCAGACTCATGGACCAGACTTTTGCCATCATGATTTCAAATACAGTGACCGGCATCACCATCAAATGTTCCACCGTACCGTGCTCACGCTCACGGATCAAAGCTGCACCCGTTAGAATGATCGACAGCATCGCCACGTTATTGATGATTTCCATCACACTACCGAACCATTTCTGGTCCAGCAGCGGATTAAAACGGGCACGCATTTCCAGTTCAACCGGCAAGCTGCTCACTTCACGATGGCGCAATACATATTCATTCACTTCGGACTGCACAATCTGCTGGACATAGCCTGCACCTGTCATCGCCTGAGACATGCGTGTCGCATCCACATTGACCTGAATCGAAGCATCTTTTCCAGACAGCACATCTTCCTGAAAATTGACGGGGATATTGAGAGCAAAAGTAAATTCACCGGCATCCATTCCGGCATCCATGTTATTCATTTCAGTGGTTTGAGGAATAAAATAGGGTGGATAAAAGGCCGAGGTAATTCGCTCCGATAAGGCCGATCGATCTTCATCGACCATCGCAATCGGTGCCATATTCAGGCTATCGGTCATTGCCGTCGCTGCAGTGTAAATTGCGACCGTAAAGGTGTAGATGATGAGGATCAGCATGACTGGGTCGCGCCATAGACTCCAGAGTTCTTTACAACCGAGCTGATAGATATTCTGTAGTTTTTGCCTGAACATGCTATGGCTCCTGTTTTTTTAGCGCAAGGATTGCCGCACACATAATGATCGGGACAGACAGCAGGATCACCCAAAGAGACTGATGCAAGTCTTCAAAACCTAAAGCTTTGTTAAACACGCCACGGCTGATATTCACCATATGCGTGGCAGGATAAATCTCACCAAACCAGCGACCGAATCCTTCAAGTGACGAGACAGGATTAATAATGCCGGCAAATTGCATCACTGGAATCAGCGTACCAAGCATCACCAGAAACATGGAGGCAATCTGACTCTTGGTCAGCGCGGAGGCCAATAAGCCCGTACCGGTGGAAAAAATAATAAACAGCAATGAAGCTAGGGTCAGGGTCAGGAAACTACCCTTGATCGGCACATCAAACACCACCACAATAATCAGACACATCAGGAAATAGTTCAGCATGGCCAGCACGACGTAGGGAATCTGTTTACCGATTAAAAATTCACTGCGGGTGACCGGAGTGACATAGAGATTGACAATCGAACCCAGTTCTTTTTCCCGCACCACGGACAAAGCCGTCAGCATCGCCGGGATCAGCAAAATTAATAACGGAAATAAGGCGGGTGCCATTGCAGGCAGACTTTTAATGTCAGGATTATAACGGAAGCGGGTTTCAACATTGACCAGACTCGACATTTTATAACCACTTTGCTCCAGTGCCTGCTGCATCAACCAGTGGCTGTGAATCCCTTGCACATAGCCCTGAACAGTTTCTGCACGTTGTGGCATGGCACCATCAATCCACGCCCCGATTTTAACATCCTCGCCCCGGGCAATATCTCGGGCAAAATTTGGCGGAATCTCAATAGCCAAAGAAATATCACCGCTACGCATACGCTGATCGATTTCTTCATAACTTTGTAATGCTGGTTTTTCCACAAAATAACGCGAACCGGCAATGCTCATCGTGTAGTTCTCACTTAGACCAGTCTGGTCACGATCTAGCACCGCAAACGTCAGGTCATCCACATCCATGGTGATCCCATAGCCCATCACGAACAGCAGGATAATCGACCCGACCAAGGCCATCGTGGCACGAATCGGATCACGTGCCAGCTCTAATGACTCACGCCACGCGTAACTATATAGGCGTTGTAAACTGAATCTTTTAGATTTTTCTACACTTGGTTCAGATTCATCATTAACCACGATATTCTTTGATACATCTTCAGGCTCACTTTGAGTGCCTGCGCCAGCATCCTTCAAATAACCAATAAAGGCTTCTTCCAGCGTGTCTGCCTGCCGATTTTTCATAAGTTGTGCCGGTGCAGCACTGTCCAGAACTCGACCAGCATGCATCATCGACATACGATCACAGCGCACAGCTTCATTCATAAAATGGGTTGAAATAAAGATGGTGACACCGTCATTACGGGATAAACTAATCAGATATCGCCAGAAATTATCCCGCGCAATCGGATCCACCCCTGAGGTCGGCTCATCAAGAATTAAAATTTCCGGATTATGTACCAGTGCGACCGCCAGCGACAGACGCTGACGAATTCCTAAGGGTAAATCATCGGGCAATTTATCTTTCACAGCACTCAAATCAAAACGCTGCAGCATCTGTTGCACACGTTCATCAATTTTGTCCGCTGGCACATGAAATAATTTGGCGTGGAGTACCAGGTTCTGGAGAATGGTCAGTTCACTATAGAGTGAAAAGGACTGTGACATATAACCGACACGCCGCCGGGTGCGAATATCACTGCCTTGCACCGGCTGACCAAATAGCCATGCCTGCCCTTCCGATGCTTCAAGCAACCCCGTCAACACCTTCATGGTGGTCGATTTACCACAACCATTGGAGCCCAGGAAACCAAAGATTTCCCCCCGTCTGATCTGAAAATTGACATGATCTACTGCAGTAAAATCGCCAAACTTTACCGTCAGGTCTTTGGCTTCCAGGGCATAGGCATCTGAGCCATAATCCGGCAAAGCAGGAATTACCACCGGTTCATAGCCTTTTTTCTTTTCTTCCGGTAAAAGTTTGATAAATGCCTCTTCCAGGCTTTTACTTCCTGTCAGTGCAAGCAGGTCTTGAGGTGCTCCTGTTTTCAGGATTTTGCCTTCATCCATCATCGCCAGCCAGTCAAAGCCCTGCGCCTCGTCCATATAGGCAGTCGCCACAATGACACTCATGTGAGGACGGACCGTGCGAATGTGGTTAATCAGTTCCCAAAACTGTGCTCGAGCCAAGGGATCGACCCCTGTGGTGGGTTCATCCAGAATCAGAAAGTCTGGGTCGTGAATCAGGGAACAACATAAGCCCAGTTTCTGCTTCATCCCCCCGGATAATTTTCCTGCAGGACGATCCAGGAAGTCATACAGTCCTGTGCTTTTGGTCAATTCATCAATACGTTTACGGCGCTCTTGCACACCATGACCAAACAGACGTGCCACGAACTGCAAATTTTCTTCACCGGAAAGTGTTTTGGAAAGATTTTTACCTAGTCCCTGAGGCATATAGGCAATATGCGGACAGACTTTCCTGCGATGTTTTCTGTCCGCAATATTTCCGCCTAGCACGAGCAAGGTACCTTCTTGTACCACCTTGGCACCAGCCAACAGTGCGAGCAGACTGGATTTTCCCACCCCATCTGGACCGATCAAACCAATCATGCAAGCTGCGGGAAGTGACAGAGAAATATCCTTTAAGGCTTCAGTTTTCCCATATTTCAGGCTGACATGCTGAATTTCTGCAACAATCGGTTCCGGTACAGATGGTTGTGTCATGATTTAACCTGATTCTCTAAGAAAGCTGGCCAAGCAGCATTGTCATCAATTTTGATATAGGCTACGCCTGGAAGACCTGTTTTTACTTGCTGAATGTGCTTCTGTAACAGGGCTGGATCAATTTTCGCTTTGACACGGAACATTAGTTTTTGACGTTCACTTTCTGTTTCCACGGTCTTCGGTGTGAACTGGGCAGTATCTGCAACAAAAGACACCCGGGCAGGAATCACCACATTTTTGGCAGCATCCAGCACAATGCGGACTTCGGTGCCCATCGCGATACGGCCGGCTACAGTTTCCGGCAGGAAGAACGTCATATAGACATCAGACAGATCAATGAGGTTCAGCACCCGTCCACCTGCTGCGATCATTTCACCCGGCTGCGCGACCAGGAACTGCACACGTGCTTTCAACGGAGCCTTGAGCTGTGCATCATCTAGATCAAAATTCATTCGTTCAATCGTTGCTTTAATCGCATCGACTTGAGAATGTGCACCTGATACTTGGCTACGTGCTGCTACAATTGCACTTTGTGCACTATCCACTTGCGCTTTTGCTGCACTCAATACTGCAGCTACACGTTTAACATCTGCACGTTCATCATCCAGTTGTTGTTTAGATGAAGCACCTTCTTTAGCCAAAATTTCCGTACGCGCCAAACGGTTTTTTGCAGCGACCAATTCAGTTTCGCGCTGCTGCACCACCGCTTCTGCAGCGATTTTTTCACTGATACGCATTGCGACTTGCGCTTCTGCAGTGGCAATTCCATCTTGCGCCTGACGCTGCTGTGCTTGGACTTCACGCAACTGTGCTTCCAAAGCAGAGACTTTAATGCGCGCTAAAACTTGTCCAGGCTCGACAAAATCTCCTTCCTGTACCAGAATTTCTTCCAGTTGACCAGATAACTTACTGGAGATATTGATTTCAGTCGCCTCGATCCGTCCATTGCCACTCACTAAAGCATCTGTATCGGACTTGGACATGTTTTTCCAGATCAAATAAGCGACTAAAACGGTGATGACAATTGCCCCAACAATGGATAACTTCTTAATATTCATGGATCTGATTACTCAATATATTTAATAAAATCAGGATAAAAATTTATTCACTTTTTCTTAAAATTAAAAGGTTATGCCATTCATTTTATTAAGTTTCTTCTAAAGAGGTAAAGGGTATTTTTCAGGCTGTTTCGCTATACTGCTGTCACCGCCTAGCGTAAAATACAAGGAAACATAGGACTGCATTAAAGCACTCTGGGTTTCAATCCACTGCTGTTCTGCAGATAGCAAATTCCGCTGCGCATCAAGCACATCAAGATAGCCCACTGCCCCATTATCATAGCGCAACTGGGCCAGTCGTGCAGTTTCTCTAAATGCAGTCAGGCCCTGATTCTGAATCTGCAATTGCCTGCTTAAATGTCGCTGCTGTACTAAAGCATCTGCCACTTCACGGAAAGCATTCTGTACGGTTTTTTCATAGTCAGCAACGGCAATGTCACGGCGTACTTCCGCCAAAATCAGATTGTTTTTTAAACGCCCCGCGGTAAAGATTGGAATACTGATGCTCGGTGCAAAAGACCATAACTTATTGCCCGATTTAAATAAGCCATCAAGTTCAGTGCTCGCTATGCCAAAACTGCCGGTTAGCGCAATTCGAGGGAAAAATGCCGCACGTGCAGCATGAATATCTGCGTGCCTTGAATGCAGCAGAGCTTCTGCGGCACGGATATCAGGCCGATTCAGCAATAGATCTGAAGGCAATCCGGTCTGCAACACAGCCGTTTTAAAGACCACTTGATCCAAATCCCGCTTTGGAATCTCTACAGACTGGCCAATCAGCTGCAGCAAATAGTTTGCTGTCATGTCCTGGCTATTTTGCAGCTGCGTCAATAAAGCCTGACCATTGCTGAGCAGGGTTTGCGCCTGCATATATTCCACTTTGGAGCTCGCACCGACTTCATAACGTCGTTTAAAGATATGTACAGATCTTTCATAGCTTTGCACTGAACGTTTTGCAAAATAAATACGTTTTTCCAATTCAGACAAAGTCAAATAGCTTTGGATTGATTGCTGAAGAATGCTGTTGCGTACCGCCAACTGATTGGATTCAGCTGCGAAAAATTGCTGCAATGCTGCTGCATTCAAACTGCGTATACGTCCCCAGAGATCCAGTTCCCATTGGTTCATTCCCACACCCATAGAATATTGATCTGAGGTTACTGCACGACCAATAAAGGATAAATCTGCAGGCACTCGGCTGCGCTCATAAGCTGCACTGCCGGAGATACTTGGCCATGATTCTGAACGTTGAATGCCATAAGCAGCTTGTGCTTCTTGTACCCGCAGCGCTGCTATTTTCAAGTCATGATTATGCGCCAAGGCAAGATAAGCGACTTTGATTAATGCCGGGTCATTGACATAATCTGACCAAGCTAGAACATGATATTTACCACTCTGCTGGAGGGGATATTGTGCTGGCAAGGCAACCTGGGGGGTTGTAAACGGGGCTGTATTTTGACAACCACCTAAAAAAATTAGCATTGACAGTGCGACGACACTGCTGTGTATACGATGACTGAAAAAAAACTGCTGCATCAATTATTGCCCCCAAAAGTTGGTTGGGTCATAAATATGGGAATAAACTTCAATGAACACAATTTCCGACTCACTCAACTGAACTGAAAAAATGACCAACGCAGAAAATCAACCAAATTGAAGAGGGCTGCCATATCAATGGATGCCTACCTGAATAAAGTGGAGTTCAGTGGCTACTTAGATTTAAAATGCAATTGGTACTCATCAGTAGTGACTTTTATTTTTAATTTCTTATATTTTCTCTGAGTTGGGCTCAGTGCCGAGTTTGTAACTTCTTCAGAAAATTCTGAGTCCTTCATCAGGTGTGAAAATAGCTTGTAACCTATTAATATTTTATTAACCTCTTTATCTTCTTTTACAGCTTCATTAATTAATTGGTCTAGCTCTTGTACTGAAATTATACTCATAAAGTAACTCCCTAATGATTGTTTTAAAATCAACAAAATACAATGTTGACATCCTCCCCTAGCTAAAACAAGGGGATTTCTACTGCTAGACGCTTATGCCCAAGCGCGAGTATGTTCTATAAATATTCGTTCCCGATTAGTTTCATGGCTTATCAATTGAGTGTTTCTGTTTCAGGTTTCTATGATTGGTTGCGTAACGGATTGAGCTGTCGAGCTATACGATTTAATCAAAAATCAATCCTTATTAAATTAGCGCATCTAGAAACTCAAGAAAGTTTTGACATACTCCCACCACCTTACGCCATAGGCTAGGTGGGGGATTCTAAAAGCAAAAGCTCTTAGGTGACTTCCTCACGGATTTCACTTGCTTTCTGCTTTGTAGGGCGACCTTTACCGCATCCTCCCTCCACAGACAAAACGGCATGCCCTGCCGATAAAATGTTGCGAGAAGCGTTAATATCCGCATTCTCGCTAAAACCACATTCGACACACTCAAATTTCGCTTGGGTTTGTCGATTTTCTTTTGCAACGTGACCACACGAACTACACGTTTGACTTGTATATTTAGGGTCAACTTTAACGAGTAAACCACCTCGCCATTGCTGCTTATACTCCAATTTTGTGACAAGCATTGACCAACCTTGATCAAGAATTGATTTGTTTAAGCCTGACTTGGCTTTGACATTCTTTCCTTTGTTCTCGATTGTACCTTTTGCTGACTTCGACATATTGGCTACTTTCAAGTCCTCAACTACGATCATTGCGTGGTTTTTGCTGAGAGTTGTCGTGACTTTATGCAAGTAGTCATGCCGAATATTGGCAATATGATGGTGTAGTTTATTGATCTTTAAATTGAGCTTTTTCCAATTTTGGCTGAACTTAGTTTTCTTTCTCAACTTGCGCTGTAATTTGGCTATTTTTACCTGATTAGATTTAAAACTATTGATTGGTTTAAATACATCACCCTCAGAGGTGGTAATCAGTTTTTTGATACCTAAATCCACACCAATTGCAGTTTTTGAGGGGTGGACTTGCATTTCGGTGAGTTCTTTTTCAGCGCCAAATGAAATATACCATCGACCTAATACTTTACTGATTGTCACATTTTTAATTGTGCCAATAATTTCTTGTGACTTTCTGAATTTAACGACACCAACACCATTAGGTAACTTAACTCGATTACCATCAATACCACAGTATCTATCAAACTGAACAATACGGATTGAATCATAACCATCAGACTTCTTTTTAAAACGTGGCATGAGTGATCTAAGTTGAAGCTCACTACCATCAGGCAATTTAAAAAATCTTGGTTTTTTGGCTTTAAATGGTTTTTGCTTTAATTTGGCTTGTTCTTTTGGGTTGAAAAACTTATCCCATGCAGAACCAAGATCACGAACTTTTTGTTGAAGTGAAACCCCATTTGAGCTTTTTTCCAAAAAAGCACATTCAGGTTTTTTTCTCAGATCGGGGATTTTCTTAACCAAATTATCCTTAGTGATGCGTTCATTTTTGGCAAGCATTTCAAATGACACAGCTAAAATCTGATTCCAAACAAAACGTGCAGAACCAAGCAGATTGTTTAAAACAACCTCTTGTTCCGCATTAGGCTCAAGCCTAAATTTATACGCTTTATTGATCTTCATTTAAGCCCAAGATATTGAAATATATTAACTTATTTTCAATTATTATATCATATTAGAATTATATGCACCAAGAAAAAGTCGTGAAATTCACCTCCACCCTTCATCGGGTGGAGTCCTCTTTCACCTTGAGATAGGCAATTTACTTGGTACTATTTTACTGATTTTCTCCGCAGCCGTCTTGTCTTTACAGACACAAAAAACCCGACAGGTGTCGGGCTTTTTCATCATCAAATTTAGGAAGCTAGCAAATTGCGCAAGACATAGTGCAAGATACCACCGGCCTTAAAGTATTCCACCTCATTCAAGGTATCAATGCGACACAACACTTGAAAATGGTTACACGTACCATCTGTATGTTGCACATCTATTTCCAGCATTTGATGTGGATAAATATCATCCGACAAGCCTAAAATTGACAGTGTTTCATGTCCGGTTAGGTTCAATATCTGCCGGTTCTGCCCCTCCACAAACTGTAAAGGTAACACCCCCATGCCGACCAGATTGGAACGGTGAATCCGCTCAAAACTTTCAGCAATCACCGCTTTCACCCCCAATAGGTTGGTGCCTTTGGCCGCCCAGTCACGTGAAGAACCAGTGCCATATTCTTTCCCGGCAATAATCACTAGCGGGGTTTGTTCTGCCTGATAGCGCATTGCAGCATCATAAATCGAGAGTTTTTCTGCACTTGGAATATGCAGAGTATTGCCACCTTCCTCTCCCCCCAGCATTTCGTTTTTGATGCGGATATTGGCAAAGGTGCCTCGCATCATCACCTCATGGTTGCCACGGCGGGATCCATAAGAGTTAAAGTCTTTTGCATCAACCCCCAGTTGCTGCAAATATCGGCCGGCCGGACTATCTTTTTTGATATTGCCTGCAGGGGAAATATGGTCCGTCGTGACTGAATCGCCCAATACAGCCAAAATCCGTGCCAGTTTGATCTGCTGAATTGGTCGCACCGGCTGATCAATTTCTGCAAAAAAGGGTGGATGTCGGATATAGGTCGATTGTTCATCCCAAGCATAGGTTTGACTTTGTGGAATCTGGATCGCTTTCCACTTGGCATCGCCTTCAAACACTTCCGCATATTCTTTATGAAACATCTCGGTATTCACGTTCTGCAGTGCGGCATCGATTTCCGTCTGTGTCGGCCAGATATCTTTTAAATAAACCGCTTGGCCATCAAAGCCCTCACCTATCGGCTCAGCAGTGAGATCAGTTCGAATATTCCCGACCAGACCATAGGCAACAACCAAGGGTGGCGAGGCGAGCCAGTTGGTTTTCACCAAAGGATGCACCCTTCCTTCAAAGTTACGGTTTCCGGAAAGCACTGAGGCTACATTCAAATCAAAACATTGCACAGCTTCTTCAATCGCTTCAGGTAAAGGTCCCGAATTACCAATACAGGTGGTACAACCATAACCCACCAGGTGATAACCCAGTTGATTCAAATAAGGCGTCAACCCTGCGGCATCAAGATAATCACTGACCACTTTGGAACCCGGAGCCAGTGAACTTTTCACCCAAGGTTTCCGCTGCAAACCTTTTTCGATTGCCTTTTTGGCCAATAGCCCTGCTGCCAACATGACACTGGGATTCGAGGTGTTGGTACAGGAGGTAATGGCTGAAATCACCACATCGCCATGCTGCAACGGATATTTTTTACCATCAATGATACAAAAAGCATTTTCATGTGGCAGGTTGGCCTGTTTCGCTTCAACAGCTGTGCCTCCTCCCCCTTCATTTTCCAGACGTTCTTTTTCTTCTTTAACCGGTTTCAAGGTCAGATCCATAAAGGCATCAAAGGTTTTTGGCACTTGCGACAATAGCACACGATCCTGCGGACGTTTCGGACCCGCCAGACTGGCTTCTACCGTCGACATATCTAAAGCCAGAGTATCGGTAAAGACGGGTTCATCCCCCAGATTGCGCCATAATCCTTGCAACTTGCTATAGGCCTCTACCAAGGCAATTCTTTCGGGCTGACGTCCTGTTAAACGTAAATAGGAAAGTGTCACCTCATCAACCGGAAAAAAGCCACAGGTAGCACCATATTCGGGTGCCATATTGGCAATAGTGGCACGGTCAGCCAATGGCAAATCGGCCAGGCCATCGCCATAAAATTCGACAAATTTTCCAACTACGCCTTTTTGGCGCAGCATCTGGGTAATGGTCAGCACCAGATCAGTTGCTGTAATACCTTCTTTGAGTTTACCGGTGAGTTTAAAGCCGATCACTTCCGGAATCAGCATGGAGATCGGTTGGCCCAGCATGGCTGCTTCCGCTTCGATGCCGCCTACTCCCCAACCTAACACGCCTAAGCCATTGATCATGGTGGTATGTGAATCGGTACCGACTAATGTATCAGGAAAGGCAAAGCGCTGCCCATCGACCTCATTGCTCCAGACCACTTGTGCCAGATATTCCAGATTGACTTGGTGGCAAATCCCGGTTCCTGGCGGCACCACGCGAAACTGATTGAGCGCCGCCTGCCCCCAACGTAGAAACTGGTAGCGCTCGCCATTGCGTTGCATCTCAATTGCGACATTCTGCTCAAAAGCTTGCGGGCTGGCAAAGTAATCGACCATCACCGAGTGATCGATGACTAAATCCACCGGTGACAACGGATTAATTTTTTCCGGATCACCACCGGCTTTGGCCACTGCTGCACGCATCGCGGCAAGATCAACCACGGCGGGAACACCGGTAAAATCCTGCATCAGTACCCGTGCCGGACGATACTGGATTTCCTGTTCTGAGGTTCGGTTGTTTAGCCACTCTGCCAATGCATGAATATGCTCGGTTTTCACCGTGAGCTGATCTTCAAAACGCAGTAAATTTTCCAGCAAGACTTTTAAAGATTTTGGTAGCCGGGACAAGTCACCTAACTGCACGTGCAATTTGGACAGGTTGAAAATCTGATAATGTTCTGAACCGACGGTTAATGTTTCTAAGGTATTAAAACTATTGATATCACTATACTTAGCCATCTAGTTTACCTCCGGCTTGAGATGTTATTTTTATGATCACAGTCAACCACTTCTTTACTTACTGTATGCTAACTGCGCGGCGGGTTTGTTATTATTTATTATCGGATTGCGCTAGGCAGTTAAATGCAGGGCTGCCAGGGAATTTTACCAAAGAGTTGCCGACAATTCAGATTCTGGCATCGACAATGTTTCTGCCAATCCCGTAAGGACATAAGGTAAATTGACCAGCGTATTACTTTGTTTAGTGTCTAAGGTCATAAACATGATGTCCATTTAATATGACCTGCCCCCAAAAGTTAGACGATTGATTAAGCAGCTTTTAATGACTGAATTCTGTATTGTATAAGGCTCAGTCCTGAATATTAAAAAATTTATGCTTCATCCATAATCCATTCTTTAAAAAGAGCATACTCGATTTCATGAGTACCATTTTCTGGTTTAAAAATAATTTATTTTTTGATAAACAACGTAAGGCCAATTGAATACTATAAAGTTCAACTTGTGATTCAGCTATGGCTTTTAAGATTAGCTGTTCTAAGAACTTAAACTCCCCCCCATAGTCCCTAAAAGTCACGATGCCCCATTATATCGGCTATAAACTGTTCCTTTACAAAATCTATAGCTAGCATTGGGTTTGTTGGAAGTTTCCATAATGTTTTACTATTACGTGAACGGTAGCAGCCATAAAATTGCATGATATTTTGGATTTGTGCCCAAATTTCATCAGTTATGACTCTGCGTGACATGTTAGAAAACTTAATTGTAGAAGGGAGATCTAAGATATTTTAATTGAATAGATGAGAAGAGTGAAATATGTACATTAAATGAGGACATGCCCTAATAAAGTGGATGAGATCTACACCTTTTTTAATTTATATATCCAAAATCAATTATATGTGACCCTAAAAAGTCATTCGGTACTAAAATGGGCACAAGCGAAAACGTTTCCCTGAAGGGGAAATCAAAAATTCATATGCCCGTAAAACAAAAAATGCAACAGAAACCTTTAACTGTACTTTTTTTATTAAATTGAGATTAATGAGCTAAGTTTTTGAAAATAAGTTTAAGACTTTCTAACATTTTTTCAATTTGTAGTGGTGTTAAACCTTCAAAAGATTGATCTAAAACGATATGGCTAAGATCGTTAATTTTTTGCGCCATTTGTTGTCCTTTATCGGTTAATACAACCCGGGTAATTCGAGCATCATCTTCACAACAATAAGTATTCACCAACCCTTCATCCTTTAAACGGTAGATAATTTTCGTAGTAGTCGACATCTTGGAAATTATCATTTCGGATAACTCAGATACACTCGCCTGAGGTTTGACTTTTAAAGCCAGTAAAATACGACGGCGAGAATTATCTAAACCATATTTTTTTAACGCGTGATCGATATTCTGTACATATTGAGCATGTACTTGAGTGACCCAGTAATATGGGGAATGATCCAGATTAAAATCTTCTGATGTAGAAAAAAACTTATTGTACTTTTTTGTCATGGCTGAAAACCTATAATCTATTGTTGTAATTGAAATTATTTTTTAGAATTTAATTTTATTTGAAAGTAACTGGTTTTAGCAACCCATATTACATTATTTTTATTGCTTATTCAGATATTAAGTATCTTATAAATTTATCAGGATAATCTACAAATACTTTGAATATTGTCTAACAAAATTTTAATAAATAAAAAAACCCTGACATCCTGTCAGGGTTTTTCGTATTGTTTAGCTCAGTATAACTCCTGTCATACCTTACACTCCTGTGCTCGTCTATTTTTCTTATTGTATGGAACTTCATGTTCCTGTTGGTTCCATCATAGAAAATAACGCTCAGATCACCTAGAAGCAAAGTACCTTTAATCTTTGTACGTTAAAGCCTATAAGACAGATTAAAAAGTATACGCAAACTTATCCGCAGAAATTGGGGATTATTTTAAGCATTGATGTATTGATAAAGCACAATAAATTTTTATTTTGATTAAAATGTGATCAATTTTATTGGCAAAAGATATAAGAACTGAGAGGAGATTAACCAACTTGTTTTCAAACCAGTTTTTTAAGGGTTTTTAGAGACGTTTTAGTTCTATAAATATATAAGCTGTTCACGTCCCCTTCACATCTCTTTTTTTAAATTAAGTAAAAAGGAAGGAGTATTGTGATGAAGGTTATAAAAACACTGTTGGTCTCGACCTTGGCGCTCGTCAGTTTAGCCGCCTGCAAAACGGTTCCAAGTTATAGCAGTGACTATACTCAGGCCAATCATAAAATTCAGGGGATCAATTTAACCGATCAACAAGCTTTAGATATCGGCACTCGTTTTGTTGCTGCATTTAATACCTTGGGCACTCCTGCCTTTGTGGAACAAGCCAGTAATTTATACGCTGATCAATTATTTATTAATGATACCCTCTCCCAATTTTCTCAAAAAAAAGATTTAGTCCAACATTTTCAAGGCATGAATAATCGGGTAAGCAATGTCAGCGTCAAACTGATCAGTGCTACACATCATCAGGATTCTGCTTATATTCACTGGCAAATGGCCTATAATTTCAAGATGTTTGGTCGCACTAAAACCATGGATTCTTATGGTATTAGTGAAATTAAAATCAATCAGGCGAATCAGATTATTTTCCAACAAGATTTTTGGGACCCTGCAAATGGTCTTTATCGTTCACTGCCTGTGTTCGGAGGAGTATACGGATGGCTTTTACCCTTCAAAAAATCGCTTTAACGCTGATGGCTACGGCTATCCTAGCTGTTAGTGCACCAGCGGGTGCTGCAACATTAAAAAAATGTAATACAGCGCCTTTGATCGTTACTACAAAAAATGTGGGACAGGTGAGCTATTTTGCTGAAAACTGTGAAAAAGCCTGGGACACTCAAAGTATTCAACTCGATTTTGCCTATAGTCATGACATTCCCGAATGGGCATTTAAACGGGCAGCTACTCATTTTCTGAAAAAGAACGTTGCAGGCTATAGCCCAAACATGGCCCTGAACCAGATTACCCAATGGTACAAGCCGGTCAAAAAAGGCGATTTATATCGTCTAAATTACCAACATACTGCACAGAAAATAACCTTATTACTGAATCAGAAAGTACTGGGGCAAGTGAATGATCCCCAAATAAATCAATATTTTAATATTTGGTTTGGGGCAACGCCTTTTAATGCTAAATTAAAGCAACAATTGTTAAATTAATGGTTTAATCATCGACTTATGAGCAATCACTTTATCCTCATGGTTGAGGATCACTTTGAACTGGCCGCAACGGTATGCGAATTTCTGGAAGAACATGGCTACGTCATTGACCATGCCCGTACTTTGGATGCGGCACGGCATTTTCTAAAAAACCAGCACTATCATCTGTTATTGCTGGACATTAATTTGCCTGATGGTTCCGGTTATGACCTATGTGACTGGTTGCGTAATGAGCAGGATCTGGATTTACCGGTACTGATGCTTACAGCGCGCGATACCCTGGATGACAAGTTGAAAGGCTTTGCCTCCGGAACCGATGATTATCTGGTGAAACCGTTTGACTTTAATGAACTGGTGATGCGGATTCGTGCCCTAATTAAACGTTCATTAGGTGAGGTTTCTAACAGCAAACTACAGATTCATGATTTGATTCTGGACAGTGCCACTCAAACAGTCAGTCGTGCAGGTCAGACTCTTGAACTACCACCAATTCAGTTTAAATTACTCAAAATTCTCATGCGTCACTCACCCAAGGTCATCAGCAAGCAGGAAATTATGATGGAACTCTGGGGCGACGAAGAACCGGAAAGTGATGCTTTACGCAGCCATATTTATAACCTGCGTAAAATTGTTGACAAACCCTTTGATCAAAAACTGATTCATACCGTTTCTGGGGTCGGTTTAAAAGTTGCCCTTGAAAGTTGAGATGACAGCACCGGTTAATGTAAATACACAACCACGATCAGTCCGGTGGTATCTGTCAGTTTGAGCTCACTATGGGTACTCAGATAATACTGCCGGTCAAATAACTCCACTCGCCAGCCCAGTTGTTTGCATAATTTCTGTACCAGCTGTAAGCCAATACCATGCCCCTTGGCGGTGAGAGAGAGTTGCGAATCATTCAAGGCTTGTACCTTGGCATTATTGGGTAAGCTAATGCCAATGCCATTATCTGCAATCACGATCTTATTTTTTTGCTGAATAATATTAATTTCTGATCCTTGAGAATAGTTCAGTGCATTACGTAAAATATTGCTCAACACCATCTTGGTCATTGAAGGATACAATAAACGGGGCTGCTCATTTATTTCGCCCTGCACTTCAATCAGCATGCCTTTACTGTCACTGACTGGATTTAAATCTATGACTAAATCTTCAATAATTTCAGATAACATAGATTGTTCAGGGGTCAAATCATTGGTTTTATTGCGGGCAATCGCCAGTAGTGTGTCCACCAATAACTGCATGTCTTCAATGGTATTGTTTAAGCGGCTCAATGCTTTGTCATGCCCATAACGCGCCTGACAAAGCTGCACATTACCCTTTAAAATCGTGAGTGGGGTACGCAGCTCATGACTCACATCCCCAGTAAACTCACGTTCACGTTGTATAAACTCATTCAGAACCTGATGATATTTTTCCAGTGCCTGTTTGAGGTATTCTGCTTCCATGTTGCCATTGGTATGAATACCCAGAAAAGGAGAAACCTGTTTGCTCTGATGCGCCCAGTCAATATGTTCCAGTGCATTGGCTAGACGGGTAATCGGAGAAAAATAACGTTTGGCACGGCGATTGGACCAGAGCAAAAAGCTATACAGTACAAATAAGCTAAACATCAGCGGAGCCAGACCAAACAACCAGATCAGCTTGTTGACATTGCTTTCCCCAAACACCAGTAACACATGCTGACCATTGCGCTCGCCATAGACCGTCATGCGCTCCTTGCCATCAATAAAAATACGATGCACACCATCCTCAAGCTGCATGGACTGAAAGCGGACTGGCGGAGTTTCCGTGGTCCAGCGATAACCATACAGGTTTTTGGTATCGGGCAAGTCAGCTTTGGGATTACGTTCTACCCGGGTCCAGTAATGGGCCATTTCCTGTTCAAGTGCCGTTTTCAGCAGTGAACCTTTAATGACCCATGCACTACAGGCCAGACCAATCACCACAGATAGTGCGATCAGTGCAATCTGCAACCAGTAATAACGGTTGAACACCTTACTTAATTGCGTACTAGGACTGTTTGAACCGGGTTTCAACATAAATTGACCACAATGATAAAGCTGAGAAAATTATACGCTTTTCTTTTTGAACAGGAAGTGACCAACCACCCATTCCTGCCCCTGCTCCAAACCGAACAGTTCAGCACAAGCCATAAAGAAAATGCGCCAGCGTTGCCACCAGGCAGCTGCATCTTTGCCATAGACCTGCTGAAATAAAGGCTTCAGTTCAGCCTGCTGGCGATCCATATTGTCCAGCCATGCATTTGCTGTTTTCTCATAATGTGTGCCTGACCACTGCCAATGTTGGCTGAGCTCCAAATGCTGCTGAAAATGCAGGAACGTGGAGGCCGAAGGCATCAGACCGCCGGTAAAGAAATACTTCGACATCCAGTCATATTCAGATTTAATTTCAAAAGGATAATGTAAAAAACGGTGGCAGAAAATATGACACCACAATAAACCATCGGCCTTTAACCAACCCTGAATTTTTTCAAATAAACGCTGATAATTACGCACATGCTCGAACATTTCCACCGAAACCACCCGGTCGAAAGACGCAGGCTCCAGTTCCAGCACATTCACATCACAGGTGATGACCTTCAGATTGCTAAAGCCACGCGCCTGTGCCTGAGCCTGAATATGCTGGCGCTGCGTCGCAGAATTGGACACAGCCGTAATTTTGGCATTTGGATAATGCTCTGCCATCCACAGCGTTAAAGATCCCCAACCACAGCCCAGCTCAAGTATGTGCTGACCATCTTTTAATTGTGCGCGCTCAGCATAAAGCTGTAGGGCATTTTCTTCGGCTTCATCCAGCGTTGTTTTTTCATTTGGAAAATAGCAGGCACTGTATTTCAATCGCTTGCCCAGCACCGCCTGAAAAAACTCGGTCGGTAATTCATAATGCTGTTCGTTGGCTTTGTCTGTGGCGACGGCAATTTCACTGCTTTTCAGCATATTGAGCACGTCCATATAACGCTGAGCAGCCTGTTCAGGATCATAACGCCCTTCCTGAATCAGTCTTTTTTTACTCAGTGCCCGGATAGCAGCACGAATCGCCTGATCTGGAATCAGCCCACTTTCAACTAATTTTAATGATTTATGAATGATAAAATCCATGTGCCTACCTACTTTTTGGGTTTCCACAAAATAAACATCGATGTTCGTTGTTGATAATCACGATAATTCTGTCCCCGGTTTTTCAGGGCTTGTTGCTCGTTAAACGGAATGCCGGTGATGTAATATAAAAACAGCCACATTAGCACGGGATAAATCCATAACACATATAAACCCACGGCTAAACCTAAGATGGGATAAGCAAACCAATGCAACCATTCAAAGAAATAATTAGGATGGCGCGAATATCTCCACAAACCTTGATCCATGGTTTTGCCATGATTCTCAGGATTAAGTTTAAATCTATACAATTGCTGATCAGCCAGTGTTTCACCCGTCAATGCGATAACCATAATGAATGCTGAGATGACCAGCAAAATCATGCTCTCATTTCCCCACTGTTCTGCAGGTATATTTAACAGCATCCACATCGGCAGGAAAAAAAGAATCGCTAAACCAGCCTGAAAGATGAAAAACGCCAAAAACCCGAAGTGTTGAAATTTTCCCATGGCGCGTCGCATATTGGCATAACGGCGGTCTTCTTGCTGTTCTGACTGATAACGCCGCAGTAAATGCCAAAAAAGACGTAAGAACCAGAAGCCACTCAATACACCAATAAAGACACGAAGCCAGTCAGGTGCAGTTTCAATCAATACTGCACTTAACAACAGATTCAATGTGATACAAAAAGCCCAAGCTACATCGACAATACCAGCACGGCGATTGAACAGCGTTAGTAGCCAGCAGCACAGCATGATGAATACATTCAGCAGGAAAAGATTTCCTAACATCATTTTGTCTCCTTCATCTGTGGGGTTAATCGGACTTAATACGGACTGGCTTCAAACAGCATATGCACGTCACTAATTACGCCTTCTTTAAAGCCACCTTCGCAATAACACAAATAGAAATCCCACATCCGAATAAAGTTGTCATCAAAACCCAGTGCCTTAACCTGATCCTGAGCCGCTAAAAACCGCTCACGCCAGTGATGCAAGGTCTGAGCATAGCTTTGACCAATATCATCCAGCTGTTTCAAACGTAATTTCTGTTCAGAAGCACTTTGCGTTAAAACACTGATGCAGGGAATAAAACTACCCGGAAAAATATAGCGTTTAATATAATCCACGGTATGCAATGCTTTTTTATAGCGTGCATCTTCAATGGTAATAGCCTGAATCAGTGCCAGACCATGTGGCTTAAGCAAGGCTCTGCATTTTTCAAAATAGGTCGGCAGATATTGCTCCCCGACAGCTTCAATCATTTCAATCGAGACCAGTTTATCGAACTTGCCTTGCAGCAGACGGTAATCCTTGAGCTGTACATCAATACGGTGACTTAAACCGGCAGCCTCAATACGTTTAACTGCTTCATCATACTGGGCTTGGGAAATGGTAATGGTGGTGACCTGACAGCCGTAATGTTGTGCCGCATAAATGGCAAAACCACCCCAGCCGCTGCCAATTTCGACCAGATGATCGAGCGGTTTTAACTGTAATTTCTGACAAATCAGCTCTTTTTTATCATCAGAGGCCTGTTCCAGACTGGTGTGCGTATCTTTAAACACCGCACTGGAGTACATCATGGAAGAATCGAGGAACAGTTTAAAAAAGTCATTGCTGAGGTCGTAGTGCTCTGCAATATTTTTACGGCTGCCTTTCAGCGTGTTTTGGCGGCTCTTGTACCAGCTTTTCAGCGCGAGCTGACTGGCCTGTACAATAAAATTCTGATTGATTTTATCCAGTACATCACGGTTACGGGCCAACAGTTGAATCAACTGAACTAAGTCATCACTACTCCAATAGCCCCGAATATAAGCTTCAGCTGCACCTAAAACACCATTTTTGATAATCAGGTCAATTAATTCAGCATTATGAACATGAATATCTACATTTAAATCAGAAGGCTCACCCACTGTACCATTCCATATTCCTTGAAAATGGATTTGGCCATGACGCAATTTAAGTACGCGTCTTAACACCCAGGGCAATGTATCCTGTTCACCGTAAATAAAAGTTTTCAGCATGACTTATTGGTCCTTTTCTTTCTTAGGGTGCCGATGAAATGGAACTTTTTTCCACCATAATTTCAAGGCTTGAACATAGATGGAAACCACCATTTTGAAAGGTTCAATACTATGCATGAGAGCATAACGATGCAGTTGTGAAGGAAATGTGATTCTATTTAAACGAAAGCGCATGGTGGCATCGAAGATCAGTTGATGCTGTTGCAACAACTGCATATGAATCACATTCAGTCGATCAGAAAAATTAAATCGCCAACGGTAATCAATATCCATCGGCATAAAGGGCGATACATGAAAGGATTTGCCAAAATCAAATTCATAGCCCTGAAAATCACCATGTGCCTGAACCTGATCACGACAGTCATGCACATACACCTGACGTTCATTCCACGGCGTGTTGGTAATCTCGCTTAGAATAAACAGCGGTTGATGGTCTTGATCCAAAATGAAATAAAATACCACCGAATTGAAGCGAAAACCCAGACAACGGGGTAAGGCCAAAATACGGATCTGCCAGGTGGGCAACAATAAGGTATTCGCATATTGCAGCAGCGCTTTTTGTGCTTTTTGACGCAGAGTCCCCTGATAGGCCGTAAGAAAATCACGCGGATATAAGGTCAAAATATTCCAATGCCGAGATGACCAAAGCCATGATTTTTCAGTAATTGCCTCGAGTTGATCTGGGTCAAACCATAAGTAGCTTAAATTCGACTCAAAAGCGTGTGCTTTTGGCGCATAGCGTCTGTGACGAATTTTTGCGTCTGCAATGGCAAGCGAGGTATTTAACATCTGTGAGCTCCATGGCGAATCATGCTAAATGAGCCAATTGTTCAACCACACGGGCTGCACTGCGGGCGCCATCTTCATGAAATCCCCAGCCCCAGTAGGCTCCGCAAAATGAACTGCGATGCTGTCCCTGAATCTCCTGCCAGCGCGATTGTGCTTTAATGGCTTTTTCATCAAAAACCGGATGACGGTAATGCCGTTCTATCAGGATCTGACTTGGGTTTATGGGCATATTGGGATTTAGGGTCGAGAAAATCTGAGTCTTGCAGGGTAAATTTTGCAGCTTATTCATCCAGTAGCTAAAGCCATAATGAATGCCAGGCTCAGACACTGTTGATGTGCTCTGATCAGCTGTGACATGGACATGCCAACTTGCCCACTGTGAACGTCGTTTGGGCATGATGGATTCGTCATGGTGCACTACCATGTGATTGTCCTGATAACTGAAATTTTTCAGTACATCTAACTCTAAGTCGGTCGGATCTTTGAGAAGTTTCAGGCTGTCATCGGCATGACTGGCAAAAATAACCCAGTCAAAGGTTTGCAGTCCTTCGACAGTATCAATCAACACCTGATTCGCATGCCGGGTAACCCCATCTACCGCCAGATTTTTCCACTGAATCGATGGGCATTGCTGCTGAATCGCACGGATATAGGTTGCTGAGCCACCTTTGACCGTTTGCCATTGTGGGCGTTCTTTCAGCTGCAACATCCGGTGATGCTGAAAAAAACTGATCACAAACTTATACGGAATTTTACCGATCTGATCGACCGGACTGGACCATAAGGCACCACACATCGGATAGAGGTGTTCCTGACGAAATTCTTCCGAGTAATCATTTTGATTCAAATAAGCTTCAATGCTGAGTTCAGGATCATAATTCGCCACAGATAGATCTTTATTATCACTATAAAAACGCAGCAAATCAGAAAGCATACGGCGGAATTTTTTATTGAAAAAGTTTTGTGGACGCGTCAATAAAGACCATTTCTGCGACGGATTATATTGCAGCCCGGTGACCAGATTATTGACTGAAAACCCCATGTCACTGCTTTGGGCTTCCACCCCAAGTTGAGCCAGCATTTCACTGAATAAGGGATAATTAAAATCATTAAATACAATAAACCCACTGTCTACTGCAACTTGCTGCCCCTCGATCTGAAACTGATGGGTGTCAGTATGACCACCAAAATATATATTTTTTTCAAATACAGTAACTTGATGCTGTCCCGAAAGTTTCCATGCAGCATACAAACCTGAAATACCGGACCCAACAATGGCAATTTTCATGAACCTTCCCCATGTTCAACTTTATTTGAACTGATTTTGATTTTTGGTGCTGTCCTGATTCTTGCGGTATAGACCCGCTCAGGAATTGGTTTTAGTCCCCAAACTAACCCAAACCATGACATGATTTTCAGCAGGTAATAAGTCACATCAATTTGCCACCAATAAAAACCCTGACGAGTACTGCCTGCATAATAATGATGGTTGTTGTGCCAACCCTCACCCAAGGTAATAATCGAAAGGAATAGATTGTTACGACTATTATCTTGGGTTTCAAAATCCCGTGAACCGTATAGGTGTGCCAAGGAATTGATACACAAGGTGGCATGAATCAATAATACGGTTGAAATTACAAAGCCCCAGACCAAAAGCTGGGGCCCAGTAGTCGCCAATACCGGATATGCGACAGCGAGCCATTCCCCTAAAACATAGATTCCAACTGCTGTTGCTAAGACCACCGGAAGACTGAAACGATCTAACCAGATCAATTCAGGATACTTAAGCCAATCTTTAATCACTGCTCTACGGGTACTAAAATTTTGCTCATTCAGAAACCATCCAACGTGGCTATACCAAAAACCATGGGTAGATGAATGCGGATCTTGCTCGGTATCAGTAAAACGATGATGATAACGATGATGGGCAGCCCACCACAAAGGACCGCGCTGAGCACTCATCGTGCCAATCAAGATAAAAATAAACTGAACAAGCCGAGAGGTCTGAAAGGTTTTATGTGATAAATAACGGTGAAAAAATGCGGTAATTGCAAACATCCGGAGCAGATAAAAAAACAGCATAAACAGCACTGCAAACCACGATACACCGACCCAAAATACTGCCAGACATGCAAGATGCAATAAAATAAAGGGCAATATTCGCACCCATTGAATTTGGATGTCTTTAGCATGCCTGACGGGTTGCACTGTTGAGGTATTCGCATCACCCGACCAGCTATCCATCCAGCGTAGAAAAAATTTAAACATTGTTTCTTCCGGATATTGAATATTTATTTATACTTTTCATTCTAGGAAATGCGATATGAAATTTATGTGAAGCTTATGTCCTATTTCATACTGAGGCAACCAAGATTACCTCAGTATGAAGCGACCTCTTACTGTTGTGGTGTTTTGATTAAATTTGACAGATCGTAGCCATACTGACGTGCTGTTTCTAAATAAGATTGATAAGTCGCTTCATCTAAATGAGGATTTTTAGATAAAATCCACAAGTATTTATGCGTCGGTCCACCGACAAGGGCAACCTGATACTCAGGATCCACTCTTAACACCCAATAATCACCTTTAGTGAACGGCAACCATCTCAAACCGGCTGGAAGAAAACTCACCTTGAGTTTACTCATTCCCTTATTTTGAGGATAAGCTACCCCTTGTGAAGCGATAATTTTTCCTGTTTCAGTATGACAGCTATTTAAGACACCAATGCTATAATCTGAATTCACAGTGTAATCGGCAGTGGTATGACTGACACAGTTGCGCTGGAAATACATAGGTAAGTGCGAAATTTCATACCATTTTCCCGCATATTTCTGAACATCAATACGTTCTACTGCTTCGGGTTTTATCGATTCTGCTTGAACAGTTAAAGAAAAACCTAGACCAGCGAATGCCATTAAGCCAGTAGCTAAAAGAGGTTTGAGCAAGCTTTTCATTTTATGACCTGTTAGGTATTCAATAATTCAAAAATACACTAAAGGGATGTGAACAAACTGTGAAAAATTAAATAAAATCGAGATCTTAAAAAACCAAGTTGTTTTTAGGCAATCTCTACATACATTTTTCCCTTGAGTTTCACAAAAAATTCACCTGAACATCACTATTCTTCTCATTGAACTAGTACGTTAGTCGCTTATTTAATAAAGCGCTAATTCCTTTAAATTCGCTAGGATTAAAGGGAGAATTCAATGCTTTCATTTTTAAAAGAGTTGTTCTGTTTACATGCTTATGAGTATGAACAGGACGATAAAGGTAATGTAATTAAAGTGTGCCGAAAATGTGGCCAAACCAAATTAGGATATTCCTCTAACCCTCTCTAGCCGAACTTATTACGGCAAATGCTTACCGCATGTGAATGTCGGTAGGCTTTTTTATTGCGGGTATATTTTTAACGAATAAAATTAGCCTTTATATCAAAAGATACGCTGTTACTTTGAATTACCCCCACAGTAAGGTATGGCAGCTAAAATATTGAAATCGAGGTCTCGGAAGCCGTCGAGTTTCAAAGTAAGTCTTAGATTTATACGTACCATAAAAAGCGTCGAGCTAAAAAGAATGAACTGTTAATGACTATGGCAATCCAAGTCCGTTTGATGATTTGTAAGTTTAAATAATATGTGACTTTAGTCACATTAACTTACAAGTTAGTGATAATATTTTGAGTTTTTGTGATGAAACCTTAGTCAATAAGTGATTTAATCAGTCTCATAATAACAATAAACAAATATAAATAGAGAAGGGCAGCAGAAATTTAACTCTCTAATTCTTTGTTAGAAAAACAAGAGCAAAGAAGTAAATAAAGAATTAGAGGGTTACGCTTTTCTTGCCCAATTCACTACACTTTCCATCGTATAAATCATATGAAACGTGGATACAAGATCCGCAGTTTTTTTTTTGTTATTCCCAAGTAGAAATGCCCTAGATCGACATTTTCAAGGTCAATATAGGATTTAAGTTTCCTTATTGGATTACTTTTTTGTGCACTTCTACACGTAGCTGATTCCATTTTTTTGCTGTTCTAATTCTGCATGCTGCTATTGAATATATTGCTAATACAGAACTTAAAACAACCTGAATCGCGGATAAGAAATTAGCTTGAAAAAAAGGACTGGAAACTATTAGGGGGTTACCACACCACCTATTCCTTCAGCCACTATGTTCGATTTTACATATTTCTTCTGCATGCTTGATGACTTTTTTTAAAAATTCGAAGCAACCTATTGGGAATTTTTTAAAACATAGCAACAAGCATTTGAGAATGCGGTCTTCTTAATTGAAAATTTCAGAAATTGTGTTCATCGCCATTTGGTAAAAATGATGACATTTCAACAATTTAAAAGCATTATTCTTTTCATCAAAACAGAATCACAGTCAACTGTTTAGATATTTACTGTGTTACCAGCAGATGATTTATCTTATCAGAATATATCAATTGGCATTGCTTTGATGAAAGATTGCCCAAGCAATCATTTTTTATGCACAGATTCAACTACGCTACCTGTATGTAAAAATCAGCGGATTCAACGGCATCAATCTCTAGCAGCGATTGCAACCCTCGGCAAAAGCTCAATGGAATAGTTTTTTGGCTGCAAGCTGCATTTAATCATGAACCAATCAGGAGACATGGGCAGTACAGCTTTATCGAATGGGCATACAGCCGATACTAAAATGGTTGAACAGTGGGTAGAAGGATTAAAAGCACAAAGTACTGATTTAATCACATTTCACCGAAAGAATATGGAATTTTTTGAACTCTCTAGCTCAGATGAATATCACTTAAAGCAGCGTAATATAATAGCAACTTTATTCAGCTTATTAAAAGGTAGATATAATTTGGTCACCAGTAAAACGAGTAGTATTGAAGGATATTTAGCTGGAATTATGCATCTTTATGTGCTTACCCATTAGATCATCGAAAAAATCAACAATTTAATTAATAGAATCAATTGCTTAAACAGCATTTGGATTATAGAATACTCATTAAACCTAGTGTTATGAATACAATTATTAATTGAGAGTATTCATTTTAATCGGGGGCTATAACATGATGTACGCGATTGTCTAATTTTAAGTCTCACATCTATAAAACTTACAGATAATTATATGTGAGGATTATCACATTTTTGTTATATTGTTTAAGTGAGATTAGTAATCAATATTTAGATCTAATTTAAAGAATTTTAGTTGAGAATCTATCAAAAATGCGCAATACAACTCAAGGATATGCTATATGAGTCAAACAGCGAGTTATTTAGAGACTCAATCTATCTTTAATTTAATTGGGCAGCATGCCAACTTAGCACTTATCTTTCAGACTGTCAGTGAATGGTTAGAAGCTCGGATACCGCATTCAATGGTATCCATTATGTTGTACTCAGAAACTGAGCAAACTTTAAATCTGATCAGTGGTACAAAGCATTTTTCTAATCGATATAAAGAAGCGATTACTAATCTAAAAATAGGGGAAAATGTGGGTGCGTGTGGGGCAGCAGCTTTTCATCGAAAACTCATTATTTGTGAAAATTTAGCACTTGATAAGAACTGGGAATCTTTCAAGACCGTGATTCAAGAAGAAAATCTAAATGCTTGTTGGTCTACTCCTATTATTAATGCACAAGGAAAACTCTATGGTACCTTTGGCACATATTATCGTTCTCCTAAATGTCCAACCTCTACTCATATTAAATTAATTCGTCATGCAGCATCTTTAGTTGCCTTAAGCATGGATCTTCATGCAGAACGACAAAAAAGCCTGAATCTTAATGATAAATATCGATCTTTCTTTAATTACCATCCGGATGCAATTTTTGAACATGATCTTGAAGGCAGTATTATTGATGTTAATCTTGCCTCTAAAGACATCACTAAATCTAGTCATGAACAGATGCTGGGCTTACATTTCTCGAAATTTATTTGTGCTGGATCTCAGGCCATAGCTGAAACTGCTTTTGAACAAGCGGTGAACGGCAATGGTCAGCACCTGGAAATCCAAGCGATGAACACCTTAGGGGAATGTTACTGGTTGGATCTCACTTATTTACCGATTAAACAAGCTCAACAGGTGGTTGGTGTATTCGGTATCGCTCGTGATATTACATCTCGGCGTGAAACCGAAGAAATGCTGCGTCTGCTTAAACGTAGTGTCGATGCTAATCCTCATGGCATCGTGTTGACCAAAGCGACCCAGAACCAAGCTATTGAATATGTTAATCCTGCTTTTGAAAACCTGACCGGTTATACGAAAGAAGAAGCGATCGGTCAGAATTGTAATTTTCTGCAAGGTCCGGATACAGATACTGAGACGGTGAATCAAATACGCAGTGCGATTAAAGAACAACAGGAAATTCAGGTCACCTTAAAGAACTATCGCAAAGATGGTAGCTGGTTCTGGAACCAACTGATATTAGGACCGGTTTTTGATGACAAGAATGTTTGCACACATTTTATTGGAATTCAGCAAGATGTCACTCAACAACGGGCAAATAGCGAATATATCGCCCGTCAGCAAACCCATGATAGTTTAACGGGATTAATTAACCATCATACCTTTGAAGAAACATTGGATGTAGCATTCTGCATACAACATGCGAGTCATCAATCCTTGGTTGTCATGTATATAAATTTAGATGACTTCCAACCTTTAAATCAAAGCTTGGGGCACGTCATTGGTGATCAACTCCTGAGTGCAGTAGCAAATCGCCTGCGTCAGGTCATTCAAGAAGAGGACGTGGTGTCTCATTTTTCAGGAGATGAATTTGCCATACTTCTGAATAAATGTCATGACTTAAAAGAAGTCGCTGTTATTGCAGAACAAATATTAAAGAGTTTATCCGTTCCATTTGATATTGATAATCATAAAATCCATATTAGTGCCAGTATCGGCATTGCAGATAATGACCCTCAGATAGAAAAGTCTAAACAATTGCTCCATCATGCGATACATGCCATGAGTGAAGCAAAAAAAGAAGGTGGAAATACCTGGCATTGGTATGCTTTTAATGCAACCCGTACCCCCAAAATTGATTACGTGCTTATGCGCCATGAATTAATGCTCGCCCTTGAAGAAAAACAGTTTAAGCTAGTTTATCAACCGGTTATTGACGCTCACTCAGGCCAATTAAAAAGTGTAGAAGCCTTAATCCGTTGGCAGCATCCACAAAGAGGTTTGATCTCTCCCGCAGACTTTATCCCGTTTGCTGAAAGAACCGGTCAAATTGTAGTGATTGGCCAGTGGGTTTTACAACAAGCTTGTCAGGATATTATGGAATGGAATAAGAAACATGCTGCTGCCCTCAGTGTCGCAGTCAATCTTTCTCCCTTGCAATTTAGACGTACAGGCTTTCTGCATGACTTGCAAAAAACACTTGCAGATACACAATTGCCACCCGAGTTGTTAAAAATTGAAGTCACTGAAACCATGTTAATTGCAGGTGCTGATCGTTCTTCAGAAATTTTAAAAGCTGTGCGTGATTTAGGTGTCAAGGTGTCTGTAGATGACTTTGGAACAGGCTACTCCAGTCTGAGCTATCTACGGACTTTACCGATTGATGAAATAAAACTTGATCGCAGTTTTATTGAACATTTACCTGGAAATGAAAAAGATAGCGCTATTGTTGCAGCCATTATTGTCATGGCCCATCAACTGGGATTAAACGTGGTTGCTGAAGGCATAGAAAATCACGCTCAGGCTCAGTTCCTCAGAAAATATAAATGTAATTATTTTCAAGGCTACTATTTTGCTAAACCGGCTTGCCTTGCAGAACTCAAGCTTAATTATAAACAGGTAGAATTATTATGAAAAATAGAGTTCCACTATTTAATAACGAATACAGTTACGTCCGCTATTTTTAGCTTGATAAAGTTTATTATCTGCCATTTTAAAAATTTCAGTCACATCGTCTGAGTTTTTAGGCCAAAATGCCATTCCAACAGATATCGTAACTGGTCCGATAGAGTTGATGTTGCTTGATTCGATAGTCTTTCTTAAACGTTCGGCAGCATTGTAGGCGACCTTGGAATCAGAAGTCATCATTAATACAATAAACTCTTCCCCTCCTATCCGACAACAAATGTCTTCGTCCCTGAAATTATTTTTCATAAAATGGGCAAGGGTTTTTAAAACGGTATCCCCTTGATCATGACCATAGCTATCATTCACATTCTTAAAAAAATCGATATCAATCGCCAGAACAGCAAAACTTCTGCCTAAACTCACCAGTTCTTTTAAGAAGATTTGCATACCCCGTCGATTATATAACCCCGTCAGTGGATCGGTATTCACATGTTCACGCAATTCAGTAATCTTCTCACTGAACGCTTGTGAACTGAGTAGCAAAGACGTTCTAAACTTTAATACTTCAAAATACCAAGGATCAACTTGTTTGATTTTATCTTGAATGTCTGGCTGATTGAGCATGCTGGCCATTTTGGCCAAGCTATTTAAAGGTGAAGAAATAAAGCGCGACATTCTCCAGACGATAAAAAATATAAAAAAATAAAAGATAAAAATGATAATGGAGACTTTCAAAAGAATAGCATTGGCCTGCTTTAACAACTCTTCTGTCGGTTGCTGAGAAACTACGATCCAATTCACACTCGGAATGTATGCAAAACCTGCCAAATTTTCGACACCACGACTATTGATTAACCGGACACTCCCCATCCGTGTACGTACCATATAGTCCAGACCATTATTATTGATAATTTTTTCTCCAATTCTTGAATGATCAGGATGAAAAATAATGCGATTATCCTGATCAATGACGTACATATAACTTTTTTTAAAGTCATACTCGGTGGAGAGCATTTTCTGAATTAGATTATTCTTTTGCAAATAAATCGTGCCACCCATCATGCCGCGATAATTTTTATTTTGGTCATAAATAGGTTGAGACAGGAGTACAACAAGATTATGTTTAACCGACCAATAAGGCGAAGAAATATAAGTCGTTTTATGCTTTAAGGATTCAGTAATTCCCACTGTTTTATATAAAATCTGGGTATTCAGATTTAAACTTTTAGGTTCAAAAGAGACGATTCTTGTTTGCTTATCAACAATTAATACACTATTAAATTTATTTGATTGGTTTTTAATCCGTCTCACTTCTTCTTGTGTTAATTGATGATTAGAAAAATCCTGTCCTAACAGGTCAGCACTATACTTTAGCTCATTCAGCATATCACCGAAATGCTGATCTGCACTGGTGGCAACCTTTGACGCATATTTGGCATTGACTGAAAGCGAGTTCTGAATCAGTTGTTCTTTAATCACATAATTGAGAATAAATACAGAAACAATAAATAAGCATGAAACACTGATGATGGTCGAAATCAGGATCAATTTTCGAAGATTTAATTTAAGTGCCAAAAGAATCTGTTTCAAAAACCGGATCCAAAAATATTGTGACTATATTTACACTTTATAACATATACGCCAAATAACTTAACAATTTGATTTGTAATAAACCTGATTATGTACATTTTTTAATTGCAATAAAATAAAAGTATGGATTGAAATACTTAAAGATAGCGTGATTTATCTGCTTTAAACTTCTGCACTTTAATCCCTCATTTTCCTGAAATTTATATATCATGCTATTTAGAAAACCACCCCATTTCCAGTTCAATCAGCAGCTAAACGAATGACTCTTTATGTAAGAAACCGAGCTACTTACATAACTCGGTTAACTCTCCGATATTCACTCAGCGAGTAAAACGACTTTCATGAAAATTAGAATGTGACACGCTTATAATCACGGTAGTTCGGCTTCCAGAAATTCGCTTCGATGGCTTGAGTTAACAACTCATCAGAGATGAGCGGTGCAACCCCTGCTTCCATTGCTGCTTTAGCCACTTTAAATGCAATAATCTTAGATACCTGCTGAATTTCATTCAAATCAGGGAGTAGATCGGCTTCTGGATTCTGCAACATGGGTGAGCATGCTGCCAAGGTATTACTCGATGCTATCAGCATACTGTCGGTTACCCGAGTTGCACCCGAGGCAATCACCCCCAAACCAATGCCAGGAAAAATATAAGAGTTATTACATTGCGAGATGTTATAAATCTTACCTTTATAATTAACAGGCGCAAATGGGCTGCCAGTCGCGATGAGTGCCCTGCCTTCGGTCCATTGCAAAATATCTGCTGGCACGGCTTCAACTTGTGAAGTCGGATTCGATAAGGGCAAAACAATGGGACGTTCGCAATTAGCTGCCAGTGTCTTGATGATCTCTTCAGTAAATAAACCTGCTTGACCCGACACACCGATTAACACCGTTGGTTTGGCATTTTGGACTACATCGAGCAAGGAAATAATTTCTTGCGCATTGCCCCAGTGCTCCACATTGTCTGGTTTTTGCGCGAGCTTACGTTGAAAATCAAGCAAATTTGGCTGATTTTCAGTGATCAGCCCAAAACGGTCAACCATATAAATACGAGCACGTGCCTGCGCATCTGTTAAGCCTTCAGTCACCATTTGCGCCACAATTTGTTCAGCAATACCACAGCCAGCTGAGCCTGCACCCAAGAAGGCAATTGTCTGATCTTTCAGTTGTTTACCTGCAGCATGCGAAGCAGCAATTAAACTGCCCACGGACACCGCAGCCGTACCCTGAATATCATCATTGAAACAACAAATTTGATCACGATATTTATTTAATAAAGGCATAGCATTTTTTTGGGCAAAATCTTCAAATTGAATCAAAGCTTTTGGCCAACGACGCTGAATGGCTGCAATCACATGATCGACAAATTCATAATATTCATCTCCACTAATGCGTGGCTGATTCCAGCCCATATAAATAGGATCATTTAGCAATTGCGGATTATTGGTACCGACATCTAAAGTAATCGGTAAGGTATAAGCTGGACTTATGCCACCACATGCAGTGTATAAAGACAATTTTCCAATCGGAATGCCCATTCCACCAATCCCTTGATCACCCAAACCTAAAATACGTTCACCGTCAGTAATCACAATGACTTTGACATTTTTTTTATTCACATTTTGTAAAATATCATCAATATGGGCTCGATCTGGGTAAGAGATAAAAATTCCGCGATGGCGGCGATAAATATCGGAAAAACGCTGACAGGCTTCACCCACTGTTGGAGTATAAATGATCGGCATCATTTCAGTTAAATGATGCTCAATTAAGTGATAGAACAAAGTTTCATTGGTGTCTTGAATATTGCGCAGGTAAATGTGCTTATTGATCGCATCATTAAAAGCACAATATTGTTGATAGGAACGCTGGCTCTGCTCCTCAATGCTTTCAATTACATGGGGAATGAGGCCGTGCAAATTAAAGTGACTACGCTCTTGTTCAGTAAATGCAGAACCTTTGTTTAACAAGGGCAGTTCTAAAAGGGTATTACCCGCATAAGGAATATATAAAGGGTGCTTTTGAGCCAAATTCTCAGTTGTCATTTCCAATCTCATTTTGACGTATTGTCGATGGGATTCAGAAGAATGAATTCCATCTGACCAGAGTCTAGCTTAGCCCTATTTGGTGACAATTTGATATTTATAAGCTTGATAGCAATCCACAAGTGATTTTATCCGTGAATAAAAATAGCGAGTAAGCCACATTTAATCGGCAAAACAAAATCACTGTTCTTAAATCAAGAATGATCAGTCCGCCAATTTATATAAAAATTGGCAGACTGACTCTAGATTGCTACTCTTCTAAAAGACTTCTTAACATCCAGGCTGTTTTTTCATGGACTTCAAGTCTTTGTGTGATCAGATCAGCTGTTGGCTGGTCATTCACTTCATCCACGAGGGAAAAGAGACTTCGAGCAGTTCGCGCAACAGTTTCATGTGCATTAACCAGCAGGCTGACCATTTCCTCGGCTTTAGGAACACCTTCTACTTCTTTAATTGCAGTTAATTTTACAAATTGTTTATAGGTTCCAGGAGCAGGAAAGCCTAAAGCACGAATTCGTTCAGCAATGATATCCAAGGCATTCCATTGCTCCGTATATTGAGTCATAAACATGTTATGTAAGCTATTGAATTGTGGCCCAGTCACGTTCCAATGAAAGTTATGGGTCATCAAATACAAGGTATAGCTATCCGCTAGCAGTTTGGATAAACCTTCAACAATTTTGGCACGATCACTATGAGAAATGCCAATATCAATTTTCATTGTTTTAGATTCTTTTTTAGAACTCGCCATTTTTAGACTCCTTATATTTTAAGTATATATTTTATATAGACATTAATATTTTATGACCATCACTGGCAATTCCGTTGAGCAAAGTACAGCTGTGGCCACACTTCCAAGTCTCCATTTTTTAAAACCTTTACGCCCATGCGATCCCATTACAATGAGATCAGTTTCAAGCTGTTTGGCAGTTTCAACAATACCTTCTTCAAGCAGTACGCTTTTTAGGACTTTTGTTTCTACTTGAACGCCCGCCGCATATGCAATTTCGCTTGCTTGTTTTAATATCTCTTCTGCATTCGCATAGGCCTGGAGAAAGTGTTCTTTCATTGGAGCAGATACATAATAGTAATAGAAATCTGCATCTGTAAATGGATCTTCTGAAACCAGACTAATTAAGGTCAACCTGCTATCGAAAACCTTAGCAATTTCGACCGCATGTTTTACCGCTGAGAAAGAAATTTTTGAGCCATCGACGGGTACTAAAATATTCTGGTATGACATCGGTGAAACTCCAAATATTTACCTTTTATTGAATTATAAATAACCCGAATTACGGATAAGAAAACCGCTTGAAAAAAAGATGGCTAGAGCCATTTAGAAAGTTACTACACAAACCAAAGACTCTAACCACCATGTCTGATTTTACAGAAATCTTCTGTGCCATTGATGATTTTTTTAAGAAATTTGAACCGATCTATTGGCAATTTCTCAAGCAGGAAAATAAGCGTAAACG
>NZ_SJXH01000017.1 GCF_004336635.1 Acinetobacter sp. ANC 4862
TAAAGTATGAGGACGACCTGATTTCTTTTTGAGTGATTCTGCTTTTTCTAAAACCTCTACCATTTCGGTAAAAACTGGTCGAGGTACGCCAACCAAGCGTTTAAATTCAGAATCTGAAAAACGGTTTAAGTTCTGATATCTCATGAAACTTAGATTGAGGTGGTTTTTACTTTCGCAAGAGGTCTAATATTTTCTGATTCTGCTCTAATTGTTTATTTTGATATAACAAAGTAATAACTAATGCTGTAAAACTTAAAAAAGCAAATATAGGATTTAATATACCACCTATATAATCTCCAAAAGCTCCCCATACAGCAGTATCCAAACTGATATATTTAAAAGTAGAAAGATACATAAAGAGTAGGAATGAAATTAATACTATTAAACCAATAAATAAAGGTATCAATATATTTTCAATTTTCTTCACTTATTTCCCCCCACTCAATTTTCATAAAATATTATTATTCAAAATTTAAAAAAAAGAGCGCCTAAGCGCCCTTCTTTTTGATATCAAAACTTAGTCTTCAGAATCTCTTAAATCAGATTCATTTTCAGATTCATCAGCAATCGTTTCATCATCAACCAAAATTTCAGAATCAATCAAAGCTTCAGCGGCAATCACTTCTTCACCTTCAACTGCTTCAACAAACTCTTCTTCTTCAACGGCTTCTACAGAAACTACACCCACCAGAACTTCTTCATTACCGAGACGGATTAGACGAACACCTTGCGCATTACGACCTGTAGTTGCAACTTCTGAGGCACGGGTACGAACCAGCGTACCGCCATCAGAAATTAACATCAGTTCTTTGCTTTCATCAATGGATACTGCACCGACCAACTCACCGTTACGTTCAGATGTTTTAATTGCAATTACACCTTTACCGCCACGTTTCTTGGTTGGGAAGTCGCCCACTGGGGTACGTTTACCATAACCGTTGGCACATGCACAAAGCACTTCACCCGTTTCAGGTACAACTACCAATGAAACGATCCGGCTGATTAATGCCGAATCTGAACCATCTTCATCATCAGACTCGATATCAGTTTCGTCATTTTCTTCAAGCTGTGCAGCTGCACCAATGGTCACACGCATACCGCGTACACCTTTAGCAGAACGACCCATTGAACGAACGTCAGTTTCTGCGAAACGAATCGCCTTACCTTCATTCGAGAACAACATGATTTGCTGTTCGCCATCGGTAATTGCAACACCAATCAAGGTGTCATCGCCATTGAGTTCAATTGCACGTAAACCATTTGAACGAACATTACTGAACTGTTCAAGTTCTACACGTTTGATCGTACCGTACTCAGTCGCCATAAACACATAGAAGTTTTTACGAACCGCTTCGGCTTGCTGTGCAAAGTCAACAATGATTTCATCATCTAGATCGGTCGCTGAAAGCTCAACACCCAATTGCTTCAATTGAACGCGTAATTCATCAGACAAGTCATCCGCACCATCTTCAAGTTCAGCAAGTGCCGCTTCTAATTCAGCATAATGTGAATTGATGATTTCATTTTCTTGCAGTTTCGCAGCATTGGCTTTTACAAATGCCTTGAAATCGACCAGACGATCTTTAAATTTCTTCGGTGCATCAATCACAGGAAGAATCGCTGTAATCGTCTCATTGGCATCTAGCGGCAACAAGTTCACCATTGGGCGACCTTTTGCACCACGAGATGCTTGTGGCACTTCGTATACTTTCAAACGATAGACTTTACCGACATTGGTAAAGCATAAAACTGTCGCATGGTTCGATGTCACAATCAGATGCTGAATGTAATCATCAGTTTTCATTGATGTTGCAGACTTACCACGACCACCACGACGCTGAGCGGCATAGTCAGACAATGGTTGAGTTTTCGCGTAACCTGTTTTCGAAACGGTCAGTACCATTTGCTCTTCAGGAATTAAATCTTCACGAGAGAAATCGATACGTGATTCAACAATGGCAGTTTTACGCGCATCGCCATACTGTTGCAGAATCAACGCTAATTCTTCACGAATCACATTCATCAACAAATTAAAATCGTTAAGAATTGCAGTCAGTTCAGCAATTTGCGCTAGAATTTCAGAATATTCCGCATGTAACTTGTCTTGTTCAAGACCGGTTAAACGGTGTAAACGAAGTTCCATGATCGCATTAACTTGCGTTGGTGACAGACGGTAAATATCACCTTCCAGACCAAATGGTTTCGCTGGATCTTCGCCTTCAATTTCGTCAGGTCGTACCGATACTGAACCTGCTTTTTCAAGTAATGCAACAACACCGCCACCCGCCCATTCACCTGCTTGTAAACGCTCACGTGCTTCAGCCGGATTGGCAGAAGTTTTGATGGTTTCGATAATGGCATCAATATTTGCCAGAGCAACCGTCAAACCTTCCAAGATATGACCACGTTCACGCGCTTTGCGTAACTCGTACATGGTACGACGTGTCACCACTTCTTGACGGTGGCGAATAAACGCCGCAATGATGTCTTTCAAATTCATCAACTTCGGCTGACCGTTGTCGAGGCAGACCATGTTGATACTGAAAGAATTTTCAAGTTGCGTGTTCTGGAACAGGTTATTCACAATCACTTCAGCGTTTTCGCCACGCTTCAGGTCAATTGCAATACGCATCCCGTCTTTATCAGACTCGTCACGAAGTTCTGAGATCCCTTCAAGTTTTTTCTCTTTTACCAGTTCAGCAATACGTTCAATCGTTTTTGCTTTATTAACTTGATAAGGAATTTCAGTGAATACAATAGTAATACGACCGTTTTTCGGATCTTCTTCGAAGTGATATTTACCACGAATATGCAAACGGCCTTTACCGGTACGGTAAGCATCCACAATTCCCGATTTACCGTAAATAATACCACCTGTAGGGAAATCTGGACCAGAAATATGCTGCATCAAACCTTCGATGCTGATATTTGGATCATTGGCATAAGCAAGGCAGGCATTCACAACTTCAGTCATGTTGTGCGGCGCCATATTGGTCGCCATACCCACTGCAATACCGGTTACACCGTTAATCAGTAAGTTAGGAACACGGGTTGGCATGACCTGAGGAATACGCTCAGAGCCATCGTAATTGTCTTCCCATTCGACTGTATCTTTTTCCAAGTCAGCCAAAAGTTCATGCGTGAGCTTACGCATACGAACTTCGGTATAACGCATTGCCGCAGCACTATCGCCATCTACAGAACCAAAGTTACCCTGACCATCGACCAATTGATAACGCAAGCTAAATTCTTGTGCCATACGTACAATGGTTTCGTAAACAGCTGAGTCACCATGCGGGTGATATTTACCGATTACGTCACCCACCACACGGGCAGACTTTTTATACGCTTTGTTGTAGTCATTGCCTAACTCGTGCATAGCGAAAAGCACACGACGATGAACTGGTTTTAAGCCATCTCTCACGTCTGGTAATGCACGAGAAACAATAACACTCATGGCATAGTCGAGATATGAGCTTTTGAGTTCATCCTCAATGGCAATCGGTCGGATTTCCGATAGGCTCATGCATACTCCTTATTACAAACAGTATTTGGAACTGCTCGTTTTATATAATCAATCTAGCAAAAAATTAACCCAAAATAAGCTGAGTTAAAGTCTAAATACAGCCGTAAATTATAGCATAAATTCTCTCGTTTTTGTCTCTTATAAGCCATCTTAATCTTGTTAATTTTCTTCAATTTATCGTTTATTTTTTAATCTGTTTTAATTGTCGGTATTTTATGTGAATTAGTTCGTTTTTTCACTAACTTTAATTCAAATTTACACAACCAGCTACCTCAGAATCTTGCACAGTTGAGCTGCTCATTTTGCGCTTTCATCTACATAGAAAATCAATGACGAGTCACCTATCCGGAAACCCATCCGAACCCGATTGAAATGACACGTTTTAGATCTCTATGAAAAGCCATAGAGCTCGCTTAAGCATTCAAATGAGCTATTACTATTACATCTTGAAACGGCTCAATTAGCCCTGATTTCTTTGAAAAATTTTCAACAATAAAAAACGCCCCTGAGCAAAGCAGGAAAGCATTGCTTTCACTGCCTGCGCAAGAGCGTCTTTCTGAACAGGATTCAGGAATTAGATTTTAGAAACCAATTCTGGAATAACCGTGTTCAAGTCACCCACTAACCAGTAGTCAGCTACTGCATTGATTGGCGCTTCTTCATCTTTATTGATCGCAACGATCACTTTAGAATCTTTCATCCCCGCCAAATGCTGAATCGCACCAGAAATACCGACAGCGATGTACAGGTCAGGTGCAACGATTTTACCGGTTTGACCCACTTGCATGTCGTTAGGAACGAAGCCCGCGTCAACTGCAGCACGTGAAGCACCTTGAGCAGCACCAAGCTTGTCAGCCAATGGATCAAGTACAGTGTGATAATTCTCACCTGAACCCACACCACGACCACCAGAAACCACAATACGAGCTGCTGTGAGTTCAGGACGTTCAGATTTAACAATCTCTTCAGAAATAAACTTAGAGATGCCAGCATCTTGAACATCGCTTACAGTTTCAACTGTTGCAGAACCACCTGTGGTCGCTACAGGATCAAATGCAGTACCACGAACCGTGGCAACAACGATAGATTCAGCAGATTCTACAGTTGCAATCGCGTTACCTGCATAGATTGGACGTTTGAAAGTTTTAGGGCTTTCAACAGCAATGATGTCAGTGATCATGCTAACGTCTAAAAGTGCAGCAGCACGTGGCAGTACGTTTTTGCCTGTCGTTGTAGAAGCAGCAAGGATATGTGAATAACCTTTGCCTAACTCGGCAACTAATTTTGCAACGTTTTCAGCCAATTGGTGTGCATAAGCCGCGTTGTCTGCAAGCAATACCTTGCTTACACCCGCAACTTGAGCCGCTTGGTCAGCAACTGCCTGAGCGCCAGAACCAGCAACCAATACAGTGATATCACCACCGATTTTTTGAGCTGCAGCAACAACGTTTAAAGTAGCAGCGTTTAGTGCTTTATTGTCGTGCTCAGCGATAACTAAAATACTCATGATTTTATCCTTCTGTATTAGATCACTTTCGCTTCGTTTTTAAGTTTTTCAACAAGCTCGTCAACAGATTTCACTTGTACGCCAGCTTTACGCTCTGCTGGTGGTTCAACTTTAACTGTTTTAAGTTTAGTCGTCGCTGAAACGCCATAATCTGCAGGAGACTTCATATCAAGCGGTTTTTTACGCGCTTTCATGATGTTTGGAAGAGCAGCATAACGTGGCTCGTTCAAACGTAAGTCCGTGGTAATGATTGCAGGAAGGTTCAGTTCAACAGTTTGTAAACCACCATCAACTTCACGAGTGACTTGAACTTTGTCGCCAGCAACATTCACAACAGAAGCAAATGTACCTTGACCAGCACCCAGTAAAGCAGCAAGCATCTGACCGACCTGATTCGAGTCGTCATCAATCGCTTGTTTACCAAGAAGGATCAATTCTGGTTTTTCTTGTTCTACAATGCCTTTCAAGATTTTAGCCACTTCAAGTGCACCAATCTCATCAGCAGTTTCTACTAAGATACCGCGGTCAGCACCCAGCGCCATAGCAGAACGGATTTGTTCTTGCGCTTCTTTAGGACCGATAGAAACCACAACGATTTCTGAAACTGTTCCTTTTTCTTTTAGACGAACCGCTTCTTCCACTGCGATTTCACAGAATGGGTTGATCGACATTTTAACGTTAGTAAGGTCTACCCCACTATTGTCCGGTTTAACGCGAACTTTAACGTTGGCATCAACCACACGTTTTACAGCAACAAGAGCCTTCATGTAATCCTCGGCTGTTTTAGCAAAAGTAAATGTTGAGAAAAGTTAGAATAACTCTTCACTTAAAAATTTTTAGGTGCCCTATCTTGCAATGTGTATGGCATTTCGGTCAAGTCACAATTATCGAAAGAGCTGTAAAAATGCGTAAATTACTTGAACTAGGCGTTCATATTTTTTTGAAGGGTTTTTATTAAGATGAATTCGCTCAATATTTATTTATTTTTGAACATTGATTTTTATTATTTTTTATCTAATTAACTTCATCAAAAGTTCTGATTTACCCCCTGTTTTCGATTATTTTTTAGCTCAAACAGCTTAGCCTTCTTGCACCAACGACAAAGTTGCGAACTGTCATTTAAGACAGATAAGAGGTTTTTTCCTGCTCTAGCTGTAGCAAAAATGATCATTTTTTTAGAATAAACTTGTAATAAATTACTTTTAATTTGCAAATCCAGTTCTACTTAAAAAGCATGCCATCATGACATGCTTTTTATAGGCGTATTAATGAATGATGAGCCAGGTTGCAGCAAGCATTAACAAACCGCCAGAACCGCCATCAATCCATTTTTTTTTACGTTGATCGATCTGGGTTTTTTGGGTGATTTTGGCAAAAATCAAACTTAAACTGCAGTACACCACAAAGATCAATCCGATAAAAATAAACGACAAGATCAGACCTTGCGTCACGGTGTCTCCGGCTTTATTGATAAATTGCGGTAAAATTGCAAAGTAAATCAACATACCTTTTGGGTTCAGCAAAGCTGTAAAAAAGCCTTTTTGAATCGGTTTCGATGTGCTTTTATTTTCAATTGCCAATTTTTTATTGCTAAAAACAGACTTGATTAAACTAAAAGCCAAAAATAACAGATATGCTATCCCGAGCCAGCGAATGGTTTCAAATAATACCGGGAAGGAAACAATAATGGCTGCGATACCTAAGGCCACCAAAACAGAATGTACCAAATATCCCAGGCACACCCCGACTGTTGCCATCATGCCTGCTTTTGCATCTTTCCCCATCACTTGTGACAGGATAAACAACATATCTGGTCCAGGTGTAAAAATAAGCGGGATAACCGTTAAGGCGAAGAGTGCAAATACAGACATTTCCTTTTCCCTTTCCATGTCTTGAAAGTGGAAATTAGTATCAAATAAATACCACAAAATAGGATTTCAAATTATTCTATAATTATGATTATTTTTCGAATTATATTCTAATTTATGAAACTATCCTCCAAGTCTATTTTAGTAAAGCTGGATCGTACCGATAAAAATATCATTCGCGCACTACAAAATAATGGGCGCATGCAAAATAACGATCTAGCCCGTGAAATTGGGCTGTCACCATCTTCCTGTTTGCGTCGGGTGAAATTGCTCGAAGAAGCTGGTGTCATTCAGAACTACACCACAGTGGTTGACCCACAAAAAATTGGTTTACAACTCATTCTGTTTTCACGGATTTGGCTGGTCGGTCAGGATGCCGAAACGATCGACTGCTTTATTGAGGCGATGAAAGAACTGCCTCAAGTGATGGAGTGTTATATTATTTTGGGTGAATGTGATGCCATGCTGAAAGTGGTGGTACCCGATCTGGAAAGTTATCGTAAGTTTCAGTCCACACATTTAACCAAGAAAAATGGCATTACCAGTGTTAAAACGGATTTACCCAGTCAGATTATTAAACAGAGTTTCCAACTTCCTCTGGATGATCTTTAGGACAGTATGATGAGTATACAGCTTGAGACATCGCGTTTAATTTTAAGAGCATGGAAAAAGTCTGATCTTAAGCCGTTTTATGCATTGAACGCTAACACTGAAGTGATGCGTTATTTTCCCCATTGTTTAACTCGGGAACAAAGTAATGCGCTAGCGCATAAGTTTCAAAGAATGATCGAAACGCAAGGCTGGGGTTTCTGGGCAGTCGAATTAAAACAAGGTGGGGATTTTATTGGCTTTACAGGATTAAATGCCCAGCCCAGTCAATTTACCTTTTCGCCCTGTACCGAAATCGCTTGGCGACTTGAGCAGAAATATTGGGGCAATGGTTTTGCGACCGAAGCTGCAACTGCTTGTTTGAACTTTGCTTTTGATTCACTCAAGCTAAACCAAGTGGTTGCATTCACTGCAGTACAAAACACAAAATCCCAAGCCGTTATGCAACGTTTAGGCATGCAATTTAAAGACTACTTCAATCACCCTACTTTAGATAACAGTAGTCCCTTGCAAAGACATGTGCTTTATCAAATAGATGCTGCTCAATTCAGGCAGACTAAAACAACTCATTAAACATGATAATGTTGTAAAAAATCACGGTGAATATGGCTTAAATCAATCAGGTCATATTCCTGAAGATTAAATATTTCCCAAACTTCCAAAAAGTCTTGTTTTAAGTCAACATCCGCCGTAGCAATCGGTCGTTGCTGCCACTGCAAGTCTGAAATCCAGATATAGCCTTGTTGTGTCTCTGAATTGACTGCTTGTACCTTGCCTTCAGCATTGATTCCTTGGACATGGGTATTTTCCGGTAAAGATGGCTCAATAGTGGGCAAACTTATTTCAACAAAATGCTTGACCTGACGCAGACCATAGCCTGCAAAAATCTCTTTTTGCTCAGTACTCAATCGGTCATATTTTTCTTGAATATCTGCCATCATTGTTTTCCCTATCATTTTTGACTTCCAAACTTTGTGTAACATCTAGTGAAACAACAAATAATTTCATTACCTTGCATTATTCATGCCACCTATTTCATGTTTATAGTTGATTTTTATACCTGATAAATTGGCTTTTTATTATTCTACAATAGTTTAAAACGCCAGTAATATTGCGCAATATTACCGCTAAATTTATTTAAGTTTCATTAATTTATGTTCTTTTACTGAAAAAATCCAGAATCATTTTGAGACAAAATTTAGATCTCTTTAGATATCTACTACGATTTTTTCAGTTGTGCCCGTGGATGCGCCTGATCATACACCTGTGCCAAATGATCAAAATCAACATGGGTATAGATTTGCGTTGTGGTTAGATTGCTGTGCCCCAACATTTCTTGTACAGCGCGCAAATCTCCACTGTTCGACAACATATGACTGGCAAAACAATGACGCAATAAATGCGGATGCAAGTCGACATTTACCCCTGCACGTTGCGCCTGTAATTTAACCCGATTTTCAATTTGTCGTGCTCCGAGTGGATTGCCCTTTTGGGTAATAAACACATTCGCGTCCGGGACAAAGTCACCATTCCATAACGGATAAACTTGCAGCCACAACATCACCGCATCTTTGGCTTTGGAACCAAAAGGCACCACGCGTGTTTTATTGCCTTTACCGGTAATGCGTAACAGCTGCCGATTAAAATCGATATCATTAATGCGCAAGCCTTGTACTTCCGCCAGTCGCAGACCACTAGAATAAAGCAATTCCAAGATCGCTTTATCACGCAGCCACATTTGTTGCTCTATCAGTTTTTCAGGTTTGGGCTGATCTAAAATTTGATTAACGGTTTCAATATCCACCATACCCGGCAGTGGTCTAGGCAGGCGCTTTAACTGAAAATCATCGGCAGGATTAAAAGCCAGATATTGCCCTTGCTCAGCCCATTTCATAAATTGACGAATGGAAGATAAAAGCCGTTGCAGGCTACTGGAACTTAATTGCTGCTGTTCAACTTTTTGTGCCAGATATTCACGCAGATCGGTCGATTCCACATCCGCTAAATTGAGTTTTTTGATTTCACAAAAATTTAAAAAATCCGAGACATCACGTTCATAGGCCTGCAAAGTATGTTTGGACTGATTTTGAATTTCTCTTTCTTTTAACCACATCAGCAATAAATCAGCAGGAGAACGTATCTGCATCTCTGGATCAATCACGTTTTTTCTCACTGTATTTAATGGGCGCTATCAACGGCGATATATTATTCATGTTTAACCAGATTAGATTCAATAATCAAGCACACCCTAGGATACGCCCTTTCTTTTCATTGTATCTATTTGATTTTAACTTGCACAATCCATGATTCCACAGATAAAAAAGCACCATCATCATGACAGTGCTTTTTCAGTCAAATTATGCGTTTTATTGCTGGTAAAAACTTAAATCGATACGACCTTCATAGACATTTGCAGTTGGACCGGTCATCCAGACCACATCACCTTCACGCCATTCAATTTGCAGCTTACCACCAGCAAGTTCAATTTCTACCGCATTTGCAAGCAAGCCACGGCGCATACCTGAAACCGCAGCTGCACAAGCACCCGTGCCACATGCCAGCGTTTCGCCTACACCACGTTCGAACACACGTAAACGCGCATGATTTTCATCAATGATTTGCATAAAACCGGCATTGACGCGTTGTGGAAAACGCTCATGCGACTCAATTTGAGGCCCCATGCCAGCAACATCAGCCGTAAGCACATCCGGAACAATGGTCACTGCATGCGGATTACCCATGTTCACCACATCAATGATAATACTTTCATCATTGGCTAGGGCTAAGCTGTATAGGTTTTCAGGCTCATCAGCAAGGAATGGAATCTGGTTCGGCAAGAATTTTGGATAGCCCATATTCACGCGAACCCAGCCATTTTGACCCAGTTCTGGCTCAACAATACCGGCTTTAGTTTGCACTTTAATTTTGGTTTTTGTGGTCAATCGACGTTCATGCACAAAGCGGGCAAAACAACGAACCCCATTGCCACATTGCTCCACTTCCGAACCGTCGGCATTAAAGATACGATATTTAAAATCGACATTGGGTAAATCGGGCGGTTCAACAATTAATAATTGATCGAAACCAATCCCAAAATGACGGTCAGCCAAACGCTGAATGGTCATGGTATCCAGATAAGCGCGCTGGCTGATCAGATCAACCACCATAAAGTCATTGCCCAGACCATGCATTTTAGTAAATTCTAAAAACATCTCGAATTATTCCTTAAGGCAATAAGCGTTCTTTATCCCACAATGATTCAATGCTTTCACGCTCACGAATCAAGTGTGCATGATCACCATCGACCATCACTTCAGCAGCACGACCACGGCTGTTGTAGTTCGAACTCATCACGAAACCGTATGCACCTGCACCCAATACTGCAAGTACATCATTTTCTTTCAGTGCAAGCTTGCGCTCTTTGCCCAGGAAGTCACCCGTTTCACAGATTGCACCCACCACATCCCACTCTTTTGCTTCAACATCGCTACGTGGCGTCACTTCCTGAATATCCATCCATGCTTCGTATAAAGCAGGACGAATCAGGTCGTTCATTGCCGCATCAATAATCGCGAAGTTACGGTGATTGGTTGGTTTCAACAAATCGACTTTGGTTAGCAAGACACCAGCATTGGCAGAAATACTACGACCCGGCTCCATATACACTTTTAAACCGAGTTTTTCTAAAGCCGGTTTCAAGGCATTGGCATATTCAACAACAGTTGGTGGAACTTCATCTTTATAAGTCACACCCAAACCACCACCGATGTCGATGTGTTTTAGATTGATCCCGAGTTCTTTCAATTTCTCGATCATCATGATCACGCGATCAAGTGCATCGACAAAAGGTTGAGTTTCGGTCAATTGCGAACCAATGTGACAATCAATACCGACTACATCCAGATTCGGCAAAGACGCTGCATATTGATAAGTTTCAAATACGCTGTCCGATGGAATACCGAATTTATTTTCTTTTAAACCGGTTGAAATATAGGGATGGGTTTTGGCATCGACATCCGGGTTTACACGTAAAGAAATCGGGGCTTTTTTACCCAGTTCAGCCGCCACTTTTTGAATGCGATCCAGTTCGGCATAGGATTCAACATTGAAGCAGGCAATTCCGACTTCCAAGGCTTTTTTAATGTCCGCTTCTGATTTACCCAAGCCAGAGAACACAATTTTAGATGCATCACCGCCCGCTTTCAGTACACGTGCAAGCTCGCCACCAGTGACAATATCAAAACCTGCACCCAGCTTCGCCAGTACATTCAATACCGCAATATTAGAGTTCGACTTTACCGCAAAACAAATTTGATGATCGATAAAGCTAAATGCACGATCCATATCGAGATAATGCTTTTCAAAAGTGGCTTTTGAATAAACATAAAGTGGCGTGCCAAATTGCTGCGCAAGTTGTTGCAACGAACATTGCTCTGCGTGCAGAACCCCATTAATGCGGGTAAAACTCATGAATGTATCCTTTCTATGAAAGCGTTAACAGTTAAAAGCTAAGGGGTTGAAGGCTGATTATTAGAATCAGCAGGTGCTACCAGCGGTTTCTGTTCAGATGCTTCTTTCTGTTCAGACTGCTGTTTTGAATCGACATTCGGATATAACAAATATTTCGAACGCTTGTCGTAATTCTGATCACTCGGTAACTGTAAAGCTCCAGACTGACCACAACCGACCAAGGCAAAACCTGTTGCCAATAAACTGATGTAGCAAATGACAAGACGCATCTGACCACCTATCCTATGTTTTCGAAGAAGTATAACTCGATCACCGCTGTGACCAAAGTGCTAAACGCTAGAGATTATCGCTAGTTAAAAAAAAACGCCAGTTTCAGACTGGCGTTTTCACAAACAAAGGGCTTATTTATGTTTCGGTTTGTAGAAACCAAAGTAACCAATAATCAAGATAATGAACCAGATTGGACTCACCATCAGCGCTTTCATGGTATCTGCTTCTAATGACAATACGTAAATCATGCCAATAAAGAAGATGATCACCACCCAACAGGTAAACAATCCACCCGGTAATTTAAAGGTTGATTTCGCATGCAGTTCTGGACGGGTTTTATAGTAAACAATATAACTCCAGATAATCATCAACCAGACACAGATAAACAGGATGGTTGAAAGCGTGGTTGCCAAAGTAAAGGCTTCAACGGTATTGGGTACAAAGTACTGAAGTGCAGCACCCAGTAACAAACAGATTGCAGAGAAATACAACGCATTCGCTGGAACCGCACGCTTATTTAAGTGTCCAAATGCTTTTGGACCTTGCTCTTCACGTGACAGACCGAACAGCATGCGGCTGGTCGAGAATACCCCACTGTTCATGGATGACATGACTGACGATAACACCACCAGATTCATGATAATCGCGGCGGCTGCAATACCGGCTTGACTAAACAAGTTTACAAACGGGCTAATATTCGGATCAATTTTATTCCATGGCGTGACCGACATCACAATCACCAATGCCAATACGTAGAAAATGATGATACGAATCGGAATCGAGTTGACTGCCTTAGGCAAGTTGCGTTCTGGATCTTTGGTTTCAGCTGCAGTTGTACCCACCAGCTCTACCCCCACAAAGGCGAAGATCGCAATCTGGAAGCCTGCCAGGAAGCCCGTTACCCCGGTAGGGAAAATACCGTCATGTGACCAGAGATGGGTAAATGACGCCACTTCACCTGCGGTTGAAGAGAATCCGGTAAAGATCATCCACAACCCGACAGCAATCAGCACCACAATGGCAATAATCTTGCTTAAGGCAAACCAGAACTCTAACTCACCGAATAACCTCACCGTAACCAGATTCAGCCCCATAATAAAGATGATGGCCGCAACACTGATCATTACCCCTTCTCCAGGCGAAAATGGTAACCCCCCGTTAAAGAATTGCAGGTAATAAATAATCGCGGATAAATCAGCAATACCAATCGTGATCCAGCACAGCCAATAGGTCCAGCCGACAAAATAACCCGCCCAAGGACCAATTAAATCTGTCGCAAAATCAATAAAAGACTTGTATTGCAGGTTAGACAGTAACAATTCGCCAAGCGCACGCATGACCAAAAAAACCATAAAACCAATAATCATATAAATGATCAGAATTGAAGGTCCGGCCAGGCTGATGGTTTTACCCGACCCCATGAATAAACCTGTACCAATTGCCCCGCCAATCGCAATAAGTTGCAAATGCCGATTCGATAAACTTCGCTGAAGTTCACCCCCTGTAGCAGATGAACCATGGTTTTCATTTGACATTGTTATTTTCGTCTCTCAAATTTCGTGTGATAAAAGTAGCTCAAATTAAAAAAAATAAATAAAGTTTTTTGAGCGATTATTTAATATTTTTCAAGCCTATGTGTATCTCTGTTGCTTTTTCATCCAAATTCAGTCCCTTTTGTATTGCTGTGTGCATTTCCATTAAATTTAGCAGTTTACGTGCCAACATATAGATTGACGAGATTTTATGCAAAAAATTGTATTTCCATACAGCTATTGCTACATTTCTCATCAATCTTCTTATTTATATAGATAACACTCCAATGAGCAAAGTCAAAACTGTGTACCGTTGCGAACAATGTGGAACTGACCATCCTAAATGGGCGGGACAATGTACAGATTGCGGCGAATGGAATAGTCTGACCGAAGTTCGTCTTGAACCCGCAGTGAGTCACCGTGCACAACCCAAAATAGGCGGCGGATATGCAGGTCAAGTGGCCAATATCACCACCTTAAATAAAGTTTCCGTTTCACATGAATCACGCTTAGCGACGGGCATCAGTGAATTTGACCGTGTTCTCGGCGGTGGCTTGGTGACAGGTTCTGTGGTGCTGATTGGCGGTGATCCCGGGATTGGCAAATCAACCATTCTTTTACAAACTGCGACCCACATGGCATCTGCACAAAGCTCTGCACTGTATGTCACCGGTGAAGAATCGCTTTCACAAGTGGCATTGCGTGCCCACCGTTTGGAGTTACCGACAGACCATCTTCAAGTCATGGCGGAAACCTGTGTGGAACGCATTTGTGAAGTCTTGGCGCAAGTTCGTCCTGCTGTTGCCATTCTCGATTCGATTCAAACGCTTTACACCGAAACCTTGCAATCTGCACCCGGTGGTGTTTCCCAAATTCGTGAATCGGCCGCCTTACTGACCCGTTTTGCTAAAAATAGTGGCACATCCTTATTTCTTGTGGGGCATGTGACCAAAGAAGGTGCTTTAGCAGGTCCACGTGTTTTGGAACACATGGTCGATTGTGTTTTGTATTTTGAAGGCCAATCCGACTCACGTTATCGCATGATTCGTGCAGTGAAAAACCGTTTCGGTGCGGTCAATGAATTGGGCGTGTTTGGCATGACCGACAAAGGCTTGCGTGAAGTTTCCAATCCGTCCGCTATTTTCTTAAGTCGTTATGATGAAGCCATTCCCGGTTCGATTGTGATGATTAGCCGTGAAGGTACACGTCCACTTCTGGTTGAAGTACAAGCCTTGGTGGACGATGCACATGGCCAACCGCGTCGTGTGGCTTTAGGTTTGGAACAAAACCGACTGAATATGTTGCTTGCGGTGATGCATCGTCATGGTGGCGTACAAACTGCAGGACAAGATGTTTATGTCAATGTGGTCGGTGGTTTAAAAATTACCGAAACCGGCTCTGACTTGGCGGTTTTACTTGCCTGTGCTTCAAGCTTGCGTGGTAAAGCATTACCTCAGCAACTGGCGGTGTTTGGCGAAGTGGGGCTATCGGGTGAAATTCGCCCTGTGCCGAATGGTCAGGAACGCTTAAAAGAAGCGGTTAAGCATGGTTTTAAATACATTATTCTACCTAGAGGCAATGCGCCACAAAAACCGATTCCAAATGTGCAGATCATTTCCGTGGCACGGTTGCATGAAGCATTAAGCGAAGCCATGAGCTTAAGTGAAGAATTGGCTTAGGCTTAGACATATGAAACATTATGTAAAAAAAACACCAATTTGATATTGAAATTCGGTGCAAATGACTGCATAACTATAGGGCTATAATTTACTTTTTTATTTAGGAAAAATTCGATGGAAGTTCGACAGCGTGGTTTGATGGCAGGTCTTTTAATGGCAGCTTTGGTGGTCGCACCAATGGCTGAAGCGAAACGTGCAGGTGGTGGTAAAAGCCATGGCATGAGTCGTTCTGCTACTCCAAGTCAATCTTACCAACAACCGCGTCAAGCTACTCCTGCCCCACAACCAACCACCGCACCTGCTCAACAATCGGGTTCTGGCGTAGGTAAAATGGTTGCTGCTGGTGTTGCTGGTGCTGCGATTGGTGCAGTTGCCGCGAATGCAATGGCGGATGACAAACCTGCTGCAAGCGGTGCTGATGCTACAGCACAACAGCAGGAAGAAGAAAAAGGCGGACTTCCAGGCTGGATCTGGATTCTTCTGGCAGCTGCAGTCGCATTCTTCTTGTTCCGTAAATTCGGAGCAAAAAAAAAACTAGCCGCTAACAATCCTTATGCACCAAACAATGCTGGCAATACAGCACCGTTTGGTCAACAAACTGCAGCACCACGTACGTCGAATGACAACAGCAATATTTTTGGTCAAACAGTAGGTGGTTCTGCAGGTGTAGCAACTCAAGCACCTTTTGGCGCAGCTTCAACACAAAGTGGCAGTCAATTGCCAGACGGTACTGAACCTGCTGCATTCTTGCGTGTTGCCCGTCAGCGTTTCAACCATATTCAGTCGATGAATACAGCAAGCAACATTGCTGAAATTCAACGTTATTTAACACCTGATCTTTATCAGTCCATGTATAACGACATTATGGCAAACCAAGACCAGGATGTTGCTGAATTCTCTAACCTGAATGCCATGGTTACAGATTCTGCAAATGAAAATGGTCAATATGTCGTGAGCGTACGTTTCACGGGTACAGTAAGCGAAGATTTAAACAGCTTACCGCAACCTTTTGCAGAAGTTTGGCATTTCACCAAACCTGCAGGTTCTAACCAGGACTGGTTGGTTGCCGGTATTCAACAAGAGGCTTAAGGTCTTTTAAACTAAAAACAGCGACTTCGGTCGCTGTTTTTTATGAATTCTATAAAGGTAGATTAGATTCAAATCTTCTATAAACAGCCTTTAAGTTGATCACATTTATCTGCTCTGCTTTGTTTGTTGGCTTATATTTAAGTTATTTTGAATTCAGGATTAAGAAGGTTACAAATGCAACGGTAATTATTTTGGTCGCGAGCACCCCCCTTTATCTCTTCTAAAATTGAAAAGTGTAAAAAGTCAATCTTCGGATTGGCTTTTTTGTAGCAAACATTTAGGCTATAACAATTATGCGCTCTGGATTTTTGAATGTCTGATCTCCCTATTTCTACCGAACTTTTTAACCGTGCGATGGCAGGCAATCGTGATGCACAATTTGAGCTTGCTGAAATTTATATGCAAAGTGAAAATGATGAGCATGTTGCACTTGCTGAAGAATGGGCACTTAAAGCCGCTCAACTGGGTCATGTTGAAGCCATGTACTGGCTGGGTGAAGGTTATGCATTTTATGCAAAAGACATGCTGGAAGAAGATCCGGAGGAAGCAAAAACCTATTTTGAACATGCTTACCGTTGGTTAGAACAAGCAGCGAAACATAAACATCCTGCTGCTCTTTTAGAGTTATCGAATTTTTATCGCCGTGGTGATGTGGTGGAAAAGGATGTGACCAAGTCGATTGAATTGGTCAAGCAAGCCGCGGAACTCGGTGAAGTTCAAGCCATGCGTGATTTAGCCTGCATTTATGAACACGGCTTGGGTGTAGATGTGGATGATGAAAAAGCCGATTATTGGCATGATAAAGCACAAGCTGCTGAAGAATAATGGGATTAAAAAGCCCATCAAATGATGGGCTTTTGTTTGATACAGCTTTAAATATTAACTTTCGATATAATTATTTGCTTCAACAACAATCACTTGTCGACAAATCCCTTCTGCTTTTTGTTGTTGTTCAAACATAGTCGCGGGCATCGGATCAAAACTGTCAAAGAAACAGATTTCATCCGCATTGACATCATAAACAAGTGAGTGATTACCCACATCTTCTAATGTATCGTAATAGACAATCACAAATTTATTTTGATCAAACACTTGCTGGATTTGCTGATAATTTAACGCAGGTAGAATAGGCAAACCCAGTTTCTCTGCTTCTTGATAACTGAGTTTTTCACCCTCTTGAATATCAGGGTCATGATCGGTATAAAACTGAACATTAAAACCAAACTTTTTCAATCCAACAGCTAGACCGATGGTTGTCGTGCCATTTTCAGCATCATATCTACATACATCTACCAGTTGCTGAATTTCAGCATCGATACCTAAATGTTGCAGCAACATCCATACCGCAAAAATACCGCCATTTGCTTCTAGATTCGCTAATTCTTCAGGCATTTCTAAAGCCATAATTTTCATCCAAAATATGATTGTGCTGATAATAATCAATTTCAGATTGGAACAAAATCGATTTCCAAGTACAATAGCCCGCTAGTCGAGGGATGCTGCGACTTTTTCACAGGCATATAAATGTGAAATCGCTAGGCTCGACGATTCGGTCAAAGCTTCTGTGAAATACAGGTTTTGATCAAAAACGGCATCCGCGAACATAACGATCCAATCTATTTTTTCTCTAGGAGATCCTGATGAACGCGGTTAATGCTTCATTTACAGATTATAAAGTTGCCGATATTTCACTTGCTGATTACGGCCGTAAAGAAATCAAACTTGCTGAAGCGGAAATGCCAGCCCTAATGGGTTTGCGTAAACGCTACTCAGCAGCAAAACCACTTGCAGGCGCGAAAATTCTCGGCTGTATTCACATGACCATTCAAACTGCTGTTTTAATTGAAACTCTAGTTGAATTGGGCGCTGAAGTTCGTTGGACTTCATGTAACATCTTCTCTACTCAAGACCATGCAGCTGCTGCAATTGCTGCACGCGGTATTCCTGTTTTCGCCTGGAAAGGTGAAACTGAAGAAGAATACATGTGGTGTCTTGAACAGCAAATCAATGTCAATGGCAAACCTTGGGATGCCAACATGATTCTTGATGATGGCGGTGACTTAACTGCTGTTGTTCACGAAAAATATCCAGAATTGATTGCTAAAATCCATGGTGTGACTGAAGAAACCACCACTGGTGTGCAACGTCTTTATGAAATGTTACGTGACGGTACTTTGAAAGTTCCTGCAATCAACGTAAACGACTCAGTAACAAAATCTAAAAACGACAACAAATACGGTTGCCGTCACTCTCTTAACGATGCAATCAAACGCGGTACTGACATGTTGATGTCTGGTCGTCGTGCACTTGTGATTGGTTATGGTGACGTAGGTAAAGGTTCTGCTCAATCACTTCGTCAAGAAGGCATGATTGTTCGCGTAACTGAAATCGATCCAATCTGTGCGATGCAAGCATGCATGGACGGTTATGAAGTTGTATCTCCATACAAAAATGGCGTGCAAACTGGCAAGAAAGAAGACATCAACCTTGACCTTCTTCAAAACACTGACCTGATCGTAACGACTACGGGTAACTACCACGTATGTGACTCTGCAATGTTAGATACATTAAAAGCAGGTTCAGTGGTATGTAACATCGGTCACTTTGACACTGAAATCGATACCAACTACTTACGTGGCTACAAATGGGTTGAAGTTAAGCCTCAAGTACACCAAGTGTATCGTTCAGAAGATGAAAGCAACTATTTGATTCTTCTTTCTGAAGGTCGTTTGGTTAACCTGGGTAATGCAACAGGTCACCCATCACGCATTATGGACGGTTCATTTGCTAACCAAGTATTAGGTCAAATGCATTTATTCGCTGAAAAATTTGCTGATCTTCCTGAAGAGCAAAAACAAGCGGCCATTCGTGTAGAACTTCTTCCTAAGAAATTGGATGAAGAAGTTGCTGCTGCAATGGTTGCCGGTTTTGGTGGTGTCTTGACTCAATTGACTCAAGAACAAGCTGACTACTTAGGTGTTCAAGTTGAAGGTCCATTCAAATCTGAGACTTATAAATACTAAGTTTTGACCTCTCCTAACCTCTCCTAAAAGGAGAGGAATTTTCTCAATTTAATTCGAATTGAGGTCCTCCTTCTCCCTCTGGGAGAAGGTCGGGATGAGGGCAATAAAGAACAAAAGTATTGATAAAAAAGGATTTGAAAAATGACCAAACGTGTCCCAATTTCGTTTGAATTTTTTCCGACCAAAACTGATGTCGGTGCGGAAAAACTTCGTGTTGTTCATAAAGAATTACAACTACTAAACCCTGAGTTTTTCTCTGTAACTTATGGTGCTGGTGGTTCTACTCGTGAACGCACACTTGCTGCAATCAATGACTTCAATGGCAAAGGCACTCCCGTAGCCCCTCACCTGTCTTGTATCGGTGATGACAAAGCTCGTATTGCCGAGTTGCTTGATTTATACAAATCACAAGGCATCAATCGTATTGTTGCGCTTCGTGGTGACTTACCTTCAGGTCAGGTGGGCTTAGGCGAATTGCCTTATGCACAAGATCTGGTTCGTTTTATCCGTGAACATTCAGGTGATCACTTCATTATTGAAGTGGCCGCTTATCCTGAAATGCACCCCCAGGCAGAAAGCTTTGATAAAGATATTCAACACTTTGTCGAAAAAGCCAATGCCGGTGCCAATGCAGCATTAACCCAGTTCTTCTTTAATCCAGATGCGTATTTCTACTTTGTAGATCGTATTCAAAAAGAAGGCGTGAACATTCCTGTTGCTCCCGGCATTATGCCAATTACCAATGCAAGCAACTTAATTCGCTTCGCAGATGGTACCGGTGCTGAAATCCCGCGCTGGATTCGTAAGCAATTGGCCACTTATGGTGATGACACCGCTTCAATCAAGGCTTTTGGTCATGAAGTTGTAGTGAAATTGTGTGAACGTCTGCTTGCAGGCGGTGCGCCAAGCTTGCATTTCTATACCATGAACACGACAGATCCAACACGCCAACTCGTGATTGATCTTGGTTTAGCTTAATTTTTTATCTGATTTGTGAGTAATACTGAATGCCGCGTTTTTATATTGAGGCTGATTTGGCTGTTGATATGAATGTTGAATTAACCAAAACGGTTTTTCATCATTGGGTGAAAGTATTACGTGCACAAGTCGGTGAAAAAGCCACCTTGTTTAATGGACAAGGTGGTGAATACGACGTGACGCTTGTTGAAATTGCAAAAAAATCAGCGAGCGTTTCTATCAATACATTCAACCCTGATGATCGCACACCTGCATTCACAGCCTTACTTGGTCAAGTCATGAGTAAAGGTGATCGCATGGATTATGCCATTCAAAAAGCAGTTGAACTGGGTGTATCCAAAATCCAGCTTCTCACTTCTGAACGTTGCGAGATGCGTCTTAAATATGATCGTGATCAAAAGAAGATTGATCACTGGCAAGGTATTGCCATCGCTGCTTGTGAGCAATGCGGGATGAATAAAGTCCCAGAAGTCTTAGCGCCGATCTCTTTACTAGACTGGTTAGCCAGTGAATTACCTAGCACAAAATTAGTGCTTGCGCCCAATAAAGATCAAGTTGATGTTCTAGCCAATGCCACACCTGATATTGCACTATTAATCGGCCCTGAAGGTGGACTCAGCGAGGCTGAAATACAATTATCCAACGATGCTGGATTCATTAATTGGTGTATTGGCAATCGCGTTTTACGTACCGAAACTGCCCCAATCGTTGCTTTATCCATTTTAAATTATAATGTAACTGTATAGTTCATCTGATTTTAGATAAATAGTACCTGATTCGATTGATTTTTCTCAATAACATTATTAATCTTGATTTCAACATACAAATGTATATTTAAAATACAGTTTAGTTTTTTTAAACATGATTAATATTTAGAAAGCAATTTATCGCAAAACAAAAATAAGGTTTCTGCTTTTATGTCAGATATTCAAGACGAGTATATTAAACAGCATGTGAGTGCTGCTCAAATTACCAATACGATTCGACTCAGTCGATTCTTTCTTGTCAGTATTCTGATCGTTTCCTTATCTGTTTATTGCATTTACCAATTTTATTTTACAAAACCTTCTTTCTATTTCAATTTATGGTTTATTGCCACTGAACTGTTGAGTTGCCTAAGTTTACTCATCATCAGTCTCTATTTTAAGCCACATCATTTTGCACTAAATCACGCACATCGCTGGCTGCAATTTCAATGTTTGGCAATAGGAAGTTGTATTGCTATTGGTATTGGTCTGATTTACTACTACTTACCGCAATATAACCCTAATTTCAGCCATGTGAATGCTTTAATTCTCTCGGCTTTATTACTGATTGTGAGCCAGGCCTTTGCCCTGACTTTCTTAACCCAACGTCTAAATTATTTTTGTTTGGCCTTTATTCCAGCCATTTTTCCTTATCTTGCCTCCCAGTTTTTTGCTACAGAGACCTCGAATTATTTATTTCATTTAACGGTCAATTTCACTGTTATTGTCATTTTACTTTGTGCAAATTCTACCACGCGCATTCATAAACGCATTTCAGCACTGTATTCCAAAAATAATCGCTTGGTTAAAAATGCCAAACAACAGGTTCTCTGGACAGATGAGTTATGTCAGCAGTTACAAACTGAAATTAATAAATCCAAAGATATTGAACTGCAATTACAATTAAATAATCAGCTTCTTGAACAGAAAGTCAAAGAGCGAACTTTCGATATTGCTAAAATGAATGCTGATCTGGAAAATCAGCAACAAAATTTGATGTTGGCACATGGAGTCGCAGGACTTCGACCTTGGGACTGGAATATTAAAGATCGGGAAATCCTAGTCACCGATTCTAAACACCAAAAGACCCTAAAACCTTCAAAACAGCACCATCATCAGCTGCAAAATATTATTCATCCCGATGATCTCGAACACGTCCAAACCTCGATGAAGCAAAATTTACGCGGCCAAACCGAGCAGTATGAAGCCACGTATCGAATTCAACACAGCAATGGCAAATGGAAATGGGTCCATGATATTGGTAGAGTCATTGCGCGCGACCCTAACAATAATAAGCCCCTACGTATGGTCGGCATTCGTCGTGACATCCATCAAGAACGGACCGATCAGGAACGCTTAAAACTTGCAGCCAGCGTGCTGCAACAAGCTGCTGAAGGGATTTTCATTCTTGATGAACAACTTTGCTATATCGATGTCAATCCATTCTATGAACAATTGGCGGGTTTTAGCCACGAGCAAATTATTGGAAAGCATTTATTTGATATCGCTGCAAATTATAAACCGCATCAAAGAAACAGCCACTCTTCTATCATCAATCAACTCGATAAAATGGGTGAGTTTGATGGTGAGCTCAATGAAAAATTTCTTTCTGGTAAAGAACTTACAGTCTGGATGCGGATTAATGCCATTATCAATGAAAAAAATCGTGTCACGCACTATATTGGTATCGTATCTGATTTAACGGAACGTAAACTGCAAGAACAACGTCTGTCTTATCTGGAAAATTACGACCCACTAACCGACCTGCCGAATCGCTTTTATTACAACTATCAATTACATCAATATCTAGTCAGTCAAAAGGATTCAATTAAACAGCTCGCTGTAATTCGTCTAAATATTGATCGCTTTAGACCTTTGAATGAATTTCTGAGCAATAGCGGTGGTGATGAGCTGTTACGCCAAGTGGCTCAAAGACTACGACTCACCAATGCTGAAGCATTATTGGTCGCCCATTTAAATGGTGATGACTTTGCCATCGTCTATGAAATTTCGCATATTCGTCCATCGATTCAGCACCATTGTGAACGGATGAGCAAAGCATTTTCATTACCCTTTAACATTTTTGGTCAGGATCATATTATAACCCTGTCTATGGGGATTGCTTTCTATCCTGAAAATGGCCGCCAATTGGATTATCTGAATAATTGTGCAGAACAGGCATTAATCGAAGCGAAAAGCTTGGGTGGCAATACCATCCGTTCTTACTCCAATAAAAATACCGCCTTACTTGAGCAAGGGATTTATCTGGAACGCGATTTACGACTCGCGATTAACAACAATGAACTGATTGTTTACTATCAGCCAAAAATTAATTTTAGCGACCAAGACATTTATGGTTTTGAAGCTTTGGTTCGCTGGAATCACCCAAGCAAAGGCATTATTCCACCAAATTTGTTCATCCCCCTTGCAGAGCAAACCAGTTTGATTTCTGATATTGGCAGAATTGTTATACAACAAACCGCTAAGCAAATTAGAAATTGGAATGATTTAGGCTTTAATAATATATGTGTTTCGGTCAATGTGGTCGCACAGCAGTTGCAACGTGGACAGTTACTCGAAGACCTCGATCATGCCATTCAGACCTACAAAATTTCAGGCTCGAGCCTGGAGCTTGAGATTACCGAATCATCACTGCTTGAGAACTCGGTTACGGTTAAAAATCTGCTCGATGAAATCAAGAAACGGAAGATCAATATTTCTCTGGATGATTTTGGAACGGGTTACTCCTCCCTATCTTATCTTGCTGATTTTCCGATTGATATATTAAAAATCGACCGCAGTTTTATCTCCAGAATTGGGCAAGACAAACAAGAGGCCATTGTCAGTGCCATGATTGCCATGGGCAAAGCCATGGGCATGGTCGTGGTTGCAGAAGGCATTGAAACTGAGGAACAGCTTCAATATCTACAGGATCTTGAATGTGACATTGCTCAAGGCTTCCTGTTTTCAAAACCCTTACCCGAAAGTGAAGCAACAACCTTCCTGGAACAACACCGACTTATACCTTCTTAATATAAGTCGACACGTCTAAATATCAGTTTGCTTGAAAATGGTATATTCGCGACTGTGCTAAGGTCGCAACAAATGTTATATTCAGGTGAATTAAGCAAAAAACCACCACCAGCTCGGGCTGGACAACTCAAGTAACAATAGAGATACAGATGGACGATCAATCATTAAAACAGCAAGCTTTGTACTACCACGAATATCCAACACCAGGGAAAATCAGTGTTACGCCAAGTAAACAGCTGGTCAACCAACATGACCTAGCGCTTGCTTACTCTCCAGGTGTCGCAGCACCATGTTTAGAGATTGAACGTGACCCATCAACTGCAGCACTTTACACTGCACGTGGCAACCTTGTTGCAGTGGTAAGTAATGGTACTGCGGTTTTAGGTCTAGGTAACATTGGTCCTTTAGCATCTAAACCGGTTATGGAAGGTAAAGGCGTACTGTTTAAAAAATTCGCGGGTGTAGATGTATTTGACCTCGAAATTGCTGAAAACGACCCAGACAAAATTGTTGAAATCGTGGCTGCATTAGAACCTACTTTTGGTGGTATTAACCTTGAAGATATCAAGGCACCAGAATGTTTCTACATCGAGAAAAAACTTCGTGAACGCATGAATATTCCTGTGTTCCATGATGATCAACACGGTACGTCTATCATTGTGGGTTCAGCTTTACTCAATGCTTTACAACTCACTGGCAAAAAAATTGAAGAGATTAAAATTGTCGCTTCAGGTGCTGGTGCAGCTGCATTGTCTTGTCTAGATTTGCTTTGTGCTTTAGGTGCAAACAAACAGAACATTACCGTTGCCGATTCACGCGGTTTGTTGACCACTAAACGTGACAATCTGGATGAATCGAAAAAACGTTATGTTCAAGATATTGAAGGCACGCAACTAGCAGATGTTATTGCGGGTGCGGATATGTTCTTGGGACTTTCAGCGGCAGGCATTTTAACCAAAGAAATGGTTAAAGTGATGGCTGAAAATCCAATCATTTTTGCTTTGGCAAACCCGGATCCAGAAATTCTGCCTGAACACGCGCATGAAGTTCGTCCTGATGTGATTATGGCAACGGGTCGTTCGGATTATCCAAACCAAGTAAACAATGCTCTTTGCTTCCCCTATATCTTCCGTGGTGCTTTAGACGTTGGTGCAACCACCATTAATGAAGAAATGAAAATTGCCTGCGTACATGCAATTGCACGTATGGCACACATTGAAGCGGATGCAGCATCTTATGGTGAAAAAACTGCATCATTTGGTCGTGACTATTTAATCCCACGCCCGCTTGATCAACGTTTAATTCTTGAAATTGCCCCTGCTGTTGCCCAAGCTGCAATGGATTCGGGTGTAGCGACTCGTCCGATCGAAGACTTCTCTGCATATCGTCAAAAATTGTCTGAGTTCGTATACAACTCTGCATTTATGATGAAACCAATCTTTGCCCAAGCAAAAACAGCACCGAAGCGTATTGCTTATGCGGAAGGTGAAGATCTTCGTGTACTTCGTGCAGTTCAAATTGCGGTAGATGAAGGTTTAGCGTTCCCAATTCTTGTTGGTCGTACTGCTGTCATCGAAGCAAACATCAAAAAATTGGGCTTGCGTCTTGAACATGGCGTGAACATTGAAATTGTGGATCAAGAGAAAAATCCAGATTACGAATTTTTTGCGGATGATTACTACCAAATCATGCAGCGTAAAGGTGTAACGCCTGAATACGCTCACCGTGAAGCACGTCGTCGCTCTACCCTGATTGCTGCAATGTTAGTGAAACACGGTCATGCAGACGGTATGCTTTGTGGTACATATTCAAGCTATGACATTCACTTAGATTTCGTGAAAAACGTGATTGGCTTAAAAGAAGGTCGTAGCACATTCTTTACCCTCAATGCGTTAATGCTTCAAGATCGCAACCTGTTCATTGCCGACACTTATGTAAACACCAACCCAACGGCTGAACAGTTGGCTGAAATGACCATTTTGGCGGCTGAAGAAGTGCGTCGTTTTGGTGTGACTCCACGTATTGCGTTGTTATCGCATTCAAGCTTTGGTTCTGACCAAACCGATGCAAGCGCACAAAAAATGCGTAAAGTATTTGAAATTTTAAGTGAAATTGCACCTGAACTTGAAGTCGAAGGTGAAATGCACGGTGATGCTGCACTGGATGAAAATATTCGTCATTTTGCATTCCCGAACTCACGTTTCAAAGGTTCTGCAAACTTACTCATCATGCCAAACCTTGATGCAGCAAACATTTCATTTAACCTGTTGAAAGCGACTTCAGGTAACAATGTAACGATTGGCCCAATTTTGTTGGGTGCTGCAAAACCTGTGCATATCTTGACACCGACTGCAACAACACGTCGTGTGGTAAATATGACAGCGTTGACCGTTGCTGAAATTCAACAGTCACAAGAAGGCTAGTATTTAACTTTAGCAAAAAGCTAAGGTTCTTTACTTGAGAAAACCTCTATTCTGTAGCATGATTGCTTGAAGAATAGAGGTTTTTTCATGCGAGTTTATTTAGTAGGCGGTGCAGTACGTGATCACTTACTCGGTCACCCCTATCACGAAAAAGATTATGTGGTTGTTGGTGCAACACCTGAACAACTTCTTGCTCAGGGCTATCAGCCGATAGGTAAAGATTTCCCTGTTTTTTTGCATCCCGAAACAAAAGAAGAATATGCTTTAGCCCGTACCGAGCGTAAATCCGGTCAGGGTTATCATGGCTTTGAATTTTATACAGATACGAGTGTAACCCTTGAAGAGGATCTGATCCGTCGTGACCTGACCATTAATGCGATGGCGATGGATGAAGATGGCAACGTATACGACCCTTATAAAGGTCAGCAAGATCTAACAGATCGAATATTACGTCATGTATCCAATGCTTTTGTCGAAGATCCGCTACGCGTTTTACGTATCGCACGATTTGCAGCGCGTTATAAATCACTTGGGTTCAGCGTGGCATCTGAAACTTTGGCATTGATGCAACAGTTGGCGGAATCGGGTGAATTACAGGCATTAACGCCTGAACGAGTATGGAAAGAAACCTCTCGTGCCTTGATGGAAGATCATGCCGATGAATATTTCGAAACGCTACGTCGCTGTGGTGCGTTAAAAGTCCTGTTCCCAGAACTAGATGCTTTATACGGTATTCCGCAACGTCCTGAATACCATCCGGAAATTGATAGCGGCATTCATACCATGATGTCGCTACAACAAGCCTGTAAAGCCAATTATTCACTAGATGTACGCTTTGCCGTTCTGGTTCATGATTTAGGTAAGGCATTGACTCCGGCAGATGAATTACCACGTCATATCATGCATGAAGAACGTGGTGTCAAATCGGTAACCGAAGTGTGTGATCGCCTTAAAGTTCCCACCAACACCAAGCAACTTGCTATTGCGGTATGTAAAGAACATTTAAAATGTCATCAAGCCTTAAGCTTAAAACCGGGGACTTTATGGCGCTTATTGCAACGTCTAGATGTATTACGTCGCCCTGAACGCGTTGAAGCTTATGTACAGGCCTGTGAATGTGATTCACGTGGCCGCCTTGGTCTAGAAGATCGTGAATATCCACAATCACAATATGTACTAGATGCCATGGAAGTGGTTCGTGGCATTAAAGCGCAGGATTTACCACCCGATATTAGTGGTCCTGATATCGGTGAAATGTTGATTCAACGGCGCATTCAAGCACTTGAAGAATTAAAAGCCCGGCAGATTATTGCTACTGTATAGCGCATAAAAAAGCCTCTCATTTGAGAAGCTTTTTTATTTTAACCCCTCGCCTTGCATAGCAATGCTAGTCATCTTTAAAAAAAGAACAACTTTCCCCCTTCCTTTTTTAAAGGGAGGTTAGGAGGGATTTATAGGATTTTTTAGCAATACAATTAAGAAACATCCGCAGGAAAAGTAATCACTTTTTCAAGTTTCATCTGTTCAGTCGCGACCATCAATAAACGGTCAATCCCTAAAGCAATGCCGGAACATTCGGTCATATGCGGTAAAGCCTCCAGTAGATATTCATCAATCGGCATCACATGTAAGCCAAGCTTTTCACGTTCCAGATTATCGGCTTCAAAACGGGAGCGTAACACTGTGGCATCAATCAGTTCATCATAGGCATTGGCCAATTCCAAGCCTTCAATATAAAGCTCAAAACGGGCTGCGACCTGTTCCCCCTCTTCATCGACTTTAACTTTGGCGAGTGATGCCATTTCAGGTGGGAAATCGGTTAAAAATACCGGAGTATCAAACCCTAAACTCGGTTCAACCATATGTGAAAATAACAGGTCGATATATCCCAAGCGGTCATCACCCAGATCCAGATTTAAACCGACTCGGTTACAGCAGTCTTTCAGCTGTTTTAAGCTGGCCTGCAAGGGATTGAGATCCAGACGATCCATAAAGGCATGCTTGTAACTTAAAATGGTCGGACGGACTTCGCCAAAACGCTGTACTAAGGTCACATTAAGCAAGTCGGTGACTTCAAACATCAGTTCTTTCAAGCTTAAATTTGGACGGTACCATTCCAGCATGGTGAATTCACTATTGTGTTTTCGCCCATGTTCATCATCACGAAAGACTTTGCAAATTTGGTAAATTGGACCACTACCACTGGCCAATAATCGCTTCATGGCAAATTCAGGTGAAGTTTGCAGATAATGGGTGTGTTGGCGACCACCGAGATGACGCTGAGCCTGAACTGAGGCTAAATGTACATCGGTAACACCTGCTTGTGACAAGATTGGCGTTTCCACTTCAAGTACATCACGCTCAGCAAAGAACTGACGGATTTGTGCATACATTTTGGCACGGGCTTTTAGCGCCTTGATATCACAGGTCGGTTGATAATTGATGCTTTTGCTTTCAGTATTTGCCATGTTCATGCTTTCGGGCCTCCGTGCGCTGCCCATTCACGGCGTAAAGGATAGGTTTTACGTAAATAATCAAAGGCTTTTTGATCCACTTTGCCCTCTTTTAAACAGGCACGTAAATTGGCATCATCACGTGCAATATCATAAATGTGAACAAGATGCTGTTTCAGCACCTGTTTTAAATCTTGATCTTGAAAATATTGCTCGCAGACCGGTAATTGAGTTTCAAATTTTTTATCTGCAGTAAAATTAAAGGTTTTGCAGAAAGCATCGTAAATCATTTGCGTGCCACGTGCTTTGCCTTCCAGGCTATAGCCCGCAATATGCGGTGTGACCAAACAAATCAGATTTAAGAGCTGTTCTGAAATTTCAGGTTCATGTTCAAACACATCCAGAACCACTAGGCGTTTGGTCTTTTCAATATCCGCAATCAGTGCCGTTTCCTCAACCACTGGACCACGTGCTGAATTAATCAAGATCGCCTCGGGCTTCATTTGTGCCAAAGCATCCGCGTTGATCAAATGAAAAGTTGGATGCTCCCCGGTTTTGGTTAAGGGGACATGAATAGAAATGGCATCTGCAGTTTTTAACAATTCTGCTAATTCAACTTGATTCACAGATTCACGCTGTACGAAGGGATCATAAGCAATCACGTTCCAGCCCAGCAATTTTGCCATATAGGCCAAACGTGAACCGACATTGCCCAGACCTATAATACCCAGGGTGAATTGTTCATTTTTATCGATTAAATTGGGTTGTAAATATAACAGTGCGGTGATCACATATTCAGCCACCGCCTGCGCATTACAACCTGCCGCATTTGACCATGCGATATGGTGTTTTTCTAAAGCGGTAATATTCAAATGGTCAGTACCAATGGTGGCACTACCGACAAATTTTAATTTTGTATCTTGAATCAGTTGTTCATTTACTTGGGTCACAGAACGAACCAGCAAGGCTTCAGCAGCCTGTACATCGGCATGGGTTAAAGTCCGCCCCGCTGCTTGCTGAATTTCTCCAAAATCTGCAAAGAAATATTCGGTAAAGGCCAGATTTTCATCTGCAACGATTTTCATAGTGCGTTCCAATGACATGAAGACCGCTATGATAACCCTTGAAGGTGAATCTGACTATGCACGTTAAGGAAGAAGCAAATGCTTAAAGCGAGATTAAATAGTCCTTAAACCTCATTTTCATTCTCCAGATTGTTCAACGCTTTAATGGAAGGTTTAACTACCAAATATAAGACCGAATTCTGTAAAAAATCCGGTCAAAACAAGAACCACTAAAACTTCAATCCAATAGATTAAGCCACGGCACCATCAATCACCAGTGAAATAAATGCAAAGACAAATGCAATTTTCCAGGTGTTTTTATGAATGCGATGCGCTGTGCCTACATTGGATGGTAATTTTCTGCTGAGCGTTCCTGCTCCAGCCTGTATATCATTATTCATTTCCATATCCCTCATTTTCCCAAATGAGTCATCGGTAATCCTATTATTTCTCTACATTTTCCTGAGGTTCTTTATTATTTTTCTAGCATTCCGTTTGAACTTTAAGCGTGCAAATGCACAGAGTTACAAGAATGTTTCACGATGAATCTTTTAATTAAAGTTAATTATTGATTTTTTTAAGACAAAACGTCTCTAGGATGTACACGAATTAACACCCTGAAGTGAAAAATTCAATTAATTACCGAATGCAGCAATACCAGTCTGTGCGCGTCCTAAAATCAAGGCATGCACATCATGGGTACCTTCATAGGTATTTACCACTTCCAGATTCACCAGATGACGGGCTACACCAAATTCATCACTGATGCCATTTCCGCCGAGCATGTCACGCGCAAGTCGTGCAATATCTAGGGCTTTACCACAGTTATTACGTTTGATCAGTGATGTTCCTTCCACCGAAGCAATACCTTCATCTTTCATGCGGCCAAAACGTAAAGCAATCTGCAAGCCAAGGGCAATTTCAGTTTGCATGTCCGCCAGTTTTTTCTGAATCAGCTGGTTAGCAGCGAGTGGACGGCCAAACTGTTTACGATCCATGGTGTATTGATGTGCAGTATGCCAGCAGAATTCTGCTGCACCCATTGCCCCCCAGGCAATCCCATAACGGGCACTATTCAGGCAGGTAAATGGGCCTTTTAATCCACGGACTTCCGGAAACGCATTTTCTTCCGGCACAAAGACGTTATCCATCACGATTTCACCGGTGATTGAGGCACGTAAACCCACTTTACCGTGAATGGCTGGCGCTGAAAGTCCTTCCCAGCCTTTCTCTAAAATAAAACCACGGATGTCACCGACATTGCCTTCAGCAGATACTTCTTTGGCCCAGACCACAAATACATCCGCAATCGGACTGTTGGTGATCCACATTTTTGCGCCCGTTAAGCGGTAACCACCATCGACTTTTTTGGCACGGCTAATCATGCTACCCGGATCCGAACCATGATCCGGTTCGGTCAAGCCGAAGCAACCAATATATTCACCGGTGGCCAGTTTAGGCAAGTATTTTTGTTTCTGTTCTTCCGAACCAAATTCATTAATTGGCACCATCACCAACGAACTTTGTACACTGGCCATGGAACGGTAGCCTGAATCGACATATTCAATTTCACGCGCTACCAGACCATAACTAACATAGTTCAGCCCTGCACCACCGTATTGCTCAGGAATGGTGGGGCCGAGCAGACCCAGCTCGCCCATCTCACGGAAAATTGAAGCATCGGTTTTTTCATGACGGAACTGTTCAAGTACACGAGGTTGTAAACGCTCTTGACAGTAAGCATGTGCAGAATTGCGAATCATGCGCTCTTCTTCTGTGAGTTGCTGTTCGATTAAAAATGGATCTTGCCAGTTAAATTGAACTTTTGCTGTTTTTTTCGTATTGATCATTTGATTCATCGCTTCCTCTGCTCGATATCATGTTCTATTTATCTAACTCGATACTAGGGCCGAAAAATGATTCTTTCAAACGATAAATTTGAGAAATATAGAAAAATAAAAAAATTCATCTCTATGCTTTTTAGTTCAGTTGAGATATCTATGATGAATTGAAGTCGTGTTTTTAAAATATTTATTTTTAACCATAATAAAAGGTTTATTCGCAGTGCGTGAAGCAATCTTCCCTTCTGCAATCATTCGTAAATCTTAACAATCAACGCTCAATAAGTACCCGCTTAAAGACCTTTATATTCAATCTTTGAAATCATTTGTATCCACTGAATACGCACAAATTTATCCAACGTTCTTCTTTATTTATATTTTAGTATTTTTTATTCATAAAAATTTTAGGCAATAAAAAACCCCGATCAATGATCGGGGTTTTGAATTTGGCGGAAGCGGTGAGATTCGAACTCACGGAGGACTCACACCCTCGTCGGTTTTCAAGACCGGTGCATTAAACCGCTCTGCCACGCTTCCAATGGCCGCTATGATATAAATAAAAACCCATCTTGGCAAACACTTTTATGCTTTTTTCTTACCGAGTGATTAAAATAAAATCAAAATGTATTAATTTACTGAATTTTCAGGCTTTTCATAACGAATTTGATTGATATACCACTGTTTCTTGCCTAATGGGGTCAGTACCTCAACCTCATCATCAACTTGTTTTCCAAGTAAAGCGCGTGCCATGGGCGAATCAATCGAAATATGCTGTGGATGGTGATCATATATTTCATCTACACCCACAATACGTAAGGTTTTTTGTTCACCTTCATCATTTTCAATATCCACCCAGGCACCGAAATACACTTTGCCCTCTTGCTCAGGCGAAAAATCAATAATTTTAAGCTCTTCTAAACGCTTGCCCAAGTAACGAACACGACGATCAATCTTACGTAAAATTTGCTTGTTGTATTGATAATCCGCGTTTTCCGAACGATCGCCGAGACTCGCTGCCCAGTTCACTTTTCGGGTAATTTCTGGTCGTTCTTCATGCCACAAATGCTGTAATTCCGCGACCAGTTTGTCATGTCCAGAACGTGTAATTAAGTTAGATTTCATAGTATTTTTTGATGTTCTGCTTACAATTTGCTTACAAGAGTGGTCTATTTTATCCGCTATTTACACACAACTAAAGTTTATAAAATTAATTCTTCAATTAAATTAATCTTTTATGTTACATATCTCTAAAAAGTTTAGTACAAAATTTGACAAGTTTATTTTTCACGCTTATTATTCGCACATGTTTTTAAATCGCTTACTTTTTAATCTATGTAGAAATTCTACATTATTCTCCTTTTAATCCAATGTCATTTTGAATGACGTCATGCCTGCCCAACCCTTATTGAATTTATCAAACTTGAAAAAGCTTGAGGCATGTGCGCCTTTGCTTTTTAGGGCATAAATTACTTGTAGCGGAGACAACATGCACAGTAGTTCAACTTCTGGGGTGAGGCTTTGCCTTAACTCTTTAAAATCTTCTCTCTCATTAAAAATTCTTGCGTTCAGTACCCTGTTCATTCCGTTTCATAGTATTAATGCAAGTAAATCGTTCCAATATGATTCCGTAGTCAACGGCAAGCAACTCACCGTTGTTTCAGTGGAAAATTCGACCACAGTATTTAAAGATGGCGCGCATTTACATGGGTTTGGTTATGACCTCGCGCGTAACTATGCCAACAGCTTAAACGTCAAACTGGTGTTTAAAACTGTGCCTGATAATGCGACTGCACTAAAATGGGTATCGCAAGGTAAAGCCAATTTTGCCATGACGACAGCAGATGTCAGTTCAATTGAACAAAAGCGTCTGACTTCTTTTTCAGCAACCTGTGGTGATATCGGCAGCCTGCAACAAAATGGCTTAAATACAAACCTGAATTGGGTATTTAAACATGCGGATGATCCACTGACACAAACCGCAAGTGGTTTTGTGTGTAAAGGGAAACAGTCCGGTTCGATTCGACAACTTGCATCATTTTATAATCAGAATGCTGTAAAAGAAGAATCATGGGATAGCATTCAGCGTGATTTAAATCAGCGTATGCCTATTTATAAAGCCAGCTTTAAAAATACCGCTGCAAAATATGATTTAGATTGGCACCTATTGGCAGCCATTGGTTATCAGGAATCGTATCTGAAACCCAATTCAGTATCGCCTACCGGTGTGCGTGGTTTGATGATGCTGACCAACAGTACCGCAAAAGCCATGGGTGTAAGTAACCGAACTGACCCGGCTCAAAGTATTGAGGGTGGCGCGAAATATTACGACCAGATGTTAAGTCGCTATGAAGATGTTCCCTTTCCTGACCGTAACTGGTATGCGCTTGTGGCTTATAATATGGGACCTGGTGCGGTAAATCAGATTCAGAAACGAATTCAGGCACAAGGTAAAAATCCAAATAATTGGGTTAATCTGTATAGTTATCTGGATCGTAACAAAGCCAGCAATGGCCGTTACCGTCAAGCGGTACAATATGTAACGCGTATTCGCTCTTATTTAGAACATATTAAAACCACACAGTTAGTGAATATTTAACCTCTTCTAAATACAAAAAAAGCTTACCCAAGGGTAAGCTTTTTTATGCTTAAAAATTCTTAAGTTGTTTGCTCAAGTACTTTCTTAAATAAATCTTTTTGTTCTTGGCTTGGTTTGGCAGTTTGTAAAGCCATCAATTGTGACATATCACCTTGAACTTTAATTTTGCCGGTCATGAATGCCTGCATAGCAGCTGCCATATCAAATTCCAGAAACACTTTACGAAGGGTTTCACCATCCATATTCAAAGTGGTTTTAGCATTTGGAGACAGACCTTTTTTGATTGCACCACCATCCAAAGACAATTCTGTATTGCCTTGTGAATCTGTAACGACTAAGTTAATTGCTAAATTTGCAAGTGCAGGTGCCAAGTTTAAGTCGCCCGCTTGAGCAGTTAAGCTTTCTACATTTGAAAACCAATCATCAGTTAAAAAGGTAGGCATGATCTTTCCTCAATTTATTCGTTCATTTGTGTCGCCTATCCAGACAACATCTTTGTGAAGCTATTTGTGCTTGACGCTTGTTATAGCATGTAAAATTGTTTTCTGCTTAACGTTTTTTGCACGACACGTTCAATTTTTATATTTTTAATACATTATTTAACTAAATCAAATATATAAAATAGACACCAATCCTAAAACCGGTGTCTACCGCAACCATTATTCAGCAGCAAAACCTAAATTCACCATATTGATGCGTTTGCTCTGTGGTTCATCTTCTGTTGAACAGCTACCGGTGAAATCAAGTTCACGTTGTGCATCTAAAGCTTCAAAGTCAAACAATTCACGATCGGCCAATTGTGAAGGTGATACGTTTTGCATGGCACCAAAAATACTATGCAAACGCTTCGGATATTGGGCATCCCATTCACGTAGCATATTGTTGATCATCGCGCGCTGTAAATTTTCCTGTGAACCACACAAGTTACACGGAATAATCGGGAACTGACGCATTTCTGCATACTTGATGATGTCTTTTTCTTCCACATAAGCCAGTGGACGAATCAGGATATTCTTCTTGTCAGATGACAAAAGTTTTGGTGGCATGGCTTTCAAGCTGCCGCCATGGAACAAGTTCAGGAAGAAAGTTGCCATAATGTCATCACGGTGATGACCCAAAGCCACTTTGGTCGCGCCAATTTCTTGTGCAAAACCATATAACGAACCACGACGTAAACGCGAGCACACTGCACAATACGTTTTACCTTCAGGGGTCAATTTTTTGGTGATGCTGTAGGTGTCTTTTTCCAGAATGTAATATGGAATGTTATTTTCTTCCAAATAACGTGGCAAGACATCTTCAGGGAAACCCGGCTGCTTTTGGTCAAGGTTCACCGCAACGACATCAAAGTTTATTGGTGCAATACGTTTAAACTGCAACATAATGTCCAGCAAGGTATAACTGTCTTTACCACCAGAAATACATACCATCACCTTGTCACCTTCTTCGATCATTTTAAAATCACGAATGGCATGACCGACTTGACGGCGAAGCTTTTTCAACAAACGGTAATATGCCGAACTTGTTGGCAGTTCTGGTTTGAAATTAAATCCTTGTTCGGACTCAACTGGCGAGTACATAGACGAGATTTACCCATAAATAAAAATACCGCGCAATTTTATCCGATTCAGCCTCACATCGCACCAAAAGAATGTAATTTCTGAAAATTGATTATTGTTGTCATTTTCATGTAATCAACCACATGCTATTTTGGACGGTGCAGTTCAAATTTTAGCCACAATGCTTACCAATTGTACTTTTCCACAGTTGTCCACAAAACCTGTGGATAACTTTGTGGATTTCAAAAGGCTTGACAAGGTGTCCGACCTATTATTTAAGGCTTCTATTTAAATTGATCATTTTTTGATCAATTTTATTTTAAATAAAAATCAACAACTTAATAGTGTCAAGTTATCCTGATTAAAAAAAAATTAAAATATTTTTTGATTACTATCTCTGCAATTAGCACTTGCTTTTTACAAACTTGCAGAGAAATAAGTTCCAGAATACTTTTAATTGTGTTTTTTTTTGTTAAACTCCTGTTGAACTGTCTGGAGCAGATTTTTTTCTATATAAAAAAATGAAAAATAACATTGTAAGCATGGGACTTTATTTTTTGGGGTGTGTAACAGTTGGTTCTGTTGCATCGACCAGTTATGCCGGTCAAACCATCTACCAGTTAAAAGATTCGAATGGCACCACCCTACTCACCAATAAAAAGGGGCGCTATAACCATCTAAAAGTGGAAAAAAAGACCTATTATCCGGACAGTAATATCCATAGTTATAGCAATTGGGGCAGCTCTGAAGCTTCGGTATTGCCTAGCTATAGCCGTAATAAAAATGCCTTTGACTCGATTATTAAACAAGCAGCGTCACAACACGGTATTTCTGAAGGCTTAATTAAAGCAGTCATGCATACTGAATCTGGGTTTAATGTGAATGCACGTTCACCTGTCGGTGCACAAGGACTGATGCAACTGATGCCTGCAACGGCGCGACGCTTTAATGTTTCCAATGCATTTGATCCCCACCAGAACATTATGGGTGGGGCAAAATATTTATCTTGGCTGATGAAACGTTTTAACGGCAATACTTCACTGGTTTTAGCCAGCTATAATGCTGGTGAAGGCAATGTTGCAAAATATGGTGGCATTCCCCCGTTTAAAGAAACCCAAGATTATGTCAGACGGGTTAGCAGTCGTTATAGCAACTTATACTCCAATGGTCTGGGTAACAGCTCAAGTTCAACCAACCCGAGTTCTGATGCTGGAAAAATTGTTGCTCAATCCAACAATTATGAATCAGCCTCATCACATGCAGCGCCTCGTTATAGTTCACAGCGTCAAATTATTGTGGCATCCGATGGCAGCTTCACTGATGCTCCCGGCTCGTACACCACGGCACATGCCACGGCTTCAGCAAAAATTTCAATTACCGACTAACAAAGTCATTTTTGAAATCGGCATCATACAACAGAATTACTTATTTTTCTTCTTGAATTTTTAAGACTTACACCTCATATTTAGTAAATGATTTTTGATTCATAAATCAGATTATTTTTTTATTATAAGAGGATTCTCTCAATGATGCGGATTGGTTTGTTCTTGCTTACCAACCTCGCGGTACTGGTTGTAGCTGGCATTATTTTGTCACTCTTCGGTGTCGGTAGTTACCATGGCGCGGGTGGCTTAAATCTAGGCAACCTATTGGTCATCTGTTTTGTCTTTGGTATGGTTGGTTCTATCATTTCCCTGTTCATGTCAAAATGGATGGCGAAAAAAACCACTGGGACAGAATTAATTGACCCGAATGCGCCTCGTAACCAAGCCGAAGCATGGTTATTACAAGAAATTGCACAATTGTCGCAACGCGCTGGTATCAATATGCCAGAAGTGGGTATTTTCCCTTCTTATCAATCCAATGCTTTTGCAACAGGTTGGAACAAAAACGACGCTTTAGTAGCCGTTTCAACGGGTTTACTCGAACGAATGAACAAAGATGAACTTCGTGCGGTACTTGCGCATGAAATTGGTCACGTTGCCAATGGCGATATGGTGACCCTTGCCTTGATTCAAGGTGTTGTCAATGCCTTCGTCATGTTCTTTGCACGTGTAGTCGGTGATTTTATTGACCGTAACGTATTTGGTCGTGAAGATGGCGAAGCACCGGGACTGGCTTACTTCGGTATTACTATCGTACTGGATATCGTGTTTGGTATTTTGGCATCTTCTATCGTGATGTGGTTCTCACGTCAGCGTGAATACCGTGCCGATGAAGCTGGTGCACGTTTAGCCGGTAAACAAGCCATGATTTCAGCATTATTACGTTTACAGGCAGAATCAGAACTACCTGATCAAATGCCTAAAGAAATGAAAGCGTTTGCAATTGCGGAAGGTAAGGAAGAAGGGTTTAGCTTAGCGGCTTTGTTCCAAACTCACCCAACGATTGAACAACGTGTGGCTGCATTACATCAGTTAAACTGCCCATAATATGGTTTGATTAAAAATACCGGTTGATTAAATTGAATATAAAAAAGCCTCCACATGGAGGCTTTTTTAATGCTGTTGAAAACCTAATAAGCTACCGTTGATCTCATGACACAGAACATCTCTATTTCAGCCAGGTATTTTATATCAATGATTCGAGCTTGTGGAAATGCAGCCCAATTTAAACCCTGCCATGCTTGATAAAGAGCTGCCAAACCCTCAACCTGAATACACGCACTCTGCCAAGAGCGTTTAGGATCCAATTCGGAATGATGAAAAATTCCAGAGTTAAACTGCCATGATGCAGAATCATCCATTCATCCATTGATTGGATTGATCAGTAGATTGAAAACCAAGTATGCGATAAAAATCACATGTCGCGTCAAAATTGATTGCGGGTAAATTCGCAGCAATATAAGCCATGGTTTTTTATCCATAAACCTTATCGGATAAAATCAAAAAGCACTCAATCCTTGAAACCATTGCCATAACCAGCTCAAACCGAACCACATCGCAATCAGCATCAGTACTAAAACGATTGCCCCCAGAAGATCTGGAATATGTAACCACAGCCAAACCACTACAGGATTTCGCCAAAAGGCTGAGTTCTGCTGTTTATTCTCCAGACTTTCATGCAAAAATGGATGAACCACATGTGAATCACTGTGAATCTGATATTCCTCTCGAATATGCTCATGCACAATGGTTAAGGCTTTACGGCTTGGACGAATAAAAATATCAAAAACGGTTCCAAGCACTGGAATAAATCCGACCACAGCATCCACCATGGCAAGTTTCATCACCGAATTGAGTTTGCTTTGTGGCACCCCTATTTGCTTGGCTTTGTAAATCGCATAACAGGTCAATACAAAACCTGCGACATCACCAGCGACAGGAATCGTACTCAATGCGGCATCTGCCCCAATCCCTTGCTTAGTGAATGGGATACGCACCACCGAGTCCATCATATTAGCAAACTTGGCTAAATCCCGCTCTAGACGCACCACTTCTTGCTGGCTGAGTTTTTTTTGTTGTTGCTCTGGCATAAGCCTCAATTCCAAGGAAAGCATTATCTAAACACTTGAGATTACACCATATCTTTTCTACACGCTGTGTATCATTATGATAAGTAAAACCGTTAACTGATCTGCCAGAACAAATCCAGATTTAGAGTCAGTACATTTTTGGGTTCATAAAATGCAACGATCAATTAATTACTCGATAGACTCCCTGAAAATACCTATGAGCTGATTGTGATGACTCAAGATTCCTGTTGAGCTTTGCCCTTAAATACAGTTCGGATCAGAACATACATAAATGGAATAAAAACCAGCACCAACAAGGTCGCAAATATCACCCCACCCAGCACACTGACTCCAATTTCTTGACGACTAACCGCTCCCGCACCAAAGGCAAAGACCAATGGAATCACACCTGCGCCAAAAGCCAATGAAGTCATGAGAATCGGGCGTAACCGCAGGCTTGCCCCTTCCAAAGCCGCTTCAATGACACTGCGTCCTTGCGTCTGTGCAAGTGATGCAAACTCCACGATTAAAATGGCATTTTTACATGACAAGCCAATGGTGGTCAGTAACGCAATCTGGAAATAGATATCGTTGGGAAAGCCAGCAAAATAACTGAACAGGATATTGCCGCCAACCCCCAAAGGAATAGCACTCAATACCGCAGTAGGAATCGACCAGCTTTCATATAAAGCAGCCAAACACAGGAAAATGAAGCCAATTGAAATCAAATAAAGTAATAGTGCCTGATTACTTGATTTCTGTTCTTCGAAAGACACACCGCTCCAGGCTAAATCAATTCCGGAAACTTTGCTGACCAGCTGATCAATATCCCGCATTGCTTCCCCGGAACTTGCATTAGGCGTTTTATCAGCTTCGAGTTCGATAGCAGTATAGCCATTAAACCGGTTCACAATTTCTGGAGCACCCGACCAGTTGACTTGAGAAAAATTGGTGAATGGCACCATTTCATTATTGCTATTTCTGACCGACCAATATTGCAAATCTTCCGGTTTGGCACGATAAGCCGCATCACTCTGCATAATGACTCTTTTAATTCGTCCGCGATCAATAAAGTCATTAATGTACTTGCCCCCCAAAGCTGCGGACAGGGTACTGTTAATATCCGTTGGAGTTAAACCGGAAGCCATCGCGGCTTTTTGATCAATCGTCACTTTAAGATTGGCTTTTTCAGGTGCGGTTCGTTTATCCAGGTTTTCAAATGATGAATACTGTTTCGAATCTTCTTTAAGCTGATTAAATTTTTGCGTTAAAATTTTGCGACCTTGACCATCAATATCGCGAACCCAAAGATTTAAGCCATTGGTGTCTCCCAGACCATTGACCACTGGTGGCATGGAAACAGTAATACGTGCATTCCGGTTTTTACGGAAAAACTGGGTCGCACGCTCTTTGATTGCATCTGCGGTATTTTCTTTGCCAGAACGTTGATCCCAGGGTTTTAACTTAATAAAACCCTGTGCCAGATGCTGCCCAGTCCCGGTACGGTTTCGACCATAACGCAGCATCACCAAATCCACATTGTCTTTTTCATTTTCCAGAAAATAGCGACGCACCGTTTCCCCCATTTCAATGGTTTTGGTCATTGGTGCATTGTCTTGTAAAGTCACTTGCAGGCTCAGTGAACCCTGATCTTCACTGGGTAAATAACTGGTGGGCAATGCACGGTAAAACAAGGCAAAAACACTGACTAGAGCCAAGGCAACGACCAAAGTGATCAGGCGGTTTTGAATGGTCAAAGAAGACAGTTTAAGATATTTACCTTTCACCTGATCCAGCAAATGGTTAAACTGGTTTGCCCAGCCATAAGGTTTTTCGATCGGTTTTAACACCAATGCACACAATGCCGGGGTCAGAATTAAAGCAACCGCCAGAGAAATGGTCATCGCCGTAACTAAAGTTATGGAGAATTGACGGTAAATCACCCCAGCAGAACCACCAAAAAATGCCATCGGAATAAATACGGCAGTCAGCACCAGGGTAATCCCGATCAATGCGCCACTGATTTCCTGCATGGACTGGATCGATGCCTGTTTGGCGTCTAAGCCTTGTTCATGCATCAGCCGTTCAACATTTTCAACCACCACGATGGCATCATCCACCAGCAAACCAATCGCGAGCACCAAGGCAAACAGGGTTAAGGTATTTATACTCAGACCCAGCACATATAACACTGCCATAGTACCCAGAATCACCACGGGTACAGTAATCGCTGGAATAAGCGTCGCGCGCCAGTTTTGCAGGAAAATAAACATCACCACAATCACCAGCAAAATGGCTTCAAACAAGGTTTTTACCACCTCATAAATCGATTGCTGAACAAAAGGTGTGTTGTCATTTGGATAGACCAGCTTATAACCTTTAGGCAGTGTTTTGGAAATATGCTCGACCGTTTCATTAATCAGTTTTGAGGTTTGAATGGCATTGGCACCGGATGCCAGAGAAACCGCCATACCGGCTGATGGATAGCCATTGGTGGTATTATAGGATTGGTAATTCTCCGCACCAATTTCCACACGGGCAACATCCCTTAAGTAGACATATTCCCCGGCTTGACTAGACTTGATAATAATATTGTTAAATTCATCAACCGTTTTTAAACGTGTTCCTGATGTGACTTTGGCATTTAAATATTGTTCTTCCAGTCCAGGCAACTCGCCTACTCCACCCGCTGCAACCTGAGTATTTTGTGCTTCTACGGCTTTCTGAATATCACTGGGCATCAACTTGTATTGTTTAAGCTTATTTGGATCTAGCCAGATGCGCATGGCAAACTGTGAACCAAATACATCAACTTCACCTACGCCCTCTACACGGGCAATTTCTGCCTCTAAATAACTTAACAAATAGTCGGATAATTCAATATTGCTGCTTTTTCTGGTTTCATCATATAAGCCAATCACCATATGGGTATCACCCAAAGATTTGAATACATTGACCCCTTGGCGCTGTACATCTTCAGGTAATCGGCTCACGACGCTATTGATGACATTTTGCACTTGAACTTGTGCAGTATCTGGGTTGGTGCCATTTTCAAAGCTGATATTAATCCGGCTACGACCGGTAGAGTCACTGCTAGAACTAAAATAAAGTAAGTGGTCTAAGCCTTTAATTTGCTGTTCTAAAATCTGGGTGACGCTTTCTTCAACGGTCTCGGCATCCGCCCCCGAATAAGTGGTGCTAATCGCAATTCTAGGTGGAGCAATGTCTGGATAACGCTCTACGGGTAAATTAATGACTGCAAAAAGTCCCAGTGCCATAACAATAATGGCCAATACACCGGCAAAAATAGGTCGTTGAATAAAATATTTCGACAGCATATGAGGTAATCGCAGTATAAGTAGGTGGAACTGGGCAATAAAAACAGGTTCTAAAATAGCAAATTAAAGCAGCTATACAGTAACTAAAAGTTAAAAACACAAGATTATGGATATGAAATCTTATTTTTCTCCCTAAATAAGGAGAAACTATGGAAACACACCGCTTAATCAGTTGCTAAGCGTATGTTTCATCCCGCATCTTTACCATTAGACTGTGAATAGATTATTTTACAAAGTCATTTCATTAAAAAGAAAAGTCTGGGCTTTGAATAGGGCAATTTTAGTTAAAAAAATCCCCCTTTCTTCCTATGTATAAGCTATAAGCTCAATATCGGTATTTTTTTAATAGCCATGCTGATTAAAAAGTATCACCAATCATAATTTGGTCATTATTAAATCTTTTTATGCTTCATTTTTTGTAATATAAAAATATAACTTTCAAGTTTTTTAGAATTAAGCCATATTTAAGCCTTATGATCTATCTTTCCTGAAATTTAGCAAAAAAATTAAGCCATGAATCAACCCTCTCCATACAAAGGCAAAACCGGTTTTAAGCGTGTGATTAATGCGACCCATTATTCTATTTCAGGTTTTAAAACTGCATTTATCAATGAAGCTGCATTTCGTCAAATTGTATTCATAAATTTAATTCTGATCCCTGCCAGTTTTTTTCTGAATGTATCCCGTGTAGAACAAGCAGTGATGATTGCGGTGTGTTTACTGGCACTGATTGTTGAATTATTTAATTCAGCGATTGAAGCTGTCGTAGACCGTATTTCTTTGGAAAAACATGAACTTTCAAAAAGTGCCAAAGATATGGGTAGCGCTGCGCAATTTGTCGCACTGGCGATTATTTTCTTTACATGGCTGATTATTTTAGTGCCCTAAGCTTCATCTTTCTCAATCATTAAAATAAAGAGATTGTTGATTGCGATGCAATTCGCTACATAAAATGAAAAAGGGAACATATTTTTATGTTCCCTTTTTTATATTCCGTTTTGATCAGTCATAAAAAAACCCTGCTTTCGCAGGGTTTTTTTGAATCACTCGGGAGGATTAACCACCGAATTGGTTCATTGTGTTTTTAGCATCATCACCAGCTTTAAGGGCATTGTCACCAGCGAAGATTTCTTTGTGGTCATCACCGATGTCAGAACCAGCCATTGCTTGGTGTTTAACACATGCGATTGTACCGCGGATTTCTTTACGTTGTACGCCAGCAACATAAGCAAGCATACCTTCTTCACCGAAGTAACCTTTAGCAAGCTCATGAGTAGAAAGAGCAGCTGTGTGGTAAGTCGGAAGTGTGATCAAGTGATGGAACACACCCGCTTCACGAGAAGCATCTGCTTGGAATGTACGAACTTTTTCATCAGCGTCAGCAGCCAATTCAGTTTCGTCATACTCAGCGCTCATTAATTTAGCACGGTCGTAAGCAGAAACATCTTTACCTTCAGCAACATAACGGTCATAAGTTTGTTGACGGAAGTTTAAAGTCCAGTTGAATGATGGGCTGTTGTTATAAACAAGCTTAGCATTTGGAACTGTTTCACGTACACGGTTAACCATGTGAGCGATTTCGTCAACGTTTGGAGTCGCAGTTTCGATCCAAAGTAAGTCAGCACCGTTTTGAAGGCTAGATACACAGTCAAGTACAACACGATCAATTTGAGTGTCAGCACGGAACTGGTAAAGGCCAGAAGGTAAACGTTTAGGACGGTGTAATTTACCGTTACGTTTGATTAGGATTTCGTCTTCTTGCGCTTCAGAAATATCAATTTCAGAAGTTTCTAAGTAGCTGATGTACTGAGAAGCGATGTCGCCTGGCTCTTTAACCACTGGGATTTTTTGAGTCAAGTCAGCGCCTTCAGAGTCAGTACGCGCAACGATGATACCGTCATCAAGACCCATTTCCAAGAATGCATAGCGAAGTGCGTGGATTTTCGCGATGAAGTCTTCGTGTGGAACTGTTACTTTACCCGCTTGGTGACCACATTGTTTCGCATCAGAAACTTGGTTTTCGATTTGTAGTGCACAAGCACCCGCTTCGATCATTTTCTTAGCAAGTAAGTAAGTCGCTTCTTCGTTACCGAAACCAGCATCGATGTCCGCAATAATTGGAACGATGTGAGTTTGGAAACCGTCGATTTGAGCAGTGATTTCAGCCGCTTTAGCAGTATCACCCGCTTCGTTTGCTTTTTTAAGCGCACGGAACAAGTCGTTTAATTCTTTTGCATCAGCTTGACGAAGGAAAGTGTAGATTTCTTCGATCAAAGCAGGTACTGAAGTTTTTTCGTGCATAGATTGGTCAGGAAGTGGACCGAATTCTGAACGAAGTGCAGCAACCATCCAACCAGATAAGTAGATGTAGCGTTTGTCAGTTGTACCGAAGTATTTTTTGTTCGCAATCATTTTTTGTTGAGCGATGAAACCGTGCCAGCAACCCAAAGATTGAGTGTATTTGCTAGAATCAGCATCATATTCAGCCATATCACGACGCATAATAGCAGCAGTATATTTAGCAATGTCTAAACCAGTTTTGAATTGGTTTTGCATTTGCATACGCGCAGCATCTTCTGGGCTGATATCGCGCCAAGTGTTGCCGAATTTTGCTTTTAATTCGCGGATTGCGTCAATCGCTGTTTGGTATGTAGTCATGATATTTTCCTGTATATAATTTTAGGACTTCATCAATCAAAGGACTAAATCTGCAAGATATTAATTTGTTCAGATTTAGAGCGCTTCGTTGCAATGGACACAGCTTAGTTTGACTAAAAAAATTAATCCAATAGTCTGCAAGAATCTTCAGTATTTATTTAAAAAATATGTAGATTAAAGTCTAATTATAATTGTCGCTAAATTTTATATGTAACTGATTTTTAAAATTATATTTAAAATAGAAAAAGTCTTTTTTTGTATAACAAATAATCAATATGCTGTTTTATTCTTCATTAGACCTAAGTATAGGGTTTAATAAAAAAGACTCGTCTTTTCGTTTTTATCTCGTTTTTCTTATTTTATCGTCATTATTTTAAAAATGTAATTGCATTTTATTTCACCAAATAAAGTGCCTTTACCTTTTTCTGCATTCCAATCCTTAGCTGCAAAAAAACCATCTTCTTTTTCAGTATAGATTTATGAAATACAACTCTTCCTCTAAAAAAACCATTCTATTTAAGGGAATTCAATACAATTAAAACCCGTCTATGTGGTGCAATTGCATGGGCCGCAATTCAAGCTTCAAACTACAGTATTGAAGATAGACAAATCATCAAATTCATATTTCAATCTGTTTAAAACTCAATTGATAATCACAGAGAATTCACACCCAATAAGAATAGTCAATATCGTAACAAAAACCACTTTTAGGCCGGCTTTTTTTTCATCATATTTCCTACACAAGCCTTACTGCTTATGGCATAATCAATATAATTTCATGGTTTTATTGTTGGTATTTTTTATATGAATCTGGAGCGGGTCGATCTCAATCTATTAATTTACCTTGATGTTCTTTTACGTGAAAAAAATGTTACCCGCGCAGCAGAACAATTGGGTGTTACCCAACCCGCTATGAGTAATATTTTACGTCGTCTACGTAATTTATTTAATGATCCGCTTTTAATCCGTTCTTCTGAAGGCATGACACCTACAGAACGTGCTTTAGAATTACAACCTCGTATTCGTGATGCGCTTTCTGATTTGTCGATGATTTTAGAACCGCGTACAGAATTCCGTCCTTATACCTCGAATCGCGTTTTCCGCATTATGACCTCTGACTATGCCGAAGCGACTTTAGTTCCTCGCCTGGTTAAAGCATTGCGTTCAGAAGCTCCGAATGTCGTTCTCGACTTTTTAACCCCAAGTGACGTGTCTTACCGTGACATGGAACAGGGTAAAGTCGATTTAGCCATTAACCGATTCAATGAAATTCCACAAAGTTTCCACCAGGTCTTGGTTTGGCGTGACAGTTTTTCTTGTTTGCTGAACAATAAACACCCTGCCAGCTCCAACTTAAACCTTAAAAGCTATTTAGATGCACAACATATCTGGGTGTCTAAAACCGGTATGGGCGTTGGCTTTGGTGTCAATCCTGATAAACAGGCAGGTCTGGGCTGGATTGATCAAGCTTTAGAACGTATTGGTCAAAAACGTAAAATTTCAGTCTTTACCCGTCATTATCAAATGCCGGCACTTTTGGCATCCAATGTTGATTTGATTGCAACGCTGCCAAGCCGTATTGCAAGACTACAATCCAACAATCCGAACCTGCTAATCAAAGACCCACCGTTTTATATTCCAGAATTTGAATTAAAAATGGCGTGGTGTCCGTTATTGCATCACCATCCTGCACACCGTTGGTTACGCCAGCTTATTCTGTATGTAGCCCGTCAAATGATTGAAGAAGAAAATCGCGAATTTTTAAGCAATAACTCACAATTTTCTCACTATTAATCGTAAAAATTCTTAAATTCTTCTTTTTTAAGATTATACTGTGCTCATCAAGGTAGTAATTGCTTACTACCTTCAGTTCTTTTGTGTTAAAAATATTCCATAATAATGATGATCTACAGGTGGATTCGTGAGCCTTTTCCAGAATATCCTCATCATCGTGATACTGATTGCCGGAGCCGGCTTTCTCTCTTTAACTGAGATTGCCCTTGCCGGTGCCCGTAAGGTTAAACTTAAAATCCTTGCAGAATCGGGCGATGAACGCGCTCAAAAAGTTTTAGACTTACAAGAACAATCTGCTGATTTCTTTGCAGCTTCACAAATTGGCTTAAACGCGGTTGCAATTCTCGGTGGTATCTTGGGTGAAGCAGCATTTCGCCCATATATCGTAAATTTTGTGAATCGCATTTATCAAGGTCCCTGGACTGAAAACATTGGCTTTATTCTCTCCTTTAGCTTAGTTACCTCGCTGTTTATTCTTTTTGCAGATTTAATGCCAAAACGCATGGCCATGATTGCACCAGAAAAAATTGCGGTTTCTGTTATTAACCCAATTCAAGTTTTTATCAAAATTTGCAAACCACTCGCCTGGGTAATCAATGCCATCGCGAATTTGCTGTTCCGTTTATTTAAAATCAACACCATCCGTGATGACAATATTACCTTTGCCGATATTTCTGCAGTGATGGATGCGGGTGCACAAGCCGGTGTACTACAAAAGCAAGAACATCATTTCATTGAAAATGTATTTGAACTTGAAGAACGTAATGTCCCTTCAAGCATGACCACACGTGAAAACGTGGTGTTCTTCACTTTAAAAGAATCGGAAGCCAGTATTCGCCAAAAACTCGCAGAATATCCTTATTCCAAGTTTTTGGTTTGTAGTGAAAATATTGATGATGTGATTGGCTATATTGATGCCAAGGATATTTTAGTCCGTATTCTGAATAACCAGTCTTTACTGCAACTGAATGAAAATACCATTCGTAGTGTACTGACCATTCCAGATACGCTAACGCTTTCTGAATTACTGGATCGTTTCCGTTCAACCAAGGAAAAATTCGCGGTTGTTATTAACGAATATGCGCTAGTGGTAGGTGTAATTACCCTCTCCGACATTATGATTACTGTGATGGGCGACTGGGTGACGACGATTGAAGCCGATCAGCAAATCATCAAACGTGATAATAATTCATGGCTGATTGATGGCAGCACGCCGATTGAAGATATCAAGCATGCGCTTGAAATTGATGAAATGCCGGATGATGAAAACTATGAAACCATCGCTGGTTTCATGATGTATAAATTACGCAAGATTCCACGTCCTGCAGATGCTGTGATATTTGGTGCTTATAAATTTGAAGTGGTGGATGTCGATCATTTTAAAATTGACCAATTACTGGTGACACGCCTACTCGAAAGACCAGCAGAAAATGATAGCCAGGAACAAGCAGAGTAATCTGCTTTTTTTTTATTGAACATACAATCAATACTAAAAACAATAAAACTGGATAACGAGAATGAATATTTCCTTGTCAGCATTACTCGCCTGCTTAAGTTTTTATTCTGGCATTTATATGATTTACTATTTTTTTGCAAAACAACAACAGCCACTGATCATTCTCATTGCGATTGCCCTGCTGATTTTCGCTTGGTGGATTACACCTCATAGCTATGAACGTGATCAGAAAAATTATGATTCAAACCTGCGTATGGGGAATTTCTCTGGAATCCATTCATTACATGGTGGAGACTTTTTATTTGGCCAATCAGTCTATTACTGGCTTGGCTTTATCAATAAAAAAAGCAAAGTGAACATAAAAAAAGCACCATTCAACTGGTGCTTTTTTTAATTTGAATGAAGATTATTTAAAGTTTTCAATCAAGTTCTCAATCACGAGAGCATAGTGAATACCAATGTCTTCTTCTAAAATATTGTATGCATTATCAAACTGAACCATAGGCCAGCCTTCTTTCCAGAATGGGAAAATATTGTGTAGATCATGCGTTACAATCGCATCTTCACGCAGAATTGCTTGTGCAATTTGTGATAAAACTTGAGCTGTTTCAGCGCCATCAATCGCCATGTAATCAATACCACGTACTTTTAAAATACGAATACGATCTTTTTTATATTTAATTTTTTTGGCTTGTCCGGCATTTAATCCCAATGCCAAAGTTACTGCTTCAACAAAGTTTTTTTCAAAAGCATCATGCAAAGCAACAATTGCCTGTTTATGTGCTTCTTGACGACCAGCTTTACCGCCATTACGGATAATCTCTTTCGCTTCAGTATTCAGCACATCGTTTTTCATGGACTGTAAAATGTCTAAAATTTCGATATCGCTTAAAGATTCAGGAGATTGATCAGTCATGAACTGTCCTTGGACAAAAATAATAAAGGTCTATTTTCGCATAATTCATCATTTAATACAGGAATAAAATCTGCTTCAGCACATTCTTCGTTAACTACTGATCGAGAAACAATAGTTGTAAATAGCGCTATTGATATAGCGACATTGAAATATCTTTAGCGACTAAAAAAATTTATTTTTTTGTGAGTACACAGCAATGGATCTATCTAAAAAGCTGAACTCGACTTAAATAGCTAAAAGTTAACAGAAAATACTTTTCACTATTCATTCCAAAAAGATAAGCTTACTTTTTCTCTGTCATATTCTGTTAAATCATTTATATTACCTTTACTTTTTATGCCCCCCTTTAATTCTTATGATCAGCAATAAACAAACCGCCCTTTTTTTAAAACAAATGCGGGAGCAACACCCGACAGCGTTTAAAAGAAATTATTTGTTTTATAGCATGATCAAAACCAAGGGTATTTTAGATGAACTTAAAGAACTGATTCCGTGGGTTCTTGCAGCAATGATTTTTGTATCACTTTCAATGAGTTTGGGTCATTTTATTTCGATTCAATTTCCCCAATTTGATACTTTTCGCTCGCATGGCATTGCTGTTTTAGCCATCATGTTGCTGTTTATGCTCTACACGCCACTCGTCATCAAGCAAATCAAACATAGCTCAACCTCCCTGTATCAACACCTACGTCACACCCCGATTAAACTCGCTGTGCTGATTGTGCTTCAAACCATTAATATTGCTTATATTGAAAGTACTTTTATAGAAGTCATTCTGTTTTTCTTTGCCTTAAGTTTTGGTTTTGTACGCTTTTATAAGGAAAATATGTTCCGTGAAGGTACTCAAAATGAGCAATATTTTTATCTGCAAGAAACACGTCGCATTTGCTTTTGGTCATATAAACAAATTTTAAAAATTAAATTTAAAATTTTATTGAGTGCAAAAAATTCAAAGGCAAGTCACGCCCTTCAACAACAAGAAAAAAAGTTTATCGAGCTCCATATTCAGCTTATTCGTTATGAAAATGAATTGTGTAAAACTCATAAACATGTTGATGTTGAAACCTATTTAGATAGCTTGATGTAAATATCAAAAGCTGTGTTCCCTCCTCTAGATTTCATTTAGAAAATGATTATTTTTACATCCCCTCAATCAATGGAAAAAAATAATAATGATCTCTAAAACTCGTAAAAATGAATTATTTTATAGCTATAAATACATGAATTGATTGAAAAGAAAGCAAACACACCGAAAGATACTTGCCAAGTTTTATTTCGTCCTCTATTATTGCGCACATGCCCGAGTGGTGAAATCGGTAGACACAGGGGATTTAAAATCCCCCGCCCACAAAGCGTGCCAGTTCGAGTCTGGCCTCGGGCACCATTTTAATACTTCTTAAAATGGTGCAATAAAAGACCCAGCGATAAGCTGGTTTTTTTATGCCTAAATTATTAAAATACAATCAAACCAATAAAAAGAAATAATAAAAATGAACACAAATAACTTACAACCCATGCTGTATTGCAGCCTGTTTATATTGCTCACCTCATCCTTTTCTTATGCAGCAGAGCCAGAAGTTAAAGCACCGACTCAGGTCATTTATTCTTTATTTTCTGGAACGATAACCCTAGATAAAGATCAGCTGATTTTACATCACTGCACTTTAGGCAAAGATCCGTACCTGCTTGAGTTTAATCATGCACAAGATGAAAAACGGATTCACACACTTCTGCAACAAGAGCCAAATTTTTGGCTTAACTTAAGAGCAAGTGCTTACTTAAAAAATGAAAAACGCTACTTAAGTGTGGATGGAATAGCAGAGATCCACCCCAAAGAAAGCTGCCATCTTTCCAAACTGTTGTCTGATTTAAATAAATCTTCGAATATTAAGCTAACTAATAGAGAGTGACTTACCACTCTCTATTAGATACCAACTCTTCCATTTCAATATCCATATAACCGTGATCTTGCACCACCATCATCATGGCTTCAGCAATATAATCCGCTGCAGTATCATCTAATGATGAATCAAGGTCCTCAAACTGGGGTTTCATCTTATTAATTAAAACCACTGTTTCGGCAGCAAAACGATAAATTTCTACTTCAGACAAATCAGACTTTGCTACTTTCTTCGCAAACTGTTTAATGGTCTGCTTGACTTCAGCCACCAGAATATCGGGATAATATTCATCATCAAACATCGGGAGAAGTAAATCTTCAAACATACAAAACTCAAAAAAGATACGCATTAAAGCGAGCCTGTATAACACAAAGCAACAAAATTACCAAACCAAACCACAAAAAAGCGAGGGAATTTTACCCCCACTCTATTTTATTCAGACTTCTTACATACAATTAAGTTTGGCTCATTGCCTGCCACACTTCAATTGCATGACTCATCGTTTTTCTAAAATATTAACTTGCCCTATCTGAAGCTAAAATGGATTATTTGCATACTCCCTCTTACTTTCTGTAATTAGAACCCACTAAAAGATAAGAAGAAGAATTACCCCTCACAAAATGAAATAAATAACTAATTTATTTAAATTTTTTAAATTCATGTAGGGGTTTGGTTGAGTTTTCGATACATTCGATAACATTACTATGATTTAAATAAAAGTTACTTTATAAAATAAAAACATAATTTTTATAGGGAAATGTTATGAAAGCCATTTTAGTTACATTTCTTGGAATAACATTAACAGCATGCTCTACAACACCAACGCAAGATACTCAAAAACATACTATTTCTGAACCCGAAGTAATAGCGGCACAGCAAGCTTGGTGTAAATCATTACTCGATATCAGCTCAACCTACGATAAAAGTGGAAAACAAGCAGCAAATGATCTCGTAAGCAAGGTGATTGATACTGCATATTTTTATCAGGATGGGCCTGTTTTATTTAAGCCTACATTAACAACCAATCCACAAACATTCAGAACCACAAAAGAAGGCGCTTTATCTTATTTCGTGGGAGGAAACCCAAATTTTCCTAGTGACAAAGGGTTTGCGCTCGGTGGGTGGCAAAATTGCTAAATCGATAATGCAGCTATAAATATAGCGGGTAACAGTGCGACCACTTTAGGCAAAGTTCACTTCACCAATAAGAATGGTGAAGTGACGACTGTAGATAAAAGCTGGAAATTTGTAAAAGATAACGCAGGTAAATTACGAATCGTTGTTCACCATTCTTCACTTGAGAATAAAGGAAAATAATCACATCTTAAAGCAGAAAAAGCTCGATACCTCATCGAACTTTTTCTTATTTATACACCTAGATTATTCATTGCATTGAAAACTTTAATTGCATCCGACATCGCTTTGACATCGTGTGCACGCACCATAGAAGCGCCCTGTTGAATACTCATTAAATGCGCTGCTACCGAGCCTATAGCACGATTTTGCGCGTCAGCTCCACCCAGTGCTTCGCCAATAAAACGTTTCCGAGAAAGTGCAGATAAAATGGGATAACCCATATCATTTAATTTATAAAATTCATTTAATAATTTTAAATTTTGCTGTGCATTTTTAGCAAAACCAAAACCGGGATCAATCATGATATTTTCAGGTTTCACCCCTGCTCTTAAAGCATCATCGACACGCTGCTGTAGCTCTTCAATCACATCCGTCGCTACATCATTATATTGATCTAAATTATTCATGGTCGTGGGTTCGCCACGCATATGCATAATAATCACGGGAATATTCAGTTCAACTGCAGTTTCAAGGGCCTGGGGACGTGTTAATGCACGGACATCATTCCAGATATGGGCTCCAGCTTTTACTGCAGCTTTCATTACTTCTGGTTGTGAAGTATCAATCGAGATAATGACATCATGCTTTGATAATTCCTCCACTACAGGTACTACACGACTTATTTCTTCATCCACTTCTACCACAGACGCCCCTGGACGTGTGGATTCACCACCTACATCAATAACAGTCGCTCCATCAGCCATCATTTGCAGTGCATAAGCTACAGCTTGGTCTTTTGCATTATGCTTTCCACCATCACTAAAAGAGTCTGGAGTGACATTCAAGATACCCATGACATGCGGTTGAGATAAATTCAGACTGAGTCGTCCACATTGTAATACTCGTTTTGGTAATGGCATCAACCGCATAACAACTCTCCTTAATATCTAACCCATAGTGTATCAAGAGTTGCTTTTACTCTTACTGAAATATTTTCAAACGCTAAACTTTTAAGCATAAAAAAGAGCCTCAATTGAGACTCTTTTTTATACCGAACCTAGACGATTAGTTTGCAGGTAATGGTGGTGGTGTTGCTGGACCATCAGTTGGTGTTACATCAATTACTGGATTATCAGCAATATACACCTTAGGTGGTTGAGGTTCACGACCTTCCATGATGTCACGGATTTGATCACGATCAATCGTTTCCCACTCCATCAACGCTTTAACCATCGCATGGGCAACATCTTTTTTACTTTCCAAGATATCGCGTGCGATTTTATATTGCTCATCTAGAATTCGACGAATTTCACGATCCACTTCTAGTTGCGTAGTTTCAGAAATACTGCGACTACCAATACTGCCCATGAAAGATTGCTGTGCATCTTCTTCATAGACCATCACGCCCATTTTTTCAGACATACCATATTTGGTCACCATTGCACGTGCCATTTTCGTTGCACGTTCAAAGTCGTTTGATGCACCTGTAGACATTTGATTAATGAATACTTCTTCAGCAATACGACCGCCAAACAAAATTGAAAGTTCATTCAACATTTTGTCTTTATAATGACTAGTCTGATCAAATTCAGGTAACTGCCAAGTGACACCCAAAGCCCAACCACGCGGCATAATCGTTACTTTATGCACAGGGTCTGTACCCGGTAAACTTTCAGCAACAATCGCATGACCGGCTTCATGGTAAGCCGTAGCTCGACGTTCTTCATCACGAAGCACCATCGATTTACGTTCAGGTCCCATGTACAACTTATCTTTTGCATCTTCAAAGTCATGCATATCGACCGTGTTCTTGTTACGACGTGCTGCAAATAATGCCGCTTCGTTTACAAGATTCGCCAATTGTGCACCTGAGAAGCCAGGCGTACCACGTGCAAGAACTTTTACATCTACACCTGTGACTGAAGGCAATTTTTTCATGTGAACATTCAGAATTTGTTCACGACCTTTAATGTCTGGAAGACCAACCATCACTTGGCGGTCAAAACGTCCCGGACGAAGTAAGGCTTTATCCAGTACATCTGCACGGTTGGTTGCAGCGATAACGATAATACCTTCGTTACCTTCAAAACCATCCATTTCCACCAACATTTGGTTCAGGGTTTGTTCACGTTCATCATGACCACCACCAGTACCTGAACCTCGATGACGACCGACTGCATCAATCTCATCAATAAAGATGATACATGGTGCATGGCGCTTTGCTTGTTCAAACATGTCACGGACACGAGACGCACCCACACCCACGAACATTTCAACAAAGTCAGAACCAGAAATACTGAAAAATGGAACTTTTGCTTCACCCGCAATGGCTTTCGCAAGTAAAGTTTTACCCGTACCTGGAGGACCAACCATTAGCACACCACGTGGAATACTTGCACCGAGACGTTTAAATTTGGTTGGATCTTTCAGGAAATCAACAATTTCCACAACTTCTTGTTTAGCTTCATCACAGCCAGCAACATCAGCAAAAGTGACTTTAATTTGGTCTTCAGAAAGCATTTTTGCTTTTGACTTACCAAAACTCATTGGGCCGCTTTTGCCACCTGCACCACTACCCATGTTTCGCATAAAGAACATGAATAACAAAATGATTAAAAGTACAGGGAAGCTGGCGATAAGAAGTTGCATCAACAAGCCTTGACGTTGAGGAGCAGTACCCTCTACGACAACACCATGTTTAATGAGGCTTTGCATAAGTTCTGGGTCTTGAATCGCAGGACGGATACTCTCAAACTCTGAGCCGTTTGTTTTTTCACCACGAATTCTTTCACCATCAATTGTGACTTGCTTAATTTGACCAGCATTGACCGCTGAAACAAACTCTGAATAATTCATTGCAGTCGGTTGATTGCGGTCACTGATGTTGCTGAAAATCAAAATCAGCACACCAAGTATAACCAGCCACAATACGGCATTCTTGAAGAGATCGCTCAAAGCTTTATTCCCATATCAATCTAATTTGATCATGCCCAAAACGGGTGACCTTAATTTAAGCTGAAGATCAGCTTTGCAATATTTTAAAAATGTACAAAATGCACAATTTTTAACGTCTTGGCAAGTAAACTTTATTTAGAAGCCTTCTTGCGCCCTTGTCCGATCAAAAATACTTCTTTAGAACGGGCACGTGAAGCAGCAGGTTTTGCTGTCTTTAATACATCAAAGCTATCTACGACTTGTTTACGGAATTCATCAAATCCTGTGCCCTGGAAAACCTTGACCACAAACTGCCCTTTAGGTCCTAAAACCTTGTTGGCGAAATCTAAAGCAAGTTCACACAAGTAAATTTGACGCGGTTGATCTACAGCCTTATTACCTGATGTATTGGGGGCCATATCTGAAATTACAACGTCTACGGTCCGTCCGTTTAAAAGATTTAACAATTTTTCGAAAACTTCTTCTTCTCGAAAGTCACCTTGTAAAAAGGTGACATCAGGCAATGCATCCATTTCCAAGATATCTGAAGCAATCAGCAAACCTTTATCGCCGACCAATTTCCCGGCAATTTGCGACCAGCTTCCTGGGGCAGCACCCAGATCGACCACGGTCATGCCTGGCTTAATAATTTTATATTTTTCTTGCATTTCAAGAAGCTTATAAGCAGCACGCGCACGATAGCCTTCCTTCTGTGCTTTTTTCACAAACGGATCGTCTAGGTGCTCGCGCATCCAATCTCGACTGCTTTTCGATAACTTTTGGTTGGTAATGCGTGTCGCCATAACTCTCTAAATAATAAAAAACTTCTAATTCATGATTGTACGTGAAAAACACAGACCTTGCAGTATACATCTGTATCTAAATCTGATCTTTGGTATGTTTTTTTCAATAATGGAAATTGATTTTTTCAACAGAATATAAAGCGTTTAAACCCGACATTTGCTATACTAAGCCGTTTTTAAAATTAGGTTATCTTTATGGCGGCTTTATCAATTCAGGAACGCAAGCGTTTGCGTCAAATCGGACATGCACTTAACCCGGTGGTTATGCTTGGCGGTCAAGGTTTGACTGAAAATGTCATCGAAGAAACAAACCGTGCTTTAAATGATCATGAACTGATTAAAGTTAAAATTGCCGGTGAAGATCGCGAAGCACGTGTTGCGGCAATTAACGAAATTGCTCAAGTGACTGGCGCTGAAATTGTACAAACGATTGGTAAAATTGCGTTGCTTTATAAAAAAGCTGCAAAACAAAATCCAAAACTTTCAAACCTTGTACGCCACGCACATTTGTCTAACTAAGCTGTATGGCCAGTTACGAACTTAACGCTTTTGATCGTCGCTTTCAATCTATCTCCTTAGTGGGCGCGATTGAACAACAAGGCTCATATGGTTTAAATGTGGGCTATTGGTTACGTGATCCAAATCAACTCATGCAATGGCCTGACTTGATACAAGGTAATCCACGTCAAGATTTCTTATGGGAAAATACCTGTTATGAAATTTTTATTGGCGTTCACGGTGAAGATTTTTATCGAGAAATCAATCTCTCCCCTTCACAAGCTTGGCAGGTCTATCAATTTGAGGAATATCGTTATCCTGAAGATATGCCTCCACAAGCTGCGAATGACATTGAACTCAATCAATTAAAACGCACACATTACGGTTTGAATGTGAGCCTGGATTTGACCGAGTTTATGTTAAAGCACAAATTACAATGGTCGAATATGTTCTTAGGTTTAAGTGCTGTACTTAAAACCTCGCAAGGTCATCAATACTATGCGATGCAACACAGCAGTCCTAATGCAGACTTTCACAACAAACGTGACTGGCTACATCAGTTCTAAAACGTAGCACGGATATTCGACAAATAAAAAAGTGAGGCATACGACCTCACTTTTTTATACTCTCAATACTTAGATTGAGGAAATATTGCATATTTCCTGCCCCCTAGTCTGGCAGTTACGCCTTGAATAATAAATCAGCTTTTTACTGTTGGTTTTTCCTCAGCTTTCTCTGACACTTTTTTCCAGACATCTAAAGTATGTTCTTTTGAACGTTTGAAAGTTTCAGTTAAATGATCTTTATGCTTAACAGAAATTTGACTGACATCGTCTTTCAATTCTTTACCTAATTTCGATAAATCATCAATCACAGCATTAAATTCAGATTTCACAAACTCCTTTAATTCAGCTAAATCTTTTTGTGAAAAATTGAGTTGTCTCTTAATGGTGTCAATGCGCTGAAGAATATCCTGTTTCAGATTTTGCACTTGATCTTGTACATTCGCCTGCAGTTCTTTCGCTTCAGCCTTAACATGTTCAGCCGATTCAGTCACCGCTTCTGTTACTTTTTGCTGTGCCTCTTTAGATGCTTGTTCCAACTTTTCCGCACCCTCAACAACCACCTCTTTTAAGGCAGGTTTAGCTTTCACTTGTTTTTGTTCTATCGTCATGGCCTTGTTCCTAGAGTTATTACATGAGAGATACAGACTAGTCGATTCGATAAAATTTAAGTTTTGATTTGTCTGACAATTATTATTTGCTTACATTTTACATACACTATCTCAAAAACAGACTTTCATTCAAAACACAAGGTATTTATCTTACATATTCGGCATAAATAGAATGGACTTCAAACTACTTCCTCCGTATAATGCCGTGTTAAGTTCAAGCGAGCAGACATAGGGAGGGTAGGTTAAAAAAATAGCCTTCCTTTTTTTTCGTCTTCTCGCTTTTTTACAGCCTAAATTTCAGGAGCTTTGGTTTGAGCACTCCCGCCATTTTAGCCCTCGCAGATGGAACGATCTTTAAAGGTACGTCTATCGGTGCATCGGGTAGTACGACTGGTGAAGTCGTTTTTAATACAGCAATGACTGGCTATCAAGAAATTTTGACTGACCCAAGTTATGCACAGCAACTTGTGACTTTGACTTACCCGCATATTGGTAATACAGGTTGTAATGATGAAGACGCTGAGTCAGGTCGAATTCATAAAGTATGGGCCAACGGTTTAATTATCCGTGACCTTCCTTTATTGCATAGCAATTTCCGTGCGAATCAATCTTTGGGTGAATACCTTCAACAACATAATGTTGTTGCGATTGCCGATATCGATACACGTAAATTGACACGAATTTTACGTGCGAAAGGTGCGCAAAATGGTTGCATCCTAGCGGGTGACAACATTACAGAAGAAGAGGCTTTAGAAAAAGCACGTGCCTTTGGCGGTCTGAACGGTTTAGACCTGGCGAAAGAATGCTGTGACCCAGAAGGTTTTGAATGGACTGAAGGTTCTTGGACACTTGGTCAAGGCTTCTCTCAACCTGAACTTAAATTCCATGTTGTTGCATATGATTACGGTGTCAAAACCAACATCTTACGTATGCTGACTGATCGCGGATGCAAACTAACTGTAGTTCCAGCTCAAACGCCTGCAGAAAAAGTTCTTGCATTAAATCCGGACGGTGTGTTCTTGTCGAACGGTCCTGGCGATCCAGCTGCATGTGATTATGCAATTGAAGCTGTAAAAACAATTGTTGAAACAACTGAAATTCCTGTATTTGGTATCTGCTTAGGTCACCAAATCCTTGCGCTTGCTTCTGGTGCTAAAACCGTGAAAATGCCTCACGGTCACCACGGTGCAAACCATCCTGTACAAAATCTTGAAGATGGTACAGTGATGATTACTTCTCAGAACCATGGCTTTGCAGTGGACATTGATACCTTACCTGCAAACCTGAAAGCGACGCACATCTCATTGTTCGATCAAACCCTTCAGGGTATGCATCGCACGGATAAACCAGCATTCAGCTTCCAAGGTCACCCTGAAGCGAGTCCTGGTCCACATGACTGTGCCCCTTTGTTCGATCATTTCATCGAACTTATCGAAGCATCTAAGAAGTAATTAAGGAAGCGATCATGGCTAAACGTACAGACATTAAAAGCATCTTAATTATTGGTGCGGGTCCGATTGTGATCGGTCAAGCATGTGAGTTTGACTACTCAGGTGCGCAAGCATGTAAAGCCCTTCGTGAAGAAGGCTACCGTGTCATTTTGGTGAACTCTAACCCAGCGACCATTATGACCGACCCGGCAATGGCTGATGCAACGTATATCGAACCGATTACTTGGCAGACTGTTGCACAAATCATCGAGAAAGAGCGTCCAGATGCTGTCCTTCCGACTATGGGTGGTCAAACAGCATTGAACTGTGCGCTTGCACTTGATGAACACGGCATTTTAGAAAAATTTAATGTTGAATTGATCGGTGCGAGTAAAGATGCCATTGAAATGGCTGAAGACCGTAAATTGTTTGATGACGCAATGCGTCGTATCGGTCTTGAATGCCCACGTGCTGCTGTTGCAAGCACCATGGAAGAAGCATTCGAGATTCAGGCAAAACTCGGCTTCCCTTCTATTATTCGTCCATCATTCACCATGGGTGGTTCAGGCGGTGGTATTGCTTACAACCGTGATGAATTCATTGAAATCTGTGAACGTGGTTTCGACCTTTCGCCAACCCACCAACTGTTAATCGATGAATCATTGATTGGTTGGAAAGAGTACGAGATGGAAGTTGTTCGTGACAAAAACGACAACTGTATCATCGTATGTGCGATCGAAAACTTCGACCCTATGGGTGTTCACACAGGTGACTCAATCACTGTTGCTCCTGCGCAAACATTGACAGACAAAGAATACCAGTTGATGCGTAATGCTTCGATTGCAGTTCTACGTGAAATTGGTGTGGAAACAGGTGGTTCGAACGTTCAATTCGGTATTAACCCGAAAGACGGCCGTATGGTTGTAATCGAGATGAACCCACGTGTATCACGTTCATCTGCACTTGCATCGAAAGCAACAGGTTTCCCAATTGCACGAATTGCAGCGAAACTGGCTGTGGGTTACACCCTTGATGAATTGAAAAATGACATCACTGGCGGTGCAACACCTGCATCATTCGAACCTGCAATCGACTACGTGGTCACTAAGATTCCTCGTTTTAACTTCGAGAAATTCCCACAAGCTGAAGCAATTCTAACCACACAGATGAAATCTGTGGGCGAAGTCATGGCCATTGGTCGTAACTTCCAGGAATCTATGCAAAAAGCGCTTCGTGGTCTTGAAGTTGGTGCTTCTGGTTTTGATGAAAAAATCGAAGTCGGTGCTGATGGCGCGAAAGATAAAATCCTTCAAGAACTTAAAGTTCCAGGTCCAGAGCGTATTTGGTATGTGGCTGATGCATTCCGTCACGGCTTCACTTTAGATGAAGTTTTTACTGCGACCAACATCGACAAATGGTTTCTGATCCAGATCGAAGACATCATTAAAACTGAAGAACAAATCAAAACGCTTGGTTTCGGTGATTTGAATGCCGACAACATCCGTTCATTCAAACGCAAAGGTTTATCGGATCTTCGCATTGCACACTTGATGGGTATTTCACAAAAACAATTCCGTAAACACCGTTGGAACTTGGGTGTGACCCCGGTTTACAAACGTGTCGATACTTGTGCAGCTGAATTTGAATCAGATACAGCGTACATGTACTCAACTTACGATGAAGAATGTGAAGCGAACCCTTCAACTCGCGACAAGATCATGGTAATCGGTGGCGGTCCTAACCGTATTGGTCAAGGGATCGAGTTCGATTACTGTTGTGTACACGCGGCACTTGCTATGCGTGAAGACGGTTATGAAACCATCATGGTGAACTGTAACCCTGAAACGGTTTCTACCGACTATGACACATCAGATCGTTTGTACTTCGAACCAATTACTTTGGAAGATGTACTTGAAATCGTGCGTATCGAGAAGCCTAAAGGCATTATCGTACAGTACGGTGGTCAAACACCTTTGAAATTGGCTCGTGCTTTAGAAGAAGCTGGTGCGCCAATTATCGGTACATCTCCAGATGCGATTGACCGTGCAGAAGACCGTGAACGTTTCCAGCAAATGATTCAACGCCTGCAACTTCGTCAACCAAGCAACAGCATTGTTAAATCTGCTGAAGAAGGTATGGCTGAAGCGTCTAAAGTGGGCTACCCGCTTGTGGTACGTCCTTCATACGTGCTTGGTGGTCGTGCGATGGAAATCGTCTATAACGACGACGAATTGAAACGCTACTTGCGTGATGCAGTTCAAGCCTCTAACGAAGCGCCTGTATTGCTCGACCATTTCCTTGATGATGCAACTGAAGTCGATGTTGACTGTGTATCTGACGGTAAAGACGTGGTGATTGGCGGTATCATGCAGCATATTGAACAAGCCGGCATTCACTCTGGTGACTCAGCATGTTCTATTCCTCCTTATTCTCTATCTCAAGAGATTCAGGATGAAATGCGTCGTCAAACTGTTGCGATGGCGAAAGAGCTTGGCGTAATTGGTTTGATGAACGTACAGTTTGCGGTTAAAGGCAACGACGTTTACATTCTGGAAGTGAATCCACGTGCATCACGTACTGTGCCTTTCGTTTCTAAATGTATCGGTGAGTCTTTGGCGAAAGTGGCTGCACGTTGTATGGCGGGTCAATCTTTAGAATCTCAAGGATTCACCAAAGAGATCATCCCGACTCACTTCGCTGTAAAAGAAGCGGTGTTCCCATTTGCGAAATTCCCGGGTGTTGACCCAATTCTTGGACCTGAGATGAAATCTACAGGCGAAGTTATGGGTGTAGGTACAACTTTTGGTGAAGCATTCTATAAAGCTGTGTTAGGCTCGAATGATCGTTTACCAGGTAAACCAACCGAAGGTGAAGTGAAACATGCCTTCTTGTCTGTACGCGAGTCAGATAAACCGCATGTTGCACGTATTGCACAACAACTTGTTGATTACGGTTTCAAACTTGTAGCAACAAGTGGTACGCATAAAGTGATTACTGAAGCGGGTATTGAATGTGAACGTGTGAATAAAGTAACCGAAGGTCGCCCTCATATCGTAGATCGCTTGAAAAATGGTGAGATTCACCTCATTATCAATACATCTGAAGGTAAACAAGCTCAGCAGGATTCGTTCTCAATCCGTCGCTCTGCGCTTCAAGGTAAAGTGTATTACACCACAACCTTGAATGGTGCTGATGCTGTATGCCAAGCTTTAGCAATTAAATTGCCGATGGATGTATACCGCTTGCAAGATTTAACAGTAGGTTAATAAATTACCGATAAGTCCCGTCACCTTATTGGTGGCGGGATTTTTTTATTTATAAACCATTTATTTTTATACTCAATTAGAGGGACAACAATGCAACGTTATCCTATGACTCCCGAAGGCAAAGAAGCCTTAGAGAAAGAATTACATCAATTAAAAAGTGTTGATCGTCCACGTATTATTGCGGCAATTGCTGAAGCGCGTGAACATGGGGATTTGAAAGAAAACGCGGAATACCATGCGGCTCGCGAGCAACAAGGTTTCTGTGAAGGCCGTATTCAAGACATCGAAGGTAAACTTGGTGCAATGCAAGTGATTGATGTTAAAACACTTGAGCAAAACGGTCGTGTCGTTTTTGGCGTAACAGTAACGATTGAAAACCTGGACACCGAAGAACAAAAGACTTATCAAATTGTAGGCGACGACGAAGCAGACTTTAAGATCAACAAGATCTCTGTGAACTCTCCTATTGCTCGTGGTCTTTTGGGTAAAAGCGAAGGTGACGAAGTGAAAATCGTAACGCCTCAAGGTGAAGTGGAATACGAAATTGTAAAAGTTGCCTATCTTTAGTTTTAAAGATTGAATACTTTTAAAGCCCCTCTCTTGAGGGGTTTTTTATTGCAAAATTTTCGATTTATCTTTAACTTATAAACCAATAATAAAATTGATAATGAAAAATGGATGATCGCGTCATACAAGCTTTTTACTATGCAATAGGTGGTTTGGTACTTGGTATTGCCATCGCAATAAAGTGGTCATATTTCATAGACACGCATACCAACTCTGCACTTATTATCTTTATCACCACAATTAGCTCTGCAATTTTAGGTTTTCTTTTTCCTAATAGCATAAAAGGGTTATTTATGAGTTTGTGGAATTTTTTTAGATAAAATTTTTCATAATTTTAATCTCCTCCCATACCCCAACCCTCTCCCAGAGGGAGTAATCATTACAAATCAAAATTCACAATGGAAGTTCCCTCTCCTTAAAGGCATAGGTATCTACACATCTTTAGGTACCTAATGCAATCGCAGCAATCTCATTCAGTTCATCTATTGAATATTCCGAAAGTAGTTGAAGAGTGTTCAGTAAAATCGAAAGTCCTGCCAATATTGCAGGTGCACTTTCCAACTTGCCCCTTTTCTGCTGCCTGCCTGAAAGACGGGCCAGAAATATACGGATTTTCTGATTTTGTTC
>NZ_SJXH01000018.1 GCF_004336635.1 Acinetobacter sp. ANC 4862
GTTTTTTCTGCTTTAATCGCAGCAAGTGCTACCTTAGCTTTAAAATCATTTGAATGATTTCTTCTTGGTCTACGTGCCATAAAATACTCCATATATTGATGTTTATAACATCATTTGGGGAGCAAAATATCACTTATAAGTGTTGTTCAAATTTCCTGATCCACCTCTATATCTCCCTTCCTCTTAACTTTACAAAATTAACTATCATGAAGATATCTGCATATTCTTGTATAAAGCTACCATCCATTCTTGTTAGTATGATACCAGTCATTACTGTTCCAAGTAGGCTACTATAATTATCTTTGATAAAGTGCTATTAAAGAAATTATAAAATTAATATTTTCCTATTTTTCTTAGTTCTTCCATACGTTCTTGTACTTTTTTAGGTACAAGATGCTTTTTATAATAATCTGTTTCCCAGAATTCCTCGTGGGATAACCCACCTCTCATTAATTCACTTAATTTGCTCAATGGCTTATCAATTTCAGGATAATCAACTTCACTCCAATAAAAACCCGTAAAAAAAGAATGAATATAACCAGATAAATCAAATGGTTGGTCGATTTCTTTCTGAATTGCGACATCATAAACAGGTTGATATACTTTTATCATTGGATCAATAAGGCTTTCACTCCATTCAATACAGTCCAGAATTTCTTGCTCACCCCATTCAGGTCTATAGGGAACTATAGTTTCCCTAATGTTCCTCTCAGATTTCCAATCTAATAAAGCCTGCATAAATTCATTAGCTGCTATTTTAATTGCCTCTTGATCTAACACTATAGGTTTGGTATTTAAAATGTCTGGTATATCTTTCTGAAATTTCTTAACTATTCTAAACGCCAAAGGTTTTGCTGCAAAAATCAGTGCGACAATAACTGCAAACCAGATCCAAATCATTTTATTTCACCTTAATCTGTATGCCTGTTAGGAGCTGCGAGTTATAAGTGGCCTACTTGGATAGAATAACTGGTAGAACACGAACAGGAATGGGTGGCCGAATTATTCAGTAATATGCAGATATCTAAAATTATCTTTTTTTATATCCCCAAATGCCTTCTTCATAACTTCTATGATTCTTATCACTAGATAACCATTTTGATAGGAGAAAGTAGAATGTCTAGAACACAAAATGATAACCGGTCAGATAGCATGAATCCAAACAACGATGCTTATTGGGATTCTCTCTATAATCATGCAGATCAGTTAAATCCAAACAATGATCACTATCAAGGATAAATCATTATGCAAATAGGGGGATTTCGATCTCCTATTTGTTTTAAGGACTGAATAGCCACCAAAATTCTAGACACACCTAACCATCTTTTGATGGGCTTTTTCATAATCTAATGGAGAACGCTGACCATTGGAACCATGTCTGCGTTTTGAATTGTAGAACATCTCAATATATTCAAAGATATCTGATCTGGCTTCAGTTCTTGATGCATAGATTTTCTTCTTAATTCGTTCCCGCTTTAATAGCTGGAAGAAGCTTTCTGCAACAGCATTGTCATGGCAATTTCCTCTACGACTCATACTACTTTCAAGATTGTGATGCTTGAGAAATGTCTGCCATTCATGGCTGGTGTATTGGCTGCCTTGATCAGAATGGATCAAGACTTTGTTCTTTGGGTGTCTTCGCCACAAAGCCATCAATAATGCATCTAAAACCAGATCTGTCGTGATTCTGGATTTCATAGACCAGCCAACAACAAGACGTGAAAACAGGTCAATCACAACTGCAAGATACAACCATCCTTCATGAGTACGGATATAGGTAATATCTGTCACCAACAGCTGGTTGGGATGAGTTGGATTAAATTGGCGATCTAAAGTATTTGCGGCAACAACAGCTGGAATACCAGCATGAGTTCTAGGTTTGCGATAGCCACGCTGTGATTTAAGACCATCTGCTTTCATCAACCGATGTACTCGATTAATCCCGCAACTTTCACCGACATCTTTCAGATCACAGTGAATCTTGCGATAGCCGTAGACTCCGCCAGATTCTAGCCAGAACTGTTTAATTAATCCCGAAAGCTGTTGCCGTTTCCTCGCAGTTTTACTGATGGGTTGCTTTAACCATGCGTAATAACCACTGTGATGAACATCCAGAGCTGAACATAAACGACGGACAGGCCATATGTGCTGATTGTCCTGAATAAAGGCGTACCTCATTTGGACTGGCTTGCGAAGTACACCGCGGCCTTTTTTAATATGTCTCTTTCTTCAGTGACCCTTTGCAGCTCTTTTTTTAACTTTGCCAATTCTGCACTTGAATCAGTAGATTCTGTTGTCTTGGGCTGTTGAGGATCATAGCGTTTAATCCAAGCATATAAACTATGTGTAGTCGTACCTAAACGTGCTGCGACATCAGCAACACTATGACCTTTCTCAGTGATTTGTTTTACTGCTTCAATTTTGAATTCTTCAGGGTATCGTTTACTGCTCATAAGCACCTCTCATAAGCACCTCGTTAATTAGCCATTTTATCTAACTAAAAGGTGTCTACAAAATCGGTGGCTATTCACTACTACTTAACCCTTTACTAAGGCTTTTATTGGTTGGTGGAGAATTAATAAAGCAGCGATCTAATAAAGAGATAAGTCTTGTCTTATATGTGATGTAGTATTGATAGTTATTTGATGTGAAAGATAAAGTTCCAATATACATCTCAAGATACCAGTTTAAAAACTGCTTAATAGTGATCAGCCTTTGATTAAATGTATTGGCTCTAACTGCGATCTTGATAGTTTTATGTCTTTTTTCATGGTCTTTTCTTAGAAACTCTACAAGACTTCCGACAATTTCAGCTTCAGTAAAAGGTCTCTTCTGAATCAATCTTTCATATAAGTCGATGTTGTGCATGTGCAACCATTGATACAGTAATTTTATTTCTCTTAAGTTTCTGATCAATGTATTAGAGCTTGAATGTCGTTTTGACAAAATAAATATTTGGTAAAGGTATTGGCATACCATCATCATCTAAGAGTATAGGCAACAACTCTCCAGAATCATGCAAGATTACCTCTACATCCATCTAATAAATTTCCAAACTTGATACATTCTTTTTTAACACATCAACTTAACAAAATAAATTATATATGCACTTTTAACTTAACATTTTCTATAGTTAAAAAAATAGCTTCTCTTATTAACAAAATAAAAGAAGCTATTTTTCTACTTAAGTATTTGAATTGAAATTATTTTCAATTCAAATACTCACTAACAACTTAACAAATTATGTTTATATATGATCTAGAACGGTAAATCATCATCTAGATCAGCAGGTGCAGCGACAGGCGCAGGTGCAGATTGCGGTGCTTTCGGCTGGAAAGCAGACGGATTATTGTTGGCATAACCGCTTTGCTGGTTGTTATTAAAACCACCACCTTGATTATTGCCATAACCGCCTTGGTTGTTATTATTGTTATTATAACCTCCGCCTTGATTATTATTGAAACGTGGCTGGTTATAACCGGCGTTGTCACCACCCGCAGCTTGTTCACCTTGCTGACGGTTGCTATCTAGCATTTGCATTTGTTCACCACGAATTTCTGTGGTGTAGCGTTCTTGGCCACTTTGGTCAGTCCACTGGCGCGTACGCAATGAACCTTCAATATAAACTTTTGAACCCTTACGTAGATATTGCTGTGCAATTTCACCTAAGCGGTTATGCAACACAATACGATGCCATTCAGTTTGCTCTTTACGCTCACCCGTATTTTTGTCAGTCCACGAATCGCTGGTTGCGATTGAAAACTGAGTCAGAGAACCACCATTTGGAAAAGTTTTGGTTTCAGGATCTTTACCTAAAGTTCCCACTAAAATAACTTTATTAACACCACGCATCAGACGTACACTTCCTATTTATTTCTATATTTTACTTTATAAGAGTTATGCTTAAATGGCTACCTCTTTACCTAACAACTGCGTTAAATCTTGTCGCGCAGCTTCATCTATCAGCTGTTTATCAATTTTAACATAAGCAAATTGCTGATCAGACATCACCACAACCTCTTCAATACCACGAATCGCCAAAAGTTGAGAAGTCCACTCATCCGTTTGTTTTGTCTCGGGCAAGGCCAATACCAGCGATGAAAGATAACGCGGCTGAGCCAGGCCAAAGCTGATCAATAACCAGACCAGAGCGATCCCTGCCAGGATACTCCAACCCATTGAAGTATTATTTAGTAACAAGAGTTGACCGCCAATCATGCCACCAAAAAATGCCCCTAAAAACTGACTGCTGGCATTCACACCCATCGCGGTGGCTTTAGACTGAATCGGGGCTGATTTGGATAACCATGAAGGTAACAAGGCTTCCATCACGTTAAAGGCGATGAAGAAGCATCCTAAACCTGCCAATAAAATATATTTTGATTCATAACCAAAAATAAGCACCAGTAAACCCAGAATAATCCCGCCAATGGCAGTCAGGAAAATGCCGCGCATTTTACGATATTTTTCCGCCAAAATAATGCTTGGAAAAGCAAAAAACAAGCTAATAATGAGCAATGGCAAATACACCAGACCATGACTGGCCAATGGAATATCAGCAAACTGAATCAATTGTGATGGCATATAAATAAACATCGCAGTCAGCAATAAATGCAGTGCAAATACTGAAACATGCAAGCGGTTTAAATCGCCCATTTTCAGCACCTGTTTCAGTTGTGCGAGATAACCTTGCTGATAGTTTTTATGATGACGGGTCACTTTGGGAACCAGCAGCAACATCGAAATTGCCGTCAAACCCATCAGCGTAGTCACCCAGAACAGTCCGGAAATACCGACTAAACTGGTGAGCCAAGGTCCAAGACTGAAGGCGACCATAAAAGATACACCAATACTCATTCCCATCACGGCCATGGCTTTACTGCGCTGTTCTTCCCGGGTGACATCGGCTAACAATGCCATCACCACGGCAGAAACCGCACCACCACCGGCAATCGCACGACCAATGATCACGCCATAAATGGTTTCGGACATCGCGGCAATTGCACCACCTAGCGCAAACAACAATAAGCCTAAAACCACCAAAGGCTTACGGCTAAAACGGTCAGCCAGCAAGCTGAATGGAATTTGTAAAATCGCTTGGGTTAAACCATATACGCCTACCGCCAAACCAATCAGCGCAGGTGTTGCCCCTTGATATGACTGTCCTGCCACAGAAAACACAGGAATAATCATGAACAAGCCCAACATACGCAGGGCAAAAATACTGCTTAAGGCAAAGGTTGAACGGCGTTCTAAAGCATTCATCATATCAATAAGCTTAGGTTTATAAATTTAATTTCGATGGGCTATCCTACAACATTCATGTTATGGATGTTGATTTATTCAAAGATCAGCCATCATAAAAAAGGGCGCATTTTCATGCGCCCCTATTGTAACCGTTTTTCTTAAAAAACCATTAACCGATCCGTTCTTGACGCTTACTATATTGAATGGATGCAATCACTGCCCAAACAATAAATGCCACACCAATCAAACCAGTCACGACTTCAGGTACGTGTAACCCAGTACCGCTCGCCAGCATAATGAATGCCAAAGCACCAATGGCATAGTGCGCGCCATGTTCAAGGAAAACATACGCATCTAATGTACCTTTTTCGACCAGATAAATGGTCATTGAACGCACAAACATTGCACCAATGGCAAGACCGAGCATAATGATTACAACATCCGATGTAATCGCAAAAGCACCGATGACACCATCAAAACTGAACGATGCATCAAGTACTTCAAGGTAAATGAAACCACCAAAACCGGCTTTAATCACACCTGTAGATGCACCACTGGCATCATGTGCTACAGCATTACCCTGTTCATCAATTTCAGGTTCACCGCCTAACAAGTGGCTGAGTACTTGAACCCCGATATAAACCACAATGCCCCAGATCCCGGCCATGGTCACGGCTAAACGTGCAGTTTCCTCTACATTTGCTGCCATGATCAGCAAGCCAACCAGTGAAAGGAATACTGACATTGCCGGTACGTTGGCTAAATTAGACAAACGTGCTTCAAGCCATCTAAACCAGTGGGTATCTTTTTCGCTATCCAGGAAGAAATTCAGGAATACCAGTAACAAGAATGAGCCACCAAATGCTGCAATTTCAGCATGATGTGCCATCAGTTTTTCTGAATAACTAATCGGATCATTGATCGCCATTTTCACGACTTCAAGCATGCCCATGTCCGCAGTGACTGCAACAATCACAATCGGGAACACCAAACGCATGCCAAATACAGCAATAACAATACCGACGGTTAAGAAAATCATTTTCCAGAAATGATCCCAACCGCGCAGTACCGAGGCATTCACCACGGCATTATCGAAAGAAAGTGATACTTCCATGACGGCCAGAATGGCAGTAATGGTTAACGCCGTGAACATGGTCTTTAAACCTGCTTCCGGGCCATGCGTAAAGCCCCAATATGCAGATATAGCCAGACACACGATCGTAAAAATGATTGAGAAACCAAAATGTTTCATCATGATAGATCGACCTATGAACAAATATGTATAGAGAGTAAATTCGGTAAAACTTAAAAATAGAAGCTTAAGATTTTATGTGCACAATTATGACGGCTTTTTGATATTAATCCAAAATTCTTCGTATGATTTTTTTTGAAGATAAATACACTATTTATGCGGCTTGATATCTTAGCGCGAAAACTCTTGTTATAGTCCCGCCTTCTGTAAATTCTTCTTTTATTCTCGACAGGATGATGACATGAGCTTTTCTCAAGATGTATGGCAGCGAAATCTAGCTTTATATCAAAAAACTTTAGCCCTGCCATTTAACCAAGAACTTGCACAAGGTACTTTGAGCAAAGACGTTTTTAGTCATTATGTGATTCAAGATGCGCATTATTTACTGGCTTATGGTCGATCACTTGCAGTCTGTGCTGCCAAAGCTTTTGAAGCCGATGACGTGATTCAGTTTGCGGAAGCTGCCAGAATTGCCATTGTGGTTGAACGCAGCCTGCATGATGGCTTTATGCAAGAATTTGATATCACCAAAAAAGAATTTGAATCCACCCCTTTAACCTTGGCTTGTCATCATTACACTTCATTTTTAACTGCTACAGCCTGGTCTGAAAGCTATCCGGTAGTCTTGGCTTCTTTACTGCCTTGTTTCTGGATTTATGCAGAAGTCGGTAAAGATATTGTCGATAATTCAATATCGAATAATCCGTACCAAGCTTGGGTCGATACCTATGCAGGTGAAGAATTCAATGAGGCTGTACGTAATGTGATTGCCACGGTTGATAAAGTCGCTGCACGTTGTGATGCCGATACGCTTGAGAAAATGCATCATGCCTATACCACGGCTGCCAAACTGGAATGGTTGTTCTGGGATAGTGCTTATGATCAAAGACAGTGGTTGGGTTTGGATCAATAATCATACTAAAGACCTAACACAACGGAGTCTTATTATTCTAAATTCGTTTTCAATATCAACCTTCGGTTCGACCTACTTTTCTTTCGGGGAAAGTAGGAAACCCATTGTCATCTGGAAAATTCGGCAATATCCAACTCTTATCGAATTCTTTACAAAAGTTCTAGCTTTAGAATACCTTTTGCTTAGCTGAAATTCAGCACAATCAAAGCAATCAGTGTGATTAAAATTTTGGCAATCATTGTTTTCATTTCCCTTTTTATTTTCATGCTATTGTGCGGTGATTTTGCTTTTTTAGCGACACCCTCTGCAACACGATTCACATTAAAAGTAGCTTATTCAGACTTGTGGCTCTTCCGAAAGCTCGCTACAGTCTTATAAAATTTAACTCAACTGATTCGGCCGACATAATATGTCGTTAAAAAACGATTTTATTCAGCTTGAACAAAATTAAATCGCTATCATATATAACCTTCAATTTGCACATTACCGAGATGTTTTATGAGCCAAAGTCATATCCGTATTCGAGGCGCACGTACCCATAACTTAAAAAATGTGTCACTCGATATTCCACGCGACAAATTCGTGGTCATTACGGGACTCTCAGGCTCAGGTAAATCTTCCTTAGCTTTTGACACTTTATATGCTGAAGGTCAGCGCCGTTATGTGGAATCGCTTTCTGCCTATGCGCGCCAATTCCTTTCACAAATGGAAAAACCAGAAGTCGATTCTATTGAAGGTTTAAGCCCTGCTATTGCAATTGAACAAAAATCAACCAGCCACAACCCACGTTCAACTGTGGGAACAATCACCGAAATTTACGACTATTTACGTCTTTTATATGCACGTGTCGGAACACCGTATTGTCCTGAACATGACCTGCCGATGGTGGCACAAACCGTTTCAGAAATGGTCGATGCAGTTAAAAACTTAGAAGAAGGCACCGCTTTAATGCTGCTTGCCCCTGTGGTGCGTGAGCGTAAAGGTGAATACACCAACCTGTTTGAGCAACTGCAAAGCCAAGGTTTTGTCCGTGCGCGTGTAGATGGTGAAATTGTCGAAATTGACACGCCACCTGAACTGGATAAAAAGAAAAAACACACCATTGAAGTAGTCGTGGATCGCTTTAAAGTTCGTGATGATTTGGGCAACCGTATTGCTGAATCTTTTGAAACTGCACTGCGTTTAGGTGGTGACATCGCGATTTTATCGTGGATGAAAGGCGAACAGGCAGATCGTGTGTTCTCGGCAAAACACTCTTGCCCTGAATGCGACCGTGCCGTTGCCGAACTTGAACCACGTTTGTTCTCGTTCAACAATCCATTTGGTGCCTGCCCGGTCTGTGATGGTTTAGGTACCCGCAGTCATTTCAGTGCAGACAAATTGATTCCAAACAATGAAGTTTCAATTAGCCAGGGCGCGATTCGTGGTTGGGACAGACAACGTCCGTATTACTACAGCATGATTGAAAAAGTCGCAGCACATTTTGGCTTCTCTTTGGACACGCCTTGGAATGAACTGGATGCCGACACCAAAAAGAGATTCCTTTACGGTACCGGTAAAGAAAAAGTTGATTTAAGTTATATCGATGAGCGTGGTCGTCAGCATAAACGTGTGCAACCTTTTGAAGGCATTTTGCCACATCTGGAACGTCGCTACCGTGAAACTGAATCTAATTATGTCCGTGATGATTTGGCACAATATTTATCCAACGCAGCCTGTGATGCCTGTGGCGGTTCACGTCTAAATGAAATCTCGCGTAACGTTCGTGTCAAAGACAAGACCATCGCACAGATTACCAAAATGTCGATTGGCGATGCCGAAAGTTACTATCAGGATTTAAACCTTGAAGGTGCCAAAGGTGAAATTGCCGACAAAATTTTCAAGGAAATCCGGGAACGTCTGCACTTCCTTGTGTCAGTGGGTTTAAATTACTTAAGCCTGTCGCGCTCTGCCGAAACCTTATCTGGCGGTGAAGCACAGCGGATCCGTTTGGCTTCACAAATTGGTGCTGGCTTAATGGGTGTGATGTATGTCCTCGATGAACCTTCAATCGGCCTGCATCAACGTGATAATGATCGTCTGCTTGAAACCCTGGTTCGCTTACGTGACTTGGGCAATACAGTTTTAGTCGTTGAACATGATGAAGATGCAATTCGTGCTGCGGATCATATTATTGATATTGGCCCGGGTGCAGGTGTACACGGGGGTCATATTATTGCCGAAGGCACCTATGACGAAATTTTGGCGAATCCCGAATCGCTTACCGGACAATATTTATCCGGAAAGTTAAAAATTAAAGTGCCGGAAGTTCGCACTCAACCGCCAAAACCTGAAGAAAAAATCAAGTTGATGGGTGCGGCAGGTCATAACTTGCAGAATGTTGATTTAACCATTCCTTTAGGCATTATGACCTGTGTGACGGGTGTGTCAGGTTCGGGTAAATCGACCCTGATTAACCGTACCCTTTTACCGCTTGCAGCAACACAATTGAATGGTGCAACCACTTTAACCGCTGAAAAATTTGATTCGATTGACGGCTTACAATTCCTCGATAAAGTCGTGGATATTGACCAAAGTCCGATTGGACGTACGCCACGTTCCAACCCGGCGACTTATACAGGACTGTTCACCCCGATTCGTGAATTGTTCGCGCAAACGCCTGAAGCTAAAGCCCGTGGTTATGCTGCAGGTCGTTTCTCGTTTAACGTGAAAGGTGGTCGTTGTGAGGCCTGCGAAGGCGACGGCATGATTAAAGTAGCGATGCATTTCTTACCGGATATGTACGTACCATGTGATGCCTGTCATGGCGATCGTTATAACCGTGAAACGCTAGAAGTCGGTTATAAAGGCAAAAACATTTCCGATGTTTTGGGCATGACTGTTGAAGATGCGATGCATTTCTTTGAAGCCATTCCAGTGATTCACCGCCGTCTGGAAACTTTAACTCAAGTCGGGTTGGGTTATATCCGTCTAGGTCAATCTGCGACCACCCTTTCTGGTGGTGAAGCACAACGTGTGAAACTGGCACGTGAGTTGGCGAAACGTGATACGGGCAAAACCTTATATATCCTGGATGAACCGACCACAGGTCTGCATTTTCATGACATCGCCAAGCTGTTAGACATTCTGCATCAGCTCCGCGATAAGGGTAATACCATTGTGGTGATTGAGCATAATCTGGATGTAATTAAAACTGCCGACTGGGTAATTGATTTAGGTCCTGAAGGTGGTGCAGGTGGCGGTATGATTATTGCCGAAGGTACGCCTGAACAGGTGGTGAAATCTAAAACTTCACATACAGCGAAGTTCTTAAAACCTTTGCTTAAATAATTTTCTATTTCAGCTAAATACATGATAAAACGGTGATTCATTCACCGTTTTTTTATTTTTAGATATGACAGAATTAGAAATTATAGATACAGCCGTTAAAATTGGATTAGGCTCAATTATTACAGGATTCTTTGCTTACTTTCTTCAAAGAACTAATATCAGTGCTTCAGTATCCAAAGATAAATTAGAAAACAACAGAAAAATTTTAATGCAGATTTCTGCAGACATTGAGGAAATAAATCATCTAGTTTTAAAAGTATGGAGTATTTTTGATTTTGAAATTAAGAAAGATCCAATCGATAAAGAAAATATATATTTAAGATTAACGCCATTAAAAGCATCCTTATTTAATGACTTTCAACTATTAAGTAAAATGAAGGCTTACTATTATTATATGGTTATAAAGACCAACAACAATGCCTAAGAAAATACGGAGAGTTTTTAGTAAAGTTTAATTCTTATACTTATTTCAATGGAGAAAAAGTTACTCAAGAAAAATCAACTTGGTATCGAGGAGAAATTCTAAGACTCAGATATGAATTATATGAAAGTTTACATAGTGCTCTTTCCCAATAAAAATGCATGTATTCCATCACCCCGCGACTTTATTCTTCCCATTTTCTTTGGCCTGAAATAAAGACTTATCGGCTTTTTCAAGTAATGCCATCCACGATGCTGCACCAACTGCCACACCTGCACTCACAGAAATCTGGATATTCTGATTGATCTCGGCAATGTACAGTTCAGAGCTACCAATCTCTTCAAGAATTTTATTCGCGACAACCCAAGCATCCTGAAAATCAGCCTGTTCGATTAACACCAAAAATTCATCACCGCCATAACGCACAATCAAATCCGAAGTACGTACATTAAATTGTAATTTTTCCGCAACTAGCCTAATAACTTCATCGCCGATAATATGCCCAAATGTATCATTTACATATTTAAAATCATCAATATCAAAAATAATCAGGGCTGTTTGAGTAAATTTTTCAGGTTTCTTTTCCAAATACTTAATGTATTCATCCAAAGCCAAACGGTTGGATACACCAGTCAAACTATCAGTATTGGCAATATTTCTGAGTTGGAATTCTAAAGCATCGCGTTGCTGTAGCACGGATTTCAACTTTTTAATTGCCTGTAACAATGTTACTGGATCATTTGATAATTTATCAAATTCACTATCTGCAACTTTATGCTGTGCCAAACGAAGAATTGCATTTTTGGCTTTCAGTAAAGGTTTAAATACCCCATTTCGTGCATAAATCATGGTAAAACATGCGGTAACCAGACAAATTACTGCAACCAATAGCGTTATTATAAATTGTTGTTTCGCTTTATTTTTCTCATCTTGAGCAACGCTAACACTGTAATCTAAAATATAAGTTTGCAAATTTACCACTGTGACAAATTTGTCGACCATAGCCTCTGTCAATTGCGTACCGGTTAATGAATAACGCTGATGATGCAAACTTTCATTAATTAAACCCGCAACAATTGGAATACCTTTGTCTAAAAACTGTGCTTTTACTTGTTGATGCAAAGCTAAATATTCGGGGGTTTTACCTTGTTCAGGTTGTATGGTATTGACCAAAGCCCATAAATACCTTGCCTGATGTTGAGTCTGTAATGATCGAGCCAGATTATCTTCAGGTATTTTTTCTACAAAAGTGATGGATGCCATGATATTGGAGGCAATTCGCCCTCCCTGATCGCGTAAATCTGCCAGAATTAAAATCAGCGTATAGTATTCAGAAACAGATGTGCTTTTAGCTTCAGCGTGTACCAATACATTTTTTAAAATTTCATGACAACTATCCCATGCCGTGAACATTTTCTTAATCGCTTCATCAAGCTGTTTTGAAGTACGTTCAGATCGGGGCAAAGCAGCATACGCATCTACAGCTTGACGACCTTGCTGTAAAGTTACTTTTAAATTGGAAGATAAGCCTCGTACCTGGGCAGAAAAGCCCGCTGCATTTAAAATCTGTATGGTCTGATCAATTTGTATATCAACTTCTTTTCGATGCGCTTGCAGCTCTTGTAGATTTTCAGCTAATTCTTCAGCAGTGCTCGACATCACCTTATTCGCAGGTGCTCGCTCGCGTGAAACTTTATTGGCTAAATCGGCAACTGCACGTAGCGCAGAAATTTCAGTTAAGGCTCGATCTGCTTTTTGATAACTCTGATAGCTACTGACAATTAAGGGAACAGAAAGAAAAAGCAGTGAGAAAATAATGATAATCATCGACAAAAAAAGCCGTTGACTAATATGTCCCGAACGTAATTTATACATGGATTCAGTACGTCCCACACAAAAACAACTGGCCAATCATCATCATATTTCGTTTATAATACAATCGTATATATTACATGATTTTCATACTACTAATTCTTTCTTATCAACCGTTTATCTTATTTTTTTATAAAAAATTATTATTAATACTACTCTCTAATGAAGATAAAAGAATAAACCAAGTTTATCCAAAATATCTAAGCTCAATTGCTTGCGCTCATCAGCATCATGGATTGATTATAGAATTCTGTTCGCTTTTCTTTTGACAAGCACCTAATTGCATCAAGCCCCCCATTAAGCAACTTAAGTAAATCAATCCTTGTTTCATCTCGAAAGCCTAAATTTTCTACTTTTATTAAATTCGTTCAGATCATTTTGTATGAATGACACATAGCTAAAAATATTTTTATAACAGGTCTAAGAAAATATTTACACATGCCACAAATAAGTGCATAATGCACCGCATTAGGGCAAGTCAAAATCATTCCTCAGCAGGATTTTTGATTTATCCGAGATTTTTGGCTAAAAAACCCCAGTTTTCACAGGAAACTGGGGTTTTTTATGACTAAAAATTGAGAAATAGCATAAAATTAATATTAATAACGCACCATATTAATGCACCATTATTACAAATCGTTCCAAATGCACATTTTTTAAATATTCTGCTTTGTAATCAATCATTGAGCAAAAATAAAGAAGAATATTCTTTTAGTTTCAATACTTCGTTGATACTTGGATATTTTCTTTATTAAATATGAGAACGTAGGCAGAGCACACTTCTTTCAGGCAAAAAAAAACCCAACCTTGGGGAAAGTTGGGCATATAAAAACAAAACTTGTTCATGGAGAATCAGATCATCATCACATTATTTTAATGTAACATGACTTGATAGATGGATTATGATAAAAATCACCAAATAAGTAAAGCCTATTGAATTAGTTGGCTTTTAGTTAAATCACAATAATTAGATAATAATGCAAAAATCATCACATAAATAAAAATAATATGTTTGTTTTTTATACCCAAATAAAATATTTTTAAGGCTAACTTTGATGTTAAATTCTAAATAAAATTAAGAATATGCAAAATAATTCACACTTAAGCTAGCTCTATAAATTGTTTTTTACAAAAAATAAAAAAAATTATCAAATTTTACATTGTTAAAAATCTCTCAAATTTTCCGTTTTTTTTCCAAAAAACAGCTGTAAAAATCCGTATATTCATTTGTTCTAAAAAAGTTTTTTAACTTTGACATAAAACCAATCAATTGAACATTTTTTAAACAATTATATGGTTTACTACAAAAATTCAACAAAATAATGTCATTATAGTTCATTGACTTAATGTTTTGTTACAATACAATGACTAATGTTTAATCTATTTTTAACAAAACTGGTAAGTATTATGAAAAAACTCGGTTTAGCCACTGCTTTATTATTAGCCATGACTGGTGCTCAAGCATATCAAGTAGAAGTACAAGGTCAATCTGAGTACGTTGATAACACAGCAAATGACAAAAACTTTACGGGTGCTGTACAAGGTACTTATTACCTTAAAAATGTTGATTCTTCAAAAGGTCCATTGGCTGAAGTAGCTTTCTTAAACCAAGCATCTAACGTTTCTGTAGCTTATAACTATGGTGAATACGACGTAGATGCTGAAGGTGAAGACTTTGTTTCTCATACTATTGGTGCTAAAGCAGAAGCGTATATTCCAACTAAAGTTGTTCCTGTATATGCTAGCGCTTCTTATAGCAACACAATTACAGACAACAAAAACAACCAAGCTGATGACCATGGCGACCGTTATGCTTTAGAACTTGGTGCTGTAGTAGCTCCTAACTTCTTGGTAGCTGTTGGTTATACTAGCGTTGCTAACCAGACTTCTTATGATGCTTTCAACATCCTTTCAAACGGTGTTGTTAAAGCTGGTTTAGAATCTGACACGATTGATCAAGACCAAGACGCGATCACTGCACGTACTAAATACGTTGGTGCAATCGATGGTACAAACATGTCAATCGGTTTCGAAAGCGGTTTAGTTTACGGTGAAGATACTGCTTACAACCTAGGTACAACTCTTTTCGTTACACCTAAATTAAGCGTTGGCGCGTCTTATGCTGAATCTAGCTTCGATGGTTCACCAGACAAAGCTTGGGGTGCGAACATAAATTACTTCATCACTCCTGCTGTTGCAGTTGGTGCATCTTACGTAAATGCTAATGCTGAAAAAGGTTCTGTATACGATACAGAAACTGTTGGCGTAAATGCTAAATTCCGCTTCTAATTTCCAATTAGAAAAAGAATTCAAAAAAGGACTCAATTGAGTCCTTTTTTATTGTCTAGCTTTATTCAGATGGAAAGCCATTATTCTCATGAATCACACTGCTCTTATTTATTAACATCATCATGATCTGGTAAATATGCAATAGACCTCTTGCGAAAGTAAAAACCACCTCAATCTAAGTTTCATGAGATATCAGAACTTAAACCGTTTTTCAGATTCTGAATTTAAACGCTTGGTTGGCGTACCTCGACCAGTTTTTACCGAAATGGTAGAGGTTTTAGAAAAAGCAGAATCACTCAAAAAGAAATCAGGTCGTCCTCATACTTTAGCTATAGAGGATCAGTTGTTATTAACGCTCAATTACTTACGGAACTACAGTACTCAACTGGAATTGGCGGCAAATTACCATATCGCTGAAAGTAATGTGAATCGAACCATTAAAAAGGTTGAAGATGCATTGATGAAATCAAGATGTTTTACTCTGCCAAAACGAAGCATTACCACAGCAGACGAACACTTTAACTGGGTCATTATCGATGCGACAGAATGTTCAATAGAACGCCCGAAAAAAAAATCAGAGTAAGTTCTACAGTGGTAAAAAGAAGAAACATACGCTAAAAGCACAAGTGATCTATCATCCAAAGAGCAAACAAATCATAGGGCTAGATATATCGAATGGCAGTCAGCATGACATTAAACTGGCAAGAAAAACGGTTAAGAAATTCAAACATTGTGAATATGTTATGACCGATTTAGGGTACTACGGATTAGAGCAAGATGGCTTTAAATTATTGATGCCAATAAAGAAAAAGAAGAATATACCCTTATTTGATGTTGAGAAAAAGTACAATAAAATGATTGGAAAAATACGAGTTGTGATCGAACACATCAATAGTCAATTGAAAACATTTAGAATATTAAGTGAACGCTATCGAAATAGACGGAAAAGATTCGGTTTACGCATTAACTTAATCGCTGCACTGGTAAACCGGATAAATTTTCAATAATGACTTTCGCAAGAGATCTATTGTTTCAGTAGAAATCGTTACCAATGAAACGGACAATTTTTCACTAATTGTTAAAAGCTTACCAAATAATCAGGGAAATAAAGGAATTATAAATATTGATTTTGATGACCATAAGACTGCCCAAAAAATGGTTGATAAAATCAAAAAAGCACTTAACTAAATCTTAGTTATAAGCATATTTGTAAATCGGTAATTATCCACTTGGCTCAGCCGTGACTCTAATTCACTTCCTAACGTTCATATAACGTTATTTAAAGCAAAAATATAGGCAATAAAAAACCCCGGCATCCTGCCAGGGTTTTTCATATTGGGTTCGCTTGGTATAACTCCTGTCGTACCTGCCAATCCTTGTGCGATCTTTCTTATTCTTGTTATTTGGAACATCCTGTTCTCTATGGCTTCATCATAGGAAATTTCTTATATCTCAACCAGCAGCAAAGAGCCAAGATTCGTGTGAGCCAAAGCGTACAACGATGCCTAAAATTCACCCCATTTTTTATAGCATAAGTTTTTTGAAATTTAATCCTATTTTTTTGATGTTAGAACCCATTTAAAGTATCTATATTCTCACCAATAAAGCTATCAATCTGGCACATTTTCTAGGTTGGCAGGATTTTCAGCAAATCCCTTAAATAGACGTATGGATCGAGTCCATTCAGTTTAATAATGGACAGTATGGGAGATGTTTAGCTGACAGGAAAAGTGAGGGTTGACGTAGCTTAGCATCACTTAAATAATTCAATTTGAGTTAAAATATCTCTCTTTCAAACGATCTAGAAAACACCACCTGAATTCATCTCTTTCTAAAAAAACTTAGGGTCTGTTGACATTTACTGTATAAAAAATAGCGAGATAGTAAAATCAAATCGCCAAACCCAATTTTACTCTCGCTATGCCTCGTACAATGCTGAATGATCAACACTGGTCTAAGTTACTTTCCATTTTCCGTCAGTTTAATATTTATCTCAAATCAAATTTAAGAAATTTCATTGAAGCTATTTTATTTCGTATTAGAACAGGTTGCCCTTGGAGAGATTTGCCTCTGCAATTTGGTAAACCAAACTCCATTTTTAAGAAATACAATCGATGGTCTAAAAACAGTAAATTTATCAATATATTCAAATTATTTAGTAAGCATGCTGATAAAGAGTGGATTTTTATTGATGGTAGTCATGTTAGAGCTCATCAACACTCTGCTGGAATTAAGAATCAAGATATATCTAAAAGTATTGGCGGTAATAGTTCCAAAATCCATCTAGCTATCGATTCTGATGGTAATCCTATTGAGTTTATTATTTCTGATGGGACGTCTCACGATATTAAAATTGCACCAGGTCTTTTATCTAAACTGGATTTAACTGAATCAGAAATATTATGCGCTGATAAAGGGTATGACTCAGAAAATTTCAGGAATCAAATTGAAGCAACAAAAACAAAGCCAAATATTCCAAGAAAATCGAACACTAAGTCCAGTAATGATCATATGGACTGGTATATTTATAAAATCAGACACTTAGTTGAAAATTCATTTTGTAGGCTGAAGCAATTTAGAGGAATTGCTACCCGATATGACAAGTTAAAGCGTAATTACCAAAGTGCTGTCGCTCTCGCTTGTATTTTTATATGGTTGCCCTTATAGGACAATTTATGCACTACAAATGTCAACACACCCTAATTAAAACAAACTCTATTTCGGCCATTATTTTTAGCATTGTATAAACGTTTATCTGCTATTTCTAGAGCACTCATTAATTGGGTGTCGGTATCTATTCTGGCTGCCCCAAAACTTGCAGTAATTCTAATATTATTAATAAAAAGTTGATCTTCAATCTTTTTGCGTAAGCGTTCAACTAAAGCGAATGAAGATTTTTCATCTGGACTACGCAGTAATATAATAAATTCTTCCCCGCCAAACCGGCCAACAATATCACCTTGCCGAATGTTAGATCTGCATATATCCGCAATTTTGCATAAGATTTCATCCCCTATCACATGCCCCCATGCATCATTTATGTGCTTAAAATTATCAATATCAGACATCACAAGATAAACTTCACCGTGCTGCAATTCATTAAATAAATCTTTTGTTTTTTCTAAAAAACCATTCCGGTTATACAGCTTCGTTAAAGGATCTCTCAATCTTTCTTCGTTGATAATATTAAATCTTTCTTTTACAGCGACAGCTGAAACTATAATTGCAAACCACAGGCTGAGTAGGAGATTTACAGCAACCATCATCATCCACCATTGGGTTGTTACTAAGTTTACATCTTGCACATTTTGAAGGTATACGATGACAATTAATGTTCTAATAACGCCATAACTAAATAAGAGGACATAACTAAAACATAAAAGCTTTTCTAAGGCGTAGGTTTTTTTAAATAAATCATATACTTTTGGAAGTGCTAAAACTTCTAAGCATAAAATCACAATATTAATTATTATTATTCTTAGCCATAACTTCTCATCAAAATGGGTAAAATATAAAAGCAAAGCCATACCCACTACAATCAAAGTGGTTGCTACAAATATATTTGATTTTGAATTGGCTTTTAAGAGCATTCCATGCACCACTGCCCAAGCGCCACCTAAATAAAAAAGTGCAAACCATGGGGCAGTCAGTCTCAGCTGTGCATTTGTCATCAATGTCTGTGAACCTAATGCGACCGATGGCAAAATACAACCCAGACCCATCCACAATAAATATTTCGGCGCTTTAAACCATAGATGAGCAGCAATAAAAACAGCACCTATAAGAATTAAGCAAATTGGGTAAACTAACAAAAAATACTGGGTATCTGGCAGATTCACGTACTGAATGACACCTAGGGCTGGGTGATTTTTATTCTAAATTGTTTAGCTAAAATTAATCAATAATTATTTATTTTTTAATAATAAAAATCTTTCATAACTCATTTTTTACTCGGTTTCAGGTTGTGAATTCCAGCAATTCAATTGAATCTTAAACCGGGTGTTTTAGCTCTATTTCGATAAAAAACCAGTTGCCGGAGCAACTGGTTTTTAAACTTAAATTTCAATAACTCCATTTACTTGTTTTTTTCAATTAACTCAGCTATTGCTGGAGCTTCTAATACTTTACCGCTTGAGACAATTTTATTATCGATAATTAAACCTGGTGTACTCATCAAACCTGTTTCAGCAATCTTGATCATGTCGGTGACATACTCAATTTCAGCTTGTACACCACTGCTTTTCACCGCTTCTTCTGTCGCCGCCAATAAAGCCTTACATTTACGACAACCTGTACCCATAACTTTAATATGCATTTCTAATCTCCTGAGACTGTTTTAGATAAAGAACTGACCAAATAAATTTAGACTGTATCCAATAATTAAAATACCAACAAACACAATCACGACAAAAAGGCTGAGTAATTGTGTTTTAACGACTTGCTTTAACAAAATTAAGGAGGGCAGAGAAAGTGCTGTCACCCCCATCATAAATGCCAAAACTGTACCTAAACCCACACCTTTAGCCACCAACGCTTCTGCGATGGGTAAAGTACCAAATATATCCGCATACATTGGTATACCGACCACAGTCGCAACAAGCACTGAATACCAGTTGTCTTGTCCTAATAAAACAGTAATCCACTGCTCTGGAATCCAGTTATGAATCGCCGCACCAATACCGACACCGATTAAGACATAGATCCAGACTTTCTGGAAGATTTCAACCACCTGTTCCCAAGCAAATTCGCGGCGCTCTTTAGCAGACATTTTAAAATCTTCATCACCTTGCACCGCAGAATTTTGAGTGACAAATTCAGCAACATACCTTTCCATTTTGAAAAAGCTGATGATTGAACCCCCAATGACCGCCAGAATCAGACCGAGTGCCACATAGATCATGGCAATTTTCCAATTGAAGATACTGGCTAATAAGATGATGGAAGCTAAATCAACCAAGGGAGAGGAAATCAGAAAAGAGAATGTCACGCCTACAGGCAAACCAGCCCGAGTAAAACCAATAAAGATAGGAATAGATGAACAGGAACAAAATGGGGTAATGGTTCCAAGTAAGGCACCCATGATATTGGCTTTAAGCCCTTTCATGCGTCCCAGAATTTGTCGAGTTCGTTCTGGGGGGAAATAGCTCTGAATATATGACAGTGAATAGATCAGCACACTTAAAAGTATAAAAATTTTAATCACATCATAGATAAAGAAATGCACGCTGCCACCGACTTGTGTGGCAATCGATAAACCCAAAATACTTTCAACGAACCAGGCAACCCCCTCTGATAGCCAAGTCATTTTTAACAGCATGTCATTTAACCATGCAAAGACCGCAATAATGCTATCCATTTAAATCCCCTTGATCTTGACCTAATAAAAGCGTTTTAGTGAATGAATACAGCTGTTCGGTACAAGTGGTATTCATTGAATAACGCATCCAGCGTCCATCTTTTCGCCCCTTGACTAACCCCAGTTCAGTCAAACACTTCATGTGATGCGATAGTGTAGATTGCGTGATAGAGAGCATTTCCAATAATTCACATGCACAGCACTCGCCTGAATGTAATCTTTGTAAAATTTTTATCCGCGTTTCATCGGTTAAAGCTTTATATAGATGACAGGCCTCAAGATTGTTCAATCTACAGGATCCTTAAATGACTCTAATGTAATTAGTATGTAAACTACATTGATCACTGTCAATGTAATATGGCAAATAAAAAAAGCCCATTTTTCAGGGCTTTGTTAATAAGTACAGGACAAGTATTCATTGTCGTGATGAAGTCATAGAATAACTTCAACTCCTAGGTGATTTCGAAGATGATACCGTGATAGGTGAGAATTTAAGGGTGCATTATTAACGCTGGTTGAGCGCAAGAGCCTCTATATTCAATCATTCCCTTGGGTAAAACAAGAACCTTCTAAAATGAGATCCAGTGTTTTGGAGCACCTGTAAAGCAGTCAGGTCTATATAGCCAAATACTAAAAAATATAGAGCAATAGAAACATGGGATATTAGATCTCTTGCGAAAGTTAATTTAAGAGCATCCAATTCACCATTCCAGCAATTAAATTCATTCTTAGACCAAATCGTTTCCGTCTATTTCTATAGCGTTCTGTTAATATCCGAAAATGTTTAAGTTTGCCGTTGATATGTTCAATTGTGATCCTACGCCGACTGATTTCTTGGTTGATCTGTTTTGCTATTTTGGGTAATGATAAATTCTTAGGTTTCTTGATTGGAATGAGTAACTTACTCTTAATCTGATGAAATCCTTTATAGGCTAAATCTGCCATGATACAAGGATAAATGATCATCTCCTTCAAATACTTACGCGCAATCGTCAGATCATGTTTTCTGCCACTTTCGACCTGTATACTTACAATTTGCTTTAGTCTTGGGTTAAAAATGACCTGTGTTTTTAGCGTATGTTTCTTCTTTTTACCACTATAGAATTTTCTTTGTTTTTTTGGGAGGCTCAATCTGTGACTCAGTGACATCAACGATCACATAATCCCCCTCACTAAACTTTTGATTCCTTTTAGGCAATGCGAAAATCCGTGATTGAATCAGAGTATTTTCAACTTTCTGAATAGTACGATTCACATTGCTTTCAGCTAGGTTATAGTCAGCGGATAACTCAATTTGAGCTCTATAACAGCGTAAGTAATTTAAAGTTAACAACAATTGATCCTCTAAACACAACGAATGAGGTCTTCCAGATTTTTTCTTGGCAAGTTCAGCTTGTTGTAACACCGATACCATTTTTAAGAATAATGGACGAGGAACTCCAACGAGTCGTTTAAATTCCCCATCATTAAATCGAGTTAAATTTTCATATTTCATGGGGCTAGTATAAACAATTTTTTACTTTCGCAAGAGATCTATTCAAAAGATTTTAAAGACGAAGATATTGATAAATTGTTTAAAGATTACTGTAATGATTTATTTGGTATTTAGCTATATTCTCCCCTCTTGTTAAGCACGGTTTTTGAAATTAGCCAATAATAAGGTCTACAAATTCAATAAATTTAACTATAATCAGCATGATAACAAAGAAGGATATACCTTGTGCGCCATTCTTATCATCTTGAAAAACATTACATCGAACGTGCGGGATGGTTGCGTGCAGCTGTGCTGGGGGCAAATGATGGGATTATTTCAGTCACAAGTCTCGTGGTGGGAATAGCAGCCAGTGGAGCATCCACTCATACTTTACTGGTGACTTGTGTTGCCGGATTAATATCTGGAGCCGCATCGATGGCTGCAGGTGAATATATTTCCGTTAAATCACAACAAGATATTGAAAAGAATGATCTGGAAATGGAAGAACGTGAACTACAACGCCATCCTGAACATGAATTAAATGAGCTAAAGAATATTTACATACAGCGTGGATTGCAACCCTCTTTAGCACAAGAAGTCGCGCAACAACTGACTGCACACAATGCTTTAGACGCACATGCTCGTGATGAAATTGGTATTTCAGATCATACTTCTGCACAGCCCTTTCGTGCTGCATTCTCTTCAGCCATCGCATTTACTGTAGGCTCATTATTTCCTTTAATTTCAATTATGCTTCTGCCTGAGCAATACTTAGAGAAAGGCGTAATGCTGATTGGGGTATTAAGCCTGGGGATTATGGGCGCCTTGGCCAGTTATGCTGGCGGTGCAAGTATTTGGAAAGGTTCGGTTCGGGTCATGCTTTGGGGTATTATCGCCATGTTATTCAGTGCTTGGATCGGATCATTATTTAATGTTGCGGTGGCGTAAGATCCCTTTTTATATGACCCGAACACGTCCAAACCCATGAGGGGTATAGATAATAAATTATAGAAATATTTGACATGCTTTATATCGATAAAGCATGTTGTTCTGGGTGAACAATATCGCTATTTTTTTATAGATCTAAATCACTTCATTTTTTAAATAACATACTTTTTAATACATTATCTTTGAAAATAAAATGGTGGATTAATGCAGCACAGGCATGCAAACCCACAATTACAATAAAAAAGTTACCTAAAAATTGATGTAATTCAGCAATAAATTTAAGATCTTTCACACTGCTTAAAAGTGGCAAGTTTAAAGAGAATACTTGGAAGTTATCAGTCAGACTCGATAATGCAAGCCACCCCGCGATTGGAACGACACATAAACTTAAGTAAAGCGTAAATCTGACAATTTTGAATAATTTGATTTGATACGAATTAATTATCTCATTTTGAGGAATACTTCTTTTATAAATAAAAACAAAACTTAATCTCACGAAAAATAGAATAAATATTGAAATTCCACCCATGACATGAATCTGGCCCTGCAAGCCTGTTCTTGTGGGATCTCCACTCGTCAAATATACAATTCCAACTAAAACAAAGGTAATCCAGTGCATTATTATTATAGGTTTTGGATAGTTATTATTCATGATTTTTCCTGAATATCAGATACTGATATTATATAAAATACAATCTAACTGAATTAGATAATCTAAATCTCGGATAAGAAATTGACTTGAAAAAGATGACTTGAATAGCCACCACTCTCCTAGACAAATTTCATCTATTGTTTTTTAAATACCTATAAACAGCTTGCCTGCTGATATCAAATGCTTTTGCCAAATCAACCTTGGATGAATACTTCCCTTCTTTCCAAGCTTGTTGTAAAGCTTTGGCCTGATCAGGCTTCAATTTATGTACCCGGCCTTTGTACTTCCCTTGAGCAGAGGCGAGTTTAATTCCTTCCTTTTGCCGTTCTAAAATGATCTCACGTTCGAACTGTGCAAAAGCACCCATCAGTTGCAGCATCAAATTATCCATCGGGGTGGATTCGGCCGTAAAAGTAATATTTTCTTTTACAAACTGGATGGCGATCCCTCTTTTAACCAGTTTATCTACTTCAGTGACCAAATCTTTTAGACTGCGTGCAAAACGATCCATGGAATGTACAATCACGCTGTCCCCTTCCCGGACATAGTTCAACATTTCCTGAAATTTCGGTCGGTCGGTATTTTTACCCGAAGCACGGTCAACAAAAATCCGGTCGACTTCAATTCCCTCAAGTTGACGCCCAGTATTTTGCTCGACCGAACTCACTCGCACATAACCTACTTTTTGGCCTTTCACTCTTTCTTGCCCCAATTGGATAAAAATGAACAATTTCGTAAATTATAAATCTTTAATACCAAAGTTACATGTTACTTATGATTAAAAATCATTTAAATGGTACATAGTTTTACGAACTTTTAAAGTGTTACTTTAGGGTACAGTTTAAAGTTACATACTTGAGTACAGAGTGTGTTCTTATTCATAAAGTAGGCCCCCTCATTTGTTCAGATTAAGCAGTCAAGCTAATCAGAGTCGTGGAACATTGCTCAAATAGTAGGCGTGGAACATGGGAAATCATAAAAAAAGCCCATTCGAGGGTGAATGGGCTTTTTACAATTCCATATCATACTGATTTTAAAAGATAAAACAATGGTTGTTTACTGTGTCAAAAAAAATGTCACTTTGGGAAGCCAGTACCATTGCCTGTCTACTTTGACTAGGACTCAAAACCTGACATTTTTTTTAGCATGAAATCTGCGGTTCTCTTAGGGAATCGTGTCAAAAAAAATGTCACTTTGGGAAGCCAGTACCATTGCCTAGTCTACTTTGACTAGGACTCAAAACCTGACATTTTTTTTAGCATGAAATCTGCGGTTCTCTTAGGGAATCGTGTCAAAAAAAATGTCACTTTGGGAAGCCAGTACCATTGCCTAGTCTACTTTGACTAGGACTCAAAACCGGACATTTTTTTTAGCATGAAATCTGCGGCTCTCTTAGGGAATCGTGTCAAAAAAAATGTCACTTTGGGAAGCCAGTACCATTGCCTGTCTACTTTGACTAGGACTCAAAACCTTAGGGCTTTTAAATTAACGCTATTGGTTTGTTAATAAAGATATTTCAGCTGGAGTATAACCACGTTCATATAGAATGCTACCAACAGCGTCTCTAACATTCTGACAGTTAGATTTTTTACTCTTTTTAAGTAAGTCAAAATCACTATAACTACTTAAGTTATATTTTAATTCTAGGACTTTAGAATTTGGGAATGAATAAAAGGAATGTAATAACTTACGTATTCGGGGGCGCATATAGGGGGATAATTAGATAGTGAAATTTGATCTTATAGAATTTTAAAATAATAGAAAAGATAATACTTAACAGTTTTGAGAATTTTTTTTAATTAGATAATATTTAGGTTCTCTAAAATCAACATAATGGCGATTATACGAAACTAAAAATAAATAGTGTTAAATTTCAAAAAGTTATGCTATAAAAAATCGGGGACGCAAACCCGAAAAGCCGGCTTGGAAACAAGTCGGCTTTTTTATGATCTTTTTTGATAGTTTTTGCCAATAATTTCGACTAAAAATTACGCTTTTCAACTTGAGTGATACAATTTTGTGATACATTATTGTACATACAAATTTGAATGTTTTTTATGGAACAATATTTCGAATGGGATGAGGCAAAGAATCGAAAGAATCAGAAAAAACACGATGTCTCTTTCGAAACGGCAAGCCTTGTTTTTGACGATCCACTGAGGATCTCAATCCAGGACAGACATACCGATGGTGAAGAACGTTGGCAAACCATTGGAAAAGTAAAAGGCGTACTAATGCTCTTAGTAGCTCACACCATCTTTGATGAAGATGACTGTGAAATCATACGAATTATTAGTGCAAGACAAGTAACTAAGGCGGAGCGAGATAGATATGAGCATGGTTAGATACTCACGCAAAGAGCTGAATGAAAAATTCGGCGACAAGCAAGATGCTGAAATTGAACGCTTGCTTGCTAAGGGAACGATTCCTGACGATCAGCTAGATCTATCAGATATTCCTGAAATTACAGACTGGAGTAATGCTATTCGTCATGGGCAATTTTATCGTCCAGTGAAGCAACAAACCTCTGTTCGTCTTGATGCTGATGTACTTGCATGGTTAAAAGCACAAGGGAAAGGCTATCAAACACGCATGAATAAAATTCTGCGTGAAGCAATGTTAAAAGATTTAAAAAATCATCAATAAAAATGGGAGCTTAGGCTCCCATTTTTGTGTTTTTTTGACTTCGTATAACGTGTATTATATTAATTTTAGAAAATCTTAATCTTTAGCTAACATAATCATCAGTTGATATCACTTGAGCATATGCAAATTCAAAAGCGGCCATTAATGTTGCATGGACATGACCAGCAGGTACTTTAACGCCATTAAATTCCAAGTCTAGTGTTGCACAAGCATCATGAATCACTTTTACCTTATAACCAAAATCAGAAGCAGCACGAACAGCAGCATCAACACACATATGGCTCATAGCACCAATCACGACTAACTCAGTCACTTGATTGCTATCTAAAATTTCTTTGAGATTCGTATTTAAGAACACATTGATGTGATTTTTAATGATCACGGATTCATCTTCTTGCGGCTTAACTGTGTCCTGAAATTCAATACCATTTGAGCTAGGTTCAAATATAGGAGATTCAGCATCAGCAATATGTTGGACATGAATCACTTGAGTACCCAGTTGACGGGCCTTCGCAATTACTTTCACTGCATTAGCAGCAGCTTGTTCAATATTTACCAATGGTAATTTACCTGTAGGTAGATATTCATTTTGTAAGTCGATAACTAATAAAGCTGATTTTGACATAGCGGTTCCTTTACTTAACTAATATTGGTTTTGTTCTGCTTAGGATTTTAAAGAAGTGGAAGCATTCCACTTCTTTAATTTACTTTAGAAAGAAAGCGTTTCACCATCGATAGGAATTAAAACCTTATCTTGAATCCCTTTGTCTTCTACATATTCTGCAAGTTGAGCACGTGTTACCGACATGTGGTTAATGGCATCCATATGAACCGCGACAATTTTAGCATTAGGTGCTTTTTGGGTTGCACGATAAGTATCTTCTTTGCCCATAATAATAGATTCTTTAAAGCCATCAACCAAGGCGTTACCTGTATTCAAGACAATCACATCAGGTTTAAATGTTTGAATCGCTTGATCAACTTCAGAACGCCAGATGGTATCTCCTGCCACATAAACAGTTTCATGGCCAGCAGCTTCAAATACCACACCCATTGCTTCACCTAATCCAGCTTTAAGCTTAGGAATACGGTACATCGCATCAGTACCATGTTGACCACCAGTTTTAGTGAGCTTAATCCCTTCAAAGGTCGCTTGAGTTAATACACGAACATCTTTGAAGCCTTGTGACTGAATGACTTTCTGGTCTTCTTTATTCTGTACAAACAACGGCATGTTTTTCGGAATAGTCGCTTGTGCTGCATCATCCCAATGATCTAAATGGGTATGGGTCACGATTACCGCATCTACACCTTCTAAAATCGTTTCGGGCTTGATAGGCAAATCGACTAATGGGTTCCGTAAATAGCTACGATGAGTATCAGGGAAACCTTCATAGAACCCTTTTTTAGCAAACATTGGGTCAATTAAAAAAGTCGTATCAGCATAGGTTACTTTAATCGTTGCATTGCGAATTTCTTGTATATGCGTCACTTTAGAGGTATCTCGCTGAACCACTTTATCATTCGCATATAAATTGACTGAAGCCATTGCCAGAGAGAGTGCAATAACAGAGCTACTTAAAATTTTATTCATGTTCTAGATCCAATCATTGAGTCATACTTGAATCATGATAGGAAAAATCAAATAATAAAATTGTCCTTAAGGACAATCATCGAAACTATTGGGACAACATGCTATATTTGTTATTTTAGAGAGGTAGATCGAATGGCTATACCAGTGATTGGATTATTCGTTTATCCCAATATAAATCCATTTCACTTCTCTATCCCCCATATCATTTTCAATATCAAGATTGAAGATAAACGCTTATTCGATCTGAAAATTTTTTCTATAGATGGCCAACCCGTAAAAACAGAACAGTCTATGATGATTATCCCTGATGGTGGGATTGAACTCATTAAAGAGTCGGATCTTATTATTATTCCTGGATGGGATGATTTTAATCATAAGCCTGAACAAGTACTTATCGATGCCCTAAATTGTGCATATCAGACTGGAATTAGAATTGTAGGGTTATGCTATGGAACTTATGCATTGGCATATGCTGGTTTACTTGATCATAAAAAAGCAGCTACGCACTGGATGGCTGAACAAGATTTCAGTGAGCGATTTCCACAGGTTCAGCTTGATCATGATGCCCTGTATGTAGAAGACCAAAGGATCGTAACCTCTGCTGGAACAGGCGCAGCGTTAGACTGCTGCTTATATTTGGTACGTGAAATCTATAATGCACAAATTGCGAATAAAGTCTCTAGAGTAATGGTCATTCCACCTCACCGTGAAGGTGGGCAAGCTCAGTTTATTGAACAGCCAATAGCAGAATCGAGCCAAGATGCACAAATTAACCTATTACTTGATTTTTTAAGAAAGAATTTAGCTTTACAACATAATATTGAAAGCCTAGCTGAACGAACACATATGACACGTAGGACGTTCACACGGCATTTTAAGAAAGCGACAGGTATGACCTTAGTCGATTGGCTGAATACTGAAAGAATCAGATTAAGTTGTGAACTTTTAGAAACGACAAACTTGTCTATCGAAAAGATAACCGAGCTTTCAGGTTTTAATAATACCGTGTCATTTAGAAAAAATTTTCGTGAAAAATATGGCACCAGCCCTCAGGCATGGAGAAAAGCTTTTGGGATCATTAATGAGGATAATCTTCCACATTTAATATAATGGCTGTTATGCGAAATCGAAAAAATCCCAGGTTTAAAATCTGGTGTGTTAGAACCCATTTAAAGTGTCTACAAAATCGGCGGTTATTCAAGCTATAATACGATGACTAGAACAGCTAACCGAACCATGATGTTTGTTTTAGTAGAGAGGTAAAAGCTGTAACTTCTGCCTCTTAATTTTTATGTTTCGATATTTGAATCTCTTGATTAAGTAATAAGAAAAACAAAAATCCCTGTAAAGGGGCTGTTATCTGATTTAGGCTTGCACTTGTGCATAGTTTTTTCTTGTCCTTCCGCTTCCTCAAACACTCCTGTTTTGTTCAAAACCATGTGTTTAATTGGCTGATCGGTTAGCTCGGAAATATCCAGAAGATCACCAACCATTTGTTGTCCTAGCTGTTCACGATGAGCAGCTTCAGGGATTTCCTGCATGTTTTGAGATTCTTCAGAACTAAGAACTAAAGGCAATCTATCCATATCTAAGACCTCATTGAAGAGCCACTGATTTTGTAGACACAACGAAATCTGAACAGTTTAGCTTCTAAATCTGCTATGTATTTATGGTCAGAAGTGGCAACTCGGCTTTTTAACCAAGGAAAGTTAGACAAAGCACAATATGAAGTCGCAACAGTAAATTTTTAAATGGTTTATAGGGTAGACATTTTAATTAGTGAATAACAAACAACCAAAACTTGCAAGACCAACATAAAAATTGGAGCTTTAAGCTCCAATTTTTATGAGAATATTTCACTGATTGCCATAAATTATGGCAAAATCTGATCTTTCTACAAATCACATAAGTTATATTTCAAGTTCTGGATAAGTCCAGATCGATTACAACAAATCTATAAATCGCATAAGCGATATTTCACCTTGCTCGTGTAATCCCGGTGGAAATGCTGAATCTATAAATCGCATAAGCGATATTTCACTACAATATTAAGAATATATATTGTAATTAATCAATAAATTATAGTTTTTTATACAAAAAAATCAAGACTTTATTAATGAAAATAAAACAATATAGATTCAATAACTTGAAGTATGTATCAAACAATTAGAGATTTTATAAAATGTAGCAAAAAGCAGAAACTTCATGTTTCTCCAAGGAAAAATATCACATATGAGCGATTAAAATCCATGAACCACTGACCACACATAATTTTCATGGGTTTATGATGTCCAAAAACATGGGACTTTTTTACAGTTAACTGGTTCCAACTCATCAAAGATTTCAGCTGAATAGAGACAGAATTCTTCTAAGGAAATGAAGTTTCTAAAAGACTGGTTTATTTCCAGTTATTCCCAAGCTTAAATAACCCGAATCGCGGATAAGAAATTAACTTGAAAAACAGGAGGACTAGAGCCATCAGTTGAGTTACCATACTAAACTCACAACTCTAGTCCTGATGTTCGATAGTACCGAATTATTCTGTGTAATTGATGATTTCTTTCTTAAATTTGAAGCAACCTACTGGAAATTCCTCAAACAAAGTAATCACTGTTTAAGAATCCGAACTGGTCAACTAAGCATCTCAGAAATCACCTTTATCGCCATTTGGTATAAATGTTCTCACTTCAGCAATTTCAAAGCATTCTTCTCATGGTTGAAGCAGGACAAATGTAATTTATTTAAAAGCTTACCCTGTTACCAACGTATGATTCATCTGATCAAAAGGCATGAATTAGCCCTTCATGTCGCTCTGATGAAAGGTCAAGAAACACAATATTTATGGATTGATTCAACAATGCTACCTGTTTGTAAGAATCAACGTATTCAACGTCATAAATCATCAGTCCAAATTGCATCACGTGGTAGAAGCTCAATGGGCTGGTTTTATGGCTGTAAATTACATATTGCGATGAATCAATTTGGTGAAATTGCCTGTTCTGCTTTATCGAATGGACATGTTGCTGACATAAAAATGGTTGAGCAATTAGTTGATGGCCTAAACGGAAAACTTTACGGGGATCGGGGCTACATCAGCCAAGAATTAAAGAGCAGGCTGCAAGTTCAAGGTATTGATTTAATTAATTATCATCGGAAGAATATGCAGGCTATTCAACTCTGTACATCAGATGAATATCACCTAAGGTAACGCAATAAAATAGAAACATTATTCAGCTTATTGAAAGGGCAATACAATTTAGTGACGAGTAAAGCACGTAGTACTCATGGATTTCTCAGCGGAATTTATGCTTCGCTATGTGCATATCAACTCACCCATTCAAATAAGCCAAAAATTCAGATTATAAGATCATTAGCTTAAATAGGATTCGGGTTAAGTAGTTTAGCAATTTCTAACTGCTTAAATATAAGATTTTTAAAAGTGAAGATCATCTCTGCTCTTAAGGGCTTCTGAATGGGATTTTGTATCATAAATATAGATCATGATCTAAGCAGCAATGTGTTAATATTTTTGAATAGCTCGTTATTCACATATCCATCTCTTATGCGTAAAAATAGCCATCTTGAAGTATGTCCAATCGCTAGAACGGTATCAATTCTTGGTGATGCTTGGAGCATATTGATTTTAAGAGATGCACATCTAGGATTAACACGATTCGATCAATTCCGTACCAGTTTAGGCATTGCACCAACGATATTAACCAAACGCTTATCAGTTTTAGTTCAGGAAGGCTTACTTGCTAAAAGACAGTATTCTGAACACCCTCCACGTGATGAATATGTCTTGACTCAATCAGGTCAAGATTTTCTTCCGATTCTCTTTGTTCTTAGTGCCTGGGGAAGCAAGCATAAGCCTTACGAATATACTGAACAACTGACTCAATTCCATGATCTTGAAAATGGCACTGAAATCAAGCCTATTGTCATTGATCAAGTGACTGGTGCAGAGATTGGCACACGACCTATTTGTCCAAAAAAATGAAGAAAAACAACAGTCGTTACCCCTTGTGTTAAGCGAATTGAACTCTCTGCCTATTGCTAATTCATGGGTCATCCATTGATCCCAATAACTCCTCCAACAACACTACCTAACTAAGAAAAATAATGTTCTTTTGTGTTATCTGAATTTTCCATTAGTACGATAAGCAGAACTAGCCCCATCAATCTCAATACATTGAGTTTCAGTGCCCAGTTGCATCATTTTGATAGCGAATGATACACGTTGGTCATCCATATTTTTTTGATAGTGACTATACATAAAATAAAATTCATGTCACTATCTTTTTAGTAGTCACAAATTTTTCTTACGTTCTGCTCAATAACATTCAGGTGAAAGAAATGGATCTGTCACCTAAAACAATAATATTGGACATTTACTATGACAGCTAAAGTTGTTCTTATTACAGGCGCTTCTTCAGGTATAGGTTTGGCAACTGCCGAACGATTACAGGCATCTGGGTTCATTGTTTATGGTACGAGCCGAAAAACATATACAGCTTCTCCTTATAAATTTCATCTGATTAAGCTCGATGTTAACGATGATGATTCCGTCGCTGATGCTGTTAAAACCGTGATTGATCTCGAAGGTCGGATTGACGTATTAATTAATAATGCAGGCTTTGCCATTGCACCGGCAGGCGCTGAAGAAAGCTCCATCCAACAAGCGCAAGCAATTTTTAATACTAATTTTTTTGGTGCAGTCAGAATGACCCGCGCAGTGATTCCATTCATGCGTCAGCAACAATCTGGGCTGATCCTGAATATCAGTTCAATTTTAGGGGTGTTACCAATGCCCTTCGGCGCACTTTATACGGCATCTAAACACGCGCTTGAAGGTTATTCAACGTCTTTAGACTATGAACTTAAGCCCCAAGGCATTCGTGTGTCTTTGATTGCACCTGCTTATACCCGTACCGCTCTGGGACTTAACTTAGTTGAAGCAGACAATCAAATATCAATCTATGACTCGATTCGCAAAAAACTGTATCAGCAAATGATTAAGTCCATACATGCGTCTGATGATCCAAGTGTAGTCACTGAAGCTATTCTCAGCGTCATTCAAAGTCAACAGATTCGCCCACGTTATGACATTGGTAACACTGCAAAACGACTCAACCAAATACGTCGATTCTTACCTGCAAGTCTATTGAGTCGTCTGATTCAACACAGCTTAAAGATTTAATCAAAGGCCCTAATTATTTCATTTCAACAATAATAGAATGATAGAGAGATTCAGTATGAAAGCCGCATATATTCAGTCTTATGGAAAAATTGATGATGTCAACATGGGCAATCAAGCTCAACCGACGATTTCGGACTATGAAGTACTGGTAAAAGTACACGCTGCAAGCATTAATCCACTTGACTTACGTGTACTTAAAGGTGAGTTCAAAGCCATTTTACCTGTTCAGTTTCCATTGATCTTGGGCAATGATTTTGCAGGCGTTGTTGTTAAAGTTGGCGTGAAGGTCACACGATTTAAAGTCGGTGATGAAGTCTATGCGAAGACAGATGTACATGGTGCATTTGCCGATTACACGGTCGTACATCAGTCTTCTCTAGCATTAAAACCAGAAAACCTGTCAATGGATCAAGCTGCATCTTTACCTCTTGTATCTTTAACCGCATGGCAAGCCTTGGTCGAGATGGCAAAAGTTAAAGCAGGAGATAAAGTGCTGATTCATGCCGGTTCAGGTGGCGTCGGATCGATCGCTATTCAACTTGCAAAGCATTTAGGCGCAATTGTGGCGACGACCACCAGTACTCAAAATATCAATTGGGTAAAAGCTTTAGGCGCAGATATTGTCATCGACTACACAACCACAAATTTTGCAAGAAAACTTAAAGAGTATGATGTGGTTTTCGATACGCAAGGCGGTAAAACTTTAAATCAATCGTTGCCTGTTCTGAAAAGAGGTGGACGTCTTATCAGTATTTCAGGTCCACCTGATCATGCTTTTGCCGAACAGCTCGAGGTGAATCCATTACTCAAACATATCGTTCCGCTGATCAGTTGGCCCATACGCCATAAAGCCAAAAAACATGGTATTCAATATTCATTTCTGTTTATGCAGCCCAATGGACAACAGCTTTCTGAAATCACGCAGCTTTTCGAAAGCAGAGCGATTAAGCCTGTGATCGATAAAAGCTATGAATTCTCAAGCATTAAAGATGCTCTCAAATATGTGAACAAGGGGCGAACTAAGGGCAAAGTGATTGTAACAATGTCACTATAGAACAAATGCTTTAAGCATACGGTGTTAGGTATCATCAATTGATAGGCAATACCTTTATATAAGATACCTAACACCCTTTATAACCTGAACAATTTACGCCTATATCACTAAAATTTTGTCTTCTTGATCAGCACATCAGATATTCAGCTTCGATCCGTTCGTATGCTTGGATTAAGCAAAAATTGCCACGGTCTGTGTACCTGACAACACTAATTCACTGTGTTGATTCCACACTTGCATCGTCTGATATGAATATCCACCGCTCGCATCCAAGCTAAATGATCGAACCAAGTACCACTCGCTATGCTGAGCAGGTTGGCTAAAATCTACAGTCCAATTCATGGAGCTAATCGGTGCCAAGTCTTTAAAACATACGGTGGATGCCGGTGGCAAACAATCTCCAATCAGTAGTAGTGCAACTTCAGGTGAAATTTCATTGAGTCCTTCTAAATGCACCCACGCTAACAGCTCAGGCCTTTCAGCGCCTGAAAAGAACATGGACTGACTCACTAAACGTATATCAAAATTTTTAAAAAAGTTTGGCACCGGTAAGTGTTTGGGAATAGCCGCATAGTGCTCAGGTGATTTCACCTCAGGACATGCAATATAGTGATGCTGAATATGACTTTCTCTTGGATGTGCAAAGGTAAAACCTGCCCTTAATACAATCGCCTGATCCACACACGCATCCACTGCCACTTGGGTCGCAGACTTGCCTTGTCTTAAGGTTGAAACATCAAAAGACACCTGCTCGGTGACGGGTCCAATAAAGGCAATCTGTGCTGCTTTTAACGGTGGACGTTCCTCAGATAGATGATTCAGTGCGATCTGAAGTGCCATTGCAGATGAAAATCCACCATAAGCGGTTCGCCCTTGTCGCCAATGTTCAGGGGGCGTAAATGGCTGTTCTGTGCTTAATGACGCAAACATGTCGGCTAAGGTTGGCTTATCCATAGGCTCGTTTCTCTTAATTATTGTGTCAGTTGTTTTAAATCAACGGTTTCATCGGCAAAATCATCAGGATCAATTTGAATATTTTCATGAATGATTTTTTTACTGATCATAAATTCCAAAGGACGATTTACACAATCTGCAGCAATCAGTTTTTTCTCTTTAAAATAAAACACGGCAAAGCTATCGTTGTTGTGACGATCCCCTCGAATCACCAACTGATCATAACCCTGATTTAAACCTGCAATTTGCAATTTGATATCATATTGATCTGACCAAAACCAAGGTAAAGCATCATAAGTTTTAGATTTTCCACAGAGGGTTGCAGCCGCAACTTTGGCCTGCTCGTTGGCATTGGGTACAGATTCTAAACGAATGTAACGCTGATAATGTGGACTAAAATGGGTGGTACAATCCCCTGCCGCCACAATATCTGGATCATTGGTTCGGCCATAACCATCAATCACAATCCCATGATCAACGTCAATGCCTGCTGTCTCTGCAAGCTCCGTATTCGGTTGCACGCCAATGCCGACAATGACTAAATCTGCTGCAATGGTTTGACCATTGGCACAGATCACCGCTTCCACCTGTGTACTGCCAACAATACGCTTGATACTCATATTGTGATATATGCTCACGCCCTGTGCTTGATGAATTCGCGTATAAAACTCAGATAATTCAGGCGCTGTCACACGCTGTAATATCCTTGGGGCATTTTCTAATAGTGAAACTTGAATGCCTTGTTTTCTGAGCGATGCTGCGGTTTCCAAACCAATATAACCGCCGCCAATCATCACTGCATGCTTGGCATGTGGGATCTGCTGTTGTATGGCGGTAATATCTGCGGCATTTCGAACGTAATAAACGCCTTTGAGCTGACTGCCTTCGATATGCAATTTTCTGACCCGTGCGCCCATACACAAAGCAAGCTTTGTATAGGCGATGTGTTCACCACCGGCAAGTGTGAGCATTTTTTTCTCACGATCAATGCCAACCACATGCCCGTGTATAAACTGAATCTGCTGTTTTTCATAAAATGAGGCCGGACGGATCAGCAAATCCTGAATGGTTTTATCACCCGATAAAAAAGTTTTTGATAAAGGTGGACGATGATAGGGCAAATGCGGTTCATTGCCGATCATGATAATCTCACCTTGCCACCCTTCTTGGCGCAAGCTGGCGCTGAGCTGCGCCGCGGCATGACTTGCGCCAATGATCACTGCTCTCATGTTTTGCATCACATCCCCTCTTTTTCAATGCACAATCGAGTTTATGCTGCAGTTTTCGCGGTGAGCTTGACCATTAATTTTGAATAACCGCGAACAAAATTCGACTGCACAATTTCAGGTTCAGCAACCACCTCTAAACGGTCAAAACGTTTTAAAATTTCTTCCCACAAAATGCGTAGTTGCATCTCAGCTAAACGATTACCCATGCAACGATGAACGCCAAAGCCAAAGGACAAATGATTACGTGCATCTTTACGATCAATCATAAATTGCTCAGGATGTTCAATGGCACGTTCATCAAAATTACCTGAGGCATACCACATCACCACTTTGTCACCTTTACGAATAAACTGACCATTCAGCATGACATCCTGTTTTGCAACGCGGCGCATATACGCCAATGGGGTCTGCCAACGGATGATTTCGGACACCATATTCGGAATCAAGCTTGGATTTTCTTTGAGTTTGGCAAATTGTTCAGGAAATTGATGCAATGCCAATACGCCACCGCTCATTGAATTACGGGTAGTGTCATTGCCACCGACAATCAGGAGTGCCAAATTGCCTAAATATTCCATGGGACGTTTAATCAGATCACGTGTCGCATCGCTGCTTTGCATTAATGTGATGAGGTCAAAACTTGGTGTTTCGCCTGCAGCTAAACGTACGGCTTTATCATGCCAAAGCGCCACAAAGTGTTTGGCCATATCCGCCACACCGACAAAAGATTCATCTAAGTCTTTATCGCCCCCTGTACTTTGCGGTGATGATGAAAAGAGATCTGACCAATACACCAGTTTTAAACGGTCTTCGTAAGGGAAATCGAGCAGGGTCGCCAACATACGCGCAGTCAGTTCAATCGAAACAGTGTGTACCCAATCAAATGGTTGTCCAATCGGTAAGCTGTCGAGGACTTCTGCAGTGCGTGTACGAATCAAGGATTCCATTTCTTTCAGATTTTTAGGTGCAACCACACCTTGAACCGCTTGACGACGTTCATCATGTTTCGGTGGGTCCATGGCAATAAAGGTTTCCACATCAATCGGTGCAGTCCCAATTAAAATCAGTGGCTCTGCTGAAAACAGTTCATGGTTTTTATCGACAAAGACAATATCTTTATAACGGGTCACCGACCAAAATGGCCCAAATGGGCTATTGGCTTGATAATGCACCGGACATTCATCACGCAGTCGTTTGGAATAGGCATGCCATTGGTGCTGTCTAAATAAGAATGGATGACTTAAATCGATATCTTGGATCGCAACGGTAGATACGTCGGGAATCGGTTGTTCTACAAATTCTGGGAAATATTCCTTTTGTGTGACAAAGCGTTTGGTGCGTTTAAACAGATGTACACCTTTAACTTGCATATCCATTGGGATCCATGGCGAGAGTCGATTAGATGCTTCGTTTTTGACTTTATTCAATAGGCTTTCGAATTGGGTCATTGTTGATGTCCTATTTTTATTATTGCATTTATGATCAGTTTTAGATGTGTCTATCAATGTAATGGATTACATTTGATATTCAGGAAGTTGCACACGCATACCGTTCATGTCTTCAGACACCTGTACTTGGCATGCCAAACGTGAATTGCTGGTTTTTTCAGGACTTAAATCGAGCATTTGCAACTCATTTGCAGGCGCCGGGCCGACCGCTGCGATCCACTTGCTGTCTAAAATCACATGACAGGTGCCACAGGCACACTCACCACCACAATCGCCATCAATACTTGGAATGCCGTGATCAATGGCAATCTGCATCAGTGACTTACCGACCTCTAAGTCAGCCGAATGTTCTGTTCCATCGTGCTCAACAAATGTAATCGTTCCCATTTCTGTTCTCCTTCACAGGGGATGAATATGCTATTCATCGGTTTTTATTTGGATCACGATAATCTAATGCTATAAAGACGATGTAAGCAGGTCATTTTTTGGCAAGATAGGGTCATTAAAAGACACATTCATCCAATATGACCTGACTTTTATTTGTTTAAACGCGCTGACAGGATGTCGATGTGTACCAAAACCAGAACGCTTTATGGCTCGAGACCAATCCCGATATTGCCAATATTCCATCGAATTATGCACGGCTCATTGGTCGAGAATTGGCACTGAATATTCGAGAACTGCCGCAATTGCTGCAATTTACTCAGCTGAGTCCTGAGCAATTGATGCAGGATGAAACCTTACTGACTGCAAGGCAATTGGTGCAGATTTTACAGAACAGCGTCGCATTGTCTGAACATGCCGATTTTGGCTTACGTTTGGGTCAGCGTTTGACACCAACCACACATGGTGCCATGGGATTCTTGGTCAACAGTAGCCCAAATTTATTGATGGCATTGAAAGCGTTTCAGGAATTTATTCCCACTCGCATCAGCTTTGCACGTTTAAATCTTGAATACACCGAATATGTAGTCCATCTATCCCTATATTTTGATTTTCAACTGTCCGAACAGGTGCATCGTCTATTGGCTGAAACCTGTGCTGTGATTTTATTTGAATGTGCTGAATTTATTGTTGGACGCCCCCTCCATGACGCTGAAATCTGTTTTGCCCATGCAGAACCCGACTATCACCAAGCCTATGCGCAGTATTTATCGGGCGCTTATTCTTTTTCAGCAGCTGAAATTAAAGCCACCTTCCCTTTGAGTCTATGTCACATTCCGAATGCGTCGGCCAATCAAGACAGTTATTTACTCGCGATGCAACAATGCGAAAGCATGCTACAGCAGCTCAAACCGAGCAAGCAAAGCTATGTATATCTGATAAAAAAAATGATGCTGTCGAGTTCACTACATGAACTGAGTGAAGACCAAATTGCAGCGGCATTGTTTATGAGTAAACGGACATTGGCACGTCAACTTGCTGCAGATGGCACAAGCTTTAGGGAGATTCGAGATGCCATTTTGTCGGAGCAAGCACGTCGTTATTTAACAGACAGTACTTTATCTGTCGATGCGATTGCCACTCTATTGAACTATCATGACAGCTCTAACTTTAGACGCGCATTTAAGCGTTGGTTTGGCGTTACACCGAGTCAATATCGTAATCAACATAGTTAAACTTTGGGTAAAGTTCATTGCATAAGCAGGTGAAATATTTTTTATCATTCAAAATTGACCTGATTGAAGATTAATTTTTTTCTGTATTCATGACCATCCCTGATCGGACGGCTAAACATCATGTCGTTCGAATAAGACCTTTAAATCAGCCATTTGTTATAATTTGGATATACAATGAATGGCAAAATTAAATGGATCATTTGCAGAAGTTACAGATATATGTGCGTGTGGTTGAAACCCAAAGCTTTACTCACACTGCGGAGACATTGGGTGTGCATCGTCCGCTGATTTCCAAAGCCATTAAACAGCTTGAACATGAATTGGGTGTCCGATTACTCAATAGAACCACCCGTAAAGTCAGCATGACTTTAGAAGGTGAAGCCTTCTATCAAAAAGCATTGCAACTCCTTAAAGATTTCGATGCTATTTTTAATAGCTTTCAACCAAATCTACAGACGCAAAATATATCGGGTAAACTGCGCATCAACGTACCCATCACCATTGCCAAAGCCATTCTGATTCCTCATTTGGCAGAGTTTAAACAACAATATCCAAATATCGAGTTGATTCTAGAATCCTCTGATTCCTTAGTGGATCTCATTGATCAAGGTGTCGATTTTGCAATTCGACTCGGCTACTTAGATGACTCAACCCTCATTGCAAAATCGCTTGGACAAGTTGAAATGATCACTTGTGCTGCCCCTTCTTATTTAAAAAAACATGGCACGCCGCATAGCTTAGATGACCTAAAACACCATCAAGCTGTCAATTATTTTAGCGGTAAACAACGTAAGGTTATGAATTGGCAATTTATTGTGAATCAAAAACTTGAAGAATATAAATTGGATTCAAGTATTTTAGTCAATGATTCAGAATCATTTTTAAGTGCAGCCTTACATGGTTTGGGCTTAATTCAAGGGGTTGGTCATGCAATAAAGCCCTATCTAAAGAACGGACAATTGGTTGAAGTGTTATCCAATTATCAAAATATGCCGAAGCCTATTTCTTTGCTCTACACTCACCGTGAACATTTACCTGCACGTATGCACGTCTTTATCGATTGGATTGAAAGGCTATTTGCAAAAGATTGTGATAAAAAATAGAACTAATCTATAAATAACCCGAATCGCGAATAAGAAATTGACTGGAAAAATAAGAGGATTAGAGCCATCAGTTGAGTTACCACACCAAACTCACAACTCTAGTCCTGATGTTCAATAGTACCGAATTATTCTGCGTAATTGATGATTTTTTTCTTAAATTTGAAGCAACTTATTGGGAGTTTCTCAAACAAAACCGTGGTTCCTTAAGAATCAGAACTGCTCAACTTACAATTTCAGAAATCTGCTTTATTGCCATTTGGTACAAATGCTCTCATTTCAATAATTTCAAAGCCTTTTTCACCTGGTTAAAAGAAGATAAAAGCCATTTATTTAAGTACTTGCCTTGCTATCAAAGGATGATTCATCTGATCAATATGCATGAATTAGCTCTACACGCTTTACATGTGGCACTGATGAAAGGCCAAGGTACACAATATTTATGGATTGATTCAACAACTCTGCCAGTTTGTAAAAATCAACGTATTCAGCGTCATAAATCATTAGTCCAAATTGCATCACGTGGTAGAAGCTCAATGGGCTGGTTTTATGGCTGTAAATTACATATTGCGATGAATCAATTTGGTGAAATTGCCTGTTCTGCTTTATCAAATGGACATGTTGCTGACATAAAAATGGTTGAGCAATTGGTTGCTGGTATAGAAGCAAAACTTTACGGGGATCGAGGTTACATCAGCCAAGAATTAAAAATTAGATTGAAAGATCAAGGTATTGATTTGATTACTTATCATCGGAAGAATATGCAGGCTATTCAACTCTGTACATCAGATGAATATCACCTAAGACAACGCAATAAGATAGAAACATTATTCAGTTTATTGAAGGGGCAATACAATTTAGTGACGAGTAAAGCACGTAGTACTCATGGATTTCTCAGCGGAATTTATGTTCGCTATGTGCATATCAATTAGCTCATCAAAATAAGCCAACGATTCAGATTATGGAATCATCGGCTTAAGCAGGATTCGGGTTAGATATTAAAACTAAAATAAATAGCTATCAATTTAAAAAATACTGTAAAATCAATATATTACATATTTTTAGTCAAAATTCCGCGGCTTGCTTTATCTAGCTAAAGCAAGCCGCCAACTTTATGATCTTAATCCAATCAGCAAAACAGAATGGACTGGATCCGTATATCTATTTAAGTGATGTGCTGAAAAGACTGCCAACGGAGAAAATGAGCTAGATTGAAGAGCTGTTACCATATCACGGGAAGTTCGCCCTAAATTGAAATTAAGCAAGGGCTTCACCGGACGCTTATCCAGAAAATGAATTTTTACCTATTGCTGAATCTGCAATTTCAGAATAAATTTTTTTTTGAATAACTCAAATGGCCGAGTAACAGGATTGGTTAAAATATGATTATATCTTCATCGAATCAGTGATTTTTTGACAAAAAACACCTAATAGGCTGGTATGGGCCCCTATCTAATCCTTACGATTTATTCAAATCGTGATCAATATTTATCAGGTAACCCAGTCCTCAGTAAAACCACTTTTTTACAGACTTTTATTCGACTGATTTGTTATGCTGTCAGATGATTTATTACCATCATAAGTAATCTGAAACCATGGACAGTAATAATAAAAAACCTAAACATTCAATTGTCTGGCTCGATCAGCCAGAAGCACATGATTATCCTGCTGCGAGGTCTTATTTATGTTTGCTGTTGCATCCTTCACAGGTTGAAAAACTGGTGAGCCAGTTTCAAGCCGAAACAGTAACTCAGTTTAAAGCCAAAGATATTTTTCGTGCAGCACAGCTTCCACTACTCGATGAACACAATTTTCATGTGGCCCGTGATTTGAGCAAAATTGAGCAGAACAAAGCACTTTCACCTTTATTGTTGGTACGTGATTTAGGACGACGTCATTTAATTATCGCGGATGGTTATCACAGACTTTGTGCGGTGTATCTGCATGATGAAGATGCCCTAATTCCTTGCCAGATTATTTCACTGACTATGCAAGATTTGGCAAATGTATGACCGCTGCTAAAAAATTCCCGTTTTTTGATGTGATTGCGGGTTTATCTATCGCAGGTTTGCTGCTGCCTGAAGCAGTCGCATATTCCAATATGGTCGGGTTGCCACCACAAAGTGGTTTGGTGGCGTTGGTACTGGGCTTAGTACTTTATGGTCTGATCGGGAATAGTCGTCTTGCAATTGTGTCTTCGACATCATCTTCTGCCGCAGTCATGAGTTCAGGTTTGGCAACCATAGTGATGTTTTCTTCACCAGAACGGGCAAGTCTGGCATATGCACTGGTATTTCTGTCGGGCATTTTACTGGTGATCGCAGGGTTGTTTAAGCTTGGAGATGTGACGCATTTTATTGCCAAACCTGTGCTGAAAGGCTTTTCTTTTGGTCTGGCACTCAGCATTGTAGTAAAACAGCTTCCTTTAATATTACAGGTACATCCCGAACATAGGGATTTTTTCCGTCAGTTGTGGGAAATGTTACAGGCTTATTCAAGCTGGAACTGGCCTGCTTTGATTATGGGACTCTGTACCTTTTTCACTTTGCAATTCACCCAGCGCTATAAAACTATTCCAGTGGCTTTGTTGCTGATTATTTTAGGGATTAGTTTCAATGTGATGGGATATACCCAAGCATGGGGAATCCGTTCTGTTGGACATTTTGAGTTTGTTCTACCGAGTGTTAACTTACCTCATTTGAATATGAATAGCTGGTTGCAACTGGTAGAACTTTCACTGGCCGTTGCACTAATTATTTATGCCGAATCTTATACTTCAATTCGTACCTCTGCCCTAAAATACAATGATTCAATCCAGCCAAACCGTGACCTGATTGCATTGGGCGTGAGTAATATCTGCTCAGGATTGTTTAAGGGAATGGCAGTTGGTGCAGGCTATTCCGCGACTTCAGCCAATGAATCTGCAGGAGCAAGAAGCAAAAAATCAGCCTGGGTAGCAGCACTGGCCGTGGTGATTTTTTTGCTGTTTTTTCGCCAGTATATTGCCAATATTCCTGAACCCGTTTTGGCCAGTATTGTGATGTATGCGGTCAGTGGGCATATTCGTTTTGCACCATTTAAACAGTATTTTATTTGGCATAAAGATCGCTTGCTGTCGATTGTTGCAATTTGGGCGGTGATTATTTTTGGTGTGCTCAATGGTTTATTGATTGCAGTAATGGTGAGCATTTTAATGTTATTGAAAAGCTATTCTGTCCCTCGAATTGCATGGCTTGGACGTCTGAATGGTGGACATGATTATGTTGACATCAACCGTTTTCCTGAAGCTGTAGCATCTCATGCTATTTTAATTGCACGACCTGATCATCCCCTGTTTTTTGCCAATGCAGAAAAAATCTGTCATACGATTTTACAGAAAGTTTCCGGGCAAAATTATAAACACTTGATTTTGAATCTTGAAGAATGTCCAAGCCTTGATAGTACCAGTATTGAAGAGTTGTTATTGTTGGCTGAGCATTTGCAAGAGAAAGGGATTGACCTGAAGTTGGCACGAGTACGTCGTTCAGTCGCACAAACCTTATTGTATGTGAATAGTCCATTATTTCCTGGCTCTAGTTATGACGCACAAAGTGTCGATGATGCCGTAAGCCAGTTAGAAAGTAGCATTTCGACTGCGACTTGATCAGAGGGAATTTGTTAAGTCTTCCTCAATAGAGGGTTTAACCCCCACTAAGTTCATGACTTAATCTAGTCCGAGAACATGCCTGCGAAATATAAGGATGAATCAGTGTTTTTATCAGGCAAAAGTGAAGCACTGATAATCAAAATCGTGTAACGCAATAGGGGAAGTGCTGACAGTACCTATAAGAATGCCTACTTATATAGGTAGATATACTTATCTACAGAACCAGGTTGATTGAATATTTTTATGGTAAAAATTGAATTAAATAAATATAACCGTCAATAATAGCTTTGAAATTCATGTAGCGAGAAAGCAGATGAGGCCCATGAGCGTCTGGTTAAACTAGGGGATAACGAGTAGTGCAGCGAAGAACCGTACAGTTTGAACACTTTTAGTGCAGCGAAGAACCGTACAGTTTGAACACTTTTAGTGAGCATTCTCCTTGAGCTCAAGGAGAATGCTCACTAAAAGTACAAGTACATTGGTACCTGCTAAAAATGAAGTTTTTTTGCTTCACGTGACAAATCAGCTTTGCATATTGATTAAATCGCTATACAGCAACATGTGATTATAAGAACTTATGATAAACAGCAATAATAAAGTGGTCACTCCCCGTCGCTCTTATCGCTTGGCACTCTAGATGACACATCTGATTTATTATTTCTCAAATCACTTTCAATACGACCATCCACCAGATTAATGGTTCGATCACAGGTTGCTGACAGGCGCGGATCATGGGTGACCAGCAGCACAGCACAATCGTGTTCGTAATGTACTTTACGAAATAGTTCAAACATTTCTGCAGCTGTCTTAGTATCAAGATTGCCTGTAGGTTCATCCGCTAACAGTAACGCGGGTTGAGTGATCAGCGCCCGGGCAATCGCCACCCGCTGTTGCTGACCACCCGAGAGTTCATTGGGTTTACGGTCGGCAAACTTTTCCAAACCCACCGCAGCAAGCAATTCACGCGCTCGCTGTAGTGCAAGCTTATCGGGTTTGCCCTGAGTCAGCATCAACGGCATGAGCACGTTATTTAAGGCGGTAAAGGCCTGGATAAGGTAGTGAAACTGAAAGACAAACCCGATACTGTTGCCACGTAACGTAGTGCGTCCGGCATCATCCATACTACTCGTCGCATGACCCAGTAAATAAAGCTCACCGCTGCTGGGTTTATCCAGCAAGCCCAGAATATTCAACAAGGTACTTTTACCCGAACCAGACGGACCAATCAACGCAGCAAAATCCTTGCGCTCAATACACAGATCAATCCCATGTAATATTTCCACCTCATTGGGCTGACCAATATTATAAGATTTACGCAGTGCTTCCAGACGTAACACTTCCTGAGACTGATCAGACATGACGAATCGCCTCCACTGGATCGAGTGCGGCTGCCCGGCGCGATGGTACAGCTGCAGCCAGCACGCCAGTCAGTGTAGCAAGTAACACTGCCAGCATCACCAGCTCTGTAGACACAGGAATATAAAATAAACCTGGACCAAAAGTATTAAATACCCATACCAACACATAACTGGCAGCACTACCTAGAACCGAACCCAGCAAGCCAAATATTGCACCCTGAAATAAGAAAATTCGTAAGATTTGTGATTGGGTCGCACCTGTCGCACGCATAATGCCAATTTCCCGGGTTCGCTGCACCACACTGACCGACATGACGCTGGCGATCCCAAAGGCCACAGAAATCGCCACAAAGACAATAATCATATTGGTCGACAGGCTTTGCGCTGTAATTGCATTCATAAGCTGGGCATTGGTTTCAATCCAGCTTTCGGCTTTTAATGAGGTCAAGCGTCCTATCTGTGCAGCAATGTTATCTGCCTCAAAAATATCTGCGATGGTCAGGTCAATCACCGTGACTCCCCCAGGCAAACTGAGTAGCGATTGTGCCTGTTTTAAGTCCAGATAGACGTAACGCGCATCCAGTTCGCGTACCCCCAGTTCAAATATCCCGGAGATATTGACCACGGCACTGTTCTCCTGACCGGTATCTAATCGTAACTTACTCCCGACTTGTACTCCCAGATCTTTGGCTAACTGGCTGCCAATCAGTACCTCGTCAGCACCCACTCGTAACTGACCACTCTGCAAATATTCTTTCAGCGGGATGATCTGTTGGTAACGTTCTAGATTGATACCTACCAATGCGACCGATTCGACTGCATCACCGCGTTGCACAAAGGCAGGTCCAGACACTACGGGTGAAACAGCAGTCAATATGGGTAAATGATCCAAGGTCTCGGTAATCTGCTGCCAGTTATTGATCGAGCGCAGCCGCTGTGCCCGTTTATCTTCCTGCAGCAACTGTACAGTACCGGCTGCAGGCCGCACAATCTGATTCACCTCATCCGGTGACAGCAAACGAATATGCGCCTGTGTTCCCAAAGTACGTTCGACAATATTCGACTGCAATCCTTGAATTAAAGCGCTAATAAACACAATTACCGCCACACCCACTGCGACGCCCACAGTGATCATGATGGACTGTGCACGGCCCTCGCGCAAAAAACTGATTGCGATCGTCCACTCGGTCCAAAGCCGCCCGAAAAAGTTTTTCAATCGAATTTCACCGGTAATTCATTTTTGCTGTCTGTGTCACCAGCTTGATTATTCAATGGTATTTTTTGCAGTTTTAAGCGTACCCGCGCTCCCTCTTTTAATGAGGATTCGGCATCGGCAAGTACATGATCACCCTTACTCAAACCTGAAACCACTTCCGACATGGCTAAGCCACGTAAACCTAAGGTAACTTGCTGATGCTGTATTTTTCCATAACGCACCAACAGCACTACTGCCTTATTTCCCTTTATACTGCTTAAAGCATCATTAGGGATGGTCAATGCTCGCTCACGTCTGTCAGTTTCGACATTGACCGAGACAGTCATGTCCTGACGCAGAAAGTCGGGTACTGGATCAACCGCTAACCGAACCTCTACCGTACCTCGCTGTGGATCAATACTCGGTGCAATAAAATTGATACGGGCAGGAAAAGATTGATCAGGGTACGAATCGGCAATCACTGCTGCATTTTGCTGCAAGGCAAGCCGTGATAAATTTCTTTCATCAAGCGGCACTCGAATTTCCGTATTGCCATTCAGTGCAATGGTAAATAATGTCCGACCGGGCTGTACCAGATCGCCCGGCTCCACATCGCGTGTCAGCACCGTACCTGCTACTCCAGCACGTATTTTTGTTTTGGCAAGCTGAGCTTGTGTCGCAGCAAGTTGCTCACGAAGCTTAGCTTCCTCGACTTGACCCGGTGCCAATGCTGTCGCCCTTAAACGTACCGCATCAAAGTTGTTGCGGGCCACTCTTTCAGTCTCAACAGCCTTCTCTATTTCTTCAGCCGACAGTATTCCGGCTTCTAAATTACGCCTACGTGCTGCTTCTCGGCTGGCCTGTTCTAGTTGTGCTTTAGCACTAGCTAATTCTGCTGCTGCCTGTGGACGCCTGCTGGTTGCAAGTTCGGTCAGTGCAACTTCAGCCTGCCTCGCCTGAGCAATTAGTTCATCCGATTTCAGAACCAATAACAGGTCACCTGGCGAAACCTGATCACCTTCCTGTACAAGCCGTTCAAGGACCACACCAGTAATTTCACTGCCAACCTGAGCGCGTGATACTGTCGCTACTCGCCCGGTTGCCACCACAGTTTGCACCAGAGGCGTCGACGCAATGGTATAAGCGGGCAATAGCGGTCCCTGCCACCATCGAAACAGAGCAAAACCCGCTGCAAGTATGAGCAATATGATAATAAGCACAGATTTATAGCGAACAACGCGCAATGAGCCTCTCCAGTTCAGTTTAAAAACATCATACTACAATCGGCAGAGCAGCTATATTCATACTCTTTTATACTTTATAAAGACATAAAATTTTCTTGTCAGTTATGCAGAACTTTGATGAAATCTAAATTTCAGCTCTGATTGTTTTAATCTAAATCCAGCATATTCCTGTCTCAGGATAAAAGTCTTCCCTGAAGGATGATTTAGATTATTTGATAGTACATAAGTTCATAAACTTTGAACACCAGTTTTAAATTGAAGCTGTTGTCTACGTGACAGAGTATAAGCAGCTTTCATGCTTCACGCGTGCCTGTCGAAGATTTTGCCATTTCCTATGAATGAACTATGGATATATAAACAGACTCTCCAGTATCATCACCTTTATCATTTTTTAAAAATGAAGGTCCAGAATACGAGTATCATCACTTTGAAATGGTTTCTCAACTTTAATTACTTTTGCACCTAAATCTGCCAATATTTGATTGCCCTATTGCCCTGCCAAAATTCGACTTAAATCAAGAAATCAATAAAAGAAGAATAGGCATTGAGCATGTATTTGGCCGCCTGAAAAACTTCAAGATGCTTGTGGAGCGTTATCGAAATAGAGGCAAAAGACTTGGTTTGAGATTCAATTTAATTGCTGGAATTTACAACATGGAACTGAGTAAGAAATGATTTATAAAATAGGTTTAATAACTTATATTTCATACACTTATTAAGCATATGAAATATAAAAGCTGTAAAATTAACTTCTTCAGATAAGTGCAATTTAAGACAAGGAAATAAAATTGAAACAGGGCTTGGGGATGTTGAAAGAAAAATTTGGCCTAATCAACCTACAGCAAAAATTTATTTCTGGCTATTTGAGCAATCTTTATTAAGACCGGATATCTAAAATTTAAGTTAGATTTTTATTTTCCTCAAGGCGGGTTGCCAACGTTTTTTCAATTGCGTTAATAGTGCTGTGATGTAAACCGTACTCTTTAGCAATTTCACTGAAGCGTGATAATACATCTACAATTTCATGAATATATTGCTGTGCTTGCTTCCAACTTGCAAACCCTGCATGAGCTGCAAGTTTTTGAATTGTTTTAAGTGGTGGTTTTTTTCCATAACCTATAAATGCGGTGGCATGCTCATTAAAAGGATGAGGGCTGAAAGTTACATCATAAAATGGTGCCGGTTGCCACTGACCATTATCTTCTTGTAAAAATGCCCAGTTTTTACTGTGATCATCCTGATTACACGCAAACAAGTTAAACATCGCACGACGAAATTGTAATTGTCCAACGGCTGGTGACTTACATAACTGGCTGCTCGCTTTAATTAAGTCTTGATAGTCTAAACTTGGTGTTCGATAATCCGCATCCAACAGACCACATGCGCTATGCATATGTAGACGACCATGTTTGTTCGATCCACCATTTAAATTATCTATCCAATCAAAGCGTTTAACCGCTAACCAAGCCCGAGCACCACTTTTTACTGGAGCATCTAGCAGTTGCCATTCAGGGGGGGTTAAATTTGCCAGTCCCGCTAAAGTCAAATAAGTAGCTTCACATATCCCCTCTTCATGACCAAGTGCTAAATTTTGTGAGGTGAATTTAACAAGCCATGCTTCATCCCCGAGTTTTGCAGTGGTTCGACATTGATTAGGCTGATTAGGTGGAAAAAATAGCTGAGCTTTAGGACGTGCACCACCTGAACTCCCTGCAGTGACCAGCGCTGCTAGAACATCTTCTGTCTGACCATCAAAAAGAGCCTGAGCTTCTAAGCCTAAAGTCGCTAAATCAACTTCATCAAAAGCTGAGGTTTGATAATCAGATGCTGGAGCAAAGGCTAGCCCCCCATGCCTCTTGAACCTACAAAAGCTAGACGATCCATAGCCGTTATTTGGGCAGGTAAAATACCTTGTTGACGAAAAATACGATCTTGTAAGAGAAGTCCCCAACCATCAGGTAGGCTGTCTGCAAATAAACCATGCAATCCTGCATGTGGTTGCTTGGGTGCCAGTTGTAAAATATTTGAGGTCTGCAGTAAAAAAGGTGAAAGATTGCCAAACCTGCTTAAATACTCTGTGTCATATTGGAAAAATACCCCTTGAGTGTTTTGCGCTAAAACACCGGCTGAAACCAGCTCACCTGTTGTTAATGTCCTGGTAACGCTCAGTTTTTGAATTGGCTTAAAATTCATCTTTTAAAACCTCATCAATTGAAATTGGAAGCATTTCTGTGACTTTAGATTCTTTGGTTAAATCATAAAGACGCTTAAGATCATCTAAGGATTGCCAAAGTAAGAGTAATTGCCGGAATGAGATTTGTCCGCTCAGTTCAAATTTTTTAATTGTAGCCGCAGGCACACTGCTGCGCTCGGCAAGCGCTTCGCGAGATAACTTTGCCTGTTCACGTAATTGGCGTAAATGAACAGAAAAAGCCTGCTGTACATCTATATTATCAAGCAATAAAAATCGAGACATAGGAATTAAACAGACATAATAGTATCTATTATAGACCAATTTTAAGATTATTGGATACTATTGTATCTATTTTATTTGAAAGTATTGAAGAGCAACACCGTGATAAATGAAATGGGTCTTGTTGCATAAACATTTCAAAATTAAAATTCCCTAGACTCGTTTTCTCAAGACCGTATCTGAGTATAGGCTCTGTCTCATTCAGTAACTTTGTTTAATCTAGCAATTATGAGTATTAAGTTCATTCATTTTAAGATCAAAAGCTGTTACCTGATTTTATTTAATAGAACCTAAATAATCGCCCCACCACTGCATCATTTCAATACGCTGGCTAAGATATTCAGCATGATTATAACTTGCACGAGTTTTATTTTTATCTGTATGGGACAATTGAGCTTCAATCCAATTTTGTTGAAACAATCCAGACTCATTTAATATGGTACTAAAGGTAGAACGCAAACCATGTAAGGATAACTCATTTTTACTATAATTCATTTTACGAATTATTGTATTTAATGTATTAAAATGAAGATGTTTGTTTTTATTTCTAGGGCTATAAAATACATATTTTTCACCATGTGACCACTCTAATGCTGATCTTATAATTAGAATAGCCTGATTTGATAAAGGAACCAAAAAATCAGGAACATCATGACCTAAAATGACTTTACGTCTAAACTGTTTGATATGCAAAGCAGGAATTTTCCAAATTTTACTATCTAAATCAAAGTGATGAGGCTCACTCAGCAATAACTCAGCCCCTCGTACTCCGGTGTAAAGCTTAAACCATAATGCTTTTTTAATAATAGGATGAGTATTAACTTCATTTAATCTAAGTATAAAATTTGATATATCTTTTGCCTTTAAATATGGATAATTTTTCTTAATTTTATTATTGACCAATATTTTATGTAAACCATTGGCAATATTATATTCACAATAACCCATTGCTACAGCATAGTCATAGATTTGATTTAAATAACTATACGCTTTTTTAACGGGCTCTTTTACATCCCGATATTCTATTTTCTTTACAACTGTAACTAAATCATATCGTTTCACTTCATTAAATGGGATATCACTTAATTCTGGATATATATCATTATATAAACACTTTTTTGATAACTGAATAACACCACAACGTGGCTCATCTTTAAAAGAGTTTTTTATTTTGAATTCCAACCATTCCTCACAAACATCTTTGAAAGATTTTATTTTTTTGCTATGTATATTTTCCCCCATGTAATTATTTAACTTATATTCATCTCGTGCATATCTTGCATCCTTCAAGGACATGACAGGATATAGACCTAGTTTAACTCTAGGTCGTTTGCTCGATCCTGCTACAGAATACCGATAACTCCATGACTTACGTCCGTTAGGTTCAATCTTCAAGCTTAAGCCATCATCATCGGCTAAGTAGTAAATTTTATCCTTTGATTTGGCTTGGCGTATCTTAAATTCTGTAAGACTCATGAAATTGAATGAAACCACTAACTACACTAGATACTTTCATTATATCAAAATAAAGCTAATTATATGTGATGCGTATGATACGCATCACATAGTTTTATAAATAATTGTTTTTAAATATTTAAAAATAAGTAAATTAAATTTTAGTAACCATGCTAGTTACCATTTTCAAGTAGAAGGAATGTATTAGAGGCTTTGTTGCAGAAATATTTGAAAAGTAATACTCTCATAGCCCCATAGATTTAAAATACAAATCAGGTTTGTAATCTGGTAGCTAATTATTTGAATTTATTGAGACCTGAATAGCCACTAATTTTGTAGACACCTTTTAGTTAGATAAAATGGCTAATTAACGAGGTGCTTATGAGCAGTAAACGATACCCTGAAGAATTCAAAATTGAAGCAGTAAAACAAGTCACTGAGAAAGGTCATAGTGTGGCCGAAGTTGCTGCACGTTTAGGAACCACCACACATAGTTTATATGCCTGGATTAAACGTTATGATCCACAGCAACCCAAGACAACAGAATCTACTGATCCAAGTGCAGAATTGGCAAAGTTAAAAAAAGAGCTGCAAAGGGTCACTGAAGAAAGAGACATATTAAAAAAGGCCGCGGTGTACTTCGCAAGCCAGTCCAAATGAGGTACGCCTTTATTCAGGACAATCAGCACATATGGCCTGTCCGTCGTTTATGTTCAGCTCTGGATGTTCATCACAGTGGTTATTACGCATGGTTAAAGCAACCCACCAGTAAAACTGCGAGGAAACGGCAACAGCTTTCGGGATTAATTAAACAGTTCTGGCTAGAATCTGGCGGAGTCTACGGCTATCGCAAGATTCACTGTGATTTAAAAGATGTTGGTGAAAGTTGCGGGATTAATCGAGTACATCGGCTCATGAAGGCGAATGGTCTCAAATCACAGCGTGGCTATCGTAAACCTAGAGCTCACGCTGGTAATCCAGCTATCGTTGCCGCAAACACTTTAGACCGCCAATTTAATCCAACTTATCCCAACCAAATATGGGTGACAGATATTACCTATATCCGTACTCATGAAGGGTGGCTATATCTCGCAGTTGTGATTGACCTGTTTTCACGTCTTGTTGTTGGCTGGTCGATGAAATCCAGAATCACGACAGACCTGGTTTTAGATGCATTATTGATGGCTTTATGGCGAAGAAACCCAAAGAACAAAGTCCTAATCCATTCTGACCAAGGCAGCCAATACACCAGCCATGAATGGCAGACATTTCTCAAGCATCATAATCTTGAAAGTAGTATGAGTCGTAGAGGGAATTGCCATGACAATGCTGTTGCAGAAAGCTTCTTTCAGCTATTAAAGCGGGAACGAATTAAGAAGAAAATCTATGCATCAAGAACTGAAGCCAGATCGGATATTTTTGAATATATTGAGATGTTCTACAATTCAAAACGCAGACATGGTTCCAATGGTCAGCGTTCTCCATTAGATTATGAAAAAGCCCATCAAAAGATGGTTAGGTGTGTCTAGAATTTTGGTGGCTATTCAGCTTGAAAGTCAGGGTGTACTTTACTATATTTATGTTATAAGTCACCCAAGTGTAAGTAATGCACTTGACTGACAAAGAAGCTCGCCAAATGGTGCGCTTTTTTAATATTGTAGGTGGTATAGTGGGTTACCAACTCAGTAATTTTTCTATGCCAGAATTTTATAAATACCGATACACTAAAATAAGTATATTTGGGTCTTTACCAACACATAAAGTATTTGTGAGCAATACCAGCAATAAGTCAAAGTTAGTTTTTGCCGATAATACTTTTATATATGGCACAATTTCTGATTGGACGTTAGGTAATTCAGATTTTGATTCACGAGCATCAACATGGCTAGAAGAACCCAAGGCTTTTTTAGAATATGAGAGAAGAAAATTGAGCCTTTATAGGGCTTCTTGTCAGTTGTTTAAGACTGAGACGTGTATTGGTTAAGATATTTAATTAATCTAATTGCCGCTGTAAGTGACTATATTTCTAATAAAGTTTGCATTGTTGGTTATGAAAGCATATAAAGCTAACTCGTTGATGCGGGATGGAGCAGTCTGGTAGCTCGTCGGGCTCATAACCCGAAGGTCGTTGGTTCAAATCCAGCTCCCGCTACCAACGAAAAAGATTCAAGTTTATATACCCACTTATCTCAATTTGTGGGTATTTTTTTGGCTCATCGAAAGGTGGGCTTTTTCGACATTGATTGCTCCTATAAATAAAGGATAATAGGGCCTTTAATTTCTGAACTCTTTTTTATGCCCATGATTGATGTTAATAAGTTAAACAATATTTTTAATGAAGTAATAGCAAACAATAAAAAACCTGAAAGATATTAATAGGTTATAAGATTTACGCTGAGTTGATGAACGATCGTAGATTCTTTGAAGAGGTGGTAGGCTCTGCAATGAATCCAGATAAGCGTACGTATAACAAGATTAAAATTAAGGTTACTCAAGATGACTTTCAGCTTGAAGTAAGGTGTTCTGCTTAGGATTTTATATAGCAACGAAAGCTCGCTAAATGGTGGGCTTTTTTGTTTATTGCACTTTGCAATTAGAATTAACGATTAACTACATTTCTTGAATACTACAGGTGCCTAGGGTCATTTATTTTTAATGGTTTGGTGTCGCTAATAGGCAATGAAATGATTCAGGAGATATTCTGCTTTATATATGATGAAGCTTTAAAAGAGTATGAGTCGTCTGAATACCATATAGTTAATAAGTTAAAATTTCTTACCATAGCTTTTCGATTATTTGCTGAGATCAAGGGTGAAGATGCCTATATCGAAATTAGGACCTTGGCTGTAATATTCAACTTTCGATTGGATTCTCGAGCTTTTTGGGTGTGCGAAATACCAGAGATAGAAGAAGAAAAAAAATTATTTATTGAGTATCTATCTATTGAGATGGATAAATTTTAAAGCTCATTGAAAGGTGGGCTTTTTTATTGCTTGTTGAAGAGTAACCATGTTATTAAGGGTGTATTGTTTTTAAACAATAGTTCTAATTCAGCGCAAATGATTAGAAGGAAGCTCACTTAGTAATAGGTGGGCTTTTTTAATGCCTGCAGAAAGCCAATTTGCAGAACATGCCTTCGAGTAAACTCCCTTTATGGGGCTTGACTAGGGTTTGGCACCCCGACCTAAAGAGGATGAAAGCAAGTAACGCAGACCGTGCATGTTAGATTTGTGTGATTTTGAGTAGCGGTAGATCAGTTGCCGAGCTGATTAATATCGAAATACAGGCAGGGTGTGGCAAATCGCGATATCCTTTTTATACGCCATTAGCTCAACTGGATAGAGCATTGCACTTCTATTGCATTGGTTACAAGTTTGAATCCTGTATGGCGTGCCAAGGGCCTTAAGCTTAAGTGATATAAGCGTCCCGCTCATAACGGGGAGATAATCAGTTCAAATCTGATAAGGCCCACCAAATTATAATTAATTGGAATTACATCAAAATCAGATGAGTTGTGAATTAAACGTGATATTTATCAAAATATTACGAAATAAACTGATTGATTGAATAGCAAATACCTAGTAATTTTTTTGTTGGGTTGGAGGAAATTGTGTATCGCCTAACTCGCAAAAACGACCGACACTCGGAAAGACGAGAAGTACTACAAATGCTCACAGAAATGTGAGCATTTTTAAATGCCCTGAGAAATGTTTTTCTGTGTAAGCAATATCAGGGCACCTATGGTGGCTCCCTTTATTCTTAGTAGTTTAAATTGAATGCCGCCTCCATATATAATAACGAAAGCTCGGTCATGGATTGGGCTTCTTATTTACTTATTTCATGCGAATGTTTTTGTGATTTTTTGCCAATGAGCGAAAAATAATTTTATATAAAATGTGCGCCATAGAATCTATCGCTGTAGTTTCTGATTTTTAGTTTTAGCCTCCCACCCTCGGGAGGTATTTTTTTGCCTGAAATTAAGGAGAAATACATGCTCAAACTATTAATGTGTTTATTCGGCCTGCATGGTGCGACCGAAATTGATTACACGATTGATGATGAAGAAATCAAGGTGTGTCGGGATTGCTCGAAAGAAATTAAGTAATAATCAATCAAAAAACATACAATCAATTAGAATAATAATCATGTTTTTTTGTTTTCATAATGTTGAAATAATTTGATTATATATTTAGTTAAAACAAAGTATAACTGCAAAAAATTCTAAAGTTTTAGCGCAAATTAGGCCTGTTTAATTTGGGAGAGTTAAACGGGTTTTTTATTGAAATATATTACTATTTTCCTTTTGTCAATCGTATTACGACACTCAAACCCCGTCATTAATTTGTCGGGGTTTTTCTTTTCTTATTGGTGGTGCTCATGGGTTATATCGTAGTAGCGTTTGTATCGTTCATCATTGGATATGTTTTGTGTTTTAGATGGTTCCAGAAAGACATTGTTGAAGGCAAGCCAATCGTATTTAACAAAGGTGTATATAGCCAATAAAAAGAAGATTGAGTCATGACAGATAAAGTAGAAGTAAGACGGAATATTGAAAGGTACGAAACTGAAATTACCAAATGGCTGGCACTATCACGCGGCTTAATATCACGTGATGAAATGATGCTTGTTGATAAGAAGATCAATCAATTAAAAGAATGGTCGAAGAATTTAAGAAACCTACTTCATGCGTAATGCTAGATGATTTGAAGTTATATTATTAATGTGGGTAGGTATTATAATTATTGGTATATCATGCACTTGGTTTTAATAATTAAGAGTTTGGTAGTATGGGTGTTTGGATTGCCAATAAAGATGAGTATGGCCAGTATCTTTTTAATGAAAGGGTTTGGCCGGACTGGTATAAACCTGAGAATATTGAGGTTGCTACTGTAGAGCATTATCGCAATATAATTAAAGATTCAAATATTACTTATTACTTGTATTCATGCGAAAGGTTGGATCCTAAAGCCTTAGAGGAAATGAAAAGTGATTGGTTAAGTTTTTATGTACCATCATAGTAAGATAATTTATTAAAACCTCCTCCGGGAGGTTTTTTAATGGGTGAAATTTATGACATGTGCATTATGCCAACAGCGCCGTGAATGGATAGAGAAACAATATGAACAATCAAAAGAAAGAATGCGGTTGTGTAACCAAGTAATACCACGATAGTTTCCACTTTAAATGGGCTCTAACAGGTGTACTTCGTATAACGGCACTGTTGCAAATAACCATTGATGATAAGCTAAATCGTTTTTTAGCTAAAGGTTCAGTATATAAATCCCTTCCATGGTCGGCATTTTCAGTGTGAAATCATTCTTTGGTCTGTGCGCTGGTATTGTAAATATGGCATTAGCTATTGTGAACTTCAGGAAATGCTTGCCGAACGTGGTGTGAATGTTAATCACACTACGATTTATCATTGGGTTCAACGTTATGCTCCTGAAATAGAAAAATGCTTACGCTGGTATTGGCGTAATCCTACAGATCTGAGCGCATGGCATATTGATGAAACTTATGTAAAAGTAAATGGACGATGGGCTTATCTGTATCGTGCAGTCGATCAACGTGGCTATACCATTGATTTTTACCTTTCTTCTAGACGTAATACCAAAAATGTGATCATGGCAAGCTAAAGCGGATCATCAGGGCCACGTTAGGATTTAAATCTATGAATACGGCTTATGCCACAATTAAAGGTATTGAAGTCATGCGTGCACTGCATCAAGAACAAGCTTCGTCATTTTATTATGGTCAGCCTCAGGGTGAAGTATATCTAATCAACAGGGTTTTCGGTCTTTAATCACTTTTTAAAGGCAACATCATCGACTCAGATCCGTATTTGCAACAGTGCCTGTGAAACTGCATTGTTCAGTAAGTTCGATTCGGATTATTGGACAGAAAAAGAGTACAACGAGTTTAAGATTTTTCTTGCATCAAATCCTGAAGCTGGTGATGTAGAACCCCATTCAGGAGGAATATGTAAAGTCCGTTGGGGATCTGGTAAAACAGGTAAAAGTGGTGGTGTTAGAGTAATTTATTACAATCGTTTAGCTAATGGACAAATATGGTTACTGACCATTTATGGCAAGACTGCAATAGATCAGCTCGACAAAAAAGTACTGCGTGTATTAGGGGAGAAACTAAATGAATCGCTCAAATGATATTGAAAATCGTGATGCTCAACGAGATATTGGCGCTGAATTGCTTATGGCAGTAGATGAAATGCTTGGAAATACGCCAGTAAGAACGCACAGCATCACTCAAACAGATGTAGCTTTAGCTCGCCAAAAATCAGAATTAAGTCAGCGTCAATTTGCATTTACGTTAGGAGTATCTGTCCGTACATTAGAAATGTTGGGAACAAGGTGTATGTAAGCCATCCAAAGCAGCACAATCTTTAATTAAGTTATTTATTAAAGATCCATTTTGAACCGTACCGGGTTTGTCGGAGACAGTTTATTTAAGTTAGGCTACCTGACCTAACGGATTAATTTTATCATAGTACATTGCTTCAAAATCAAAAGGTGACACATAACCTAGCGCACTATGTACACGTTCTTTATTGAACCAATCTACCCAGTTTAGTGTCGCAAGTTGTACATCTGCTAAACCTTGCCAATCTGCTTTTAAATATTCAATCACCTCTGTTTTGTATAAGCCATTCACCGTTTCAGCCAAAGCATTATCGTATGAGTCACCCGTTGTACCGACTGAAGCTCGTAAATTTGCTGCTTCTAAACGATTGGTATAGCGAATGGAAAGATACTGTACGCCTCTGTCACTATGATGAATCACGTTCTTTGGCATGCCTCGATCATGCAATGCTTGCTCCAATGCATCCAGGACCATGTCTGTATTCATACGTGTTGATACTTTCCATCCAACAATTACTCGTGAGAAGACATCAATAATAAAGGCGGTATAGACCCAACCTGAATTGGTTTGAATATACGTGAAGTCAGCGACCCACAGGTGGTCAGGTTGATCAGCACTAAAATTGCGTTTCACTAAATCATCTGCTCGTTTTTGATCATCTCTGCTACGGGTCGTTTGTTTATTCTTACCTCGCCAAACACCTTGTATACCTAGCTTTTGCATCAATCGAGCAACTGTACAGCGCGCAATAATATAGCCTTCACGTTTCAGTTTTTGCCAAACTTTACGTACACCATATCGACCTGAACTTTCCTTCCAAATTCGTTTAATTTGTTCAGCATGATGCAAGTCATGTAAATCTCGTTTCGCTCGATGTTCTGGATTGTCCGCGAGATCTAAAGTCCGGTAATAGGTCGAAGGGGCGATCGGTAAAATCCTACAAATCGCATCAACACCGTATAACGCTTTATTGTTATGGATAAAATCCACCATTATTTGTGTGGGCGGTCGAGCTCCGCCTGAGCGAAAAAAGCGGCTGCTTTGCGTAGAATTTCATTGGCTCGCTGCAGTTCTTTATTTTCGCGTTCAAGTTGTTTAATGCGTTCTTGGTCTGAAAGCTGCTGTACTTTGATTGGATTCTGTTGATTCAAATGCTTCTGATGCCAGGAACGTAGTGTTTCAGGCGTACAGCCAATCTTGGGAGCAATTGCTGTGATTGCAGCCCAAGTAGAAGGATAATCTTTTTCGGATTCAATCAATAATTGAACCGCTCTATCTCTGATTTCAGGAGTATATTTTGGTTTTTTCATCGGGACATTCTCTCAAGAAAAGTGGTCTCCGACAAACCCGGTACGGTTCATTCCATTTTTTGTTAGAGAAGCTCTAAGATAATTGAATTTTATTGATATAAATTGGGATAATAGCCCGCATTTTTGTGTTATTCCCAAGTAGAAATGTCCTACCTAATAACCAAATAGAAATGTCCTATATGGACATTTCCAAGTCAAGCACAGGATTCAGATTTCGTTGTTGAATTGCTGTTTTCTGTGCACGTCTGCTTGGCATCTTTTGAGAACGATTGCGTTTGTTTTGTTGTTCCAGTTCTTCATGCTGTTGTTGG
>NZ_SJXH01000019.1 GCF_004336635.1 Acinetobacter sp. ANC 4862
ATATTTTGAATTTTATAATTTGAAACGACCTCATTCGAGTCTGGACAAAATGACTCCAGATGAGTTTTACTATGACCAGCTACCACAACAAAATAAGGTAGCTTAACTAGAGCAGAGTATCACTTATAAATAAGCTTTTAGTTGTTCAAACATGTGGGACCACCTCTTAAAAAACGCAAAATAATTAAAATATTATTCAAAAAAATATTCCAAGTACAAAAAAAAGATAAAGGTGAACTAAAATGTTACAGATAACCATTATTGGAGTCATAGCTGCGGTGATAGCAGCATTGGTATTGAGTTGGAATGGAGCTAAAAGTCCCTCTAATCCCCCACACCCCTCCAATCCTTCACATCCATCCAACCCATCACATCCATCCAACCCACCTAAACCTCATCCCGTTCCCACAACATCAGACAGCTTGATTAGCAACCCACCCCTGTTACAGAAAAATGCCAAGGGCAAATATGAACTGATCGTGGCCTATAAAACCAACAAGATCTACAATCCGAGAAATGGAACATGGGATCAACTGTTCCTAAGAGGTTATTTAACCAAAGCCAGTTTATTTGATAAGAAGAAAGCTGGAGAGCCTGTAGAAGACCAACTGGTCGGCCCACAAATTCGGGTCAAACAAGGTGAAACGGTTGCACTTAATCTGAATAACCAGCTTCCGCCTGAGTCAGCAGCAACCTGTCCAGACAAAGTTGATAATGTTAACAGGCCACATTGCTTTAACACCACCAACCTGCATACCCATGGTTTTTGGGTCAGTCCTCAAGGCAATAGTGATAATGTTTTCCTGAAATTCAAGCCTCATGAAAAATTTGATTATCAGTTCAAAATGGAACCAAATCATCCAGCGGGTACTTATTGGTATCACGCCCATCTGCATGGCTCAACAGCTATTCAGGTATCTAGTGCTATGGCAGGCCCATTGATTGTAGAAGGCTCACGAAAACCAAAAGTGAAAAATGGTAAAATCACTGAAACTGGAGATATGGACATTCTATGGAAAGAAAAAAACAGCTATCCAAATGAAAATATCCTGCTGTTCCAGCAAATTCAATATAGATGCTCTAACCCTGACCCTGAGGTCACATTTCCTGCTCCCAACAATTGCGAAGGTTTAGGCGTAGGCATGCTGGAAGATTATACAGGTCTTTCTAACGGTGGCTCCTGGACCGGCCAGAATTACTACACCTCCATCAATGGTAAGGTTTTAGGAGAGATGAAAGTTGAACAGAATGTATTTAATCGCTGGCGTATGATTCATGGCGGTATTCGCGATACCATTGGTTTAATGATTAAAGAAATCCCAAACTCCAGCAAATTTACTGCTGAAGATACGATTAAAACCTGCTTAGAATATCAGGAAGCAAACAAAAAACCTGAATTTGATAAGCTAAACAGCTTGGCTGTGCATACCATTGCACAAGATGGCTTAACCATGAGTTATGTACAAAACAGAAAACTGTCCGTTTTCCATCCAGGTTATCGTCAAGATGCAATGGTTGCCTTCCCAACGACCAATAGATACTGCATTTATGACACCAAATTAAATGTGGATGATGAAATTAATGCGCCATTACCGACGGGTCAAATTACACCTCAAATCGCTCCGACCCACCGTTTAAATGCTCAACTGCTTGGATGGGTCAATGTAAAAGCAAGCAAGTCAAAAGCACAGACACCTGCCCAGTTCCTGCAAGTTCAGGCTCAGAAAATTGGTTTAAGCAAAGACATTCAGACTCAGTTATCTCAGCTTAATCTTGCTGCTTTTACTGATCACGCATCACTGATGACTCCAGAAATTGATCAGGTGGTTGCTTCCAGACCAAAACAGTACAGTGCATTTGTGCTGGCTAATGTGAACGGTGCCTTTAAATTTGGCTTCCGCCATCAAAAGGATGGAGAAACACTGAGTTTCGGAGATAAATTTGATGGAGATGGATCAGTGGGTAAAGATGGTGAGCGTGAATTTGTCCGTCAGTTACAAATTGGACAAACTGATGAATGGGAACTGACCAGCGCTGGTTTTGGCGGCCATCCTTTCCATATTCATGTTAATCCTTTCCAGATTGTTAAAATTTTAGATCCTAGAGGCAATGATGTCAGTGAGGCAGTACTACAACAAGATCCAGAAAATCCGGTTGATCCAACTCTAGACGATGTGCAATATCGTGGTATGAAAGGACAATTTAAGGACACACTTTTTGTAAAACAAAACTATACCTATATAGTTCGAAGCCATTACAAGAAGTTTGAAGGTGATTTCGTACAACATTGTCATATCCTCGATCATGAAGATCAGGGCATGATGGAAACGGTGCGGGTCTGTGGAGGCAAGTTCCCTTGTGATTCGCCTTTACCCACAGGCGCTCATCACCACTAAATAACAGTTCTCTAAAAGCCAATGATCTCGATTGTTGGCTTTTTTATTTGCCTCTGTTTAGTGCTTGCTGCACAATAGCTTGATTGATTTGTGGTATTGAAACTGAGGCCAAGCATGACAACGTCTACTGCTTTTACATCATTCACTTTAAATGGTGTAGATGCGCAAAAATTCCTTCAAGGTCAAGTGACTTTAAATACCGAAGCCTTAGCGGAAAACCTGACTCGCTATACAGCAATCTGTAGTTTAAAAGGTCGTATTCAGTTTGGTTTATGGCTAAAAAAAATCAATCCGGAAAGTTTTGAAATTGTGACTACTCAAGATCAGGCCGAAGAATTTTCCAAACACATTAAAAAGTTTGGTGCATTTTCGAAAATGAAACTGGAAGAAGGTAGTCAAGTTTTTCCTACGCTAAATGGCGATACTACGGATTTTTCTACCACTGAAACCGATATTGCAGCTTGGCAACTTCAAGCGATTGAAGCAGGTCAGGCTTGGATTGAAGCTGCAACTTCACAAGAATTCCAACCGCAAGAACTTCGTTTGCATCAGCGTGAAGGCGTGCATTACGACAAAGGTTGTTATTTGGGTCAGGAAATTATTGCGCGTCTTTGGTTTAAAGCCAAACCAAAACACTGGTTGCATCTGGTTCAAGGCACAGGTGAAACTCCTGCTGTTGCAAGCAAATTGAGCAATGATGTAGAAGTGGTGAATAGCATTGCTATTGATGGTGATTATAAAGCACTTGTTGTTGCAAAACCTGCGGCACTGGAAGAACTTGGTTTACAGGTTTTAGATTTACCAGAAGCTTTAAATGGTGATGTATAGCACGTCCGCAATAATATTCAAGTTTAGAAACATCATTAAAAAGCCTCCAAAATCGGAGGCTTTTTTAATCATAAATTAAAATCGTGAAAAAGTTTGTTCATGTCTTTAATGACATACTCTTTAAAATGGAATGCACGCGCATGTTTTGCATCAATACGCGCAGTCTTTCCCTCATGTTCAAAGATATAAACACGGTCTTCTTTGCTCACCAAAAAGTTTTTGCCTAATCTCATCAACAATGCATCAAATTTGTCTTCATCCGGAATGCTTTCATCCCGATTAATCTGATCATATGCCCGTTTAATACCTTTGATGAACATTCATATACTCACAATTTTATTCAGCCGAGATTTAAACAAACATTGACGAAAAAGCAAAGTGAAGTTGCTTTCTCGATGCCCTTTTATGTCATGAAATTTCACTTTAACTAAAATTTTAACTATAGAAAAACAATTCATGTTAAAACCGATAAGCACTTAAGGCTGATTTAAGCTGCTCACTATTTACTTAAGCACTTATTATGCAAATATCAACAAAATTTTATTGCAATACACAAATCATATATTTACATTCACATAATTAAACTTATGATGTTGTATTGAGTCTTCCACATACATTCTTAAACACATAAATGGAATTATGTGCATGTTTATAAAAAGGTTTTAAAATATGAAAAAAATTATACTTGCCAGCATCATCACCTTATCTTCACATCTTGCAATCGCAGAAATGGCAACCAGCTCGGTTGATCCTGCATTTGCCAAAATTGAAGCATTGGTCAAAGCCAACAATATGAAGGACGCATACCAGGAACTGGAAAAATTAGCCAAAGCGGGTAATCCTCAAGCCATTTATAATTTAGGCTACCTGACTCAAACTGGTCAAGGTACAGCCAAAGATGAGAAAAAAGCCATTAAGCTGTACGAAGAGGCTGCAAGCAAAGGTTATCCTGTTGCCAACTATGTATTGGGTAAAAACTACATAGGAGGAACATTAGGTCTTAAACAAGACACTAAAAAAGCCAAACAGTATTTAGAAAAAGCATCTGCCCAAGGGTTTGCTGATGCGACTGTCGATTTAGCCGTGTTACTTTTTGCTGAAGGCACACCTGCTTCAGATAAATTGGCATTGCAAAAATTAGATCCTTTAATTAAAAAAGATAACTATCAAGCGATTCATGCCAAAGCCTTATATGACATTAGTCTGGGTTTTAAAAATAAAAATGAAGCTCCGATTAAACAAGGTTTAAAAAGCATTCAAGACTTAGCACAAAAAGGCTATATTCCTGCCTTGATGGCGGTGGGCAATATGTTCGCGAATGGCAACATTGTTCCGCAAAACCTGCCTGAAGCGAAAAAGATTTTCTCTACCCTGGCAAAAGAAAATATACCGCAAGCCAAGGAATCTTTAGCAGTTGTGGACAAAATGATTGCTGAACAAGCGAAAAACCCAGCAAAAGCTGCAAAGAAAAGCTAAATTTTCTCCAATAAAAAAGCCCCTAAATTAGGGGCTTTTTTATGAGTTTGATAAATATTACAGATATTTAAAAAATCAAGCCCACCACACACTAATTAAAATACTGGTCACCACAAAGCCTAAAATTGTACTCATCAGTAATGGCGTTAAGGTTTTTTCATTCAATCCATAGGCCTGGCCTAACATTCCAAAAATGGTCGGCATCGGTAAGGCCGCAATAATTGTCCCAGCATAGACCATTTCCTGACTAACATCAGTTAAATACGTTAAGCCTAAAAACATCAGTAAAGGCATGATCAAGTTACTGGAAATTACCAGATACCAGCTCTGCACATTTACATATTTTAAGGTTAGGCCAACAATGCCGCCGCCAATGGAAAATAACGCCAGAGGTGATGCAGTTTGTCCCAACAGTAACAAGACCTGATCTAACCGTTCAGGAATATGTATCTGAAAAACAGCACAAGTAATCCCCAGCATGACCCCCATAAACAATGGATTTTTTAATAAGGTCAATAATGTACTTTTAACAATGACTGCAACATTTGCCTTTTGCCGGGTACCCAATTCTGCCAAAATCAAAACCGCGGGAATAAGCAGGACACTTTCAATAATCACCACTAAAGAGGTGTAAGTCATTGCCCGATGTCCCATCAGCAAAGACAACACTGCTGTACCAATGAGTCCGGTATTGGACATCGCAGCGCCTAAGGACAAAACCGATGACTGAGAGTAATTGTTTTTGAAATACTGCGAAACAATGAAAAATGCTGAAATATATAAAATGAAAGTCACACCGGTATAAATAAAGAAATATTCCGGATACCAGATTTCACCTAAATCTTTTGAGGCCAAAGACTGGAAGAATAAAGCAGGTAACGCGATTTTAATGACAAAAGCACCGATCGCATTGACTTGCTCTTTGGTTAAAAGTTGCAGTTTTACGGACAAATAACCTAAAGCCAATAGAAAAAAGATAGGTACAATGACCGCGAAGACCATATTAAAAATGTCCTGTAAAAATGAACGATCAACGAAATATATGAACCTTGGTGCTCATATAAACGTTGATGGCGGTTGTAAAATTGATGTAATTAAAAGGCTTTAAACAGCTCTTTCAGCCCATGTGGCTGACAGCGCAAATACTGTGGCGCAATTTCGATATTCGCACCCAATGCTGCCGCAGCATGCCAAGGCCAACGTGGTTCATAAAGCATGGCACGAGCCAGAGCAATTGCATCGGCTTGCTCGGATTTTAAAATATTTTCAGCTTGCTGGGCTTCTGTAATCATTCCCACTGCAATCACTGGAATGTGAACCACTTTCTTTACTGCTTCAGCAAAAGGCACCTGATAATTGGCACCAATTTTAATCTTTTGCTTCGCATGCAAACCACCACTTGAAACATGGATATACACTGCACCCAACTGCTCTAAAGCTTTTGATAGACCAACAGAAGATTCAACATTCCAACTGTCTTGTCCATCCATCCAGTCGGTTGCAGAAATACGCATTCCAATTGGATAATCATGAGGTACAGCATTTTTGATCGCCTGAAAAACTTCAAGGGTTAAACGAATACGATTTTCAAAACTGCCCCCATATTCGTCGGTACGCTTGTTCGATAGTGGCGACATAAATTGATGCAGTAAATAACCATGTGCTGCATGCACTTCAATTAAATCAAAACCTGCATCCACGGCGCGAACAGCTGCCTCAGCAAAATCCTGAATCACTTTTTGAATTTCATCTTGACTCAGCGCATGCGGTGGGTGATCAGTTGGGTTAAATGGCAGATCACTGGCAGAAACAGTTTGCCAGCCATGTGCTTCTTCCGGCTTAAATTGATCTCTTCCATTCCAGGGTTTGTCGGTAGAGGCTTTACGACCCGCATGTGCCAATTGCACAGCAAAAGGCATAGGCGAAAGTGTCTTTATTTTTTTCAGTAATGTCTTGATCTGATCACGCTGTGCATCATTCCAAAGCCCTAAATCTGCATAACTGATACGACCTTCAGACTGTACCGCTGTCGCTTCGACAATGCATAAACCCGCACCAGATAATGCGTAATTCGCCCATTGCTGTTCGTGCCAATACGTCACTTCGCCCTGTTCAGTTGCTGAATACTGGCACATTGGTGCAATGATAATTTTATTGCTGAGTTTTAATGTTCCAAACTGAATCGATTCAAATAATAAAGACACACTTTCTCTCCTTAAAATGCTTTAGTGACACTTAAACCTGCGCTCCAGTTCACACCATCTGCAGGTTCAAAGAAACGACCATTACCATCATTGACAATTACAGAGCCTACATAATCTTCATCAAAGAGATTATCGACTCGGGCAAAAGTACGCACTTTCCAGTCTGCATTTTTCCAGACATACCCGACATTGGCACTAGTTAAAGTATAGCTTGGCGCTGCATCAGAATTGATGTCATCGACATATAATTTATCAATATAGCGAACACCCATTCCGGCATTAAAGCCCGTTTCAGGCTGCCATGCCAAAGCCACAAAAGCCTGATTTTTAGCGACACCGGGAATATAATTTCCTTTCACCACCACTTTTGCAGGGTCAGTATTAAGAATATCTGAATCGAACGTAGCATCGATAAAGCTATAACTGGCTTGAGCAGTCAGATCACGCCATAGGTTTTTATTCCATGACAGTTCTAGCCCTTTGCGTAAAGTTTTATCGGCATTACGATAAGTCGCACGACCATTTTCAGTTCCAGCAGAAACAATGTCATCGTGGGTATTGCTCTTGAAAATTGCGGCAGTGAAATTTCCTAGCTGATTTTGACTTTTTAAACCCAGTTCATAATTATCACTATTTGCAGGTTTTAAATCAAAATTCATTCCGTCATTTTTCGAATAAGCCATTTCTGTAAAAGTGGGTGTTTCAAAACCTTTGGCGTAACTTGCATAGACATTGAGCTGATCATTAATTTTCCAAGTTAAAGCGGCTGATGGTAAAATTCTGTCATAATCCGTTTTCCCACTGTCATCACCATTTCCAACAACAATATAATGATCTTTAGATTCATAATGCACATTGCTATAACGCAGACCAGTATCTAAGGTCCAATTGGGTAAAAAATCCCAAGATGCTTGGACATATGGATCTAAATTCCACAGCGTATTTTTTTCATCACGGCGTATATCGCCTTTTAAGCCGAATTGATTATTGGCATTAAAATTTTCATAACCTTGACGGTCTTCATCCATATAGTCAAAGGCCACTCCAGCAGTGAACCGGGTATTGGGCAATAAATCTTTGCCTGTCCAGCGCAGGTCGGTACCGTAATAATCACGGCTAAAATCAATCACCCCGCCTGCATGACGTGGATTATTTTGAGGCGCTTGAGGAATCGATTGATATTGTGTGACTTCACGATGTCCCAGATAGGCCATCGTATTAATTTCATACCGATCATTAATCGGTTTCGACCAAGTTAAACCGGTTTGGGTCTGATTAATCTCTTTACGCACATCATAAATATTTGCCGCATCATTGACTTGTTTAGGATTTTCTTTCCATTGCGCTCGGGTCAAACCCTGAGGATCATCGGCATTAATATCCACATGATTCACAATCCAGTTCAGTTTGGAACCATCATCCAAGTTCCACGTCAGTTTAGCATTGCTGAGAACTTTACGTGCCGCACTGTGTTCACGGTAACCATCAGTATCGAAATAAGATGAACTGATGACATAACTCGGTTCACTGGCTTGATCTGCCCCGCCTTGCAAGACAATATCCGCACGACCTTTGTTATTACTCCCCCCCCGAGTAGCCTAACTGGATAGAATCACGCCCTTCACCCTCTTTAGTGGTGGTTAAAATCGTACCGCCAGAAGAGTTACCGTAAAGTGATGAAAATGGTCCACCCAAGACTTCAATATGATCCAGACTTCCTAGATCAATATTTGAAGTCTGCCCCTGTCCATCAGGCATCGTTGCCGGAATACCGTCAACATATAAACGTATGCCCCGTACACCAAAAGTAGAACGTGCACCAAAGCCACGCATGGAAATCTGTAAATCCTGTGCGTAATTTTCACGGTTATTCAGTTGTAAGCCCGGCACACCTTTTAAGGTTTCAGATAAATTGCCCCCTAGATTATTTTCATTGTTATTTTGATCGATTCGATACACTGAAGCCGGTGTTTGCAACCAGTCTGTATCCGTACGTGTGGCTTCAATTTTTAAGGTAGGCAACAAAACAGGTTCCGTAGAACCTGTTTCAGCATAGAGGTGTTGGCAGATACACGCCGTCAGGCAAAGTAAAGTCATCTTGATAGGCATCACGTGATATTTACCTTGCATAGGCTGTTCTCTATTTTATATTAGAATAATACTTTAGAGCTTAAACCAAGTACCAAGGCATCGTCTACGTTATTTGTAGCGCCTGGGTTAATCACATATTGAATATTCGGACGAAGCATTAACCATTTGGTTGGGTAATAGCTATAGTTCAATTCAACATTGTATTCAGCACTGGCATTAAATGCGGCATTATTGATACGGTCATTCACATGCACACGGTTTACACCCAGACCTAGAATGTCATTCGGTTGAGAATCCAGTAAACCAATATATTTCACACCGATTTGTTGTGAATTATCAACTTTATTGGTGGTACGGTCATGCCAGGTGAAATTGGCAAAGCTATGCAAACCCTGTTTACCTGAACCTGTCGAAGTCAATTGCTGTTCCACAGCCAACCAGCCAGCATAAGTACGATCTTCACCCACTGTACCTTTTGCATATGCGACATCATATTGATTCTTAGCTTCATCGGCCGTGTTGTATATACCACCTACACGGTAGCTGCCAGGTAAGCCATTCACAAATGATTTTGGCTGCCATACTACTTCTACAGGAATGGTTACCCCATCGGCATTGTCGGTATTCAGGTTCCAGCCATGACGCTCCAAAGCATTTTCAGGGTTGTATTCATACACACCCACTTGAGTAAACACTTCAGGAGTTACCTGATATTTCACACGACCACCCCATTGTGAAACAGGCGTGTTCATCCAGATATTCCCTTGCCATTTCCCCATTTGTGCGGCACAAAATGCGGTACTTTGGAAATCACACGCCATTACGTTAAAGTCCATACCCAGACCTAAACGACCCACTTTGACACTTACACCCTGTGCTTTGAAATTCTTTTCAATCGACAATTCACTTAAACGTGTTTTTTGGTTACCACGACCAAAGTTCGCTTGAACATTGGCAAGTTGCGGCACCTCACCCTGTAAATCATCAAGTGTGATACTTTGCCCTTGACGTGCACTCACCGCAGCACGAATCGTCACGCCATCCCAACCGGCAAGTTTTTCCATATCGAAAGTCGAACCTAACCACAATTGGCTTGCTACAGTCGGATCATTCCCCCCATCACGACCACCATCGGCTAAATAGGCAGCATCAGCAGCAATATTGGCATCAAATTTCACCCCTTGCCCAGCAAGTTCAGTACGTTTACCGTTCCAGTCCCCCAATAAATATTGACCATTTGGATCAAAAGCATTTTCAGCGTGAGTGTGTGTCATGGCAACCAACAGCAAGGTGGGTAATAAAGCTAGACTAAATTTTTTCATAAGGAAAATCACAGCAAGGTTCGAGAGAGTACAATTCAAATAAATTGTATATATTGTGTGAAAATTACATAATTTTCAGGCATTAATCTCATCAATTTTTTTATCATATAAAAAATAAAAAGTTATATATAAAGTAAAACAAATAACAATTAGTTTAATTCAAATTAAATATATTAATATTTTTCAATATATTAACTACAAATATTAAATTTAAAAAAATAATTACCACCGTGGAAAATGGCATTTCAAATTAGACCAATTGGTATATTTTCAACCAATCCTAAAGATAGATATCTATAGTTAAATCACAAATTTTACCCACGACCCTTTAAAATAAAAACTTGCATTCACTCCCTTGCAACCCGATATTAGCTTTATCTACTCACACTAGAATCCAACATGCCCGAATTACCAGAAGTTGAAACCACCAAAACCAGTTTATTGCCTTTAATTGACCAAAAAGTGATTTCTGTTCAAGTCCGTGAATCCCGTTTACGTTGGCCTATTCCTGACGATATTGAAAAACTGACAGGGCAAAAATTATTAAAACTCACCCGACGTTCTAAATATATTTTGGCGGAGTTTGAGCACGACAGTATGTTATGGCATTTAGGCATGTCGGGCAGTTTTCGTCTTTGTGATGCCAGCACAGAATTGCGCAAGCATGATCATTTGATTATTCAGTTTGAAGATATAGAATTGCGTTATCACGATCCGCGTCGTTTCGGCTGTATTTTATGGTTAGATTCCAACTCACAAAGTAAGCTGATTGACACTTTAGGACCAGAACCCCTAAGCGAAGCCTTCAATGCAGAATATTTAGCGGAAAAATTTAAAAAGAAAAATGTCGGTGCCAAAGTAGCCATTATGGATAATCATATTGTGGTCGGTGTTGGAAATATCTATGCCACTGAAAGCCTGTTCAATTTAGGCATTCACCCTGCTCAGCCTGCATCAAGTTTGACCCGTGATCAAATTGAAAAGTTCGTGATTGAAGTTAAACGGATTTTAAAACAAGCCATTGATTTAGGTGGCTCTACCCTGCGTGACTATAGTAATGCGATGGGTGAAAATGGTTATTTCCAGCAAACCCTGTTGGCTTATGGTCGTGCTGGCGAGATGTGCGTAAACTGTGAAACCACTTTGGAAAATTTAAAGCTTGGACAACGTGCCAGTGTATTTTGTCCACAGTGTCAGCCTTTAAAAAAAGTTAAAATAGCGAGCAAGACTCCATCTAAAGGGAATAAAGCATGAAATCTGCCATTGTCCGTCATATTTTAGTCAAAGATAAAGAACTGGCTGAACAGCTGAAAAAGAAAATTAAAGCTGGTGCAGATTTTGCGAAAATTGCCAAACAGCATTCCACCTGTCCATCCGGTAAAAAAGGCGGTGAACTCGGTGATATTAAAAAAGGACAGCTTGTAGGTCCGATTGATAAAGCGGTATTTACGTTGGCTGAACGTGAACTGCATGGTCCGATCAAAAGTCAGTTTGGTTGGCATTTATTGGAAATTAAGTTCCGGATGGATTAGTAATCTTTGTTGCTCCTTCCTCCTTTTAGGAGAGGGAATAAATAAGGTATAAAAAACGGCGCATTTAGCGCCGTTTTTTATTTACTTGAAATTACAGGGGTGGACGTTTTTTCAATTCATCACGAATTTCACGTAATAATGCAACATCTTCAGGAGTCGCTGCTGGAGCTGCTTCTTCAGTTTTACGGATACGGTTTAATACTTTAACCATTAAGAACACAACCCACGCTAAAATCAGGAAGTTTAAGAGTACGGTTAAAAAGTTACCGTAAGTCAGTACGTTTACACCCGCCTTAGTTAAAGCATCTAAAGATTGTAAATTATCGGGGTTCTTTCCTAATACAAAGAATTTCTGTGTGAAATCCACGCCACCACCGGTGATCACAGTGATTAAAGGCATAATAATGTCTTTAACCAATGAATCAATGATTTTACCGAAAGCGCCACCAATGATGACACCAATTGCTAAATCCATCATATTGCCTTTAATGGCAAATTCTTTAAATTCTTGAATAATACTCATATCTTTTCTCCAGTTTATCTTTAAAGCATTCTTTATTAATATATTTTGAGAACTGTCTGATCCGGTAATGCATTTATAACAGCTCATAATTCCCTTTAATTTACTCGGAATTATGTATGTTGAATATATTGGATTGCTAATTGTAAACAAAAAAAAATGCTATCAACGAATTGATAGCATTTTTTCAATCATTTAAATCAGTTCAAACTGATTAAATCATTATTTACCAGAACGGTTACGTTTACGTTCGTTCTCAGTCAAGTAACGCTTACGGATACGAATTGACTTAGGAGTTACTTCAACTAATTCATCATCTTCAATGAATTCAAGTGCTTGTTCAAGCGTATATTCTACAGCAGGAACTAGAGTTAACGCTTCATCAGTACCAGATGCACGTACGTTTGTTAACTGTTTCGCTTTAGTTGGGTTAACTGTCATGTCGTCAGAACGTGAGTTAATACCAATGATCATACCTTCGTAAACTTCTAACTGAGGTTTAGCGAATAGACGACCACGATCTTGCAGTGTGAACAACGCATAGCCAAGGCAAGTACCTTGAACCATAGAAATCAACACACCGTTTTGACGTTTCGCAACAGTACCTTGTTTCATTGGACCGTAATGCGAGAAGCTAGACGTCATGATACCCGTACCAGAAGTCATGGTCAGGAATTCAGAACGGAAACCAATCAAACCACGTGAAGGAACAGTTGCTTCAATACGGATACGGCCTTTACCGTCAACTTCCATATTGGTCATTTCGCCTTTACGGTGACCCATTTGTTCCATTACAGCGCCTTGGTGCTGTTCTTCAACGTCAAATGTTACGTTTTCATACGGTTCTTGTTTTACACCGTCAACTTCTTTCAAGATTACTTGCGGACGAGATACACCCATCTCGAAGCCTTCACGACGCATGTTTTCAATAAGAACTGAAAGGTGAAGTTCACCACGACCAGAAACTTTGAAACGGTCTGGAGAATCAGTATCTTCAACACGTAATGCTACGTTATGAATCAATTCGCGGTCTAGACGTTCACGAATGTTACGTGAAGTTACGAATTTACCTTCTTTACCAGCAAACGGTGAGTTGTTTACCTGGAATGTCATCGTTACTGTAGGTTCGTCTACAGACAATGGCGGTAAAGCTTCAACAGCTTTTGGATCACAAATGGTGTCAGAAATGTTAAGTGCATCGATACCTGTTACACAAACGATGTCACCAGCATTTGCTTCTTCAACATCAACGCGATCTAGACCATGGTAACCCATGATTTTTAAGATACGACCGTTACGTGTTTTACCGTCTTTGTCGATCACAGTAACAGGCGTGTTTAATTTCACAGAACCACGTTGAATACGACCAACACCGATAACACCTACGAAGCTGTTATAGTCAAGTGAAGACACTTGCATTTGGAATGGACCATCAACGTCAACTGCTGGTGGTTCAACGATGTCTACGATTGTTTGGAACAATGGAGTCATGTCGTCAGCAAGTTCTTCTGGAGAAGGACCAGCAACACCACGAAGACCAGATGCATAAACAATTGGGAAGTCTAACTGTTCGTCAGTACCACCAAGGTTGTCGAACAAGTCGAATACTTGGTCAATTACCCAATCAGGACGCGCGCTTGGCTTGTCAACTTTATTGATAATCACGATTGGTTTCAAACCACGTGCGAACGCTTTTTGCGTTACGAAACGAGTTTGTGGCATTGGACCTTCTTGTGAATCGACAAGAAGCAATACACAGTCAACCATCGACATTACACGTTCAACTTCACCACCGAAGTCGGCGTGTCCCGGGGTGTCCACGATGTTAATGCGGTATTCAGTGTTTGTACGAGCATCAGTCCATTTAATTGCAGTGTTTTTTGCAAGAATGGTAATACCACGTTCAGACTCGATAGCGCCCGAATCCATGACACGTTCGATCTCGCCCGCGCGATCGCCAAGAGCACCTGATTGCTGTAAAAGTTTGTCTACAAGAGTCGTTTTACCATGATCGACGTGCGCAATAATGGCAATGTTACGGAGAGTTTTAATATCTGACATGTATAATTCGATACGTATTAAATTTGAGGGCAAATTATACAGAAAAATACAAAGTTTTAGTAGTGACAGTTCATTCACAGTTACAAGTTTTTTTGACAAATCACTCTTTTTTTCATTTGTAATGTCCTGTAACTCGATTAGAATAACGGCAAATTGCTGCTGTACCTTCTTACATGTCTGATTTAAATAACTCTCCCGAGCAACAAGAGCGCCTTGATTTGGTCTATGGATTGAACGATCGCCCTCAACCCTTCATCGCTTTTTTAGCTGCACTGCAACATTTACTTGCAATTATTGTCCCGATTGTCACGCCTGGTTTGCTGATCTGTTTAGCTCTCGGTGTTTCAAAACAAGACACCAACATGATTCTTTCAATGTCATTGGTGATCTCGGGTATTGCCACCTTTCTACAATGTAAAAAAGTCGGTCCTTTTGGTGCAGGCTTGCTGATTGTTCAAGGCACTAGCTTCAACTTTATTGGTCCAATTATTGGTATTGGTTCAGCAATGGTCGCTGTGGGCACCCCTGTTGAAGCGGTAATGGCCTCTATTTTTGGGGTGGTGATTGCAGGTTCATTTATTGAAATGGGTGTTTCACGCATTTTACCGTGGATCAAAAAACTGATTACACCATTGGTTACGGGGATTGTCGTACTGCTGATTGGTTTAACCTTAATTAAAGAAGGTTTAATCAGTATGGGCGGCGGTTATCAGGCCATGAGCGATAAAACTTTCGCTAACGCTGATAACTTGATCATGTCATGTACCGTACTGGCGATCATTATTATTTTGAATCGTATACGTATTACCTGGGTAAAAAGCTCGGCGATTCTGATTGCCTTAATTATTGGCTATACGCTTGCTGGTTTTATGGGACATCTGGATTTCTCCGGCTTGAAAGATGCACCGATTGTTCAGATTCCAACCCCAATGCACTTTGGTTTAAGTTTCTCTTGGAGCTTATTTATTCCAATGGCCTTTATTTACCTGGTGACTTCTTTAGAAGCGATTGGTGATATCACTGCAACTTCCAAGATTTCAAACCAACCGGTAGATGGTCCGAAATGGATGGAACGTATTAAAGGTGGTGTACTTGTAAATGGTGCGAATTCATTCTTAGCGGGTATTTTTAACACTTTCCCAAGTTCTGTATTTGCACAAAATAACGGTGTGATTCAACTGACTGGTGTTGCCAGCCGTTATGTAGGCATCTGGATTGCCGCATTATTGGTGATCCTTGGCTTGCTTCCTGCAGTTGCCGGCGTCATTCAAGCAGTACCTCAAGCCGTTCTGGGTGGTGCTGTTATGGTGATGTTCGGTGCTGTTGCAGCTTCGGGAATTAACATCCTTTCAGGGGTGCAATTAGACCGTCGTGCATTATTGATTATTGCAATCTCACTTGCACTGGGTTTAGGTGTTGCACAAGTGCCACAAATTCTTGAACACCTCCCTGAATTATTCCGTAACATCTTCAGTTCTGGTGTTGCGACTGGTGGTATTGCAGCATTGTTATTAAATATTATTCTTCCTGAATCGAAGAAATAATTTCATTTCAGCATCAATTCTGCCCAGCATTGTCTGGGCAGAGTTTTTCAATGGCGAGATAAAAAATGGATCCAAGAAGTGAAGTTGTCATTCGACAGCACGAATATCTTTCTGGACGTGTGTTGCTTGTTAATGCACCGACGGATGACTTACTTTCCAATTTAGAGAAAGACATCACTCCATGTTTGTGGACATGGAATTATAATGAATTTCAATATTTTCAGTCGCAACAAGCCCATGTACATTTTGGTGTCGACCTTCCTGAAGGCAGCTTTGATCAAGCAATCATTTTTGTGCCTAAATCAAAAGAATTATTAAATTACATCTTACATAATGTCGTAAGCCGTTTAGGTCTAGGTGCTTCAATCTTCCTGGTGGGTGAAAAGAAAGCGGGTGTCGAACGTGCAGCCAAGCAATTACAGCCTTATGGCAAAGCACTCAAACTCGACAGCGCACGTCATTGCCAAATGTGGCAAGTCACCATTGACTCTACAGTGACTGCGAAAGCTTTGGCAGATTGGGCGCAGCAATATACCGTAGCAACACCTAATGGTGATTTAACCATTTGTGCCCTTCCAGGTGTATTTAGTCAAAATCGTTTAGATGTGGGTACAGCCGTATTCTTGCCTTTTTTATCACAAGTGACTTCAGGTAAAATTGCCGACTTTGGTTGTGGTGCGGGGGTAATCAGTGCTTATCTCGCCAAACTGAATCCGAAAAATCGAATTTTTGCGATGGATGTTGATGCATTTGCTTTGGCTTCTACCCGAATGACCTTTGAAAAAAATAGTCTTTCGCCAGAGCAACTTGAAATTACCGCAGTGACGGGTATTGAAGATGCACCGCTATTTTTACATGCCATTGTCAGCAATCCGCCTTTCCATCAAGGCATTCAGACCAATTACAACGCCAGTGAGAGTTTATGCAAAACCTCACGACGTCATTTAAAATCGGGCGGCGAATTATGGATTGTGGCAAACCGCTTTCTGAATTACCCATTATTAATTGAGCAAAATTTTGGTCAGTGTACGACTAAAGCAGACCAACAAGGCTTTAAAGTGTTGTTCGCCAACACGAAAAAAAATGTTAAGGAACAATGATGAGCGAAACAGATCAACCCCACCTACAGCGTAAGCTTGGTGCTCGCCATCTTAATATGATCGCCATTGGTGGTTCCATCGGTACAGGTTTATTCTTGGCTTCGGGTGCAACCATTGCCAATGCAGGTCCCGGTGGCGCATTACTAGCTTATGCTCTTATTGGTTTAATGATTTATTTCTTAATGACGAGTTTAGGTGAACTTGCCACACACAACCCCACTTCAGGTGCATTTTTCACCTATGGGACTAAATATGTGGAAGGTGGTTTTGGATTCGCCTTAGGCTGGAACTATTGGTACAACTGGGCCATTACCGTGGCTTTTGAACTGGTTGCTGTACAGTTTATTATGAAGTTCTGGTTCCCCGATATTCCAGGTTTCTACTGGAGTGCCATTTTCCTTACCATTATTTTTGCTATTAATGCTCTGACCGTCAAAGGCTTTGGTGAAACTGAATTTTTATTCTCTCTTGTCAAAGTAGTTGCGATTATTGTCTTTATCATTATTGGTATTGCCATGATTGCGAAAATCATGCTGACTCCGAATATGGTGACCTTTGCCAACTGGACCAAAGGTGATGCACCTTTCGTGGGCGGTTTACAAGCGATGATTGGGGTTGCGATGATTGCCGGATTCTCGTTTCAGGGAACCGAAATGGTCGGTGTGGCTGCGGGTGAATCCAAAGATCCTAAAAAAACCATTCCAGTTGCCATTAAGCAAATTTTCTGGCGCATTTTATTGTTCTATGTGGTGTGTATTTTTATCATCGGTACATTAGTTGCCTATGATGATCCTCGTCTTTTGCAAGCTGCTGCAAGCGACAATATTACCCTTTCACCATTTACATTGTTGTATGAAAAAGCAGGTTTTGCTTTTGCTGCAAGCTTAATGAATGCGGTGATCCTGACTGCAATATTGTCTGCAGGTAACTCAGGCATGTATTCATCCACCCGTATGCTATTTGACATGGCACGTCAGGGACGCGCACCAAAATGGTTTGCAAAACTTGACCCGCGTGGCGTACCGATGAATGCACTTTACGCCACCACTGCAATTGCTGCACTCTGCTTTTTAACCACATTTATTGGCGAACAAGAAGTTTTTAACTGGTTGCTAAATATGTCAGGGATGTGTGGTTTTATTGTCTGGTTGGGCATTGCCATTTCACATTACCGTTTCCGTAAAGGCTATTTAGCACAAGGCTATAAACTCGAAGATTTAGCTTATACAGCCAAATTCTTCCCGTTTGCACCATGGTTTGCTTTTATCCTTTGCTCGATCATTATTCTAGGTCAGAACTATGAAGCACTGATTGGTGGAAAAATTGATTGGTTAGGTTTACTTTCAACCTATATCAGTATTCCATTATTTCTTGCGATCTGGTTAGGTTATAAATGGAAATATAAAACCAAACTTATTCCATATAAAGAAATGGATGTTCAACCTATGAACGTAGAACGTGATTAAGCTTCTATTCTATTTAAATAAAAAAACAGCCATCAAGGCTGTTTTTTTATCCCTATAATAATGAATCTTCTGCAAAAAATTGTTTTAAAGCAAAACTAACTTCATTTTTATGGGTGGTACATAAACCATGCGGTGCCCCTTTAATTTGCTCTTCTACTCCATGCTTTAAAAGCTTTACCGCCTGCTGACTACAAATTTCGGGTGGTACAATTTCATCTGCGGTTCCATAAAGTACCAAAGTCGGCACAGTGAGCTGTTTTAAATCTTCACGTAAATCTGTTTCGGAAAAAGCCTCAATACAATCGTAATGTGCTTTGATTGAACCTTGCATAGCGATACGCCAAAAATTTTGCACCACACCTTCAGATTTTTTATTGAGCAATTTGTCGTAACCATAAAATTTTTTAGCAAAATCCAGATAAAAATCAGCTCTGTTATCCAGTAAATTTGCACGCATTTCATCAAATACTTCTGGATCAACTCCGTCTGGATAATCATCTCGCTTAATCATTAACGGAGTCACAGCCGCAATCAATGCAAGTTTAGTGACCTTCTGCTGTCCATATTTTGCAGTATAACGTGTGACTACCGCCCCACCCGTGGAATGCCCGACCAACGCGAAACTATCCAAATTTAAATGTTCAACCAATTGATATAAATCTTCTGCATATTGATCAATGCTATGTCCAGCCCAAGGTTGACTAGACCTTCCATGTCCACGCCGATCAAATGCAATAACTCGATAGCCATGTTGAGCTAAAAATAACATTTGGTCTTCAAAAGCATCACTCGACAAAGGCCATCCATGTGAAAAGACAACTGTCGGACCATTTCCCCAATCTTTATAATAAATTGAAGTACCATCTTTTTTGGTCGTTAACATCTGGCTCATTGTTTTACCCTCTTTTTATTGTATATAGGTGTTTATTAGAACAAGATAAAAATGAAACAGTGTATTAAACAAGTTATGCTTATGTAGCGAACATAAAAAAGCAGCCCTAAGGCCGCTTTTTTATATTAGATCAATAATTAATTATTGAGCTTGAGTTGGTTCTGCAACAACTGTACGGCTACCAGAAATTGTCGCGAATACACGACGGTTCATAGCACGACCTTCTTTAGTGTTGTTGTCAGCAATCGGTTGATCCCAAGCGAAACCTTGAGTAGACAAACGAGCTGGATCTACATTGTATTCATTTACAAGTGAAGATTTAACAGAGTTAGCACGAGCTAAAGATAAACGTTCGTTCAATGCACGTGGACCAGTGTTATCTGTGTGACCTTCGATGCGAGCAGTAGCGTTTGGATATTCAACTAACTTCTCAGCAACTTTAGCGATTTCTGGTTTATATTGATCTTTGATGTTTGATTTGTTTGTATCAAAGAACACACGAAGTTCCATGTTAAGGTCTTCAGTCAACTCTTGTGGAGCTGGTTGAACTGGAGCTACAGGTTCAACTGGAGCAACTTCAACTACAGGAGCAGCTGGTTTCAAGTGACCACCAAGAACGACATTAAGACCAGCTAAAGCTGTGTAGTTCCAGAAATCTTCATCGATGTTGTAAGTAGCACGAGCTTCAGTACGAAGAGATAAAGCATCGTTTAGACGCCAGAAAGCACCAAGACCAGCATTACCTAAAGTACCTTCTTCTTCAAAGCCACGTGTATCACGACCAGCAGCGCTATCAAGCTCATATTTATAGTGACCAGCACCTAATAATACATAAGGTTTGATTTTGCTATCGTAGTTTTTAGTGATCAAATCAGAAGTAGCATAGAAGTTACCATTGATTTGAGTTTGCTTATATTCACCCTGGTTGAAATCTGAATCACCTTTAACTTGGTTATATTCAGCTTCAAAACCTAACCATGGAGTTAATTCAACACCAAGTGCAGCACCAACGAATAAATCGTCTTGAAGCTCTTGCCCACCATTAGTTAGGTTGCCACGGCTGTTGTTGTGTTGAGTGTCTTGGAAAGTGTAACCAAGCATTAATGGTGTAATAGTTACGCCAGCGTTAGCAGCAGCCAAAGGTGCAGCAACGAGCATTGCTAAGGCAATACGACTCATTTTCATGGAATTATCCTCCAGAGATAACAATTGTTTTCAAGTTCAAGTTCAAGCTCAAGCCTAAATTTGGGCTATTCTGAGATGGGCTTTCTAATACCCCAGTTTTATTCTAAAGCCATTCACTTTGAATCATACAAACACTTTATTTTTTTTCCAAGTGCTTGATAATTTTAATCAAGTAAATTATTGACAAAATTACTTACAATTTCCGTTGTAATTCGGTAATTTTTTACTCAATTTATTCTTATGAATAGCTTATTGTCACTTACTAATTATTTTAACAGCTTTCTTAAAAGTTGAGTAATAAATCTTACTCGCAAAAAAAACTATTAAAAACAAAACATTAATAACATAAACAATTAGAAAAAAATATATTACAAGGTTAATTTAATGATTTCCAAACAAAAAACGGGTTTTACACTCATTGAGCTCATTGTTACGCTTGCTATTTTAGCGATTATTACTTCCATAGCCTTACCTTATTTTCACGAAACAATGGCTAAACAAGAAATCAAAAAAATTACCCATACACTGGTTTCAAGTATTCAATTGGCAAAATCACATGCTGCTATACACCACACCAATGTTGTTATTTGTCCTAGTCAAAACAAAGTGAATTGCCAGGCAAGCCACTGGAATTCAGGTTTTATTGTCTTTTTAGATACAAATAAAAACAGACAGGCAGATACTGATGAAAAAATTATCTCTACAGAATCAACTGAGCTGCAATATGGAAATTTAAATTGGAGAGGTACTTTAAGTATTCCCAGCTTAACTTTTCAAGCTGAAAATGGGCTTCCGAACGGATCAAATGGCAGTTTCTATTATTGCTCTATTTACCAACAACCTCATTATAAGATTGTTCTTAGTCGTATGGGACATACCCGTATTGAGAATCCACTTAGCTGCTAAAAACTTATCAGTCTAAAGGTGGAGAACAAACAGACTTTATTCCTGCCCATTTTTCAATATACTGCTTATGTTTGGAAAATAATCCACTAAAAAGTAAATCTCGGAGAGAAAAAAATGACAGACATTGTAATTGTAAATGGTGCACGTACAGCTATGGGCGGTTTTCAAGGTAGCTTAGCGGATGTAACAGCACCTGAACTTGGTGCAGCTTCAATTAAAGAAGCCATTGCTCGTGCAGGATTACAACCAACCGATGTCGAAGAAGTCATTATGGGCTGTGTACTCCCTGCCGGTTTAAAGCAAGGTCCTGCACGTCAGGCAATGCGTCAAGCCGGTCTGCCTGATTCAACGGGCGCAGTCACCATCAACAAACTTTGTGGTTCAGGCATGAAAGCCGTGATGCAAGCTGCCGATATGATTAAAGCAGGTTCTGCAAATATTGTGGTTGCTGGTGGTATGGAATCAATGAGCAATGCACCTTATATATTAACTAAAGCACGTGCAGGTTACCGCATGGGGCATGATGATGTGAAAGATCACATGTTCCTAGATGGCCTTGAAGATGCTGAAACAGGCCGCCTCATGGGTTCTTTTGCACAAGATATGGCAAATACACGCGGTTATACTCGCGAGCAAATGGATGACTTTGCCATTCGTTCATTAAAACGCGCACAAACTGCCGTCAATGAAGGTTACTTTGCTGATGAAATCGTACCTGTAACGGTGAAAACGCGTAAAGGCAATGTGGTCGTTGATAAAGATGAACAACCATTCAATGCAAATATCGAAAAGATTCCAACACTTCGTCCTGCTTTTGCGAAAGACGGTACCATTACAGCTGCCAATGCCAGCTCTATTTCTGATGGTGCATCTGCACTTGTACTTACTTCAGCAGATAATGCAGCAACCAAAGGTTTAAAACCTTTGGCGAAAATTGTGGCTTATGCATCAAATTCACAACATCCTTCTGAATTTACGATTGCACCTGTTGGCGCAATCCAAAAAGTGTTAAACAAAACCGGTTGGGATGCTCAAGACGTTGACCTTTGGGAAATCAATGAAGCATTTGCCATGGTCACCATGTGCCCTATCGATGATTTCAAGCTAGATCCAGAAAAAGTGAATATTAATGGTGGTGCTTGTGCACTTGGCCATCCTGTTGGTTCAACAGGCTCACGTATTATCCTGACATTGATCCATGCGCTTAAGCGTACGGGTGGTAAAAAAGGGATTGCTGTACTGTGTATCGGTGGTGGTGAAGCAACTGCTGTGGCGATTGAATTGCTTTAATAAAGTCTCTCTTTAATAAAGATGAGGAATACTCTCTCTAACTCCCTCCCTATGGGAGAGAGGACAAAAAATCCCTCCACATAGAGGGATTTTTTATGCTTACATTTTTATAAGCTTTCTGCATGTAAAAATAAAATAAAGCTGGTTAGATTAAATGGAGTAGAACGAAAAAGGAGTTCTCTCATGCAACTTAATCACTACCTCAATTTCCAAGATGAAACTGAAGCTGCCTTTAACTTTTATAAATCAGTTTTTGGTGGCGAATTTTCGAATCTGACCCGTTATGGTGAAATGCATCTGAAGAAGGCATCACGCTATCTGAAGCAGATAAAAACCTTATTCTTCATATTTCGCTAACAATCAACGAATATACAGAACTGATGGCATCCGATATCAATGATCAATTCTGTGCGCAAACCAATACGGTTTTCACCAAAGGTAATAATCACTATATTTCAATTAATCTCAACGCCAATGAAAAAGCGGAAGCACAACGTTTATTTGAGGCTTTATCTGTGAATGGACAAATTGAAATGCCCTTAGAAAAAACCTTTTGGGGCGCACTGTATGGGGCTTTTACCGATCAGTTTGGAATTAAATGGATGATCAATTGTCAATTAGAAGCAATGTAATATTTTCTTTAAACACAAAAAAGCCGGAATCAATCCGGCTTTTTTACAGCAACTTAATTGAGATTAAGCACCTGTTTGATAACTTGCCTGAGCAACCGCAGTAGAGGCTTGGTACGGATGTTTAAAATCATTTAAACCCGCAGCAGCTTCCTGAATATCCTTACCTTCTTTTATTACGAAAGTATCGAAGCCTGAACGTTTTAAATAGTTCAACACATCTTTAAAGATATCGCCGGTCGCACGAAGCTCGCCTTGATAACCTTGACGGCGTAACAATGCTGCAAATGAATAACCGCGACCATCGTTAAAGCCTGCAAACTCAATAAAAATTGCATCAAGCTGATCTAGTGGGAATTCATTGACCTCAGGAGAAGCATCAACAGTAATATACAAAGCTTTTTTACCTTGTACATTTTCCAATTGATCAAGCTGCTCTACAGTCAGAACAACATCACCTTGCGGTAAAATACCATCTTCACCAATCAATTGATAAGTGTTGTCTGCAATTGTGCCATCTTTAGAGAGCACTGGTAGTGCGGTATTAAGCATATGCACGCTCCTTGAATGGTTGAATGCCAACACGACGGTAGGTTTCGATAAACTCTTCACCTTCAGTACGCAAATCAAGATATGTATTTAAAATTTCTTCAACAACGTCGGGTACACGATCTGCCGCAAATGATGGTCCCAAAATATCACCAATTGAAGCATCATGATCGGCATTACCACCTAAAGTAATTTGGTAGAATTCAGCGCCTTTTTTATCGACACCTAAAATACCAATGTTACCGACATGGTGATGACCACAAGCATTCATACAACCTGAAATATTCAAGTCGATGTGACCCAAGTTGTACACGGTATCCAGATCATCAAAACGGCGAGAGATCGCTTCAGAAATTGGAATCGATTTCGCATTCGCCAGCGAACAGAAATCACCGCCCGGGCAGCAAATAATGTCGGTCAAGAAACCAATGTGCGCACGTGCCAAGTTGTTTTGTTCAAGAATTTGCCACAATTCAAACAAGTATTTTTGCGGAACATCAACCAGTGAAATATTTTGTTCATGCGTGGTACGAAGCTCACCAAAAGTGTACTTGTCTGCAAGATCTGCAATCAAATTCATTTCTTCAACGGTCATATCACCTGGTGCAATACCGGCACGTTTAAGCGAAATCGTCACAATACGATAGCCTTTCACTTTATGTGCATTGGTGTTGATGTTGAACCATTGTTTGAATTTAGGATGTGCAGCAAACTGTTCAGTGAAATCTTGATCTGCATAAGCTTGATAATCAAATGGCGTGAATTCTTCATCCAGTTTTTTCAAGATTTCAGGCTGAATTTTTAAAGTCTGAATGGTATGGGCAAATTCAGCTTCAACTTTTTCAGCAAATACTGCTGGCGTTAAAGCTTTTACCAAAATTTTAATCCGTGCCTTGTATTTGTTGTCACGGCGACCGTGCAAGTTATAGACACGAAGGACTGCTTCAAGATAAGCAATTAAATCTTCACGTGGCAAGAACTCACGAATAAAGCTGCCAATCACTGGGGTACGCCCCAGACCACCACCGACTTTAATTTTATAGCCGATCTCGCCTGCTTCATTTTTCACGATATACACACCGATATCATGAAATGAAACCGCTGCACGGTCTGTTTCCGCCAATGCAGACACCGCAATTTTAAATTTACGCGGCAAGAAAGCAAATTCTGGGTGGAACGTTGACCATTGACGAATCAATTCACAGGTTGGACGCGGGTCAGCAATTTCACCTGCAACCACACCTGCATATTGGTCAGTTGTGGTATTACGAATGCAGTTACCCGATGTTTGAATGGCATGCATTTGAACTGTTGCCAGTTCTGCCAACATGTCAGGCACATTTTCTAGTGCAGGCCAGTTAAACTGAATGTTTTGACGTGTTGATACATGTGCATAACCACGGTCATATTCTTTTGCCAAATCCGAAATTTTACGAAGTTGGTTAGAATTCATCAGACCATAAGGGACTGCAATACGTAACATTGGCGCATAGCGTTGAACGTATAAACCATTTTGCAGACGTAGCGGACGGTATTCATCTTCCGTCAATTTACCCGCTAAATAACGTTCCGTTTGGTCACGGAACTGTGCAACACGTTCATTGATCAGTTGCTGATCGAAATCAGTATATAAATACATGGCGTACAGCTAGTAGGTTCATTATAACGGCTGACAGCATAACGAGATTTAAACTATCAACAAAATGCGTTTTTTACATATTTCATAGCGGTTTTATTGATAAGCATGTCGGGATTTCACGGATATAGCCAGTTACAGCAGAATCATGCTGCTTTTAATCAGATTTGATGTTGTTTTCACTTGTTTATCATTATTTTTCATATAAAGAATAAATGTGAAAATCTAAGTGAGTAAACTCCTCTACTTTTTATATTTAAAAATGAAATTTTTAAAAATGATTAAATTTACCCAATAAAAAGCCTGACGAATCAGGCTTTTTTAATTTTAATGATTATTTCTTTCGATCAGGTAAAGCATACGCTACTAAATAGTCACCCATTTTAGTACCGAATGAACCATGACCACCGGCCATAATCACCACATATTGTTTACCGTTGATTTCATAAGTCATCGGTGTTGCTTGACCACCCGCAGGTAGACGACCTTCCCACAATTGATTACCATTAGTCACATTGAAGGCACGGATATAGTTATCCTGAGTACCAGCAACGAACATGACGTTACCCGCTGTAGAAATTGAACCACCTAGACCAGGAACACCAATTTTAACTGCCGGTAACTGGAACAATTTAGGTAAGCTGTCACGAATTGTCCCGATACGTTTTTTCCAAACCACTTCATGGGTATTTAGATCAACACCGGCAACAAAGCCCCAACCAGGCTGTTTACAAGGTAAACCCAATGGTGACAAGAAGGCTTTAATTTCCACACCATAAGGCACGCCGTACATCGGTTGAACACCCGCTTCTGTACCTGCACCTTTAGCCGTTTGTTTACGGTTTGGATCTTCAGGGATCAGTCTAGACACAAATGGCAAGCCGATTGGGTTCATCAACGCAACCTGACGGTCTTGATTGACAGACATACCGCCCCATTCAAATACACCCAGGTTACCCGGGAACACCAAAGTACCATTTTCAGAAGGTGGTGTATAAATGCCATCATAGTTCAATGATTTGAAGTAAACACGGCACATTAACTGGTCAAACATGGTTGCACCCCACATTTGTTTATCCGTCAGTTTTTCTTTTGGTGCAAGGTCAAAATCAGAGAACGGTTGAGTTTTAGAGTAGAACTCGCCCTTGGTTTGTGGACCACGTTTGACTGTTTGAGGTACTGGTTTTTCCGTGATTGGAACAATCGCTTCACCGGTACGACGATCTAGTACAAACGCATTACCTGTTTTAGTCAACACATAGATTGCAGGCACAATATTGCCCGATTTATCCTTAATGTCAGCTAAAGAAGGCTGTGACGGTACATCCATATCCCACAAATCGTGATGGGTGGTTTGGAAATTCCAGACCAATTTACCTGTGGATGCATTCAAGGCAAGCATAGAGTTTGCATAACGTTCATCAAGTTCAGTACGGTGACCACCGAAGATATCCGGAGTACCTACACCGGTTGGCACATATACGATGTCTAATTTTTCATCGTATGCCAGTGGTGCCCAAGCATTTGGCGAGTTGTGAACAAATTTTTGACCTGGAGCAGGCATCAGATTTGGATCTTCTGCACCGGTGTCAAATACCCAAAGTAGTTCACCTGTATTTACATCATAGCCACGGATCACACCTGAAGGTTCTTCAGTAGAGTAGTTATCTGTTGTAGATCCGCCAATGATGATGGTCGTACCAGTAATGACTGGAGGTGAAGTTGGGATGTAACCGCCTGGATACGGAAATGGCATGTCTTTTTGCAGATCAACTTCACCATTTTTACCGAAGTCAGTACAACGTTGACCATTGTCCGCATTGATTGCCACCAGGCGACCGTCATTCACCGGCAAGATTACTTTACGGGGGCAAAGTTCAGAACTAGAACGTTTGCTTTCTAAGCTTTTTGCAAACTGTACAGCATTGCCAGCATCATAATAAGAAACACCACGACAGGTTAAATGCTGAAACGTATTGTCTGCTTTTAACTTAGGATCAAAGCTCCACTTTTCCTTACCCGTCGCCGGATCAAGCGCGATAAGTCGTTGATGTGTGGTACACATAAACATGTTATTGCCGACTTTGATTGGCGTTACTTGATTGGTGGTTTCGCCTGAGTCATTCTCAGTTTTCATTTCGCCAGTACGGAACGTCCAGGCGACTTGTAAATCTTTAACGTTGTCGCTGTTAATCTGGTTTAAAGGAGAATAACGTACACCAGCTTGAGTACGGCCATAAGCAGGCCAATCTTCAGCTGCTACACCAGGAATGGCTTGCGCCTGTTTAGGCTGTGCAGTTTTAATTTCACCATTAATTTCTTGCGGGTCGTTAAAAATTGCATAGATCATGACCACAATGGCAATGATCAAAGTACCAGACAATGCAATTTTAGCTGTTTTCGCCTCACTGATTCCGCGAGAAACCGCAGGAATCAACAACCATAAACCCAGTAAACCCAAGATATCGAAACGTGGTGCGAGTGCCCAAAAATCAGTGCCTGCTTCCCAAACACCCCAGATGATAGTACCCAGCATTAATGCTGCATACACCCAAAATGCTTTAGAATCCGATTTCTTCAGAAGAACTGCTGTTACCAACAACAATAAACCGGCAACGATGTAATAAATTGAACCGCCTAGTACCGCTAGCCAGATACCGCCTATCAGCAGGATCAACGCAAATATCGCCAAAATAATGACGCTAAATGTACGTATTCCTGTTCCTGTAGATGGATTATTCATATCAACCACCTTAATCTTTGATTTTCAGTAGGGTTAATCAAAAGGATTCTTCATCCCCCTTTTGATTAACAGTATGTACATCAGCTACAAAAACGAGTCCCTCTAAAAAAATGAGAGGTAATCACTGCTGACTACCTCTCTACGTTTTCAGTCTCTAAATAAACCTTAAAATGCTGTCTGGAACTTGAGACCACCCACCCAAGCATTTTCGCCGTTCTTATACGCACCGACATGGCGAATATATTGAACGTTTGGACGGATCGTTAACCAATTGCTTACATGTAAACCATAGTAAAGCTCTGCATCATATTCTTCGCTACGGCCATCATTCAGATCATCATTCATGTTGATGCGCGCAACACCGACAGCAATTTCATCTTTAGGACGTAAATCCATCGCGCCTTTATAAACCAGCCCGATGTTTTGCATATCACTCACATTGTTGGTTTCTGAATCATGAACAGTCGCGTTGATAAAACCAGATAAACCACGAGACACATCAGCTTGATGCGCAGTCAATTGTTGCTTCGCAACAATCCAGCCACCCTGATGATGATCTTTTTCAGCTTTGTTAATTACTTGCGCGTCAGCGGTGCTGTAGTAATAACCGGCACGGTATTCACCCAGTAGTTTTTGTTCACCCAGTTTCGGTGTCCAAACCACTTCTGCAGGAATAATCGCACCATGAGAACCATTAGTGCTGAGATTAAAGCCTTTACCGCGTTCTAAATTTTCCGGGTTGTATTCGTACACGCCCACCTGTGCATAAAGCTCTGGAATCAGGTTATATTTCACACGTGCAGCCCACTGGCTTACAGGCCAGTCGTACCACTGGTCACCGACCCAGTTACCCACTTGTGAACCACAAAGTGCCAGGTTCTGGAAGTCACAGTCAAAACTATTAAAGTCTTCACCTTCACCAAAACGACCGACTTTCACATCTAATTTTTGCTCTAAGAATTTTTTCTTGATCCAGAAATCAGTTAAACGCCATGTTTGACCACGACCCCAGACTTCTTGCGTAGAGCTTAAATGACCATTTGCTCCACCTGTAGATTGACCATCTAAAGCATCTGAAGTATTAGACAGTGAACGGCCATTACGCTCGGTAATATTAATTTGGGCTTCAGTATCTTTCCAACCGGCAATCTTTTCTAAATCTAAATGCATACCAATTTCAAACTGGTCTGCGTATTCAGTTCCGTGACTTGAGGCATATTTTGCATCGAGCAAAGTTGCCATTTCACCGGTATAACCGAAACTGAAATCGTAACCTTGTTTTTGCAATGCAGTACGCTGACCATTCCAATCACCGAACATCCACGGGCTTTCTGCAGCAAATGCATCACTCGCATGTGCTACAGAAAAACTAGATAAGAAAGCAGTGAATATAACTAAAACTGCCTTTACTTGAGGAGATAAGTGCATATAAGGCCCCATAATTATATTTATAAATATTTCGCCTATTTCTCGTTCACTTGGCCAATTTTTTCTGCACAATTGACCGCACATCCCGTTCTTTTTTTAACTCCTCAATAAGAAATAGAAGAAATCACCATTTCCCTTCTCCGAGTCGCTGTCCAGCGAAGTTATAGACATTTTTTGATCGGGAGAACTTGATTGGACAGCTTAACTGTTGTTGTGTCTGTTCTGAATTTGTATCCAGAGGCACCTCGACTGTCCATTGTCTTTGTTGGGCAAGTTCCGAATCAAGAGCCTCATCCAAATACAGTACAGGTTCAACGCAAACGTCTTGTTCTGCGAAAATTGCCTGCCACTCAACAAAAGCTTTGGATTTTATTTTGTCTTGAATGGCTTGCTTGACCAGTTGCCGATCTGACTCATCAAAGGAAGCGCCTTTTTCCAGAAGCACTGGAAGTTCTAAAATGGTGGCTAAGCCAGACATAAATTGAGGTTCTAAACTCCCGACAGATAAGTAACGACCATCTTGGGTGAGGTAATAATCATAAAAGGTTCCGCCATTCAAATGCCCTTTTTCAGCATATTGTTTAGTTTTTCCAGCCAGTGTTGCTGCTGCTGCCATATTATTTAATGTCACCACACAATCGGTCATCGAAATATCAATATATTGCCCTTTTCCACTACGTTGACGTTCAATCACCGCAGATAGAATTCCAATCACTGCATGTAAAGAACCACCCGCTACATCTGCAATTTGAATGCCCATCGGGGGCGGACCACTGTCTTGTCGACCGCTATGTCCTGCAATTCCGGAAAGTGCCAGATAATTGATGTCATGACCGGCTTTATCTTTATAAAGTCCGGTTTGCCCATAACCGGTAATGGAACAATAAATCAGTCGCGGGTTAATTTCGGCAAGGGTTTGATAATCCAGACCTAGCCGTTGCATCACCCCCGGTCTAAACTGCTCAATCACAATGTCAAATTCAGAAATTCTCTGCTTAATGTCAGCAATATTCTCAGGATCTTTTAAATCTAGGGCTATGGATTGCTTATTTCGATTCAAATAGCTATGCGCAGTCGCTTGTCCATGTGCATAAGGTGGCAATAAACGAATTAAATCCGGACGTGTTGGCGATTCCACATGAATCACTTCTGCACCCAAGTCAGCCAAATACAAGGTGGCGAATGGTCCAGGCAAAAGCGTGGAAAAATCGAGAACTTTTAATCCTTTTAAAGCAGCTTCCATGTTATTTTTACTCACTTTATGTTGGTTTTTCACCCATTTTAGAAATATAAACACAACAAAACAATGTCATGTTCAGCCATTTACCTTGATCATTTCGGCAATTTAAGATGTAAATAAGGCAAAACACCTATTGTAAATTGCCACCCAAACATTTTTTAGTGTCATTTAGGTCAACTACAAGTGAATGTAAAATTAGGTCAACTACAAGTGAATATAAAAGATAAAGAAACTGAAGAGTTTAATATAAGTCGCGATACGATTAGTATTCACTTCGTGAATGCGGCTTTAACAGGCGTAAAACGTCTAGATATGGACGTCGAAACTTTATTGTCACATGTAGGCATTGAACCCGATTTATTACGTCAACCTAAAGCACGTATTTCTCCTGAGCAATACACCCGCTTTATTAAAATGTTGTGGATGGTGACCCAAGACGAACATATGGGCTTTGATTTACAGCCACGTCGCTTGGGCACTTTTGCCATTATGTGTCAGTTGATTATTCACGCGAAAACGCTAGGAGACGCTTTAGATCTTTCTGCACAATTCTATAAACTGTTTGGTGATGAATGGTCAGTGACTATAGAACGTGATAAACACGAAGCACGTCTGGTTCCTCATGTTCCCCAAAGCATGGACCCCGACCATTTCATTACTGAAAGTATGCTGATGATTTGGCACGGTTTGGCATCATGGTTGATTGAACGCCGTATTCCATTGGAACGCGTGCATTTCGGTTATCCACGTCCTGCCCATGCCGATGAATACGATGCACTATTCTTTGCACCGGTGATGCAGTTTGATACGCCACGTACTGAAATTACCTTTGCAGCCGATTATCTGGATTTACCAATCCGTCAAACTGAAGACAATCTGGAAGAATTCTTAAAAGCGGCACCGGCTCAATTACTGGTTAAATTCAAAAACACCAACTCTTTAACTTCACGTATTCGTGATGTGCTCAAGAGCCAAATTGGTGAAGAAATGCCAACCTTGAATGATGTGGCATCTATGCTGTACTTGTCTCCGCAAACCTTGCGTCGTCGCTTGGCTGCTGAAGGCAAAAGCTATCAAGGGGTTAAAGATGCATTACGTCGTGATGCAGCCATTCACCTTTTACTCAACCCGGGTTTAACCTTGGAAGATGTGGCACAACAGGTCGGTTTCAGTGAAACCAGTACTTTCCACCGTGCCTTCAAGAAATGGACTGGAGTAACACCAGGACTGTATCGCCAATTACACGGTTATCATTAATCTTTTAGATTGATTGCAGTTTCTCCGCCCAGACTCATGTCTGGGCTTTTTTTATTGGCAAAAAACCTCATTTGATCTGATCCGTTCTCGTCATTGCACTTCAAAAATTAATCATTACACTCGAAAAGTATAACAATTTAAAAGTCATAACCAAGGAACAGCTATGAGCGAGGCTTACATCATTGATGCCATTCGCACACCACGCGGAAAAGGAAAAAAAGATGGTTCACTGCATCAAGTGAAACCGATTACCCTACTCACCACCTTACTCAATGAACTGAAAGATCGTCACCAACTCGATACATCAAAAGTCGATGACATTGTACTGGGCTGTGTGACTCCAATTGGTGATCAAGGTGCTGATATTGCCAAAACGGCCGCTATTGCTGCAGGTTGGGATAATGATGTGGCCGGTGTGCAGATCAACCGTTTCTGTGCATCCGGACTGGAGGCCGTGAATATGGCAGCCATGAAAATCCGTTCGGGTTGGGAAGATATCGTAGTTGCCGGTGGTGTGGAATCCATGTCGCGTGTGCCGATGGGTTCAGATGGCGGTCCATGGGCACTTGATCCAGAAACCAACATGGCCTGTGACTTTATTCCACAAGGCATTGGCGCTGACCTGATTGCGACCATTGACGGTTATAGTCGTGAAGATGTCGACACTTTTGCTGCCGATTCACAAAAGAAAGCGGCTGCAGCTCAAGCCAATGGCCATTTCAACAAATCGATTGTGGCAGTAAAAGACAAAGCAGGCGTGACGATTTTAGCCCAAGACGAGTTTATTAAACCAACCACCACCGCAGAAAGTTTAGCCAAGCTTAATCCAAGTTTTGCCATGATGGGACAAATGGGCTTCGATGCCATCGCCCTGCAAAAATATCCTGAAGTCGATCAAGTCAATCATGTCCATCATGCAGGAAATTCATCCGGCATTGTCGATGGTGCTGCGCTGGTTTTGATTGCTTCAGAAAAAGCCGTTCAAGAACAGGGTTTAAAACCACGTGCCAAAGTTTTAGCAACGGCATTGGTTGGCTCTGATCCAACCATCATGCTGACCGGTCCTGTACCTGCTGCACGTAAGGCTTTAGACAAAGCCGGTCTAAGCATTGATGACATCGACCTGTTTGAAGTCAATGAAGCCTTTGCAGCGGTGGTGATGCGCTTTATTAGCGAACTCAATGTTGACCCTGCCAAAGTTAACGTTAACGGTGGTGCGATTGCGATGGGACATCCACTAGGTGCAACCGGTGCGATGATTTTAGGCACACTGCTGGATGAACTGGAACGTCAAGGCAAAAAACGCGGTTTAGCTACGTTATGTGTCGGTGGTGGTATGGGCATCGCAACGATTATTGAATTGGTATAAGGAGAACAATAATGAGCGCAATTCAATTTGAAAAAAATGCCGATGACATTGTCATACTCACACTAGATTCTCCAAACCAGTCTGCCAACATCATGAATGCGGATTTCCGTGCTGCACTGGAAGATACTGTTGCCAAGCTACAGGCAGATGCAGAAATTTCAGGGATTATTTTCCGTTCAGCGAAAAAAACCTTTTTTGCCGGGGGTGACCTTGATGAACTGATTGAGGCAGAGCCGGATCATGCCACCACATTCTTTCACATGGTTGAAGAGATGAAAGCCAAACTGCGCTATATCGAAACGCGTGGTATTCCTGTGGTTGCCGCACTCAATGGCACGGCGCTCGGTGGTGGCTGGGAACTGGCTTTGTGTTGTCACCATCGTATTGCACTGAATGACCCGAAAGCCAAGTTCGGTTTACCTGAAGTGACTTTAGGATTATTGCCGGGCGGTGGCGGAATCGTGCGTACTATACGGCTACTCGGTTTACAAAATGCATTTCCACTGTTGATGGAAGGCAAACAGTTTGGAGTAGAGAAAGCCAAATCTTTAGGCCTGATTCACGATATTGTGGAAACTGAACAAAAACTGTTAGATAAAGCCATTGCTTGGGTCAAAGCCAATCCAATATCGCAACAACCGTTTGATGTGAAAGGTTACAAAATTCCAGGTGGATCGCCTTCAACGCCGGCAGTCGCTCAAATGCTTGCGATTGCACCTGCGATACTGCGTGACAAGACCAAAGGTTGCTACCCTGCCCCTGAAGCGATTATGGCCGTAGCCGTTGAAGGTGCGCAGGTGGATGTCGATACGGCACTGACCATTGAATCGCGTTATTTCACCTACCTTGCGACCGGTCAGATTTCTAAAAATATGATTGGTACGTTCTGGCACGGTTTGAATGCGATTAAATCAGGTGCCAGTCGTCCGCAAGACATTGCCAAATGGAAAGCCACTAAAGTCGGTATTTTAGGCGCCGGGATGATGGGTGCAGGGATTGCTTATGCGACTGCATCGAAAGGCATACAAGTTATTTTAAAAGATGTATCAACAGAAGCGGCTGAAAAAGGCAAAGCCTACAGCCAGAATCTGCTGGATAAGAAAGTCTCTCAAGGTCGTTTAACGGCTGAAAAACGCGATCAAGTTTTAAGTTTAATTACAGCTACTGCCGATGCTGCCGAATTACAAGGCTGTGACCTGATCATTGAAGCGGTGTTTGAAAATCCAGAACTGAAAGCCAAAGTCACCCAAGAAGCGGAAAGCTATTTGGTAACTGGCGGTGTGATGGCATCGAATACCTCTACCCTGCCGATTACAGGACTCGCTAAAGCTTCTAAGGATGAGAGCCATTTCATTGGTCTACATTTCTTTAGCCCGGTCGATAAAATGCAGTTGGTGGAAATCATCAAAGGGCAAAACACCTCAGCGGAAACTTTAGCTAAAGCTTATGACTATGTCCAGCAAATTGGAAAAACCCCAATTGTGGTGAATGACAGTCGTGGTTTCTTCACCAGTCGTGTGTTTGGTACTTTTGTACAAGAAGGTTTACGACTGCTTGCTGAAGGGGTTCATCCTGCCAAAATTGAAATGGCAGCGCTCAAAGCCGGTATGCCCATTGGCCCCCTTGCGATTCAGGATGAAGTATCTTTAACACTTTCTGAACATGTCGCGAACGAGACGCGGAAAGCCCTGCAAGCAGAAGGTAAAGACCTGCCACGTTCCGCTGCAGATGATGTGATTGAAACTATGATTCATCAATTTAACCGTAAAGGTAAAGCTGCGGGTGCAGGTTTCTATGAATATCCTGAAAGTGGTAAAAAACATTTATGGGAAGGGTTAAGCCACTGGAAAAAAGACGTGGAGATATCCGAACAGGAAATGATTGACCGTTTTCTGTTTGTTCAAGCGCTGGATACTTTGCGCTGCTATGAAGAAGGTGTGTTGGAATCGGTTGTAGATGCCAATGTTGGCTCGATCTTTGGAATTGGTTTTGCGCCATGGACAGGTGGAGCCATCCAGTATCTGAACCAGTATGGTCTGGAAAAAGCCTTGATCCGTGCCAATACACTTGAAGCTAAATACGGCGAGCGTTTTAAAGCGCCACAATTGCTGAAAGATAAAGTGCACACTGGCGAGAAAATTTCATAACACGACTTAAGCTATAAAGCATTAACGCTCTTTCTTTTTATTGAAGATAAGGGCGTTAATACCTTTTAAGAGTTCTTTTAAATCATTACAAATATGTACCCATCTTTTAAGTAAGTTTTCCTGCCTAAGCCCGATATAAACTTCGACCTCACTTAAACAAAGATCCATCTGTTAAAATTAATTTTTAATCCCTTATTTAAATGAATGGTTTAATCAGTTATGAGTCGGCTTTCATTCTATTCTGTGCTATAAAGTTACCTAGATTCTGATTTATTTTTATCCATTTTGGTGTTTTCTATGACTAACCATTCTTCTCCTGAAAAATCCCCTTGGGGTTGGAAAGCCCTGATTATTGCTTGTATTTTAGGCGCTCTTTTCATGGGATTTTTCTATCTTGCTATAAGTAATGAACCTGATTACATGCCAAGCCAAAAACAAAAGCAGGCACAACAAGCTGCGACGTCTGCTGCATCAGAACCGACTGCCGCTGAAATGAATATGACTGAAGCAGAACATGCTGCAATGACAGAAACTGAAAAATCAGCTGGACATGGGGCTGGTCACTGATTCCGAGCATAATGGTCGAATCCTGAAATAAAAAAGCCACTTTTTAGTGGCTTTTTTATTTCTTCAAAACTGAAGATTTTAATAGCTAAGTACTCCTGAATAGCAATCGCATATCAATATGCGGAATAGCACAATCCAGATATTGCTCACCTTCAACTTTAAAACCCAAGCCCACATAAAACTGCATGGCATGCACTTGTGAAGACAACTTTAAAAATTCGCGCTGTTCATGTTTGGCTTGCTGAATGATCTGTTGCATCAGCAATTTTCCAATGCCTAGACCGCGATGCGATTTCAACACCGCCACACGCCCAACGATGTTATTTTGCAATAATCGTGCTGTCGCAATCGGCTGATCTTGATCATAAACCACAAAATGCAATGAAACCGCATCTTCCGCATCCCATTCATCTTCAGCCGCAATCTGCTGTTCCTGAATAAACACCTGCTCCCGAATCAGTTTGGCATCTTTTTGCAATTCATCCCAACTGCCTGTGCGTATTGTAAATTGGGTCATCAAAAATCATCTTCCTAAACATAAAAGCAGCCTTGCGACTGCTTCATCCATTTTAAATTAGCACTTACAGCCAATATCCTGCTGATCCCACTGATTATTCAGCAACAATTCAAGCGAATGCTTTTGAATGCCATACATCTGTTTTAAGGCTTGAATCTGAGCCAATACCGCCTGATCGGGTTGTTGATAATCTTTACGTTTGGTCGCCAAAATCATTTTGTTTTTACTGGTATGTTCGAGTGCGACAAACTCGAATACTTTGGTTTCATAACCATAGGCTTTAAGCAACAAAGCACGAATGGTATCGGTGAGCATTTCAGCCTGTTGACCTAAATGAATGCCAAACTGCAACATCGGCTTCAGCACTTCCGGACTTTTGAGCTGTGGACGCAATTCCTTATGACAGCACGGCGCGCACATAATCATTTGTGCATTTAAACGAATCCCGGTGTGAATGGCAAAGTCAGTCGCCACATCACAGGCATGCAAAGCGATCATCACATTCAGGTGCTCTGGTTGATAGGTACGTACATCGCCTTGAAAAAAGTCCAATTGCTTAAAATTAGATGCTGTCGCTACATTTTGGCAAAACTCTACCATTTTCGGATTCAGCTCCACCCCGGTAACAAAGGGCGTTTGACCCTGCTTTTCCAGATAATCGTATAAGGCAAAAGTAAGATAACCTTTACCTGAACCAAAATCGACCACACGCAAAGCATGCTCTTGCTGTGTAATTTGATCCAAAGCACCCGAGAAAATTTCTACAAATTTATTAATCTGTTTCCATTTACGCGCCATGCTTGGAATAATTTGCGCTTTCGCGTCAGTAATGCCTAAAGGCTGTAAAAAATAACTGTCTTGATCGACATAACGATGTTTCGTGCGATCATGTCCTTGTTGAGTTTCTAGGTTTTGAACCTTTGATGCAGATTTGTTTTTACTCACCGTCAGCATGGCTTTTTTCTTGTTCTTTTTGAGTTGCAGCTCTTCTTCAGTGGTAAACAGATTGGCTTGTTTACAGTGTGCCAATAAATCTTGAATGAGTTGGCTGGCTTCCGCTAAAGGATAGTTTTTGGTGACATCTTGAGTCTTATAACGATACAAACAACTTAAAACCGACTGCCCTTGCAGTGAAATGACTCGCAAGGTCATTTTCTCCAGGTTTTCAAGTTCGCCTTTATACTGGCTAAGAATCATTCGATCAAAACTTTGTGTTTCAATGGCTTGCTGAAAAGCATCTAAGAATTGTTGTTCCTGAATAAAAGGAGAAGCCAATTGAGACATACAGATCACTCGAGTAAATTAAGTTATCAGTGTAAAACTTCTTACTTTAAAGGTAAAACTTCATTACTATACAAGTGTATTTTTAATTATAGAAAATAAGCGATGAATACATCTAACTTGCAGACCTACGATCCACAAGAAGAAAAAATAAATGCGATTAGTCATGCACTTGGCGCAGTTTTAGCAGCCATTGCCAGTATTTTCATGTTGATTAAAGGCAGTTATTTACCGCTAGGACAATTTATTGGCCTATGTGTCTATGCATTGAGCCTGATTTTACTCTTTACAGCTTCAAGCTTATATCACTATGCCGAATCACCACAGCGTCGGGGCTGGTACAAAAAACTGGATCACACTGCAATTTATTATCTGATTGCTGGAACCTATACTCCCTTTTTGTCTATTGCGCTTCCAACGGCAAAAGCACAATACCTGTTAATTGCACTTTGGGTGATTGCTGGAATTGGTACACTATTCAAGTTAGTTTTCATTCATCGTTTCCAGAAAATTTCACTCATCGCCTACCTGGCTATGGGCTGGCTTGCATTACTGGTAATGGATGATATGCAACGCTTTTTAAGCGATCAAGCATTGACCTATCTCATCATTGGCGGACTGGCTTATACCATTGGTGCGTTGTTTTATGCATTAAAAAGAGTAAGATATACGCATGCTATCTGGCATGTATTTGTATTGATTGGCGCTGGATCACATTTCTTAGCGATCTGTCTTTACGTGATATAACCTTCTATTTCTACATTTTTTAGCAACCCTAAATCCGTAGACATGAGTCGGTATTTCGTATTTTTTTAAGAAATTACGCCTTTTTTTAAAAAGATTACGCTTTTAAAACTAAGTTTTTTTATTTTTAGTAAGTGTAAGGTTTCTCATGGCGTCTTCAGATTCTATTGCTGCTACTACAGAAGTAGCTACAAATTCAAAATTCCGCGTACTAACTGCGAGTCTTGTGGGTACCACAATCGAATTCTTCGATTTTTATATTTATGCCACTGCGGCAGTCATTATTTTTCCGTACTTGTTCTTCCCGGCCAGTACCGATCCAATGACAGCAACCATTCAATCGCTGGCAACTTTTGCGATTGCCTTTATTGCCCGCCCGATTGGCGCGGCACTGTTTGGGCATCTGGGTGACCGGATTGGGCGTAAAGCCACATTGGTTGCGGCACTACTCACCATGGGTCTTTCAACCGTATGTATTGGTTTATTACCTACCTATGCTCAGATCGGTATCGCAGCACCCTTACTGCTTGCACTTTGCCGTTTAGGTCAAGGTTTGGGTTTAGGTGGCGAATGGTCTGGTGCGGTTCTGCTTGCAACGGAAAATGCCCCTGAAGGCAAACGTGCCTGGTACGGTATGTTCCCGCAACTGGGTGCACCGATCGGCTTTATCCTGGCTACAGGTTCGTTCCTGACCCTGGGTGCATTCATGTCTGAAGCAGACTTTATGCAATGGGGCTGGCGCATTCCGTTTATTTCAAGTGCTTTACTGGTGATTATGGGTTTATGGATTCGTTTAAAACTCCATGAAACACCAGCGTTCCAAAAAGTATTGGACAAGCAAAAAGAAGTTAATATTCCCTTTAAAGAAGTGACCACTAAACATTGGCGTATGCTGATTTTAGGCACGATTGCGGCAATCTGTACTTTCGTGGTGTTCTACCTGACTACAGTATTTGCATTGCAATGGGGTACCAAACAGCTCGGTTATAGCCGTGAACAATTCTTGCAGTTACAACTGGTTGCGACCTTATGTTTTGCTGCATTTATTCCACTTTCTGCCGTGTTCGCGGAGAAGTTTGGTCGTAAAACCACCTCTATTGCGGTGTGTATTGTATCTGCCATTTTCGGTCTTTTCTTTGCCGATATGCTGGAATCTGGAAGCACGCTCGTAGTGTTTTTATTCCTGTGTATTGGTTTAGCGATCATGGGTTTAACCTATGGTCCAATCGGTACGGTCCTTTCTGAAATCTTCCCGACTTCAGTTCGTTATACCGGTTCAGCATTAACCTTTAACCTTGCGGGTATTTTTGGCGCCTCTTTTGCACCATTAATTGCAACCAAGCTTGCGACCACTTATGGTTTATATGCTGTGGGTTATTATCTAACTGCGGCATCTATCTTGTCACTTTGTGCATTCTTGCTCATTCGTGAAACCAAAAATGATGATGTAAACAACCAGGTTTAATTTCATCAAATAATAAAAAAAACCAGCGTGATGACGCTGGTTTTTTTATATTGTTTCTTCAAATCTGTTCATCACTTAACATTTCTTGATAGAGCTCTTCAAACACCTGTCGATCGCCACCGGCATTGTAATAACTCGGAACAATGTAAGTCACCAGTTGACGGTATCTTTCTGTTCCATATAAATGATCCAGAAAAGCTTCCACATTATTTTCATCAATACCAAATGCCGTGACCAGTTGCTGAAACTTTTGATAAAATCTGCCGGCAAATGCCGGTGTATTGACCACATCACTTTCAGCTTGCTGAAAAGCCTGTTCTAAAGCAACCAAACCCGCTTCAAGCTGTGCCGATTGAATATCTGTTAAAGCAAAAAACTGCCCCACCTCGTCTGCAAAAGACATACTCTTCTCCTGTTTTGTTCTCATTGTTATAAATCAATCTTGCTTTAGGGTATGTCAAAAATTGTTCCAGAAATTGATCTTCAAGATTTAAACCAGCTCGATGATATCAATCGTTGGGGGTACCCGAAAACGAAAAGGTACACCCACCATTCCTGTTCCAACCGTGACAAATACATCGGCATGTTCATGCTGATATAAACCTTTTTTATGTCCCAGTATAGACACTTTTTTCATGATGTAATTGGTCAGCCAAGGCAGTTCAACTTGCCCGCCATGCGTATGTCCAGACAGCATTAAAGGACGGGTCGGCAATTGTGGCACCATATCCACGGTGTCAGGATTATGCGATAAAATCACCCAGGGTTTGTCTTGCGGCAAATCTGGCATATAACGCATATCAGTTTTTCCGGCCCATAAATCACCGACCCCCAACAAACGAAATTCATCAAATTCAACAATTTGACCTTCAATATCAATCACGTTGTTGACTTTTAACGCATGCCGCAACAGGTTTTGAATCGGTGGTCCCGGGTACTGTTCATCATGATTGCCATTGACTGAATAAACCGGAGCATTAATGTTCTGTAAAATGGCCAGTTCATCGGCAAGTTTGTTTTCAGGTTCATAGGTCCAGTCCCCGGCAACAACGACCAGATCCGGATTCTGCTGATTAATTTTATCGACAATAATTTTCAGTTGTCGTTCATGACCGGAAAATAGACCAATATGTAAATCGGCAATCAATGCCAGTTTGACCGGACGCTGTATTTTCTGTTCAGGATTCAACTGATATTGTCGGGTTTTAACCATGATATGCTGCGGTTCAATAAAGCGTGCATAAATCAGCACACTACTCAGCAGGAAGATGAAAATAGATTCGTGAATGGAGTAATAGCCACTCCAGCCGGCATAAAGGCTAAAGAAAAATAAAGGAAACAGTAAATAAGATAAGTAAAATGCCAGTAAATGCACAAAGGCTTTAAACGGATGAATGGTTTCCGTACGCGTTTGACTCAACCATGCTTGTGCAACACCCCAAATCCCAAGCACACAAAAAATGCTATAAAAATAAACAACGACCGAGTCTGTATCCCACATAATAATTTCTCTAACGATAACGAAGATATGACATCATTCATCTATTCTGATATTTATCTTTTCACAGCTGGCAATTATACTCAAACCCAATTTTGGTATTGTTTATAACTTATGGCGCAATCTTCCCCTCCCACAACTCAACTCGATACTCCTAAATTGCGCCGCTCTTCTACCTATAAAACTGCAGTATTGTTGAGTTGTAGCCTGATTGTAGGGATTCCAGCCTGTACCACCCTACCCAAGCAAACACCGCAACCGATTGAATATGCGTTTGATACCGAAACCAAACAAACCTCATTGGCGCAAATTATTTTACCGTTAAGAGCACAAAACCCCAATCTTACTGGTTATCATGTTTTATACGATCCGCTGGAAGCTTTAGCAGCACGTATACATCTTATTGATAAAGCTGAAAAAACTCTAGACTTACAATACTATATCTGGGACAACGATAAAATTGGCTCACTTGCGCTGCATTCCATCATTAAAGCAGCAGACCGTGGTGTAAAAGTCCGTTTGTTGATGGACGATAATAATGCCAAAAAGATGGAAGGCATTTATCTGGCACTCGATCAGCATAAAAATATTGATGTCAGACTGTATAATCCTTACCGTTTTAGACATTACCGCGCCATGGACATGGTGCTGGATTTAAAACGTATCAACCGTCGCATGCATAACAAAAGCTTTATTGCAGACAACCAGATTGCTTTAATTGGCGGTCGCAATATGAGTAATCAATATTATAACGTCAGCGACAATTATCAATTTTCTGATGTCGATGTGATGCTGGTCGGCTCTGCATCCGATGAAATTGTTCATTCTTTTGATGAATACTGGAATGATGATTATGCATTTCCGGTCAAACAGATTGTCAATCCTCGGCATTATGCATTGCGTTTTGAGAGTCTAAAACAGCAACTTGAGCAACATTCACAAAAAATTACCGTTCAGAACTATCTTGATTTAGCCACACGCTCACATGCCTTTGAAAAATGGCTGAATAGCAGCATCCAATTTGATTGGGTCAAAGCGGAAATCGTGAGTGATTCACCGAGTAAAATTAAGTCTAAAGCGAAAAAAGAGCAACACTTGAATTTTCAACTGCTGAATCGTTTAGAAAAACCGGAACAAAGCGTCGATATTATTTCAGCTTATTTCGTTCCTGAAAAAAAAGGCGAAAAGCTGCTGAGTGAGCTGGCTCAAAATAATATTCAGGTGCGTGTACTCACCAACTCTTTTAAAGCCAATGACGTGTTTTTAGTGCATGCTTTTTATGGCAAATATCGAAAGAACTTATTAAAGGATAATGTCGAGTTATATGAGTTTCTGTCTGTACCTGAAACTGAAAACTTAAATGCCAATACCCAGGAAATCGCTGAAAAAGCCAAAGTCAGCTTAAAGGGTTTAAGCCGTTCCAGCCTGCACGCCAAACTGATGGCGATTGATCAAAAACAGGTCTTTATTGGTTCTTTCAATTTTGATCCACGTTCTGCCTACTTAAACACGGAAATTGGCGTCTTGCTCGATAGTCCGAATTTAGCCAGAGCTGTGCACCAGACCATGGATCAGAATTTATCTAAATATGCCTACAAACTGGTTTTAGATGCCAACAATAAAATCAACTGGAAAATTAAACGTCAGGATGGCAGCACCAAAACCTATCTCAAAGAACCGAAAATGAAATGGTGGCAAAAGGCAGGGGTTAAAGTCATTTCGTGGTTGCCAGTCGAAGGCTTTATGTAAGCCTTCGCTTTATCAGGGATTCATTTTTATTGCCCGTTCACGTTGGACTTTTAAGCGCTATTTGATGTAACTGTGCTAAACCTTCAATCATTTTGGTGTGAACTTCCTGAGTCAATGTTTCGACGGTATGCCCTTCAGGCGATATTGCCGGTAATGCCATTAAATGCGCTTTCACTTTAGGCATTTCCAAGACCTTTTTAACATGATCGGCAAAGCTTATATCATTAATAAACGGCGCCACCAGATCCAGTTGTCCATCCTGATTAACATAACAAATCAGACATATTTGCACAGGACGGTTGGCTTCTATGGCGGCAGCTAGAATACGTCCATAGATTTTTTTTATTCTTAAACCATCTGAAGTGGTCGCTTCAGGAAAAAATAACACCGGAATATCTTGTTTTAAAAATTCGGTAATTTGCTGTTTAATTTTAACCGAATCACCAGAGCCACGTTGAATAAACAGTGTTCCACCACCCTTTGCCAGTTTGCCAAGTAGGGGCCATTTTTCAATTTCCGCTTTGGCCAAAAAGAACACTCGAGCACCAGAACCCAAAACGGCGACATCGAGCCAGGAAATATGATTGCTCACCCACAGCGCCGGCTCACGTGGAATTACGCCATGCACATGAATTTCAAGATTAAAAACTTCGCATAATTGACGGCAAAAATGCTGCACATAACGTGTATTACACGGATTATTCGGGTCTTTATATAAACGGTGACGAAAAACCAGATAAAATCCTTGTGTAATCGCAGCTACAACCGCCAATAACTTTTTACTATATAAGAAAAATTTAGACATACTATTTAACGATGAACTTTCAGTTACAGAGGATTGAGTCATAGATTGATCACTAATTACCGGACACAGCATTTAATCATTTATTTTCTGCCATTCTATACTGTTCATTTTGATCTTGCATTGATCATAAAAACCGAACCCTGCTTTTTTTTAATTAAATAATTAAACCCAATCAACCCGCCACTTTGATCTAAAACATAAATGATACGAATAGATCTACATCAGTTAACAAACTGATTATCCATTAAAATAATAAATTTTATCAATAGCTTAAAATCAATCTAAGGATGATGAGTTTTGCATTTAGGCAAAATGTCTTTATTTATTCAGGGTTTTATTCGCTTCGTTTGGCAAGTCTGATCTATTTTTCACTATCCGTGCTTATTTTCTACTAAAATGAAGTTTTAACGTAGTTGAGATAGCATTTAGTGGAATATTTTGAGCGACATCAAGGTGGCGAACGCGCCCTATTAGTAAGTGTCTCTGTACAACTTTTAGATGACCTTGATGCAGAAGAATTTCGCTTATTGGCCCAGTCAGCGGGTGCTGAAATTGTAGAACATATGACCGCTCAACGGATCAAACCGGATCCAAAACTATTTATTGGCTCTGGAAAAGCAGAAGAAATCGCGGAGCGAGTTAAAGAATTAGAAATAGATTTGGTCATTTTTGATCATGCCCTCAGTCCTTCCCAAGAACGCAATTTAGAACGAGTCATTCAATGCCGCGTGATTGATCGTACCCGGCTCATTCTGGACATTTTTGCCCAACGTGCTCGTACTCATGAAGGTAAACTTCAAGTTGAATTGGCACAACTGGATTATCTGTCTTCACGACTGGTCGGACGCGGCATCAGTTTAGATAGTCAAAAAGGCGGGATTGGTTTACGCGGACCGGGTGAAACCCAACTGGAAACGGATCGTCGTTTACTTCGTTTACGGATTGGACAACTCAAAGACAAACTGGAAAAGGTGCGTCAAACCCGTATACAAGGTCGTTCTGCACGCCAGAAAGCCGCAATTCCAACAGTATCTCTTGTCGGTTATACCAATGCGGGTAAATCGACCTTATTTAACCTATTGGCGCGCTCTGACGTTTATGCGGCAGACCAGCTGTTTGCGACACTAGATCCAACCTTACGCCGTTTAAATTGGGATGGGATCGGGGCTTTGGTTCTGGCCGATACTGTAGGTTTTGTCCGTAACCTCGCCCATGCCTTGGTAGAATCCTTTAAAGCCACACTTGAGGAAACGGCTGAGGCCACCTTGCTGCTGCATGTCATCGATTCCAGCAGTCCAGATATGCTGGAACAAATTGAAGCCGTAGAATCGGTTTTAAAAGAAATCGGTGTCGATGTTCCGGTACTGCGCGTCTATAATAAAATTGATCTTAGTGGTGAAGATGCCAAAATTGTGTATGCAAAACCGCATTTGCCTGATCGTGTCTATGTTTCTGCGCATGCCAATCAAGGCTTAGACTTGTTACGCCAAGCAGTTCAAGAATGCTTGATGGGACAATTACAAAGTTTTGAGCTGGTGCTAAAACCCGAATATGGAAAATTGCGTACTCAATTGTATGCGCTCAATGTCATTCAAACCGAAAATCATGATGAAGAAGGCAACCTGCATTTACACGTCATTATTGCGCCACAAAAGCTGGAGCAACTGATTAAACAAGCACATTTACCGATTGATGAAATTCTGGGAAAAAAAGCCATACAATTTAAAAGGCCCTTAGAGGAATTTGAAATCAAAAGATAAATCGGTTAAAACGTGATAAGTATAATTTTAAAGTTTGGTAAAAATGGACTGGATAAAAACAATCGACTGGCCAGCATGGATCGGTACACTGGCATTAATCATCTGCTTTCGTGAGGGAGCAGTATGGTTAATGACACAATTTAATCATCCTGAACTGGGTAATTTGGTCGGCTTGATTAGCTTATTGCTGACTCTGCTTATCTGGAGAAATGTCCACAAATTACCTGCGCGTTTAGTCGACACCAACAATAAAATCATGAAAGAAAGTGCCTTTGCTTTTTTACCGATTAGTTCCGGTTCTCTGATTATGTTGGTGCACATGGGAAAGGAAATTCCTGTTTTTCTTGCAGTGATGTGTATCAGCACCCTGATTCCATTATGGGTTTACGCAAAAATGGCCAAGCGCTGGTTATAGGGGAAATATGATGTTAGCAGTACTCTACGGTTTTATATTAACCCTGTTCGCCTATCTGATTGCCAAACCTTTAAATAAAAAGCTTCCGCAAGTGCCGGTCATTGTTATCGGCATGTTTTTCATTATTGGATTGCTGTTTGTGTTTGGAATCCCTTACGAATCTTATATGACACAGGTCAATCCGCTATTTAATCATTTACTCGGCTATGTCACCGTTGCCTTGGCTATTCCGCTTGCAGCCATGCGTTATGACGACTTACCACTCAAGGCCATTGTCGGTATTTTAGTGTTTGCCAGTATTAGTGCGGTGGCTTTACCGATGGGACTTGCCTATTTACTGCATATGTCTGATGCAAGCATTATGGCATTTGCAACTCGAGCGGTAACAACTCCAATTGCCATTAATATCGCCACACTTTTACATGCACCACTCACCTTAGTAATTTTAATTGTCATTTTATCAGGCGTGATTGGCGCTGCTTTTTCTCCATTGATCCTGCGCCATATTAATGATGAAAGGGCCTCGGGTCTGGCATTAGGCTTGGCTGCTCATGCTATTGGCACAGCTCAGGCATGGCAAAGAGGCAGCGTCGCAGGACGTTATGCGGCTTTTGGCATGGCAGTAAATGCCGTATTTACAGCTATCTGGTTGCCGACTTTCATACTCTATTTGCAAAAAATGTGACTGAGTAATCATTAATAAACATTTATATAGTCAAAATTTGACCTTATGATAAAAATTGTTCATAAAGTTATCTTAAGGTTTTTTGATGAGAAATTTTAAAATTTTAGCAGCCCTACTTCTTTCTACCAGCAGTAGTGCTGTTTTTGCTGAAGACATTGCGGGAACCTGGAAAAATATTGATGATAAAACCGGTTCTTCAAAAGCGATTATTGAAATTCGTCAAGAAACCAACGGCACTTATACCGCAAAAATTGTAAAAGTAACGCCTCGTCCAGGTTACACGCCCAAAGAAACCTGTATGAATTGCCCTGCTCCTTATACAAACAAGCCTATTCTAGGCATGGATATTTTGAAAGGTTTAAAGCCAGCGGAAGGGTCCAATTTTACTCACGGTAAGATTATTGATCCACTTAGCGGTCATATCTACAGTATGAAAGCGAAATTAAGTCCGAATGGTAAACGCTTAACCCTGCGTGGTTATGTCGGGGTTTCAGCATTGGGTCGTAGTCAAACCTGGATTAGAAACGACTAAATATGACAAAAAGTCACACTATGTGGCTTTTTTATTCACTATTATTCAAATAATTCACATTATTTTTCATTTTTATGAAGCAATAGGTTGACTGATCTTTAAACGATGATTATATCTTTATATAGATAAGAAGAATATTTTCCAACTCACAGGAATTGATATGAAGAAGAATATATTATGTGCTGCTTTTGCAAGTGTAGTTTTCAGTGGGAATGTATTGGCAAATGATATTACGGGAACCTGGAAAACGATTGACGATAAAACAGGCTCGTCAAAAGCGATTCTTGAAATGCGCCAAGAAAGTAATGGTACTTATACCGCGAAAATTATCAAAGTAACGCCACGCCCGGGTTATACCCCGAAGGAAACCTGTGTAAATTGTCCAGCGCCCTATACCAATAAACCCATTTTAGGCTTAGATATTTTAACCGGATTGAAAGCTGCCGATAATAACCACTTTGTAAATGCCAAAGTTCTTGACCCCCTCAGCGGTAAAATCTACAGCGGGAAAGCAAAATTGAGTGCCAATGGTAAACGTCTCACTCTACGTGGTTATGTGGGTGTTTCCGCACTTGGTCGCAGCCAAACCTGGATTAAAAGTGACTAATTCTGACAAAAAGCCACACTATGTGGCTTTTTTATTCCGAGTGATTTAAATATTTCACATTATTTTAATTTGTTATGACGCAATATATTGACTAATTATAAAACGCTCATAATATGTTCTTATGGATAAAAAAACTACAATCCACAATCGAAGGAATTGATATGAAAAAGAATATTTTGCTTGCTACTTTCGTTGGCTTATTTTTCAGTGGAAATCTATTGGCACAAGATCTGTCGGGGACTTGGCAACAAATTGACGATAAAACAGGCTCACCTAAAGCGCTTATCGAAATTCGTAAAGAAGCCAATAACACCTATACAGGTAAAATTGTCAAAGTGACTCCTCGTCCAGGTTATACACCTCAAAAGTCATGCAACAATTGTCCAACACCATATACCAATCAACCGATTCTGGGTATGGATGTCCTCACTGGTTTAAAACACGTGCCGGATACAAATAACTATGAAAAAGGGCGTGTCATTGATCCGCTTGCAGGCAAAATTTATGATGCTAAAGTCAAGCTAAGTGCCAATGGTAAACGCTTGACCTTACGTGGCTATGTCGGTATCTCCGCACTAGGACGCAGTCAAACTTGGCTTCGCGCAGAATAGCCAGGATTCGACTTAAATAAAAGCCACAGTGATGTGGCTTTTTTACCTTCATCAATATAATAATTTCATTTTTTGCACACTCTCCAGAATGTTGACTAATCACATAATCAGTCTAATATACCGACTCAATAAAAAGTGTTGCGTTATGGAAAGGTTTTTTATGCAAAAGAATATATTGCTTGCAACTTTGGCGAGTGTGCTTTTTAGTGGCAATGTTTTTGCTGAGGATATTTCTGGAATTTGGCAGCAGATTGATGATAAAACAGGTGCTGCTAAAGCCATTATTAAAATTGATAAAGAAGCCAATAATACCTATACAGGTAAAATTGTTAAAGTTACACCCCGTCCTGGCTATACTCCTCGTGCAACATGTAATAAATGTCCCGCTCCATATACCAACGATCCAATTTTAGGCATGGAAATCATTAAGGGCTTAAAACATGTAGAAGGGACCAATAACTACGAAAAAGGTCGTGTCATCGACCCGCTTGCCGGGAAAATTTATGATGCCAAAGTTCGTTTAAATGCCAATGGCAAACGTTTGACTTTACGTGGCTATATGGGTGTATCCGCATTAGGGCGCAGTCAAACCTGGATCAGACTGAACTAAATAAATACCACTATAAAAGCCACATAATGTGGCTTTTATACATTCGTCAATAAAATAATTGAATCTTTTGTAGACTCCCCAGATATTGACTAATCACATAATCAACCTAAGATACCGACTCAATAAAAAAATAATGAGTTATGGAAAGGTTTTATATGCAAAAGAATCTGTTACTTGCAACTTTGGCGAGTGTGGTTTTTAGTGGCAATGTTTTTGCTGAGGATATTTCTGGAACTTGGCAGCAAATTGATGATAAATCAGGTGCAGCCAAAGCGATCATCAAAATTCATAAAGAAGCCAACAAAAATTTTACCGCCAAGATTATTAAAGTGACCCCTCGACCGGGTTATTCTCCGCGAGAAACCTGTAATAACTGCCCTGCGCCATATACCAACCAGCCAATTTTGGGTATGGAAATCATTAAGGGCTTAAAACATGTGGAAGGAACCAATAACTATGAAAAAGGTCGGGTGATTGATCCTTTAGCAGGCAAAGTCTATGATGCCAAAATTAAAATGAATGCCACCGGTAAGCGCCTAACCTTGAGAGCCTATATGGGCGTTTCAACTTTAGGACGTAGTCAGACCTGGATTAGACTGGACTAAAAAATTACCAATAAAAAAGCCACATCATGTGGCTTTTTTATTTTGTAAATCATCCAAACACTACATCACTGGATTATCAACTTTAAATATTTCTTTATCTTCCAGGCGATAGGCAATCAACTGCTTACCCCAAACACAGCCACCATCGACATTCTGAATCTGTGGATTAATGGTTTTCCCTTGTAATGCAGCCCAATGCCCAAAGATCAGTTGATGGGTTTTCGCAGCTTCCGATTCAAATTCAAACCACGGTTTAAAACCTTGTGGCATTGGATCATCGAGTGAATCTTTAAAGCTGAACTCTAGACGACCTTCGCTGTTGGTTAAACGCATACGGGTTAAATAGTTGGTAATACAACGTAAGCGTGCATTACCCTCCAGATCATCTGACCAAAGATCAGGTTCTTTGCCATACATCTCGGCTAAAAAAGTATCTACCACAGCAAAATCTTCATGACTGATGATCGCTTCAACTTCTTTAGCCAAGGCAAAAGTTTGTTCTGCCGACCAGATACACGGAATACCGGCATGGGTCAAAATAGTTCGATCATTCGGGAAAAGACACAATGGTTGTTTGCGTAACCAATCAATCAAATCATCACTATCAATCGCATCAATCACATCACGGGTATTATCTTTGTCTTGTAATGCTTTTAAACCACGCGCACAGGCTAAAAGCGTCAGGTCATGATTACCCAATACCGTCGCTGCGACATCACGATCGACCAGCTTTTTAACAAAACGTAGCGTGCCAATCGAGTTTTCACCACGTGCAACCAAATCACCGGCAAACCAGATAAAATCTTGCTCAGGGTCGAACTTAATTTCTTTCAATAAGGCTTTTAATGCTTCAAAACAGCCTTGAACATCACCAATAACGTAATTGTATCGAATATCCGAGCGCGCCACTTAAGCCACCATTTGATCTGACAAAGCAACAAATTGAGCCATGGTTAAGGTTTCTGGACGTGCCATTGGATCAATACCGGCATTCTCGAAGCCATCTTCCACCAACATACCTTTCAAGCTGTTACGCAAAGTTTTACGACGTTGGGTGAATACATGTGAAACCAGACGTGCCAAGGCTTTTTCATTTTTGGCAATAATCGGTTTTACAGCATATGGCTCTAAACGGAATACCGCAGATGTCACTTTTGGTGGCGGATTAAAAGATCCTGGCGGCACTTCAAATAAAAACGTCGGTTTACAATAATACTGAATCATCACTGATAAACGACCATATTCTTTGGTATTTGGAGAAGCGGTAATACGATCCACCACTTCTTTTTGCAACATGAAGTGCATGTCTTTAACTTTGTCACCAAATTCCAAGAGATGGAACAAAAGCGGTGTTGAAATATTATACGGCAAGTTACCTACTACACGTAACGGATGATCTTCCTTAAACAACTCGGTAAAATCATATTTCAATGCATCAGCTTCAATAATGGTTAAACGCTCTGGATGCGGTACACGGCCGGGCAAACCTGCAGCCAAATCACGATCCAGCTCGATCACGGTTAAGGCATCGCATTCACCAATTAAAGGTGAGGTTAATGCAGCCAGACCCGGACCAATTTCAACAATATTTTCACCTGCACGCGGATTCACAGATCGCACAATTTTGGCAATCACCCGTTGATCATGTAAGAAGTTCTGACCAAATCTTTTTCGAGCCTGATGCCCTTCCTGTTTTGGGTTTAGGGCATTAATCTGATACATAAAAACAGTTCCAACGTGAAATTAGTGACGGGCGAGATCAAGCGCTAAATCGACAGCAACGTGCAAACTTGAACTTTTGGCCAGTCCAGTACCTGCAAGGGAGAGTGCTGTGCCATGATCTACAGAAGTACGAATAAACGGCAAGCCTAAAGTAATATTAATGGCTTCACCAAATCCTTGAGATTTTAACACAGGTAAGCCTTGATCGTGATACATCGCTAAAACGGCATCTGCATCTTTTAAATTTTCAGGGGTGAATAAGGTATCAGCAGGAAGGCTCAAACTCATATTAATGCCTTGTGCTCGATAACTTTCAAGCACCGGATTAATCACTTCGATTTCTTCCATGCCCAAATAACCACCCTCACCGGCATGCGGATTTAAGCCACAAACTAAAATATGCGGATGCTCAATCTTAAATTTGCTTTTTAAGTCATGAATTAAAATATCAATCACTTGATGCAAACGTTGTTTGGTAATGGCATCTGGAACATCACGTAAAGGTAGATGCGTAGTTGCAAGTGCCACACGCAAAGTTTTGGTCGCAAGCATCATCACTACACGTTCAACACCTGCAAATTCTTGGTAATACTCAGTATGACCACTAAAGTGAATACCCGCTTCATTAATAATTGATTTTTGCACGGGAGCCGTTGCAACACCGACACTTTTACCCGACATCGCATAATTGGCAGAACGACGGAGTTGCTCTAATACATAAGCAGAATTTTCAGCATTCAACTCACCCAATACCACATCGGTGTTTAATGGAACATGTTCAACATATAATTGACCTTGCCCTGAAGATTCTGATTGGCCTTGATATGCAATAAGTTCAACTGTTTGATTGAGAATTTCAGCGCGTTTTTTTAATAGATTGATATCAGCTAAAATCACAATTGGACGTTCATCAATACGCATCGCCAAACTTAAACAAATGTCTGGACCAATACCTGCAGGTTCACCACTGGTGACATATAAGGGAAGCATATTCCGTCTCTTTTACGCTGTGATCTAATCTCACCATTATATACGCCTTTGTCCCCTTACATATTTTGATCCGCAATCATTTTTAACCTGAAAATCCTTTGATGCGATGAACTTTTCATGACCTGACGAAGTTTAATTTCCCTTTATCGAAAAATCAGAAAATTATCTATGGTTATTCTTTGCACGACGATATTTTTACTATAGAATATAGCGCTTGAAATTTGCTTTTTCATTTGTGATTCTTCACGTATTCGTTTAGAATCGCGTCTCCTTTTGTTTGGACAGATTCCATAGTCCAAACCAACTATAATAGGTAGTGGTTTAATGAAAACTCTCAGCGCTAAGCCAGCTGAAGTTCAACACGACTGGTACGTTGTTGATGCTTCTGGCAAAACTTTAGGTCGTCTTGCGACTGAAATCGCTCGTCGTTTACGCGGTAAGCATAAAACTTCTTATACTCCTCACGTTGATACTGGCGATTATATCGTTGTAATCAATGCTGAAGAAATTACTGTGACTGGTAAAAAAGCTCACGATAAGAAATACTATCGCCATACTGGTTTCCCTGGTGGTATCCGTGAGACTAACTTCGAGAAGTTAATTGCTCACAAACCTGAAGCAGTTTTAGAAAAAGCTGTTAAAGGTATGTTACCAAAAGGTCCTCTTGGTTATGCAATGATCAAAAAAATGAAAGTGTACGCTGGTACTGAGCATCCACATACAGCTCAACAGCCACAAGTTTTGGACATCTAAGGGATACAGCACATGGCTACTAACTATGGTACAGGTCGCCGTAAGACCGCAACTGCACGTGTTTTCTTATCAGCTGGTACAGGTAAACTCGTAATCAACAATCGTACTCTTGAGCAATATTTCGGTCGTGAAACTGCTCGTATGATCGTTCGTCAACCTTTAGAACTTTTAGAAGTTACTGAAAAATTTGACCTTTACATCACTGTTGCTGGTGGTGGTATTGGTGGTCAAGCTGGCGCTATCCGTCACGGTATTACTCGTGCATTGATCGCTGCTGACGAAAACTTAAAACCTGCTCTTCGTCAAGCTGGTTTCGTTACTCGTGATGCTCGTGAAGTTGAACGTAAGAAACTTGGTTTACGTAAAGCTCGTAAACGTCCTCAATTCTCTAAACGTTAATTCGTTTACCGAATCGGACAAAAAGCCTTGGTTTATCCAAGGCTTTTTTATGTCTGCAAATTTACGACCAACTGTTATTTTTCTATTGTTCATACATATCTTTACCCCACACCCCTTCATGACACCAAAAGGACTTGCTGAGATAGTAGTTGGCAACACCAATTAAAATAAACAGCATCATTAAACCTAGTTTAATTATCATATTCCCTTACTCCAGTCATTTTTGCTTATAATCTACATCTCTTGTAGTTGATTCATCTTTTATGCTTCGTGCTTTTTAGGTTGAATTTTAGTATCCTATTCTATTCATTTTTTTGCTTTGTTTGGGATTATGTCCGTCGAAACCGCACCTGTTCAAGGAATTACAGTCTATAGCCATGCAGATGACTTTCGTTCACACTGGATTCGTTATGTCCTTGCCGAGAAGCAAATTAAATATCATCTTATTATTGTGGATGAAGACGATGAAGATCTCGCCAGCTTAAATCCATACAACCAAGTACCCATGCTGATTGAAAATGAACTTAAACTGTTCAACACCAGTATTATTTCCGAATATATAGATGATCGTTATCGTCAAAATAAATTGTATGCTGACGCACCCATGCCGCGCTCAGAACAACGTCAATATATTTGGCGATTTGAGCAAGATTGGCTAAAACTTGCAGATATCATGTTGCGTCATCCAGATAGCTTAAATGAAAAAGATAAAGCAAAAGCCCAAAAACAACTACGCGACATCCTGATTTCACTGACACCATTATTTCAGCACTTCCCCTATTTCATGTCAGAAAATTTTACAATTTTAGATTGCATGTTAGCGCCAATCTTTTTACGGTTACACTCAATGGGGATTGAACTCCCTAAACAACATTGTCGACCAATTTTATTATATTGCCAACGGATATTTACTCGTCCTGCTTTTACCAAGTCCATGACTATGCAGGAAAAAAATAAATATCGTGAAATTTTAGTGAATCAATAGAGTATCTTTCAATGTCTGATCAGGAATTAAACCACACTCCCACCCGCCCATATCTTGCGCGTGCAATTTATGAATGGATTTGTGACAACAACCTTACCCCACATTTACTTGTTGATGCCACACAACCGAATACTATGGTGCCAGAACAATTTATTCAAGATGGGCAAATTGTTTTAAATATAGCCCCTCATGCGGTACATAAATTAAATATGAGCAATGAGACCATCACCTTCTCTGCTCGCTTTGGTGGAGTATCACGTGATATATATGTACCCTTAAATGCCGTGATTGGCATTTATGCACGTGAAAATGGTCAAGGTTTATTCTTTGATCCAAATGAATATGAGGATATCCAAATCCCTGAAGATACTTTAAAATCAACAACACTTTCAGAAGAAACTGAACAACCTAAGAAAAAACCGAGCCTACGGCTATTAGACTAAAATAAGACGGAGTAAATTGATGGCTTTTGATTTAGTACAATATTTTGCTGAGCAGATTAACAATCAAAAGCCTCAGCTTCTCGAGCAACACTCTAGAGAAGATAGAAAAGAGCATTTGTTAGAAATAAATGCGCTTGTATTGGGTAAGTTGATTACACTTTGGCGTTCTAATGACAAAAAAGTTTATCAAGAAATTTCCTCACCCGAGGAACTCTTTATTCAAGAGGTTGCACGTCATCTCACCACTTCGTCAAAAAATCAATCTACATTAGCTAAAAATGAATTAGAGCCAGCAGTCACAGAGATATTAAGATTACAATTGGCAGAACTTAAACAGCTCAATGATATTGGTAATCTCGAAGTCCGAGGATTACGGGAATTACTTTTAGGGCAAATTGAACATCTTTCAGGTCAAGCCCCTGATTGGGTTTGGTCAACAAACGACCTATCAGAGTTAAAAGGCTCTAAACCAATTGTGCAAGAAGAGATATCATTAGACTCAACGATGAAGGAGTTTAATCAAATGGTTAGTCAACAACATACTGATGCCAATAAAGATCAACACAATACTGCAGCGGTAGTAAATACTACAGTTCCAGGGTGGTCAAAAATTCTCGAACCTGTAGTTGCTATTATTATTCTCTGGGTTTTATATTGTGCAGCAACACAAATGTTTAACTAAAATATTTAAAATTTTAGTTAAAAAAAATAAAAAATCGCCCTTTAGGCGATTTTTTATTTACTAATAGCCCAGCACTTTAAACTTATAAACAACATAGATAAAAATTGAAAATTCTCTATACCTATTATTCAATGCAGCAATACATATATAAAAGTCTTTTCAATTACCAAAGATTCCTCACCCTATTTACCCAATTTTTTTATTTAAACTTTTATTAAGTCTTTTTTTTACTTAGAGCATAGAAATCTGATTTTATTACCCTGAACGTAATTTTTAACAAGGTTAAAGACTTTGTGGGCTTTTAATCGCCTTAGATCCTACTTCTTAGTACAAGAAGTTGCTAAGGATAAATATTTTCATTCTTTCAGAATCAAGATTTAATCCAAGAAATCTGATCATCACTTTTTTCAAATACTTGATAAAGAAGGCTCCATATAGAGCTTTTTTAATTTATTTTCTATTTATTCCCCGCATAAAAAAACACCCCCTTCTCTTGAAGGGGGTGTTTTCAGGAATAATGAGCTGGCGATGACTTACTCTCACATGGGTAACCCCACACTACCATCAGCGCAAAGAGGTTTCACTTCTGAGTTCGGGAAGGGATCAGGTGGTTCACTCTTGCTATTGTCGCCAGCACAACTGTTTATGGATACTCGCTTAGTCTTACGTTTGTGCTAAGGTTTTTCCAAATCTTTACAGATTGGGCTGTTTGAGTTGCTATTGTCTAACTAACGC
>NZ_SJXH01000002.1 GCF_004336635.1 Acinetobacter sp. ANC 4862
CATTTAGGACAAGAAGGCTGGACGGTTCAACGGTTACTAAGAATGATCCAAGTAAATCTGTTTGAGAGAAAAACCTTAAAAGCTTTATTCATGCCCGATAAAATACCGATAAAACAAAAGGAAGCTCAATTGAGCCTCCTTTTATGAAAAATTGTGGGACAGCAGTGTGCCTACCGCATCCTTTTTTATTAATCTAACTACCCATTAGCGTCTGTTATAAATCGCTTGAGCTGCGGGCAAGTTTTTACGCATTGCTTCAATACGCTGGCCATTTGAAGGGTGAGTAGACAAGAATGATGCACCACCTGCACCTTCCAGTTTATTCATTTTTTCCCAAAGGGTAATGGCTGCTTGTGGGTTATAACCCGCACGTGCCATGAGCATTAAACCACCTTGGTCAGCACGACTTTCCAGACTACGTGAAAAAGGCAAACCTACGCCGACTTGAGCACCCAACTGCGCCGCAGCAGTACCCAACTGGCCCACATTACTTCCAGCAGCGCTTAGACCAATGTTTAAAGCCAAGTCAGTTAATGCTTGTTGACCAATTTTATTTTTAGAGTGTTCCTCTAAAGCATGCACCATTTCGTGACCCATGACTGCCGCGATTTCTGCATCAGTCAGGTTCAATTTATTCACGATACCGGTATAGAACACCACTTTACCACCCGGTGCCACATACGCATTAATCTGATCTGATTTTAGAACAGCCAGTTTCCAGTCAAATTTTTGGCCTGTCTGATTGATTTGATCGCCATAAGGTTTTAAACGCATAAATACAGAATTAATGCGTTTATAAGTCGTTGAAGATGTATCTAAAGTTTTATTTGCACTCGCTTCCTGAACGGTTTTATTAAAGCCTTGTGCTGCTGTTACATTTAATGTCGATGAATCTGCCCCTGCCATTTCTGCTACAGTCGTACAGCCTGAGACAGTGATTACACTAGCCGCACACAAACTTAAAACGAGTTTGCTCTTCATTATAATAATCTCCACCTTGAAAACAGATATCAGTTTTAGACAGATTATAGGGAATCATGAATAAGCTTTAAATTATTATTCCCTCCATATTCATATTATTTATGTAACTGTGTCTATTTAACAAACTGAAAAATAAGCCAATAAATAAGACATAAAGCATTCAAAACCAAATACACCTGGCAAAGGGGTTTAATTTTCTGTTCAAGCTGCTCATTTTTTCTTTTAAAAAATAAAATAGCATTTTGAATGAGAATTAATGGAACTAGAATACAGGCAATAATCACACTTAAACCAATAAATGCCGTATAGATAATATTTGGATCTTGCGTTTGAGCCTGAATAATCAGCATCGCAATGGTGGGCGCACCACCCATGGCAAATAATAAGGAATAAAAAATCGTTCCTGAAATATTCTTATGCATCCCGCACAACCTTTCATTTATCTTATGTTGGGTATTCTAACAAGTGCCAGTTATTTAAACAGTATTCTCTGATGCAACTTTAGTCTGGGCAAAATTTTCTCCCAATATATTCTCTTAGTGCATTATCAAAATAAGAACATAAAAAAAGCCCCGCAAATCGCGAGGCCTTTTGATCATCATTATATCAGCTTAAATTAAGCATCAAACGGATGACGTAAAACAATGGTTTCTTCACGGTCTGGACCAGTCGAAATAATATCGATTGGGCATTCGATCAATTGCTCAAGACGTTTAACATAGTTAAGCGCAGCTTGTGGTAATTGTTCTAATGTTTTAGCACCGAAAGTAGACTCAGACCAACCTGGCATAGTTTCGTAGATTGGTTTTAAAGATTCAAATGCAAGCGCATCAGAAGAACCGACACAACCTGAATCTGCAGCTTCATAACCTACACAGATTTTCACCTCTTCCAAACCGTCAAGAACATCAAGTTTAGTTAAGCAAATACCTGAAAGTGAGTTTACATCTACTGAACGACGAAGAATTTCAGCATCAAACCAACCGCAACGACGTTGACGACCAGTTGAAGCACCAAATTCAGAACCTACAGTTCCGAGGTGTTTACCAATCGCATCACCAACATCATTGGCAGCATCGTAAACAAGTTCAGTTGGGAATGGACCAGCACCTACACGAGTCGTGTACGCTTTAGTAATACCCAATACATAGTCAAGGTGCAAAGGACCCAGACCTGAACCCGAGCTTACGCCACCAGCCGTAGTGTTTGAAGAGGTTACATACGGATATGTACCGTGGTCTACGTCAAGAAGTGAACCTTGTGCGCCTTCAAACATGATGTTGTCACCGTTTTTACGGTAATTGTGCAATTCCGTAGTAACGTCCACAACCAGTGGAGCAACGACTTCACGCCATTGGTCGCAAAGTGCAAGCACATCTTCCAACTTAACCGCTTCAACACCGTAGTATTGAGTTAATTGGAAGTTATGGTAATCCAGAAGTTCAACAAGTTGAGCTTTAAGATGTTCACCACCACGAACCAGGTCAGCAACACGGATTGCACGGCGTGCAACTTTGTCTTCATACGCTGGACCAATACCACGACCCGTGGTACCGATTTTCGCATTACCACGTTTCTTCTCACGCGCTTGGTCAAGTGCAATGTGGTTCGGCAAAATTAACGGACAGTTTGGAGAGATGCGTAGACGTTCTTTAACCGGAACACCTTCTTTTTCAAGAATATCCATCTCTTTGATGAGTGCTTCAGGAGAAAGAACAACACCGTTACCAATTAAGCACAATACGTTTTCACGTAAAATACCAGATGGAATGAGGTGTAATACAGTTTTCTTACCACCAACCACGAGTGTATGACCAGCGTTATGTCCGCCTTGGTAACGAACTACCGCAGCCGCTTGATCTGTGAGCAGGTCAACGATTTTACCTTTACCTTCGTCGCCCCATTGGGTACCAAGTACCACAACATTCTTGCCCATAATAGCCTCATTGCATCATGCTGTTAAAATTGAAAACTTGAATTGGTGACTTGAAACCAATTCACGTCATTAAATCTTTTCGACTTTCCACTCACCTGCCACATTCACCAATTGGTGCGTTGCATGCGGTACCGAGTTTAAACTGTCATTTCCAAGTAATTGGATTACACCAAAGCCTTGTGTACGTGCATTTGAAATTGCTTTAAGCAAATCTGCAGCCGTACCTTTGGGTGCAACAACTACATTTAAATCTTTAAATTGACCTGTGCTTAACGCATATAAGTCGCACGAGAAACCTGTTGCAGGACGCGCACGACCAAAATGTTCGCCAATGCCGTCATAGCGACCACCTTGAGCCAGTGGAGCTGCACGGTTTGGTGCATACACTGCATACATTAAACCAGTGTGATAATGGTATGAACGTAATTCTACAACATCTATACCAATATGCAGATTTGGCCAACGTGACTGAATTTCGATTTGCGTGGTTTTCAAGGCGTCAAAGGCTTGCTTGAACGCTGCATCCGCGAAAATTTCAGCACTTAAATTGGCTTGTAATGCATCCAGATCACTTGAATAGCGACCTAGTGTATAAAAATCTGCACCAAATTTTAATTCTTGGGTAAATTCAGCAAGTTCAGGTAATGCTTTACGTTGATAAAGGTCAGAAAGATGACTTTCCACAGCCTTGGTCAAACCCGCATGTTTCACTAAACTACGGAACAAACCGACATGCCCTAAATCTAGATGGATCCCTTCTGCCAAGCCTGCTTTTTCAATCAAGCCGAGCATGACATCAACCATTTCGACATCAGCATCAATACTGTCCGAACCAAATAGCTCTGCACCGAGTTGCAGTGGTGCACGTGTGGTATTAAACCCTTGTGGTTTCGTATGTAAAACCGTTCCTGCATAGCAGTAACGAGCCACACCATCTACTGGATGTACATGCGCATCAATACGAGCCACTTGTGGTGTCATATCGGCACGCACACCAAGTAAACGACCGGATAACTGGTCGATGACTTTAAAAGTGGCTAAGTCTAAATCTTGATTCGATTCTGAAAGAGAAGATAGAGATTCGATGTATTCGATAAATGGCGTGTACACCAATTGATAACCTCGAGATGCGAGGAAATCTAGTGCGTCACGACGCAAAGTTTCAATCACTTGCGCCTGTTCTGGTAATACATCAGCTACACCATCAGGTAATAACCATGTCTCTGAAATGGGCATGTTGTAAACCTAAATTCTGTCAGAGCGGAAGTTATCCGCATAAAAAAATCGGGAGCACACCCGATTTCTCCTAGTCTAGCACGATAGTTTTGGCTGTGCACCTGACTTTTTCACAAAAACCAGCGGAATACTTATTGTTTAATCAGACAAAAATCGCCCGATTCGATTAAAGCACTCATACAGTTTAAATATGATACTAAATCAGTCCATTATTAGGTTAATGGCAATTCTGTAGTCTGCTTAATCTTCTGCAATGGAATTTCAGTTTTTACATTTTGCAGCCCTGAAATTTTGTTTAAATGATGAATCTAAAACTTACGGTACGCATCCAGATCAGCCACCACAATCCGTAAAAAGAAGTCACAATCCCCTGCCATCAACTGACATTCTACAACTTCAGGCATATCCTGAATCGCATCTACAAACTGGTCGACTGTTTCGGCATCCTGACTTTTTAACCAGATGCGGGCAAAAACTGTTAAACCCAAATTAACTTTAGTAGAATCCACCAACGCTACATATTTTTCAATAATGCCATCATCTTCTAACTGTTTTACGCGACGTAAACATGGTGAGGGAGACAATCCAATCACTTGCGCCAATTCATTATTTTGCAACTTTCCATTTTGCTGTAAGGCTTTCAAGATACGTTTATCAACTTGATCCATTTCACGCCACCCAAGAATTTAATTTCAAATTAATCATCATTGTTAATTTTTAATGCTCAATTAAACCTAAATCAAGCTAATTTAAGCGAAAAATTCCACTCTAACCCTTATAAAATACCATTCTTGAAAAACAAACCTTCTCTGCTCAGGTAAAACCGCATGTTGACGTTAAAAAACACCGTTCACGATTCAACCTATACAAAGAAGTATGTTGAATTTAAGCGCGGTGTTAAAACGTCTATTCCCCTACTGCTGGGTATTATTCCATTTGCACTGGTGCTAGGGGCTCAAGCCACCCAGAAAGGTTTTTCATTTTTTGAAGTTCCCTTATTAACAGGACTGAACTTCGCAGGCGGTTCTGAGTTTGCCATTCTGGAAGTCTGGATCAACCCACCTAATATCTTAATGCTGATATTTATTACTTTTTTGGTCAACAGCAGACACTTATTGATGGGCGCAAGTTTGGTGCCTTATTTACGCCATTTACCCAATAAAAAAGTTTTTCCTGCGCTGTTTTTTATGGTCGATGAAAGTTGGGAAGTCAGTTTAGCTGATGCGCAAAAGAGACAATCTAGCTGGGGTTACCAACAGGCATTCTGTATGCCCTTTTATGCAGGCTTATGCTTTGCCTTGTATATCATGTGGGTCGGTTTTACCAGCTTAGGCGCAATCATTGGTCCAGTTCTAGGTGACATTAATCGCCTCGGTTTTGATATGGCATTCCCTGCAGTATTTTTGGTGCTCTTGCGTGGTATGTGGAAAGGCGTTCGCGCAGCTCACCCATGGTTGGTCAGTTTAATTGCCGCTGCTTTAGCTTATTTATATTTACCGCAAGGCTGGTATGTACCCATTGGTGCAATCTCGGGAATCGCATCTGCGTTCTTTTTAATGGGAGATGAACAATGATTCACTCCGCAACGCTTCTTGCTATTGTGTTTATTGCAGCGACAACCTACCTCACGCGTGTTTTAGGTTATGTATTACTGAAAAATAAGACTTTAACAAATCGCCAAAAACGCATTTTAGAGGTTGTTCCCGGTTGTGTGCTTATTTCTGTGATTGCACCTTATTTTGTCAAGGACAACCCTGCTGACCTGCTTGCAATTGTGATTACCCTCATAGCAGCTTCACGTTTTTCATTACTGCCCACAGTTTTGATTAGCATGACATCTGCTGCTGTTTTAAGGTTGGTGATTCTTTAGATCCTAACAAAGATGAAGTTATATGGATGGTCTGTCCGAGGAGTTGACTGCCTTTGCTAATAATCCGACCAATTCAGCATTTTGCAACTCGACTTGACTGAGTTTATTGGTGGTTTTATCCAGTACTTGTTGCTGAATATGCATTTTTTTGGCCAAGTCCTGCATAATTTCCAAGGTTTTCTTCAAGTTCTCTTCCAAATGAATCACTTTTTCTTCTAATTGTTGCTTCATCTGAATGTCACTGACCGCCTCATTTTGATTTGAAAACTGTGCCCAAATCAAAAAAATCACTGCTATGGCTAATAGCAGAATAAAACTCCATATAAATATCAACATAGGACTGATGCTCTTATTTTATTTAGTTATTATTCAACATCATGGTGGATTAATGAAGTGAATTTTTTTAAAAGCTTGATTTAAGTAATTTATTTAAAAATTACTAAAAAAAGCTCAACCTTTTCACAGACACATTGAAAAACCATTTCATTTTTTTACAGACCAATTTTTATCAAGCTAAAGTTTATATTTATTGATCTATTTAGTTCGACTAAAACAGCATTTTATCAGTGTTTGATGCTCTCAATTTATTAAGTTTTGTTCTAATTTCGAAGCCTCATCGTTATTAACCTCGTTATTTACGATTCGAACATCCTCATCCCAAAATAATGGATCAATGAGACACTTTGTTTAAAGCATCTCATAGTATCAAAATATTCAGAACAACGAGGATTACCCTCTAATATTTTTTAGCTATCTGAATTTTATGATGTAAATGACTCACACAAATCCAGCAAGCGGTTGGCATAACCCCATTCATTGTCATACCAGGCAAATACTTTGGCCTGATGTCCAACCACCATGGTTTGGCTTAAATCCACAATCAAAGAATAAGGCGAGTGATTAAAATCAGATGATACCAAAGGCTCATCGGTCACATCCATAATTTCAGCATAATCATGCCGTGCCGACTTGACCAAGACTTCATTAATTTTATGCGCTGTGACATGCGATTGAGCCACAAAAGTTAAATCAATGGCAGCAACATTAATGGTGGGTACACGAATGGAATAACCATCAATCCGGTCTTCCATTTTAGGCATCACACGTTTTAATGCAGCCAAGGCTGAAGATGTGGTGGGAATAATATTTTGCCCTGAAGCACGCGCACGACGCAAGTCACGATGCGCATGATCCAGTACCGACTGATCAGCCGTTACCGCATGAATTTCAGCCATCAAAGCGGTATCAATTCCAAAAGCATCATCAATGATTTTAACTAAAGGAACCAAGGCTTGCGTAGTACAAGATACACTGGAAATAATTTGATCGGTGTCTTTAACTTCATAATGGTTTACACCATAAACAATGGCAGCATCCACACTGTCAAAAGGTGCAGCGCCAATAATGACGCGTTTCGCTCCTGCGGTAATATGTTTGGTTGCTGCTTCACGTGAACGGAACAAGCCGGTACATTCAAGTACCACATCAATATTTAAATTATTCCAAGGTAAGAGTTCAGGCTGTTGCTGACAGAATACCTGTACTTTTAATTGCGCCAAACCGGCTGAAATATGCAAAAAAATCTGTTCATTTTCCAGCAGCACTTCGACTTTGCCTTTAAAGCGTCCATGAGTAGTATCGTATTTAAATAAATGAACTAAAGTCTCTACCTCTGCAACATCATTAATCGCCACAATGTCAAAATGAAAATCTTTGGGATTTTCAAACCAAGCACGTAATACATTGCGACCAATTCGCCCGAAACCATTAATGGCTACTCGTTGCATCAGATATCCTTAACTCTTGGGTAGATGTAAACACGTGCCTATGTTAATGGATTTTAATCAAATACCAATACCATTTCTGTACATCAATTTATGAAATATGGTTGTGTGAATCATTCCCTATCCCACTTGTCCCATTTATTTCAAACCTGATCATCGCTAATTCTTGCGATATAAAAATATTCACTCCATCCTTCATGAAATTTTAAAAATAAGACCAAGCTTTAAATTAAGGTAGAGATTTCTCTCAATATGCCGATATAGTGATTACACAGAATTGTCATTAATTCGCCTTAAAGTGATTGGTGCATGAGGGTTTTTCCGTTATAATTTGGCGTTTTAAAATTTTAAGCCCAGTGTACTGAGGCAGTTCATTTTGCATGAAAATGCTCGGTATACTACTCGCCAATACGAAATATGGAGTGACTTGGTTGTGAGTACTCGTTTTATGACATCAGCTGAAATTCGTGAAGCATTTTTGCGTTACTTTGAATCGCAAGGGCATACACGTGTCGCGTCGAGTTCACTTGTACCCGCCAATGACCCGACTTTATTGTTTACCAATGCCGGGATGAACCAGTTTAAAGACTGCTTCCTGGGTTTGGAAAAACGTGATTATGTTCGCGCAACATCTTCACAAAAATGTGTACGTGCCGGTGGTAAACACAACGACCTGGACAATGTCGGTTATACCGCACGTCACCATACATTCTTTGAAATGTTAGGTAACTTTTCATTTGGTGATTACTTTAAACGTGATGCGATCAAATTTGCTTGGGAATTCTTAACGAGCAATGAATGGTTAGCGCTACCTAAAGATAAACTCTACGCCACTGTTTACCATACTGATAATGAAGCATTTGATATCTGGAACAAGGAAATTGGTCTAGATGCAAGCCGTATTATCCGCATTGGCGATAACAAGGGCGGTCAATACGCATCTGACAACTTCTGGGCAATGGGCGACACCGGTCCTTGCGGTCCATGTTCTGAAATTTTCTTTGACCATGGCGATCATATCTGGGGTGGCCTGCCGGGCACACCTGAAGAAGATGGCGACCGTTTCATTGAAATCTGGAACAACGTATTCATGCAGTTCAACCGTACTGCGGATGGCGTATTGCACCCTCTTCCAGCGCCTTCTGTAGATACAGGTATGGGCTTGGAACGTATTTCTGCAGTTTTACAACACGTAAACTCAAACTACGAAATCGACTTATTCCAACACCTACTCAAATCAGCTGCAGAAATTATTGGCATGGATACCACTGCCATTGAAACTGAAGCTGCTGCAAATAACAAACCAGTTGAATACCCTGCATCTTTAAAAGTTGTGGCTGACCATGCACGCTCATGCTGTTTCCTGATTGCTGACGGTGTAAACCCTTCAAACGAAGGTCGTGGTTATGTACTTCGTCGTATCATTCGTCGTGCGGTTCGTCACGGTAACAAATTGGGTGCGACCGGTTCATTCTTCCACAAAATGTTGCAACCACTCATCGAAGTGATGGGCGAAGCTTATCCTGAACTTGCAGCGCAACAAGCACGCATCGAAGCACAATTACTGAAAGAAGAAGAGCAATTTGCGAAAACTCTAGAGCAAGGTTTGAAATTGCTTGAAGGTGAATTGGCTCACTTAAAAGGTAACGTGATTCCGGGTGAAACCGTATTTAAACTGTATGACACTTACGGCTTCCCGACGGACTTAACCGCTGACATCGCGCGTGAACGTGATTTAAGCATTGATGAAGCTGGCTTTGAAGTTGAAATGGCTGCACAGCGTCAACGTGCACGTGATGCAGGTAAATTCGCAATTGATTACAACTCGATTGTAAACGTCGACAGCGAAACTCAATTCGAAGGCTATGATGCAACTCAAGGTGATGGTCAAATTGTTGCAATCTATAAAGATGGCGAACAAGTTGAAGAAGTGGTTGAAGGCGATGAAGCTTTAATCGTACTCAACCAGACGCCTTTCTACGCAGAAAGCGGTGGTCAAATCGGTGATACAGGGATCTTCAGAAACGAGACCGGTATTTTCGAAGTTCAAGATACCAAAAAATCTGGTGGCGCATTCGTTCATCAAGGTATCGTGACCATGGGTAGCTTAAATGCTTCTCAAAGCGTTGAAGCTACTGTTAAAGCCGACATTCGTGCTGCAACTGCGCGTAACCACTCTGCGACTCACCTTTTACATGCTGCCCTACGTCAAGTTTTGGGTTCGCATGTACAACAAAAAGGTTCACTGGTTGCAAGCGACATCCTGCGTTTTGACTTTGCCAATGACCAACCGGTGTCATTTGAACAACTTCAAGAAGTTGAACGTATTGTTAACCGCGAAGTGATTGCCAACACTGCTGTATCTACTGAACTTCTAGACATCGAATCTGCCAAAGAAAAAGGTGCGATGATGTTGTTCGGTGAAAAATATGGTGACGAAGTACGTGTACTTTCTATGGGTTCAATCACTGAAGATAAAAACTTCTCGATCGAACTTTGTGGTGGTATTCATGTAAAACGCACTGGTGACATCGGTCTGTTCAAAATCACTTCTGAAGGTGGTGTTGCAGCAGGTGTACGTCGTATTGAAGCGGTAACTGGTACTAAAGCAGTGGAAATTGTGCAAAAAACCGATTGTGATGTTCAATACATCAATGGTCTGTTAAAAGCACAAAATCATCAAACGGTAGAAAAAGTTGAAGCCGTTGTTGAAACTGCTCATCAATTGCAAAAACAAATTGAGCAATTGAACCAAAAACTTGCGAACTTCCAGGCAGCTGAACTTTTAAGCCAAGTTCAAACCATTGCTGGTCGTTCGACATTGATTACCACCGTTCAAAACATGGATGCGAAATCACTTCGAAACCTGCATGACGGTGTGAAATCTAAATTAGACAATGCAGTGATCGTGCTTGCTGGTGTAGAGGGCGATAAAGTTAGCCTGCTTGCATCTGTAGCAAAAGATTTCACTGCAAACATTAAAGCAGGTGACATCATCAAACACTTGGCTACCGAACTCGGTGGCAAAGGTGGTGGTAAACCTGACTTGGCACAAGGTGGCGCGCCACTTAACGAGAAGTTTGCACCAGTGATGGCAGATTTAACTGCCTGGCTTGAAGCAAAATAAAGACTTCACTTTTTGTGTAACGGACCCTGATAGCTATATCAGGGTCATGGCTTTTATGGAACAACTATGGCATTAATCGTTCAAAAATATGGCGGTACCTCTATGGGTACTCCCGAGCGCATTTTAAATGTTGCTCGTCGTGTAAAGCGCTGGCATGACCACGGCCACAAGGTAGTGGTGGTGGTATCAGCAATGAGTGGCGAAACCAATCGTCTGCTTGCTTTAGCGAAGGCCATTACCGAAACCCCTGACCCGCGTGAACTTGACCAAATGGTTTCTACCGGTGAACAGGTTACGATTTCTATGTTAGCGATGGCACTTAACTCGATTGGAGTTGAAGCAAAATCACTAACAGGTCGCCAAGTTGGCATCAAAACCGACAGCGCATTTAACAAAGCCCGCATTGAATCTATTGATACTGACGTATTAACTGAAAACCTGGATGCAGGCCGCGTACTTGTAGTTGCAGGCTTCCAAGGCTTTGATGAACAAGGCAATACCACGACTTTAGGTCGTGGCGGTTCAGACACTTCTGGTGTTGCACTTGCTGCCGCATTAAAAGCGGATGAATGCCAAATTTACACAGACGTGGATGGGGTTTATACCACCGACCCTCGTGTTGCACCTAAAGCAAAAAAAGTTGATCGTATTTCTTTTGAAGAAATGCTGGAAATGGCATCTTTGGGTTCTAAAGTTCTTCAAATTCGTTCAGTTGAATTTGCTGGTAAATACCAAGTGCCTTTACGTGTATTATCAAGTTTTGATAATGACGATGATGGCGCATTTGACGAAGACTTTAAACAAAACGTTGGTACACTTATTACGACTGAATTGGAAGACAACATGGAACAGCCAATTATCTCTGGTATCGCATTTAACCGTGACGAAGCAAAATTAACGATTCTAGGTGTGCCTGATGAACCAGGTATTGCAGCTAAAATCTTATGCCCAATTGGCGATGCTAACGTTGAAGTGGATATGATTATCCAGAACGTTGAAGAAGATGGTACAACTGATTTCACCTTTACGGTTAACCGTGGTGAATTAGCCAAAGCCAAAACCATTCTTGAAGATACCGCGAAAAAAATTGGTGCACGTGAAGTTTCAACCCGTGATGACATCGTAAAAGTGTCGATTGTGGGTGTAGGTATGCGTTCACATGCTGGTGTGGCAAGCAAAATGTTTACTGCCCTCGCTGAAGAAGGCATCAATATTTTGATGATCTCTACCTCAGAAATTAAAATTTCCGTGATCATTGAAGAAAATTATTTAGAACTTGCTGTGCGTACTCTTCACACTGCTTTCGGTTTAGACCGTGAATCTGGTGAATCAAGCGTACGTGCATAATATCGGAAAATGTGTCACAAATTGTCATTGTTAGACAGTTTTTAAAAAAGTAGAAAAAAACGGTACCACTATAGTTTTTCCTATAGTGGCTCTGTTATATTAGCCATGTGCTTTTAAGAAAATTTTAACTAAACACTATATGGGACGAGGTTTGTCACATTGCTTTGTTAAAATTTTCTTTGATATTTTAAGGTTGTGTTTTTTACATTTTAGATCAATTGCAGGTTTAGCATTTTGCAAGGAGATAAACATGCTGATTCTGACTAGACGTGTCGGAGAAACATTAATGATCGGGGACCAAGTCAGTGTAACTGTGCTTGGTGTTAAAGGAAATCAAGTTCGTATTGGTGTAAATGCTCCAAAAGAAGTATCTGTTCATCGTGAAGAAATTTACCAACGTATTCAGCATGAACGCGCTATGCACGAACATCTTCAACATCTCGATCAAGATTATCAACCTTCTTTTGAAGAAGATAATTTTCCACAGAATACCCAGAATGACTTTAATCGTTAAAAAGATTAAATGTTTTTCTCCTAAAGCGGCTTACATAAGCCGCTTTAAATTTATCTGGACATTAGTTTTGTTCAAGTAAAGCCAAGGCTTTTTTGACCGGTGCATAACTGCGACGATGCTGATCAATCACACCATGTTGCGCAATCGCCTCAAAATGGGCTTTGGTTGGATAACCCTTGTGTTTGGCAAAGCCAAAGTGCGGATATTGCTGATCAAGCTCTACCATTTGATGGTCACGCGTGACTTTTGCCAAAATACTGGCAGCTGAAATTTCTGCATGTATGGCATCACCACCTACAACTGCATCACAGCTCATCGTTAAGCCCTGTGGGACTTTATTTCCATCCACCAATACATGTTCAGGTTGTATGCTTAGAGCCTCTACAGCGCGGCGCATAGCCAATAATGATGCTTGAAGAATATTGATCTCGTCAATTTCTTCATGACTCGCTTCAGCAATGGCCCAAGCCAGAGCTTTTTCCTGTATTTCTATAAATAACTTTTCACGTTTTTTTTCAGTGAGTTTTTTAGAATCATTCAAGCCCTCAATCGGATTATTGGGATCTAAAATAACTGCAGCTGCAACAACTGAACCCACAAGTGGACCACGCCCTGCTTCATCTGCACCAGCGATTTTCATAACCTATCTACCTACAAAAAAAAAGAGGCTGAACAAGTCAGCCTATTTATTACTTCATTGACAATTATTGTACTGCTTCAGCGACACAGGCGTTAATTGTTTTAGTGACTGCATTTGAAACAATTGTCGTACGTGCTGCCGGATCAATCGCTGCTGTTGCCAAATCTACAGCTGTTACGCTTTGTGGCGCTTTTTCACTGACACAACCACAAATTTCAGACTGAATATTTTGTTTTTGCGTTGCAGTCATCAATTTAGTCGCAGTTTGCCATGCAGCAATATTATTCAACTCGGTTGTACATTTTGCGTTAATTGCAATTTTAATTGCAGCGTTACCGAGTTGCTGAGTTGCTGATTGCGTGCCTGTTGCACCCGGTGTGCCTGTAGTTGTGCCAGTTGACACACATGCAGTGAGCGCTAAAGTTAAAGGGGCAAGTACAGCAATTAATTTTTTCACAGTTAAATCCTTTGTTATAAAATCTGTTGGGCATATTCTGCCGAAACTTTTCCTTAGAAGAAATCGATATTTCAAATGAATTTTCCAGGTGCGTATTGTCTGTGCAAAAACAATACTGCTTTCAGCGTTGCAAGGATTATACGCTTCGTTCCATATTCATGGTTTTTTAGAATATGCTATTTGATTAGCATGCTGAGACTTATAAATTACATGTTGGTCTAACATGACAAGCACTTCACAATACTATACCCGTACAGCACAAATGCTTCATTGGCTGATGGCGGTTATTTTCATTGCCGCATGGTTGATTGGTTTTTATAGCGGAAATTTTTTAAGTTATGATATTGATGGCAGCTTTAAAGGCCAAGTCATCACCTTACATAAAAATATTGCAACCACGATTATATTTTTGATCTTGATTCGTCTGTTTTGGCGCTATACCCACCCCGTTCCACAACTGCCAGACACGATGTCGCCATCAATGAAAGTCTTGGCACATCTTGGGCATTTGGCTTTATATTTAATGTTGCTTGCATTGCCGATTACCGGCTGTTTGTTTAGCTGGAGTGCTGGACATCCTGCCCCTGTTTTGTACTTATTTGAAATCCCGCATCTAGTTCAAGACAATCCTGAACTGTTAGCCATTGTGAAGCCTATTCATATTTATTTGTCGTGGTTTGCCGGTTTTCTAGTGATAGGACATATCGCTGCTGCGTTAAAACATCATTTTATAGATAAAGATAATATTTTACGCAGTATGACTCGACACGAAAAATAGCCAAATAATGTCCAATAAAAAAGCCGCATCAGTTTATGCTAGGATGCGGCTTTTTCTTATTTCAAACTTACTTCAGGGCTTCTTGAGCACAACCCTTAACGCTATTTAACACGGCTTGTTTAATCAGACTATTTTTAGCCTCTTCACTCAACGATGCCATTGCCAGGTCTTTTGCAGACACATCATTCAGGGCATTATCACTCACACAGCCACAGATTTGTTTTTGCACCGAAGTTTGACGTTCTGAACTCATAAATAAGGCCGCTGATTGCCAGATTTTTGAATCATTGAGTTCACTTTTACAACCTTGTTCAACCACTGGTTTCAACATTTTCTGAGTTAAAGTAGAATTTTTATCGGTCGCAAAAACTGATACAGAACCAACCAACAAAGCAATAGCAGCTATCCAGCACAGACTCTTTTTCAAAATAAAACCTAATTTTTAACAAGTGATGATTGAGCAGATCAAAGTATCAATCTGCCCAATCCAAAAGCATTTTTCAAAGGAATGGATTACACCAAAGCATCAATCTGTTGTGACCATTTTTGTTTTTCAGCATCAGAGATAAATGATGCTTCAAACGAATTTTTAGCCAATTGCTTAAGCTCATCATTAGATAAATCCAAAGCTTCAGCAATCGCAATAAAGTTGTCATTCATATATCCACCAAAATACGATGGATCATCCGAATTTACAGTCACATGCACGCCTTGTTGCAATAAACGACGGATATTGTGTTGTGCCATATCATCGACCACACAGAGCTTTAAGTTACTTAAAGGACACACCGTTAAAGGCATTTTTTCCGCAATTAAACGTTGCATCAGTTTAGGATCTTCTTCTGAACGTACACCGTGGTCGATACGGTTGACCTTCAGTAAATCCAAAGCTTCCCATACATATTCTGCCGGACCTTCTTCACCGGCATGTGCTACCACCAAAAAGCCTGCTTCACGAGCTTTGGCAAATACCCGTTCAAACTTAGATGGTGGATGTCCCACTTCGCTTGAATCCAGACCTACAGCAATAATTTGATCTTTAAATGGCAAAGCCTGTTCTAAAGTTTCAAAAGCCGCTTCTTCACTTAAATGACGCAAGAAACACATGATTAAATGCGATGTAATGCCCCACTTGGCTTTTGCATCATCACAGGCGCGTTGCAAACCATTAATCACCATTGCGAATGCCACGCCACGATCGGTATGCGTTTGTGGATCGAAGAACATTTCAGTATGTACGACTTTATCTGCAGCGCATTTTTCAAAATATGCCCAAGCCAGATCATAAAAGTCTTGTTCGACTACTAAAACATTCGCGCCTGCATAATAAATGTCGAGGAAAGATTGCAGGTTGTGGAAGTTGTAGGCCTGTTTCACTTCATCTACAGATTTATACGGAATATCAATATGGTTACGTTGAGCAATGGCGAACATGAGTTCAGGCTCAAAAGTCCCTTCAATATGTACGTGTAACTCTGCTTTTGGCAGCGCTTGAATAAGCTCAAGTTGGTTCATATCTTATCCTTATAAAACTTTTTTCAAAAAATAAAAAAGGGTGCAAACTGAGTTTACACCCTACTGTGAATTTGGTGAATTAGCCACCAAATGCAGCAAATTTCAATGCCCACAGTGCCGCAATAATCCATACCATATATGGAACAGTTTTCGCCTTACCTGTACACAACTTAATCAACGCATAGCTAATGAAACCCATCGCAATACCATCTGCAATTGAATAAGCAAAAGGCATAAATACGATGGTTAAAAAGGCAGGAACCGCTTCAGTGATGTCTTCCCAGTCAATGTGTACAATTCCCTGAATCATCAACACACCCACAAATAGCAAGGCTGGTGCAGTCGCAAAACTTGGTACAGATTGCGCAAGTGGTGCTAAAAACAGGCATAACAAGAACATGATGCCAACAACAACAGCGGTTAAACCTGTACGACCACCTGCTGCAACACCCGCAGATGATTCAATATAAGGCGTTGTTGAAGATGTACCCAAAGCCGCACCTGCAACAATTGCAGTCGAATCGGCAAAAAGTGCTTTTTTCAAACGCGGCAGTTTACCGTCTTTCAATAAACCTGCACGATGTGATACACCCACCAATGTGCCTGTTGAGTCGAACAAATCGACCAGGAAGAATACAAAAATCACGCCCACCAAGCTAGCAGTGAACAAGCCTTGAAAGTCCATTTGCAGGAATGTTGGGGCAATAGATGGAATCTGACCAACCACGCCTTGAAATTGGTTATAACCCAATGCTGTCGCAATAGCAGTAATGACTAAAATACTGATAATAATCGCGCCACGCACTTTAAAGTGGTGCATCACTACAACCATTAAGAAACCAAGCAAAGCCAGCAGTACTGAAGGTTGTTTTAAATCACCCAAGCCCACTAAGGTTGCAGGATTATCGACAATAATGCCGGCATTTTTTAAAGCAACCAGTGCAAGGAACATACCAATACCACCGCCAATCGCCAGTTTTAATGACATTGGAATCGCATTGACAATGGCTTCACGAATTTTAAACATGCTGATCGCAATGAAGATCAAACCTGATACAAACACCGCAGCCAGTGCAGTTTGCCAAGGCACACCCATTCCCATACACACCGAATAGGTAAAGTAAGCATTCAAGCCCATACCCGGCGCAAGTGCGATTGGATAATTCGCAACAATCCCCATAACCAAACAACCGATTGCGGCTGCCAGACAGGTTGCGACAAAGACAGCCCCATGATCCATGCCTGTTTCGGACAAAATCATTGGATTGACAATAATGATGTAACACATCGTTAAGAAAGTGGTAACACCTGCAAGAACTTCTGTGCGAAAACTGGTTTTGTTTTCGCTTAACTTAAATAAGCGTTCAAGCATATTCTCTGAAGATGGATTAGGAGTCGTCATGACTTTACCCCGGTAAGTAAACTTTATGCCGTCAGCACGCTATAAAATTAATGATCCGCTACATCGAATCATCATTAATTTTATAGCTGTCAAAGCAATGGATATGCCAATTTTTCCATTTAAAAACAAGTAGATTGAACAATTTCTCATTGGAGCCAAAACAGTCAAATGACAAAAATTGTAAACAAAAAAGCTGCATAAAAGTTATGCAGCTCTACTTCGTTTAAATAAATCATATATTTATAAAACAAATATAATGATTCAATTATGGTTGTGGCAAATTATAGCACAATGATTTTTTATTGTTTCTAAAATTTATTATTCAATAAAATTCAATAAGATATACATAGTTTCAAATTTATGAATCAGCACTTCACGACTAAAGTTCACTTGATTTAGCAATGAAGCGATTTGAAGAATGAACGGGAAAGGCTTTAATCTCATTATTAGAAATAAATTTATTAGAATGGCTATCTGTGATATTAAGTGACTGATGTGCATCATCAATCAACTGCTTCACTTCTTTCTCTTTTTTTATTTCTGAATCCTGATAAACCCAATACCCGAGTACTAGCACGGCAAAAATAATGATGAGAATTAATAATTTTTTCATAACAAAATTTTATTATTTAGGTAACTTTTCATCATCATAACAAATAACCATAAAAAATGTCATATACATCACATTTCATCAAATGATTTTCCTGTATTTAACTTTAACCATTTTATTATTATCACAATTATTCTTTTAACCCTTAAAAAAATCCCGATTAGTTTCGGGATTTTTTGCCTACCAAAATAATCTTAAGCAGCTTGTTGCTCATCACGCTTAAACACCAATTCACCTTTGAGTGAACTTTCAGCATCAAAATAATAACCATCAGTATTAAATGATTTTAAGTCTTCTGCATTATTCAACTTATTTTCGATAATATAGCGTGCCATCAAACCCCGTGCTTTTTTGGCATAAAAGCTGATCACTTTGTATTTGCCATTTTTTTGATCCAAGAACACAGGCTTAATGATTTCAGCTTTAACTTTGCGCTCAATCACTGACTTATAATATTCATCCGACGCAATATTGACCAATAATTCTGAATTGGCTTGTTCCAAATCCTCATTAATCAAGCGGGTAATGTGATCGCCCCAGAATTGATATAAGTTATGACCACGTGTATTTTGCAATTTTGTGCCCATTTCTAAACGATACGGCATCATCAAATCTAAAGGACGCAATAAACCATAAAGCCCAGATAACATGCGCAAGTGATTTTGTGCAAATTCGATATGTTGATCATTCAGATCATAGGCATCTAAACCGGTATAAACATCGCCTTTAAAAGCAAATAAAGCCTGACGCGCATTGGAAAAATTAAACTCAGACTGCCAATCATTGAAACGTTCCACATTCAATTTGGCAATTTTTTCACTCACGCTCATTAAATTGGCGATATCTGCAGCAGACAGTTTACGACTTACGTCTATAAGTTCTTGTGAATGTTCCAGCAATCTTGGTAAGGTATGCGCATCGGTTGGTAATGCAGATTCATAATCTAAAGTCTTGGCAGGAGAAATTAAGGCGAGCATGAATAACCTGATCAAAAAATAATTAAACAAACTATAACAGTAGACTTATTTTATTTCCAATTTGTGTTTTTGCTGAACATTATCGGTAAAATATCTCATTCTCCTGTTATCCATCGGTTGCTATATGTCCGAGCAAATTTTCATTCAAGGCCCTGCCGGTCAACTTGAAATTTTTGTTGATTATCCACAGGGTGAAGTGAAAGGATTCGCGATTGTATGTCACCCCCACCCCTTGCAAGGCGGTAATCCGCAGCATAAGGTACCCACGCTTTTGGCTCAAATGTTTCTTGAGCGCGGTTGCATTGTCTATCGTCCGAGTTTTCGCGGTTCAGGTCAAAGTGATGGCCTCCATGACGAAGGCCATGGTGAAACGGATGATATTCTAGACGCCATTAAACAAATTCGCAGTAAACATATCAGCCTGCCTTTTTATGCGGGTGGCTTTAGTTTTGGCGCACATGTGATGGCGAAAAGTTATCATGCACTGCCTGATGAAATCAAACCGAAGCAATTGATTTTATGTGGTTTACCCACAGCGACTGTGGCAGGCCTACGCCATTATGTTACCCCTGCCATTAAAGGTGATATTCTGTTTATCCATGGTGAAGCCGATGAAGTCACTTTATTATCCGACTTAATCGAATGGGCTAAACCACAGCGTCATTTATTGACAATATTACCGGGTGCCAACCATTTCTTTACTGGATATTTAAAGCAATTGCGGATTGCGATCTCTCGCTTTTTAATTATCTAATCAGCATCGAAAAGTAATAAAAAAGACCGTCTTGAAGATGGTCTTTTTTATTACTTTTTAAATTTCATTTTTCTAGCAAATATATCTCTACTGAATGGGCTTTTTAGTATTTTTACAAGATGAGCAAATCGAAGAAATGACACATTAAAAAATGAGATGAGACAAAAATGCGACTTATAAAAGCCGCATTCATAGCTATATTTTACGATTAGCTGGTCGTCCATTTAAACTCACTAAAAGATTCATCTTCTTTTAAGGTGTTTTCAACCGCTTGAGCCAATTGGTTCAATAAACTTTGTTCGGTGATACGATCTAGCCAATCCTGCTCTTCATCCGGGTACGAGGTAATCTCGCAAACTAAATGCCCTTCTGCATCATGCCCCTGGCAAGTGACAGATAAAGGTAAAGATTGGTTGTCTACACTTACAGCAACCTGATCACCACTTTGTGACAAGGTCTGAAAACCGTATTGACCCAATTCTTTAGACAAGAGATCTGCAACATATTCCTGAGTCACATGACAATCATTCGGTTGCTGCGACACATGATTATGCTTTTCACAGTTTGCAGTAAATTGTAATTTTCTCATCGGTGCATCCAAACACATTCTTGTTGTATGGTTTTAGCATAAGCAATAAAAACAAAACAGCCAAGCAAAAGCTTGGCTGTTTTCCAACAAATATACAAAATTAGACTAATTACTCACTCACTTGAATCGCTAAACCGGCTTGATTTGCGAGTTCAGTGAATGTCGGGAAACTGGTTGCCACAGTTTCTGTACCGATAATTTTGATTTCGCCCGAAGTACGCAAGCCTGCCATACTAAAACTCATCGCAATACGATGGTCATGATGCGATTCAATTTCACCGCCATTGAAGATTGCAGACCAGTCACCTGATTTACCTTTACCTTCAATAATGATGCCATCATCTGTTGGTGTGCAGTCGATGCCCATGGTTTGCAAGCCATCTGCCATCACTTGAATACGGTCAGACTCTTTCACACGAAGTTCAGCAGCACCGGTCAAAATGGTTTGACCTTCGGCACATGCCGCAGCAATAAACAATGCCGGGAATTCATCAATCGCCAATGGCACCTGATCTTCTGGCATGTGAATGCCTTTTAAGGTACGCGTACCACGAATACGAATATCTGCAATTGGCTCACCACCGGCAATACGCTCATTTTCAACAGTCAAATCAGCGCCCATCTGTTTCAGGATTTCAATGACACCGGTACGGGTTGGGTTAATCCCGACCGCTTCCAGGGTCACATCTGAACCTTCAGTAATGGCAGCACCGACCATGAAAAACGCAGCAGATGAAATATCGGATGGCACCTGAATTTCAGTCCCCACCAATTTACCGCCACCTTGCAGTGAAATACGGTTACCTTCAGTTTTCACTTCATAACCAAAAGCACGCAGCATACGTTCAGTATGGTCACGGGTTGGCTCAGGTTCAGTCACCGAAGTTTCACCATTTGCCCAAAGACCCGCCAATAAAATCCCTGATTTCACCTGAGCCGATGCCATTGGCAAATCGTAGTGAATACCTTGAAGGTTTTGGCTGCCAGTAATTGAAACTGGCGGTGTCCCACGTTCACCTGTGGTTTGAATCTGTGCACCCATTTCCCGTAATGGTTTGGCAATACGTTCCATTGGACGTTTAGACAATGAAGCATCACCCGTCATCACAGAATCAAATTTTTGTGCAGACAACATGCCTGAAAGCAAACGCATGGATGTACCCGAGTTACCCATGTATAAGGCACTTACCGGTGCTTTTAAACCATTGATCCCCACACCATGAATAGTCACTTTACCATTCTTAGGTCCTTCAATGCTAACGCCCATATCACGGAATGCCTGAAGCGTCGCTAAAGCATCTTCACCTTCCAAGAAACCTGTCACGTGCGTTGTACCTTCAGCAATCGCACCAAACATGATGGAGCGATGTGACACCGATTTGTCACCTGGCACGGTAAATTTACCTTTAAATGTCTTATCACCTGGCAAAATGGTAAATTGTTGTGTCACTTTATCGTTCTCCATCAAAGGTTTTTTAGCGAGCATATGATTAAAGTGTTGTCGCGCTGCTTGTGCATGCTCCAACAGTCCGATCAATGCTTTGGAATCTTCATTTTCAATCAGCTTCCGAATTTGAGCAAGTTGCTGCTCAAAACCATCCACGGCATTCAAAATGGCTTTTTTATTGGCAAAAAAGATATCATGCCACATTTGTGGATCACTGGCTGCAATGCGCGAAAAATCTCGAAATCCACCAGCAGCATAACGGAAAATATCCAGATTATCTTCACGGTTTGCCAGTTGCTCAACCAGGTTAAAGGCCATCAAATGCGGAAGATGGCTGGTATGTGCCAGCACTTCATCATGCTTGTCCACATCCATGCAAATCACTTCCGCTTTGGCCGCTTGCCACAGTTGAATCAGTTTATCCACTGCCCAGTCACTACTCGTAGGTAGCGGTGTCAAAATGACTTTATGGTTGGCAAATAAATCGACCTTACCTGCATGCACACCGGTATGTTCTGCACCTGCAATCGGATGACCCGGTACAAAACCTTCGGGTAGATTTTCACCATACACCGCCTTTGCAGCCTCAACCACATTGCCCTTGGTACTTCCCACATCGGTAATAATGGTTTTCTCTGACAAATAAGGTTTGATGGTTTCCAGCACTTTTTGCGTTGCACGCACAGGCAAAGCCAAAACAACCAGATCCGCATCTTGTACTGCATCGACAGGGTTGCTATAGCCTTCCTGAATCAGTCCAAGCGCTTTTGCATCATCCAGCGTTTTTTGCGAACGGGTCGAAGCAACGATCTGCTTTGCCAGATTTTCAGCAATGATCACACGAGCCAGACTTGAGCCAATCAGCCCAAGTCCAATAAAGGCAACTTTTTCAAACAGTGGCTGAGACATGGCTTAGGCTTTTTCCTCTACAGCACTATTTGCTAAATCAAGGACTTTGGCAAGTGCTGTCAGGAACTTGGCATTTTCAGCTTCAGTACCAATTGATACACGCAGGTGATTTGCAATACCAACTGGACGGACAATCACACCTTCTTTCAATAATGCATTGAACGTCTGTGCAGGGTCAGCCTGAACATCGACCAAAATAAAGTTGGCACGTGAAGGTACATAATCCAGACCAAGAGCAGCAAAACCTTGTTCAAGCTGCTTCATGCCCGCTTTATTGACAATACGCGATTGTTCAATAAAGTCTTCATCTTTCAATGCGGCTACAGCTGCGACCATTGCAAGATGATTCACATTAAATGGCTGACGAATACGGTTCAAGTAATCAGTCACTTCAGCTGATGCCAAGGCAAAACCTACACGAAGTGCAGCCAAGCCATAACATTTAGACAAGGTACGGCTGACAATGATGTTTGGATATTGCTCAAGGAATTTCAAACTGTTGAAGTTTTCCGGGAAATATTCCACATAAGCTTCATCCAGAACCACAATCACATTGGCCGGTACTTTTTGCATGAAAGCTTCAAATTCAGCTTCTTCAAACCAAGTTCCGGTTGGGTTGTTTGGATTGGCAATAAAAATCAGTTTGGTATTGTCTTTAATCGCCGCTGCCATGGCATTCAGGTCATGAGCAAAGCCTTTTGCAGGCACTTCAATCGCTTCTGCATTAATCGCTTGAGTCACCAAAGCATATACGGCAAATGCATGCTGGCTATATACCACAGAATCTTTTTCTGAAACGAATGCACGGGCAAACATTTCAAGCAAGTCGTTTGAACCATTACCCAAAGTAATCCGGTCAGCAGTCACGCCAAATTGTGTCTGAATCTGGTCTTTTAAAATAAAACCGCCACCGTCTGGATAGCGTCCAATTTCTGCCAGTTCAGCAGCCACGGCTTGCTTCACCTTTTCAGAACAACCCAACGGATTTTCATTCGAGGCCAATTTGACGATATCAGTAATCCCTAACTCACGCTCAAGTTCACTAATAGGTTTACCTGGTTGATAAGGCTTTAACTTTGAGATGCCTTCATTGGCAGGGACAAACGACATGTTACTCTTCCAGTTATTTCAAGTGATAAACGTGGTCAACCTCACTTTAAAATTGACCACTGCTTTGATGGATAAGATTTACAATACTGCAATCGGGTAAGAACCCAACACTCGAACTTCTTTCACCAAAGGACGAATTTCTTCAATTGCTGCTTTGACATTTTCTTGCTCAACATGGCCTTCCAGGTCAATGAAGAAAACATAGGCCCATTTTTCAGGCAATGCAGGACGAGTTTCAATACTGGTTAGACTAATGTTGTGTTTTGCGAAGGGTGCCAGAATTTCCAGTAAGGCACCGGCACGGTCATGTGCAGAAATCAGCAATGAAGTTTTGTCATTACCACTTGGTGGCACTTTTTCACGGCCAATCACCAAGAAACGCGTGGTATTTTCCGGGTTATCTTCGATGTTGCCGTGTAGAATTTCCAGGTCATAAATACTTGCAGCGACATCAGAGGCGATTGCTGCTGAATGCCATTCATTGCGAATACGGCGGGCAGCTTCTGCATTTGAACTTAAGGCAACACGTTCAACACCCGGATAATGTGCATCTAACCAGCCACGGCATTGTGCCAGAGTTTGTTGATGTGCATAAATCTGTTTGATGCTGTCTTTACGGGTATTCGATGACACTAAAAATTGATGATGGATACGCAGTTCAACTTCGCCAATCACGTTTAAGTGCGAAGACTTGAAACAGTCTAAAGTATGGTTCACTACACCTTCAGATGAGTTTTCAACCGGCACCAAACCATAATGCGCACTGCCCGCTTCGACTTCACGGAACACTTCATCAATGGTTGGAAGTGGGCGGACAATCGCATCCTGACCAAAATGTTTCAGTACTGCTGAATGGGTATACGTGCCGACAGGCCCCAGGAATGCAATACTTTGTGGGGCTTCTAGTGCCAGACAAGCCGACATGATTTCGCGGAATAAACGCGCCATGGTCACATCAGATAACGGTCCTTCATTACGCTGCATAACATTACGTAAAACTTGTGCTTCACGTTCAGGACGGTAAAACATCGGATTCTCTTCAGAAGCAAATTTTGCTTTTGCCACTGCTTCTGCCAATTTCGCTCGACGATTGATAAGTTGTTGAATCTGCTGATCTACAGAGTCAATATCCTCACGAATTTGAGCAAGGTCAAGAGAAGTCTTGGTGTTTTGATCGTCGTGGATCATTGTTATGTCGCCCTTCGAAAACATTATGCAAACAGTATAACAATAGTTAGCTTTCAAATGTTACGCAATAAGACTTTGATTGATTCAGTCTTAAAAACATACAGTTGATTTAATCAGCAATTTTATTCCTCATGTTTTTGTCATGAATATTTAAAATTGATGACTTTTTGCCCATTTGCTCAAAATTGAGCTATAAGCGTAGGTCGTTAAATCTGGATCAGCCCTGCAAATTTTATGTCATTTAGTGGTATGGATTTATCGATATTTGCAAATAAGCTCATATTTTTCAGGTCTTATTCAGCAAAGATTATCGATTGATTTTTTTGTATGGCATCAAATTCATTGAACAGATTTGAGCATTGCGAAAACACCTGTTTACTCGATGTTAAAAGATCAATGTCAGGACCAACATAAAAAATCGAATGTTGATGGTTAGTTACATACCGGTGATATTGCCAAATTTATCCCAATGAAATTGAAGCTATTCTGGCAGAACATCCTGATGTCATTGAGGCTGCAGTCATTGGCATACCGGATGAACACACTGAAGAATCCCTCAAAGCCTTCATTACGTCCAGTAACCCAAACCTTTCAAGCGATCACATGATAAAACACTGCAAAGAAAACCTGACTGCCTATAAAGTTCCCAAATTCATTGAGATATTGAATGGGTTACCAAAGTCAACAGTCGGAAAAATCCTACAGACTGAACTTCGACAAAGGGAATAACAAAAAAATATCGCTTAGACTCAACTCATTACAACACTAAAACCTATCCCTAAAGCCCTATTTTCAGGGCTTTCTCTTTTGCAATAGCCATTTACCAAACTCCATCACAAAACTTTAATGTTTAATTTATAGTCTTTTAATAAAGCAATTCAGAGAATAATAATGTCAAAAAGAATCGCCGTTTTAGTGACTCATGATTTTGAAGATTTGGAATACTCAGAACCCGTACAGGCCTTTCGTGCCGCACGTCATAGTATTTTGAATATTGAAAATAGAGCAGGTAATATTGTCTATGGTAAAAAGCGGAAATCTGCAGTGACCATCGACCAAAGTATTGATGAAGTTTCAGTGCATGATTTTGATGCCTTACTCATTCCCGGTGGTCATTCCCCTGACCACCTGTGTAATGATGCTCGTTTTGTCAATTTTATACGTAAATTTGCCAATGCAAAAAAGCCCATTATGAGTATTTGTCACAATCCCCAGCTACTGATTAGCGCAAAAGTAGTGAAAGGGCGATTAATGACTACGCTTAAAACTTTCGCCACTGATCTGATCAATGCTGGCGCAGTGTATTACGACGTAGGAGTCGTGAATGATAATAATCTGTATATATCTTCACGTTCACCTGACGATTTACCCGCCTTTATTGAAGAAAGCCTGATGGTCTTGAGTCAATAAAAAAGAGCCTAATGGCTCTTTTTTATTTTAAGGATTAGCGTCCCAATATACTGCGTGCCACAATTTCTTTCATAATTTCATTGGTACCACCATATATTCGTTGAATACGGGCATCCACAAAGAAACGTGAAATTGGATATTCGGTCATATAGCCATACCCGCCAAACAGTTGTAATAAGTTATCGGCAATTTTCATTTGCATATCTGTACTGAAACTTTTTAATGCCGCAGCAGTTTCTACATCAAGTTTACCCTGCATATACAGTTCGACATTTTGGTTATAAAACGCGGCTGTTGCCAGTTCATCAATTTTCGCTTGTGCCAAAACAAAACGGGTATTCTGAAATTGGCTAATCGGCTGACCAAAAGCTTGACGTTCTTTTACATAAGCAATCGTGACATCAATTGAACCGCGAATCGCACCAATGGCTGTTGATGCAATCGCAGTACGTTCACGTGGTAACTCTTGCATTAAATAGGCGAAGCCTTGACCCGGCTGACCCAGTAATTGATCCTTCGGTACTTTAATATTATCGAAGAATAATTCAGAGGTATCTTGTGAATGCAAACCAATTTTGTTCAGGTTGCTACCCTTTTTAAAGCCTTCTAAATGCGTATCCAGTAGCAATAAAGATACGCCTTTTGCACGTGCTTGCGGATCAGTTTTGGCTGCCAGCACCACCAAATCGGCATGTTGACCATTTGAAATAAAGGTTTTAGAACCATTTAACAGGTAGTGATCATCCTGCAAAATCGCATTAGTACGCATAGCCTGTAAATCTGAACCTGCCCCCGGTTCAGTCATCCCAATGGCACCGACCACCTCACCAGAAACCATTTTCGGCAACCAGTATTGTTTTTGCTCTTCAGTCCCAATATGCAAAATATACGGCGCTGCAATTTCAGAATGGCATGAAATACCGGTGGATAATGCACTAAATCCTGCGCGCGCAGACTCTTCAACCAGCATGAGTGAGTAATGGGTTGGAACCCCATAACCGCCATATTCTTCGGGCACATCGACACACAAGAAACCATTTTCGCCCAATGCATTCCAGATCGAACGCGGCATAATGCCTTCTTGCTCCCACTGTTCATAATGCGGTGCAACATGCTCATTCAAAAAGCGTCTAAAGTTATCGCGAAACAGTTCTAAATCAGCATCATAAGCCAACATATAGCGTCCTTGTATCTGGTTGTTGTATTTATTCCTACCCCATCCTATTCATTTTATAGAAATCTGTCATGTTCTACAGGCATCATATTTCATGACTTTTGGGTCAATAAAAAAGGAAGCCGAAGCTTCCTTTTTAAGGTCAAAGAGAATTAAGCATGCGGCTTAACTTCTTCTTCCATCAGGCTATCAATTTCAGCTGGATTTGCTAATGCATAATCAAGCTTGTCTTTGTCTAGTTGACCAACCCATTTTGCAACCACCAAAGTTGCCAATGAGTTACCCACCAAGTTAGTCAATGCACGCGCTTCTGACATGAAACGGTCAATACCCAGAATCAATGCCAGACCTGCCACTGGAATATGACCCACTGCTGACAATGTCGCAGCCATGACAATAAAGCCAGAACCCGTTACACCCGCTGCACCTTTAGAAGAAATCAACAACACCACAAGTAATGTAATTTGATGTTCAATATCCAACGGTGTATTGGTTGCTTGGGCAATAAAGATTGCTGCCATGGTCAGGTAAATAGACGTACCATCCAGATTAAATGAATAACCTGTTGGAATGACCAGACCCACCACTGACTTTTCCGCACCCGCAAGTTCAAGTTTTTTCAACATACGTGGCAATACTGATTCTGAAGATGAAGTACCCAGTACAATCAACAGCTCTTCACGAATCAGGCGAATCATTTTCATGATGCTAAAGCCTGTGATACGTGCAATCGTCCCTAAAACAAGGAAAATAAACAGCAGACAGGTAAGGTAGAAACAGATGATTAACTGTGCCAACTGCGCCAGTGAACCAATACCGTATTTACCAATGGTAAATGCCATCGCACCAAACGCACCGATCGGCGCCAACTTCATAATCATGTTTACGATATTAAAGAATACATGGGCAATTTGGTCGACCAGTTTCAATACTGGTTTACCGGCATCACCAAGTTTATGCAGCGCAAAACCGAACAGAATAGCGAAAAGCAGTACTTGTAGAATTTCACCTTCAGCAAATGCACCCACCACCGTATTCGGGATGATATTCATCAGGAAATCGACGGTCGATTGCGATTGACCTGATTCTACATATTTAGAAATACCTGAGGTATCTAAAGATGCAGGATCAATGTTCATGCCTACACCTGGTTTTGCAATATTAATTACAAGTAAACCGATCAGTAAGGCAATCGTTGAAACTATTTCAAAGTAAAGTAAAGCAACACCACCAGTTTTACCCACTGATTTCATGCTTTCCATACCAGCAATACCACTAACGACAGTACAGAAGATTACTGGCGCGATGATCATTTTAATCAAACGAATAAAAGCATCACCTAAAGGTTTAAGTTGTTCACCTAAGCCTGGAACATGTTGTTCTGCACCATTGATTATTTGCGTTCCACTTGGTGAAAAATGACCAACGAGGATACCCGCAATAATGGCAACAATCACTTGAAAATAGAGTGACTTATAAATTGGTTTTTTAGCCATGACATTACTTCACGATATATTTATAAATAAGAAATATTCAGTTTTTGTCTATTTTCAAAAAATAAACAGCCCAAAACCCTTTTGCCAAGCAAAAGAGCGCCAAGGCATTGAATTCCTTCAATACTGAACAATAATACGTATTATGAATGTGATTAAAAATCACGATATTCTGAACTTTTCCAAATTCAAAATCGTTAGATCAGGAGATTGCAATGCAACGAAAATTTACCATAGATTAAATTTTACCTAATTTTTTAGCATTTATTCTCGTTTATTTGTTAATAAGACTAAATAATCGCCTATTTCTTATTAGACATTAGTCTAGATTCGACCCATCAAGTTTTATTGGAATTAAGCTGAAATATTTCTATCAACTTTATAAAATATCCGCATACTTATTTTACTTGCCCATTAAAAAGTTAGCCTTATGCAAACCAAAAGAAACATCTACAAAGATTTTGAACATCCTTTTGCACAATATGTCCGTATTGTAGGTAAAGGAAAAAATGGTGCACGTTCGCTCAGTTATGATGAAGCCTATCAAGCCTTTAGCATGATCTTGAAAGATGAAGTGCTGGATGTTCAGCTGGGTGCTTTCTTAATGCTATTACGTGTTAAAGAAGAATCTGTAGATGAACTGGCCGGTTTTGTACAAGCCACCCGTGACCAACTCAATTTTAAAACCTTAGATGTCGATTTAGATTGGTCATCGTATGCAGGTAAACGTAAGCATTATCCATGGTTTTTATTGGCAGCACTGACTTTGGCACAACAGGGTTATAAAATTGTCATGCATGGCGCATCGGGTCATACCATTAACCGTCTTTATACTGAACAGGTATTAGAATACCTAGGTTACGCTATTTGCCAAAATGACACAGATGTGAAACAACAATTACAACAACGCAATTTTGCCTATATTCCTTTAGAAGTGATTTCACCCATCTTAAGTGACTTGATTGCCTTACGTAACGTGATGGGCTTACGTTCACCGATTCATACCCTAGCCCGTTTAATTAATCCCTTCAATGCCAAAGCAACGGTGCAAGCGATCTTCCATCCTGCCTATCGAACTTCACACCAGCAAGCGGCTTTTAAATTGGGTTATAAAAACAGTGCTGTGATTAAAGGTGAAGGTGGGGAATTTGAACGTAATCCTGATGCTAAAACTTTAATTTGTGGCATTAAAAATGGCGAGCTGTACGAGCACGAATTACCTAAATTGACTGAAAACCGTAGCCCGATTGAGGAAGAACTGGATTTAGCGGTTTTTAAAGCAGTTTGGGAAGGCAAGCAAAGTCATGAATATGGTGAAATTGCAGTAACTGAAACCATGGGGATTGCTTTATATACCATGGGCGCTTGTGATTCTTATGATGAGACAATGTTAAAGGCCAAAGAGCTTTGGGCAAACCGAAAAGTTATTTAATAGATTAAAGGGTCAGGCTCTGCGGAGTCTTAACGCTCATAATCGAATATTGGGAGCTCGTTGTGTTACTTTTTAAAAATGAGTAACACTGTTACGCAAGAAAACTTTTACCATTCGCAAAACTCGGCAAATACCACCGAGTATCATGTCTCTCGCAAAAACAGGACTATATTAATATAGTCCTGCCTCGAACAGTTGCGAATGGCTTTTCCGTGTAGCCATAATCAACTTTTATTTAAAGTTTAACTACTCAAAACAACCCATCATTAGACGAAACGAATTGGCTTAAACTCTTCGTCTTGCTGCGGGTCATGTGAATCGCAGTGTTCATCTTCTTCTTTGGTTCCGCGGTCAATATAGCCACTACGTTCAGTTTCAGGCAAATTTTTCATTTCCCAAGCATAAACTGCCTGCATACAGGTTTGACGCTGCTCTTTGCTGAGCGCTACGCCATTTGGCCATTTACCAATTTCCACTGCTGTCTTTAAACGCGAAACAATTTCAGGATCGAGTACGGCCAGCATTTGTTCAATATTCATCATTTAATCCTGCTGTTGTAAAGAGTCAAAATCTTGATTCCAACCAAGTTTGGTACGGCATGCCATATAGAAGTCATACCCTGGCGGATGAAGTAAATTCAATTTAAATGGATGTTTACGGATATGTAAACTATCCCCAACATTGAGTGAAACGCTATGTTGACCATCAGCACTGACCATGGGTAACACGCGATTTTCACGAATCATAATCTTAATTTCACTTTGCCCACCGACCACAATAGGACGTGAAGACAAGGTATGTGGATGCATCGGTACCAAAGAAATGGCATCCATACTTGGATGGACAATCGGTCCACCACCCGACAAAGCATATGCTGTAGAACCAGTCGGTGTAGAGACAATCAGACCATCACTATGCTGACGATAGACATATTGACCATCAATATTCAGTTCGAAGTCAATCATATGAACCGACCTGCCAGAATGTAAAACCACATCATTCAGCGCAATGGCATCATAAATACTTTCACCTTTGGAACGAATTTCCATTTCCAGCAAGAAACGGCGATCCAACTGAAACTGACCTTTGAGCACTTGGTCAAGCTTGAATATAACTTCGGTCGGCTTAATATCGGTTAAAAAGCCCAAACGACCACGGTTCACACCAATCACAGGCGTATTGTGTTTTACCAGTGCGCGTGCAGCATGCAATAAAGAGCCATCGCCACCGACCACAATCACCAAATCAACCACTTCACCCAGTAAAGCACGACTGACGGTTTGCGTATTGGGATAAGGAACTAGTTCTGCTGTTTGAGAATCAAAAACAGGATGAAGCCCTAAACTTAAAAGATGATCATGAATGAGACTTAAAGTTTCAACAACGGAGGATTTATCTGGACGTCCTATTAATCCGATGTTTCGAAAAGTCTTGTGTGAAATTTGCACCTGAGTCATCGCTCCGCTACGATTCCTGCCTATCATAGCATTAACCCTATTCATTTTAAAAAACTTTAAAGTTTCATGTAGCACTCTCTATAGATGAATGATTTACTAAACAACGATTTGCATCCCATCCATATACCCACTACAACAAACATTTGTACAAATTTAAATAATATTGATTTTTTATGATAAAGATCACATTTTATAAGTAGTATCTTGAGATCTATAATGCAGCTCAATACCTCATGTCTATAAATGTGCTCTAAAATCAACCCAACATCTCCAAAAAAAAGACTAAGCTGTAAAAACAACATCTTTTATAAAATCAATAACTAATTACAAATATTCTGTGCTTTTTATCGCAATATTTTATCTTCATTCACAGATTAATTATTGCAAATAAGTGAAAAGCTTCGCATGATTAGCACAATTAATCAGGATCTTATAATAGTTGATGAAGTCTGAACGTGGTATCGGTTTACTAGCGCTTATTTTTTCAATATTAGTCATTGGTGCTTTCTTGACTTTTAGCATCTATTTAATCCGAATGGACAATATTGTGCGGAATAAATTTGAAGGACAACGTTGGGATATTCCGGCGAAAGTATTTGCTCGTCCTTTGGAAATCTATACCAATGCCCCGGTTAATCAAACAGACTTTACTCAAGAGCTGAAATTACTCGGCTATAAAAATTCTGATAGCTATACCAAATCGGGAAGTTACGTTACCTCAGGTGATGCACTGTATGTGCATACACGTGGTTTCGACTTTGGCGATAGCGCAGAACCTGAACAGGTGTTAAAAGTCACCTTTAACAATGATCAAGTGGGTGAAGTCAGTGCGACCAAACCTTCATCTACCGGTATTGCTCGTTTAGAACCTTTGTTGATTGGCGGCATTTACCCGCAACACAATGAAGACCGTGTGCTGATTAAACTCGACAAAGTCCCTAAACCTTTAATTGAAGCACTCATTGCGACAGAAGACCGTAACTTCTATCATCATCATGGGGTTTCAGTCCGCGGTACAGCACGTGCTTTAGTCAGTAATGTCACCGGTGGCAAACGTCAAGGTGGTTCAACTCTAACCCAGCAATTGGTTAAAAACTTTTATTTAAGCCCAGAAAAAACCTTAAAACGCAAAGTAAATGAAGCCTTGATGGCACTGTTAATTGAGCTTCATTATGATAAAGATGAAATTCTAGAAGCTTATTTAAATGAAGTGAACTTGGGTCAAAATGGTAACTATTCTATTAATGGTTATGGTCTGGCTTCACAGTTTTACTTCGGCTTACCGCTGAGTGAATTGAATATCGCTCAACAAGCCTATTTGGTCGGTTTGGTTCAAGGACCAACACTTTTCAATCCGTGGAGAAATCCAGAAGGTGCAAAAAGACGTCGTGATATTGTGCTAAACAATATGCTCGTGATGGGCTATCTGACTCAGGAACAGTTTGAGCAGGAAGTAGCACGACCACTCAATGTGATTGCGAAACCGACTTTAGGCCCTGCCCGCTTCCCGGATTTTCTGGATATTGTGCGTCGACAACTACGTACTGAATATCAAGAAGGTGATTTAACCAATCAAGGTTTAAGAATTTTCACCACACTTGATCCGATTGCACAAACCAAAGTCCAAGAGGCTTTTAAAGCTTCAGTTTCCGGTTTAGCCAATGCCAATCCTAAACGTTTAAAAGATTTGCAAGGTGCGGTTTTAATTTCACATCCTGAAAATGGTGAACTGGTTGCAGCAGTGGGTTCTACACAAGACTTTACCGGTTTTAACCGTGCTTTAGATGCAAAACGTCAAGTGGGTTCTTTACTTAAACCGGTGATTTATTTAAGTGCCATTGAATCGGGACGTTACAACTGGGCAAGCCCAATTGAAGATAGCGCGATGAATATTGTCAGTGAAGGAAAAACCTGGACGCCTAAAAACTATAGCGGTGGTGATCATGGGGTTGTGCCAATGGCAGAAGCATTGGCGAATTCCTATAACCTTGCAGCAGTGCGTTTAGGTCAAGAATTTGGGCTTTCCACCTTCAGTAATCATCTGAAAAAATTTGGTGTGACTTCAGATATTCCAACTTATCCTTCTATCTTCCTCGGTGCAGTTGATATGTCACCGATGGAAGTGATGAGCATTTATAGCAACTTTGCTACGGGCGGATTTAAATACCCAATCAAATCAATTCGTTCTGTTGTAGATGCAAACGGACGTTTACTGGATCGTTATGGTCTGACCGTTCAAAAAACCATTGACCCTTCTGCCGCATATATTTTGAATTATGGCTTACAACAAGTGATGAGTTCAGGTACAGGTCGTTCGGCTTATAGCGCGTTACCAACCAGTTTAAAACTGGCAGGGAAATCGGGAACCACCAATGATACGCGTGACTCATGGTTTGCAGGTTATTCGGGTAATTATTTAAGTGTGGTTTGGTTAGGTCTGGATGACAATAAAGTTACCGGTTTAACCGGTTCGTCAGGTGCCCTGCCTGTTTGGACCAATGTCATGAAGCAACTGCGCCAAAAACCGGTGAACTTACGCCAAACTGAAAATGTACAATGGCAATGGATTGACCGCACGACTGGCTATTTATCTGCCCAAGGGTGTGAAGGTGCAATGTATATTCCATTACTACGCAATAATGTGCCACGCCAAGCTACAGCATGTGGTTTACCGCATTATCAAGTCGAGCCGGGTTACAATTCTGACACCGAAAGCAATCAGGCTGCACCTGCAGAAAACGATAGTATCGAAAACTATATTCGTGAAAGTGAAACTGAAATGCCGCGTGACTCTTCCAATGATAGTCAGGTCATTTCAAGCGGTAGCTATGATAATTAGTGGTGACAATTCATAATGAATGTTCGATTCAACATGTATAAGCAAGTGCTGATCGGTTTAGGCTTAATAGCTTTGGTGGGCTGTCAAAGCCTGCCAGCCCCTGAGACCAAGGAACCGGCGAAAGCTGCACCTTCTGAAAAGAAGGAAATTAAAACCCCTTCTGGTGTGGTCATTAGCCCTTATGAGCGCGAAGAAATTCAACGTAAAAAAATGCAGGTAGTCGTTCCTGAGCAAAGAAGCACGCAGCAATTTGATGATGGTCGTGAACTTCCTGCATTTAAAAAACTCATGCAAAAAACCCAGCTTGCATATAAACAAGGGCAATGGAATCAGGCGGAGGCTGCTGCGCTTCAGGCACAGCGCTTGGCACCACAATCTGCCGAGACTTTTTTGTATTTAGCTTTGGTGGCCAATAAGAAAAATAAACCTGCAAATGCGGAAGCTTTAGCACAACGTGGACTGAGTTATGCACAAAGCAATGCTATGAAAAAGCAACTGTGGTTGGTCATTTTAAAAGCTGCACAACAGCAAAAAGATCAAAAAACCATTCAACAAGCGCAAAAAGCACTGAAAGCCTTATAAAATTCTGGATGTATCGAGATGAATAATTCAGAGCTTAATACATCCTGTTATTCGATTTTTATAAACTCTATGTTTTATAAAAATCGAATCCCTGCAATTCCATAAGCCCCCTGCTGCTGAGCCGTCATCAAATCACCGGCTTGCATTCCCCCTAAAGCAAAAACAGGAATTTCGACTTGAGCAGCCAAGTTCTTAAACTGTTCCCATCCCAGTGCCCGAGCCTCTGGATGCGTTTCTGTAGCCAACACTGGACTCAATAAAATGGCATCACAACCAATTTTCTGTGCCTGTTTCATCGAGACTAAATCATGACAAGCCGCAATATAGCGTTTGCCCATGATTAAATCGCCCTGCATTAAAGACATGACTTGCGACTGCTTTAAATGGATGGCTGAAATGGCCTGTTGTTGAATTGAATTGAGCTGTTGGTAAAGATCAATATTCACAATCAGCTTGGACAATTGCTCAACACTTAAGCTGGAAATTTCAATGATCTGGACTTGAGTCCCCTCAACACGCCAATACATCAGCTGATCCAGTTTTAATTGGTTTAACGTATCTAACCGATCTGAAATTTTAATCTGATGTGCCCAATGCAAGCGCTTAATCATGGCTTGATTGGCTTTGGGAAAATTTAAACTGAGCAATTCATCACGGCTATACCATGTCCAAGGCTGTTGAATTTCATTCAATAAAGCGCTCGGTACGATGGCATGAAATAAATGCAAATTCACAATCACATCGTCATATTCATGCCGAATTACATCAAAAGCATGCCAGTCCTGTAAACCTATTCCAACTTCTTCATAAATTTCACGGCGACAGGCTGCTAAAGGACTTTCACCTTGTTCAACTTTGCCGCCTGGAAATTCATGTTTATTTCCCTGATGCTGTTTTGCTTCACGCCATCCTACAAGTACCTTGTCCTGATGCAATAATATTGCAATTGCAACGTGAATCGTGGGTTTCGACATGCCATACTCCTTTGCGTGAAAATATTACAGAGTGTAAGCAAATTTAAGTTTTTTATAAAATCTTAAATAATGCATTGACAGGCCTATTCGATAATGATTATCATTTAAAACATTCACTATATACCACGGAGTCGAAGGAATGAACGCACCATTTAGCCTGTTTACACCTAATAATGATCTAGCCCACTCACTACCGATGTTGCACTCGAACAACCTGTTTTCTTTAGGCCGAGAAATTCGAATCATGCATGCCGGAGAAGAATATCGTTTACGTTTAACCCGTAACAATCGACTCATTCTGACCAAATAAAACTGATTCTAACCAAATAAAATAGTAACAAGCCAATAATAATATTCGTGGAAACCAGCAGTATGTTTGTGTACATACTGCTTTTTAGCGCTGAAGATTGAGTGGGAATTGCAGCTCGACCTTTAATCCACCATGCGCAGATTGAGAAAAATGAATTTCACCTGCATGCAACTCCATAATTTTTTGACAGATCGAAAGCCCCAAACCAGAACCTTGAGTTTTGGTTCCTAATGCGCGATAAAAGCGTTCGCCCAGTCGTTGCAGCACATCTTCTGTCACACCTTGCCCATCATCTTCTATCGTAATCTTTACCTGCTGATGCTTCTGTTGCAGATCAATAAATACATGCCCATTCTGCCCGGCATAGCGAATCGCATTATCAATCAGGTTCCGAATACAACTGAAAATGAGTTTTTCATTAGCCCAAATAGAAAGATGAGGCGAAAGCTGAGTCTGGATCTGAATATTTTTTTCTATTGCAAACGGTTGCAAGGCTTGAATGACATCCAATACCACAAGCTGCAAATCAATCTCAGTTTTAGGCAATTGAGTGGTATTGGTCGGATCTAAACGTGCAAGTAACAGTAGGTTTTCTAACACCTGTGTGCCACGACTGACATCATTTTGGATGCTGACCAAGTCCTGTGCTAGGTCTGGATATTTCCGTTTCAGCACCTGTAAACGCATTTGAATGGCAGATAACGGCGAACGTAATTCATGCGAGGCATCGGCGGTAAAACGCTGTTCTGCAAGCAAAGATTGATTCAGGCGCTGTAACAATTGATTCAATTGCCAAACCATCGGTTGTAATTCTTTTAACTCGGGTGTTTGCTGCTGAATCGGGGCGAGATCATCGGCACTTTTAGCTGAAATTTCTCTGGATAGTTGATGAATGACTTTAAATTGGCGTTTCACGGCAAAATGTAGAATCAGCCACTGGATGAACCAGAGCACAATTAAAATCAGGCCATAGCCCATGACATTTTGAGCCAAAGCTTTAAAGCGCTCTCCCATGGGCTGCAATAGCAGTACCGACGTATTCAGTTCAGGATTTTCCGTGGTGTAAATACGCCACAATTGCTGATCGTGCCAAATCAGATCATAACCTTCATCGAAATTATTTTTGAACGTTGAAGACAGATGGTCCAAATGGAAATTTTCTGATTCGCTCAGTACCTGTTGCTGATCTTTTAACTGATATTGAATATCAAATTCATCACTGAGTTCATCGACCTGTTGCCCTGAACTCGTGCTTACATCTGAAATCAACAGCATGTCAGCGATTTCATCCATGAGCTGGTCTTGCACTCGCATGGTCTGATACAGGGAAATCCCCATAAAAAGCAGCAATGCCAGTACACCTGCCACCATTGAACTGAGTAATGAGGTCTTGATCAGTTTGCTTTGTAGAGACACGGCGTGTGACATATTAATCATGACTCATGCGATAGCCCAAACCCCGAATAGTTTTGATATATTGGCTGCCTATTTTTTTACGTAATTGATAGATAAATACTTCTATGGCATTACTTTCTATTTCATCGCCCCACGCATAGAGGGATTCTTCCAGTTGCTCACGGGTCATCACATGTTCAGGTTTCTGCATCAGTTTATGCAAAATCTGAAATTCCTTGGCAGTTAAATTTACATTCCGACCATCTTGAATCAGGGTCTTGGCTTGTGGGTCCAAAACCAGATTAGCATAACGCAAATATTGATCTGCACTGCTTTGATGTTGTCGTAGTTGTGAGCGTACGCGCGCGGAAAGTTCTTCCAGACTAAACGGCTTGACCAAATAGTCATTGGCGCCCAAATCCAGACCTTCGACCCGATCATGAATACTGTCCCGCGCCGTAATAAAAATCACAGGGGTTGCTTGCTGCTGTGCTCGTAACGTTTTAAGAATTTCGTCCCCAGTGGCTTTGGGTAGCCCACGATCGAGCAAGACACAATCATACTGATGCTGTTCAATGGCTAAAATGGCATGATCGCCACGTTCGACCCAGTCGATATTATAACCATCCATTTCTAACCATGTTTTGATGCTTTCCGCTTGGGAAGCATCATCTTCTGCCAGTAAGATTCGCATGTATTGTTCTCATGTATGAGGCATTTTCTACTTTTAAGATAGCATGCTTTAAAAGTCGCTGGATTCAAAAAAACCACATGAATGACTCATGTGGTTTTAAGTGAAATATAAAAGGAGATAGAAAACTTTTTCCTTATAGCTTTATTTCAATTGATCGACCAACTTAGAATTTAACCGCATCGACATCAATTTCAACACGTTTCGCAGGTTTGTAATCAATGTCGACTTCACCAGTGATGGTCACAGGTGTTTTGGCATTCACAGGTTTACCCTGCCATAACTCGTCATCAATCTCGACCGTAATCGTGCCCGTGTTATCACGGAATTGATATTTTTCATCACCGACCGCTTTCACCACATAACCTTTAAGCTGCACTTTGCTATCATCTTTTAAAGTTAAGGCCTGTTTAACCGTGGTGGTCTTTTGTGGTGCAATGGCAGCTTGATTCACGGCAGTATTTGCAATGGCAAATGTCGTTGCACCAATTAAACCAGTAATTAAAGCTGCTTTAGAGATCATGTTCATGTTGAAGTCCTCATCTTTTTGTTCATCATTTCGATGAAGTGATTAAAACAAATCTAGATGAGGTGAATCTTAAGATTGCTACTTTTTAAAAATCGCTTAATTCAAAGGAACAACCCGCAAAACCTCTTCCAAAGTGGTCAGTCCATCCAGAACTTTACGTGCCCCCGCAATGCGCAGCGGTTCAACGTCCTCTTTCTTGGCTTGTTGACGCAATTCATTTAAATTGGCATTGGCACTAATCAGTTGTTTAGTCTCTAAACTTAACGGCATAAATTCATAGATTCCGACACGACCTTTATAGCCTGTATGTCGACACGCTTCACAACCCACCGCTTGAAACACAAAGCTTGGCATCTCGATCGTAAAGTCGTAGGTCAAATGCTTCCATTCTTGCTCATTGATAAAGGTTTCTGCTTTACAATGCGGGCAAAGTTTACGGACCAGACGCTGTGCCAGCACGCCCAAAATGGTCGCTGCGGTTAAAAATGGCTGCACCCCTAAATCATGTAAACGGGTCAAACTTGAAGGTGCATCATTGGTATGCAAGGTCGATAACACCAAGTGACCGGTTAATGCAGCTTGAATCGCCATATTGGCGGTATCGTGGTCACGAATCTCTCCGACCATAATAATGTCCGGATCCTGACGCATTAAAGCACGCACGCCATCGGCAAAACCTAGGTCAATCCCTTGATTGACCTGCATCTGGTTAAAGCTCGGTTCGAGCATTTCGATGGGATCTTCAATGGTACAGACATTCACTTCTTCTGTAGCCAGTTGTTTCAGTGAAGAATAAAGCGTCGTAGTTTTCCCCGAACCGGTTGGGCCAGTCACCAAGATAATCCCGTGACTATGTGCCGTTAAAGCCTGCCAATCATTGAGTAAGCCGCCTTCAAAACCCAGTTGTTGAAAACTGCGTACCAACACTTCCGGATCAAAAATACGCATCACCAACTTTTCGCCAAAAGCCGTCGGCAAAGTCGATAAACGCAACTCGGTTTCTTGTCCTTTTGGAGTACGAGTTTTTAATCGTCCATCTTGCGGTTTACGCTTTTCTGCAACATTCATGCGACCTAAAATTTTAATCCGCGAAATCACGGCGGTCAGGGTATTGGCTGGCATTTTATAAATGGTATGCAATACCCCGTCTATTCGAAACCGCACTTTACCTGTGTCTTTACGCGGCTCGAGGTGGATATCACTTGCACCTTGCTCAAAAGCAAACTGTAAAACCCAGTCCACCAGTTTCACAATATGCTGATCATTGGCATCAGGGTTTTGCGTATCACCCAGTTGTAAAAGCGCTTCTACCCCTTTGTTATCACGATCATAAGCACTGGATTTTTGCGATGAATTGACCGCACGACTGACTTGGTAATACTCGACCAGATAGCGCTGTAATTGATCGGGACTTAACAGTACACGCTGAATTTTTCTAGGTGCAATCGTATGTTCAAGATTGGCCACCCATTCAGTTTTAAAAGGTTGATCGGTTGCAATCAGGACTTTATCCGCCTGTATTTCAACCGCCAAAATTTTATTACGCACAGCAAATTCTTGCGACATGATACTGGTCAAAGCACCGACATCAGCTTTTAAAGGATCAATAATATAAAAAGGGATCTTGGCTTTTTCTGCAATCCACTGACATAAACGGTTTAAGGTCAATGTGGATTGAGGATGGGATAGATCGACCAAATTAAAATGTGCAATCCACTGCAATGGATGCCATTTCAGCTGCTCACGTTGGCGGTGTGTGGTTTGTATCAGCAGTTTGTTACGCTCGGTAATACGCCCATCTTTTTGTAGTTGTTCCAGACACCAAGATGTGTCCATTTCAAAATTAAAATTCATTGTTCTAAGCCCCAAACCATAAACACACTATAGCAAACTAAATTTCTTCTGACGTAAATCACGTTTAGAAAAACAGTAGCCCTGCCATTACCGAAAACTGATTCCGTTCTCATCGGTCATTCAAATGAAAACTATAACTTTTTTTGGCAGTGATTACGCTTTTACTTTCACTCATTTATAGCGAATAATGCCAAAGATGCTGATTAATTACGCAGCACACTTTTCCATACTTCGGCTATTGGATGAACCCTGTGAATAATATGCTAAATCTGTCACTGCAAAGCACATCATTTCAAGAACTGCTGATGATTATGGCAGCGGCATTAGGCTGTGGTTTGCTGATTGGTTTAGAACGTGAACGGAGTAAGCAACGTGAAAATCAGCATAGTTTTGCAGGGGTTCGCTCATTTGTGATCTGTGCATTACTCGGTGCACTATGCTTTATCTTGGGACCTGTTTTTGGGGTTGTGGGTGCAATTAGTGTGGCTGCCATTAGTATTTTTTCGCTTAAAAATCAGCTAAAAGATCCAGGTGTGACCACTGAACTGGCATTCGTGATGACCTACTTCATTGGGGCACTGTGTATTTGGAATGTCACACTGGCTGCAAGCTTATCCGTAGTACTAACCTTTATTTTAATGATGAAACATTCCATCCATGGTTTTGCAGGAAAATGGATCACCGAAGCAGAATTTAAAGATGGTTTATTTTTACTGGCACTGATTTTAATTGGCCTGCCGCTTACTCCAAATACTCCTTTATGGGGCACAGTGCTCAATCCGCATATTATTTTAAAACTGCTCACTTTGATTCTTGTCGTGCAGGCATTGGCACATATTGCCAAACGCTTACTTTCAACCAAAAGAGCCCTCATTCTTTCTTCCATTGCTTCTGGATTTGTATCCAGTACCGCAACGATTGCGCATTTAGGCATGCAAGTACGCAATGGAGAAATCGATGCTCAATCAAATGCAGGTGCAGCACTGATGTCCTGTATTTCAACTTTAGTGCTGTTATTGATTGTTGTAGGAGGTGTTTCTTTAGTCTGGCTAAAGCTGCTGATATTTCCCTTGCTCATCGCCATTGCTATTTTAGTACTTTGCGCTTACTGGCTTTTACGTAAAGCAGAACCTGTCGAAGAAATAGAAGCTGAAGATAGTCCCATGTTTAGCTTAAAAGAAGCAGCGATTATTGCCGGGACGTTAACGGTCATTCAGGCTGGTGTGTATGGCTTGGAGCTTTTACTCGGCGATTCTGGTTTAATTGCAGGTACACTCTTGGCTTCACTGTTTGAAATTCATGCCGCTGCGGCCACTGTAGTTATCCAAGGTGAACCCACAAATACCAGCTTACTGTATGCAATGATGCTAGGTCTGGGCGCTCATGCTGTTTCTAAATCCATTAATGCAGCCATCAGTGGTGGATTAAAATTTGCACTTTATTTTGTACCGGTACAAATTCTGCATATGGCCGTTTTAATTGCTGTGCTCTGGTGGATGGTACAGAATTAAGCTGAGAGCGTAACCAATGCTACCACCGTAATGTGATCCAATCCTACTAAAAAGCTCACATCAAAATTGGCAAAATTCATTTTATAAATCCGTTCAGGATCATTTTGATAAGCCGGTCTTGGATCAAGTGATAAAACTTGTTCCAATTCGTTCACAAGCTGTTCGTTTAACTTTTGACATTTCATTAAATCCTGCTTTTGCTGCTCTGCACTTTCTGTCCAAATAACAGCTATTCGTTCAGGTTCATCCTGTGCATAACCACTCTCAGCATCCAGCACTGCATCTGAATATTGAATATAAGGCTTGATATCTATAATGGGTGTGCCATCTAGAAGATCACTGCCTGTGACATAAACCCGAACCGACTTACCGACTTTTTTCACTTCTTTGAGTTGAACCACAGACAAACCCATGGGTGCAGGACGGTACATGCTACGTGTCGCAAACACGCCTATTTTCTTATTTCCACCTAAACGCGGTGGACGGACTTGGGGGCGAAATTTTGGATTATCTTGTTGATTCTTATTGTCATGGAACTGCCAAATCAACCACAAATGACTGAATTCATTGATTCCTTCAAATGCCAGTAAATCATTATAAGGTTCCAGCATTTCAATATACGATTCGACCTGAACCAGATTCGGTTGTCTTGGGATGCCAAATTTTTCACGATAGGGAGAATTCATATACCCGATTATTGGCACTTTAAGCTCAGTCATAATCACTTTTTCTGATAAGGTCAATTAAATATATTCAGTTTATCGAGAATGTTTTTAGATTAGAATAGTAAGCTGTTCTAATTTGATAATTTATTGAGACCTTTAATGGCTGCTTTCAACGTCGAAAAGATTACTCACGTACACCACTGGAATGACACATTATTCAGTTTTAAAACCACGCGTGACACTGCGCTACGTTTTAAAAATGGTCAATTTGTGATGATTGGACTGGAAGTAAATGGTAAGCCTTTAATGCGTGCTTATTCTATTGCTAGCGCTAACTATGAAGAAGAGTTAGAGTTTTTCTCTATTAAAGTGCCAGATGGTCCTTTAACTTCTATTTTACAAAAAGTAAAAGTTGGCGATGAAATTCTGGTTTCTAAGAAACCGACGGGTACTTTGGTACTAGACGATTTAAACCCGGGTAAAAACTTGTACCTTCTTTCTTCCGGTACGGGTCTTGCTCCATTCTTGTCTGTGATCCGTGACCCTGAAACTTATGAGCGTTTTGAAAAAATCATCGTGGTTCATGGTACACGTTTCATTTCTGAACTGGCTTACCAAGACTTAATTGAAAATGAAATTCCAAACCACGAATTCTTCTCAGAACTTGGTGCGAAAGAAAAGTTGGTTTACTATCCGACTGTGACTCGTGAAGAGTTTCACACTCAAGGTCGTGTAACCACTGCAATTGAAACGGGTCAACTATTTGAAAAAATTGGTTTACCACGTTTCAACCCGGAAACTGACCGTGCAATGCTGTGCGGTAGCCCGGCATTCCTGGACGACGTTGCTGCACTTCTTGACCAACACGGTCTAAAAGAATCACCTCGTATGGGTGTACTTGGCGACTACGTGATTGAACGTGCATTCGTTGAAAAATAAGATTTAAATTTACAAGTCTTAAAAAACCGAGCTATTTAGCTCGGTTTTTTAAATCTCTCGATTTAATTATTTGCCTTTACCTTCCTGGTTAGCCTGCCCCGTACAACCTGCACCACCACCAATCACAAAACCAAGTTCTGCTTTACATGAACCAATCATTCTTCCATTCGAATCAAAGGTGGTTACTGTTGAAGCACAACCAGTCATCAATACTGCGCAAGCCAATGCGACTAAGCTAGAAATTTTCATCCTATTTTCCCTACTATAAAATTTTTTAAAAAGTGATTAATTATCTGAAAGCATAATTTTCGATGATTTAGGGGGCAGCGGTAACAATCCTGACTGTTGATCAATCTTTGAATAATCCACACCTTCAGAATTAGCGCCACCGTAACAAATTGCGCGAGCGCCCAATATAAAACCAGAAGTGGCTTTGCAAGAACCGATGACTTTTCCCGTTGCATCATAGGTCACCACTTTCGCGCTACACCCCGTGATCAACAACACCGTACCCACAACTAAAAATTTAATTAATTTCACTAAACCCTCTACTAAAAATTTCTAAAATATCCAATTTATTTTGAGAAAATATTTACATTACTTATATTTAATTTGAATTCTAGCAAAATGTTTTTATTTGTAAAGGAGTAAATATTATGTGAATTTGGATATGTATTTTGACTTAAGCGATGAAAATACATTCAAACGACTGGGGTTTATTAAACGTTGTCGCGCTCTAGATATTTCACTCAGCGAGATTGAAGCGTTGCTTGAATTAGAACAACAGCCATCGCAAAGTTGTCACGCTGTGAATCAATTGACTGAATAATACATTGAGCAAGTCACTGATAAAAATATAGAATTACAAAAATTCCAACAACATCTAATCCAGCTACACGCCTCTTGCAGCACACCAGAAACGATTGATAGCTGCCAGATTTTGAAGCAGCTCGAAGCTGAGAATAAGTAAAAACCCAACTAAAATACTAGGTTGAATCATTTTTTTAGTTCTCTACAATAAAGCCATATTTTTTATATGCCTTTAATTTTGTCATGAGCATTACTCACGTTACAGAACTTCTCTCACCCGCTGGCTCGCTCAAAAACATGCGCTATGCTTTTGCTTATGGTGCCGATGCTGTCTATGCAGGTCAGCCGCGTTATAGCTTACGTGTACGTAATAATGCCTTCGATCATGACAATCTAAAAATAGGTATTGAGGAAGCTCATGCGTTGGGCAAAAAATTCTATGTAGTGGTGAACATCCAACCGCATAACAGCAAACTCAAGAATTTCATCCGTGACTTGGAACCTGTGGTTGCCATGCAACCTGATGCGCTGATTATGTCTGATCCGGGCTTAATCATGATGGTACGTGAGCATTTTCCTGATGTTCCGGTACACCTTTCAGTTCAGGCCAATGCAGTCAACTGGGCAACGGTGAAGTTCTGGCAAAACATGGGTTTGACCCGCGTAATTTTGTCTCGTGAACTTTCTATTGAAGAAATTGAAGAAATTAAAAACACTGTGCCAGGCATGGAAATTGAAGTTTTCGTGCATGGTGCATTGTGTATGGCTTATTCCGGTCGTTGCTTACTTTCAGGCTATATGAACAAACGTGATGCAAATCAGGGCGCTTGCACCAATGCCTGTCGCTGGGATTATAAAATTCACGATGCAGCTGAAGATGAAACTGGAGATGTGATTCCAGTTCAACAAATTGAAGAATCATCATCATGCTGCCAACATAAAGATGCCGACGAGCAACACGCCCTAGAACAACATCAATTTGGCGAGCCGGTTTTACTACAACGCAATGAAGAAGATATGTTTGCCGCTGAAGAAGATGAACATGGCACCTACTTCATGAACTCCAAAGACTTGCGTGCGGTACAGCATGTCGAACGTTTAACCAAGATGGGCATTCATTCACTGAAGATTGAAGGTCGTACCAAGTCCTACTTCTACTGTGCCCGTACTGCACAAATCTACCGCAAAGCGATTGATGATGCGTTGGCAGGTAAACCTTTTGATCCATCACTAATGACCCAGCTTGAAGGCTTGGCGAATCGCGGTTATACCGAAGGTTTCCTGCGTCGTCATGTGCATAGCGAATATCAAAATTATGAAACGGGTTCATCACGTTTTGATCATCAACAGTTTGTAGGCGAAGTGTTAGAACGTAACGGTGACTATATCAAGATTGATGTGAAAAACCGTTTTGTCGTCGGGGATTCTTTAGAGTTAATGACGACGAAAGGCAACATCACTTTTACTTTGACTGAAATTAAAGATAAAAAAGGCAATTTGATTGAAGATGCCAAAGGTTCCGGTCATGTCGTTGATATTCCAGTCCCTGCCGATGTCGACATGGATTATGCCCTGCTGATTCGCAACTTGCCGAATTCAACTGCAGATATTTCTGCTGCGTCTTTGGCTTATCAAGCGATTTAAAGCGAGATAGATATGGCATTACTCATCACCGATAAATGCATCAATTGTGATATGTGTTTACCTGAATGTCCGAATGAAGCCATTTATGAGGGCGATAAAGTGTATGAGATTGATGTGGATCGCTGTACTGAATGTGTCGGCTTTTATGAGCACCAAACTTGTATTGCGGTATGTCCAATTGAGTGCATTATTCCGCATCCTGAGCATATGGAAACACAAGAGCAATTAATGCAGAAGTTTAAGGGATTGAATTTATTTAAATCTTAGAGATTTTTATGAAACTGGAATAAAAATTGCTTAATTAAACTTAATAAGCATGGGGAAAGAACAATAAAAAAGGGCAAAACAAAAAATGTAGAAAATCAAAATAACAATAGAAAGGGTCGTGATAAAAAAAGGAACTCAGCGTTAGCGCCCTGAGTTCCTATAAAAGGGTAAAACAAAAACTTGGGGAACTAAAGCCAAAGTGTCTATGTTTAAGTCTACATAGCCACTTTGGCTTTTTTACTTATTGCCCCGAACGGATGATGTAATCAAAAGCAGACAGTGATGCTTTGGCACCTTCACCCGTTGCAATGATGATCTGCTTGTACGGAACGGTGGTACAGTCACCCGCAGCAAACACACCCTTGACATTGGTTTCGTTACGCTCGTTAATCACGATCTCGCCACGGTTGGAAAGTTCCACTTTCGATGCTTTCAGGAAATCGGTGTTTGGCAACAAGCCAATTTGCACAAAGATCCCAGCCAGTTCAACCGTGTGTTCAACATCGGTGGTACGGTCTTTGTATTTCAGCGCTGTTACCTGTGAACCGTCACCGACCACTTCTGTAGAAAGTGCATTCATGATTACGGTGGTGTTCGGCAAGCTGTTGAGCTTGTCTTGTAAGACTTGGTCGGCACGAAGTTTGGTATCGAACTCAACCAAGGTAACGTGTTCAACAATACCCGCCAAGTCAATCGCCGCTTCCACACCCGAGTTCCCGCCACCGATCACCGCCACACGTTTGCCCTTGAATAGTGGACCGTCACAGTGCGGGCAGTACGCCACACCACGGGTTTTATATTCCTGCTCGCCCGGAACATTCATTTCTCTCCAGCGTGCACCGGTCGACAGAATGATGGTTTTTGATTCCAGTTTAGCCCCATTTTCCAGCGTCACTTCTACCAGACCATTGGCGGTTTCATCGCCCCCTTTAATCGCCGCCACTTTTTGCAGGTTCATGATGTCGACATCATAAGCACGCACATGCGCTTCCATTTCAGCGGCAAATTTCGGACCCTGGGTCTTTTGCACTGAAGTGTAGTTTTCAATGTCCATGGTATCCATGACCTGACCACCAAAGCGTTCCGCCACAATCCCGGTTTGGATGCCTTTACGTGCCGCATAGATCGCAGCAGTATTGCCTGCAGGGCCACCACCAATCACCAGCACATCAAATGCGCCTTTGGCATTGAGTTTTTCTGCATCTTTGGCTGATGAATCCGAATCCAGTTTGGCCACGATTTCTTCCAAAGTCATACGGCCCTGACCAATATGTTCACCATTCTGGAACAGCATCGGAACCGCCATGATTTTGCGCTGTTCCACTTCCTCCTGGAAGAAGGCCCCGTCAATCATGGTGGCTGTCGCGCCCGGATTGTTGATCGCAATCAGATTCAAGGCTTGCACCACATCCGGACAGTTATGGCAGCTTAAAGAAACAAAGACATCAAAGTCAGAGGTTAAATTCAAGCCCTTGATTTGTGCCAAGACTTCATCAGACACTTTTGGGGCATAACCCGACACTTGCAGCAATGCCAGAATCAAGGAGGTAAATTCATGTCCCATCGGCAGACCGGCAAAGTTCACGCGTGGCTGTTCGCCGACTTTGGCGATCCCGAAGCTTGGGGTACGTTTATTGGTTCCGTCAAAGCGAGCTGTTACCTGATCCGACAGTGCTGCAACCTCGGTCACCAGTTCCTTGATCTTGTCGGATTTGTCGGATGAATCGAGGGATGCCACCAGTTCAATCGGGCTTTCCAGACGTTCCAGTAAAGTTTTAAGTTGCGCTGAAGTATTTTGATCTAACATGGCTAACGTCTCCAAGGGAGTAAATGTTTATTTAATAAGGCTATAGTAAGACAAATGATTAAATAGGTAAAACAGTTTGTTTTTATTACTAAGATCGGATTATTAAATCAAGTAGCGTTTATCTTAAATTCTATAAGTACTGCCTCATTTAAAACTTAAGAAAAATTGCAATGAAATAACAGTCAAGAAAAACAATAAAAGCCCCTTCCGAGGCTTTTGAATTGCATTATTTAAGGTGTAATGCGTTGTTCAACTCTTAACACGCGCCCTTTTAAATGCTGCGATAAGAAAAATAAAATCAAACTCAAAATTGCAGATAAAATAAACATAGCAATAATAAAGATATTCACCAAGTCGCTCATTTTTTCAGCTTGATCTACCTGCCTTGAAACACTTTGCGCCATCGGGGTGAGTGTCTTTCCATAAAGTTGATGCTGCATGGTCCACAATTGTTCGGGCTTGAAGCCATATTCAATAAAGTGAGGATCTGTTTTTTCGGCTTTAACCAAAGCCAGAACCTGAGGAATGGCAGCATCTTTATCGACTGGTTTATGTAACAACGCGGCTTGTGCAAGTAAATAAGCCTTCACGGGTTCATCTAATTCAGTACGCTGTAAATACTGTGCCAATTCACTTTGCTGAATATTTTTATCGTATTGAATCGCTTCGCTATAAGCATTATTTACCTCATCATTTAAATCGTATTGCAGAAAGGTTAAACTCGACCACAACACAATAAAGGCAACCAGCCAGCCGACAAATTTCAAAATAAAGGACTGAAAACGCGTATAGAAGAAGCGTATTTTTTTCAAAAAATGAATGACAAAAAATGCCCCGACAAAAGAAACAAATAGCTTAAGAATCAGCCAGCCAAACCACGATAACAGATTGGTAAAATAATCGGTGTGCTGACCGAGTTCAGCAAGATTTGCATCTACACTCATCGGCATATGCAATTGTTTCAATTCGGTGGTAACACCAAAAAAACTATAGACAAAATCATGTTGTAGAACTAATGCCACCACTGATGCAAGGAAAACGGTGCTGCTAGTGATGCAAAATAAGGTCAGATTGCGTTGGCGCTTTTTCAGCACTACAACACCAGATTCAATCTGTTGCGGATTCACAGCATATTCATCTAAGGGAGGCAAACGGTTTCTCCTAAAGTGCAGCCAATGAACTTAAGCCTATTCTTAAGATTTATTCACTCCACTGGTACTTGATTCTATAACCAAATGATTCAAATTTTCTTGCAAGGCACGTAAACGCGTGGTGGCTTCAGCACGTTTTTGCATACCTTCTTTTTGCACCTGAATCACATCATTCACAGTTTTAATGAGGGTGTTTTGCACATGTTCAAGCGTTTCAATATCAATCACTGAACGTTGATTGGCTTTGGCGGTATCGACCGAGTTTTGATGCAGCAAGTCTGCATTACGGCGTAACAGATCATTGGTTGCATCATCAATACTATTGGCAAGTTGCACACTATTTTTCTGTTCATTTAGGGAAATGGCCAAACTGATCTGGTTTTTCCACGCGGGTAAAGTAATGTTTTTAATCGCATAAAACTTATCGACCAACATCAAGTTATTGGACTGGATAATTCGGATCATTGGTAAAGTTTGCATTGCCGATTGCTGCAAAACCTGTAAATCACTGACCCGTTTTTCCAGATTATTGGCCAGATGATTCAGATCATAAACCTTTTGCACCGATGCCTGATCTTGAGTTTGAGTGGTTAAAGTTGCAATTTCCTGCTGGATTTCATGTTCTTTCAACTTCCCGGCAGCAATATAAATACCCAATTGTTTATATTCATCCTGCACCCCATGGAACATTTTATCCAAGGTATCAACGCGACTTTTGAGTCCCGATTGTGAAGTTTCAATTTCTTTAACTAAAACATCAATTTGTTCTTTGGTACTATTAAAATGCTGGTCAAAGTTCTGCTTGGCGCCCTTCATTTTACTGATCAAGCCACCAAAAAAACCCGAACTTTTTTTCTTGTTTAAAATGCTGCTGGTATTCAACTGCTGTGCTACTTGAACCACCTGATTCAATTTTTGACCTGTGGCATCCAGATCTTTATTTTGCACAAGATTCAACAATTCATCGGTATAGGTCGACGTTTTTGTCGCAATATTTTTACCATATTCAGCCACTGCTGTATGGCTCATTGCAGCCAATTCTTTACGTGCATTCATCACTTCATTAAAGTCCGAATCCTGCAAACCCATTTCTTGCAAGTTCAGTTGCTGAAATTTTTGCTGAACCACATCGCTGCTTACTTCAGCTGGTAAATCTTTATGCTCAAAATCGGTCATGTCTCACCTAGTATCATTATTAATGTGTTGGTTTCTGTAGTGATTTTCTTAAAGTTTTGATCAGGTTCTCTCGGCTATTATCCAACTTTTCCAACTCAATTGTCGAATTGCTTTGATTGCTTTGTTTAACATGATATTGCCATGCCGGAATCAAGACCTGCTGTGCCTCTTTAAAACGATCCAGCAAGGTAAAAGAAAGCTGTTGAGATAACTGCATTTGTGTAATTGCAATATCATTACTGGCCTGCAACGTTTGTAATGTATTAATTTTTTTAGATAATCTCTCCGAAAAATTATCCAAAGGATGCTGATTCTTTACAAAATTGGGATATTCCACTAAAAACTCTTGTGCAGCCTTGATGTACTTTGCCATTTGCTCACGATGTCCAAGCAACTGCTGAAAACGTGCCTGTGACTTTTGAATCTCGATTTGCAATTTTTGACTTAAATGATTGGCCCGATTGAGCAATTGGTCTAGATTTTTATAATATTCAACCTGCCCCGATCCATATTCCAGGTCAATCCCCAACCACTTTTGCAAAGCATTAAATTTACGTGTTTTTAAATATTTTTTTGAATCTGCCAAGGATTGAATCAGCTGTTCAATCGTCGAACTGAGTTGCTGGGTAAGATGTAGATCTACCCCATTAAGTAACACCGACTGTGCCTGAATAAGTTGATCAGCATAATGATTCAGACGATATTGATCATTCAGCAAAGGTACTAAATCATTACGCTGAATGGAGAGAAGTTCAGCCCGATTCACCTCAATTTCAGCCAAAGGAACAAGAACATCTATCTGTGACATAATATTAGAAACTCAATAAAATCATTTTTATAGTACGGCTTTCATACAAAATATCATGTAGTGTTTTGCAATTTCTAGAACATATTTATATTAAATTGGATAAAGATTTAAACAAGTTTTTAAAACAATTCATTTTACGAATTTACAAAGTGCTCAATTTATAGAGACAAGTCGGCTCTTTTGTATAATTTCATACAATGCTTGTAAGGTTAACATCTCAATTACTTGATAACTCAGGTGAATAATTTTGTGAGTTTCTACGAGCTACAATACATGTAATGACAAATTTAAAGAAACATTCTGTTTTGTCATTCCATTTTTTTGCTAACAAAAGTTTTTTAATCTTGTCGGCAACTTTTTAATGATGAAAAATCATAAATAAAATAAATAATTTTAATTACTTAGAAAATTAACCAGGAAATTTCTTAATCAAATGATCTACTTTACTCAAAAGATAAGAATGATTTATTGGCGTGATTGTCGGGTAATTATGGTTAATTGTTGACCAATTCTTTATTCTAGTGTTCTGCTAATACGGGAGTATTAGACAGCAATGAAAATTTAAATAAAAAAATTGCTTTCATGGAACTGAACTGGACAATAATGATATGAAAAACAAAAAATTATTTTTTAAATGGACGTCGAATGTTTTACTTGCATCTACAGCTTTCAGCTCGCTAGCTATGAATGCAACTACAGCAACAACGCCTGCTCCACCAAATAGCCAACAGGTATTTTTTGTGGGCAATAACTGGGATGGAACCGTGACCGTCATTCGTCCCTCACAGGATTTTGGCAAAATCGGTGTCATTAACATGGTGCCTGATCGCAAAGAGCGTTTAAAGGAAATCCACCTCAATCCAATTAAACTGATTGCTTATACTTATATTCAGTCCACCGCTGGTGAAGGTAACGATCAATTGGTCGATGACATGTATTCCACCCCAGATGGCAAGTCAGTGGTGGCATCTCGCCCAAGTTTTGCAGATGTGGTGTCTATCAATATTGCGACGGGCAAGATCAACTGGCGCACCCCTGTTGAGGGTTTCCGTGCGGATCATATGGCTGTTTCTCCTGATGGTCAGCGCTTAGCTGTCTCAGCATCTTCGGGTAACGTCGTTCATGTTCTAGACATCAACACCGGTAAGGAATTGGGACGCTTTGCAACAGGCGACAAACCGCATGAAAACATCTTCTTTGATGGTGGTTCAAAAATTTTGAATTCAGCGATTGGTAATGTAGAAACCGCCATGGATGCATCATGGCAAGATTTCACCAAGGGTAAACGATTCATCACCATTGCTGATGCGAATACATTTAAAGTGCTCAAGAAAATTGATTTCCGTCCCGCATTAGATGCAATCGGTCGTAAAGATTTATCCAATGCAGTGCGTCCCATCGTGCTTAGTAATGATGAAAGTAAAATTTATGCACAGGTTTCATTTTTTAACGGCTTGATCGAGTATGACCTGAACCAGAATAAAATTACTCGCATTGGTCAACTCCCGGGCAGCTCTACCATTCCGTCTGACCGGACAAAATATGTAAATGACTCCCGTCATCATGGATTATCCATCAGTGCTGATGGTGAGAAATTGTGTGTGGCAGGCACCATGGATGACTATGCCACCATTGTCGACCGTTCAACCTTAAAAGCTGGCAAGCTGATCGCTGCAGGCAAGCCATATTGGGCAACACAAAGTCCTGATGGGAAAAGCTGCGTGATTTCAGAGAGTGCGACTGACGTGGTCACCGTCATTGATTTTGCCACAGGTGAAAAGGTTCTGAGTGTTCCGGTCGGTAATCATCCACAGCGTGTTCGTATAGGTTATGCACCGGCAGGCTGGTCAACCAAGTAATGAACGGTAATGAGTGGATAATTGATGAATTGAACAGACCTGATTGTAGATGAGGTCTGTTTTTTAATTTAAATGAAATTAACAGGTTTGGTAGCATGGCTCACACTTTACGACTTGGCATCATCGTTGGAATAATTGTGACTTTATTACTCCTAGGCATTGTCTATTTCTTTCAACCCGCAACCCCGGTTCCACCAGAAACAGCTCAGTCCATCGTTCATAAAACTCCAGTGAACAGCGCTTTAAAAAAGAATGTCGAACATTTAAAACCCAAGCAAGCAATACCCCTACAATCCTCAAATCAGATAGGATTGATCCAACAGCGTGACCGACTTTATCAGGATTTCGAACAAATCAGTCATTCATTGAGTGTGGGACAGCAACCTGATTTTCGTCAGGTAAGTGATTTATTGAAAAAGCAAAAACAGCTTGTAAAAGCAAGTGGGCTTTCAGCGAATGATGCAATTTCCTATTGCCAATTTTTAAGACAAATTTTACCGGCAATGGATCAGCAGATTAATCAACATATTCTACAATTAGAGCAACTTAAGCATACGACTTCATAAAAGTTGATAAGCAAAGTCCCATTCATATAGTCTTTGTGTATTTCAAGTTTCTAATTGGGTTGCTTCTGGGGATTTGATTGCCGAAGATGCTGGTTAGGTTGATCAGGTTGCGGATTAGGCGGATTAGGTACTTTTTTTTCATCAGGCTGTTGAGGATATTCAATATGTAAGGTTGGTTGATCCGGTTGTGGATTTTGTGGTTGATTAGCCATATCTAACTCCCTCCTTTTAGATTGGGTTTTCATATCGTCTTCATCACGACACTAACAATTTACTCTTTCTTTGCTCTTATCCAACCCTAAGTCTGTGTCAATTCTCTTCTTTGTAAATACGATAACTGCATATTATTGATTCACAAGTGCACTATCACAGTGACATTCACAATCATTACCTAAAATCATCTCCCTTTAACATTAAGACCATCATTCATAATAAAAAACACTTTCACTTATATCTGGCTTACTGTTGAATTTGTGTGCAAATTTAATATTTGTCTAAGCTAAGAACCAATGGCGAAATACTGTATAAAAATGGAAGGAAAATTTTTAGCTTACTGTGATCTACTTAACTATCTATATTCTTGGGATGCTTCTAATTTAGATCAAACCCTTGGTAAATCTTGGTATTGGGCTAACGATGATTGAGTAGCAAAGCAATTTGATGATCAGATAAAAGCCAACTCATTTCTTAATATGAAGCAAGGGCAATTTTCAATGGGTGGATTGATGAGTTAGATCGTCACGTTGTTGTTTAATACCGAGCATCCGATTGCGATGAATATGTTGTCTGTGCAGTAGGTGTATTGGCATTTTTTAACGCGGGGCTGTAGTAGATAAGATTAAATTTCTGTCCAATTTAATAGTATTTTAAGCTGTTGTTTGGGACTGCCATAGAAACCTAAATTCACATTCTTTAATAAACGATGGAAAGGCATTTCGGTCAATACCATTGTATTTTCTAAGCACTCTTTTAGCCTGATTCCAGAAGTTTTCGATGCCATTGATATGATTTTGACCATCAGCAAAATGGCTTGAATGATTGATGCGATGATGGCTAAAGCCAGCGATATCCAAAGCATTATAGCTATGCCAATGATCGGTATAAACTATGCTATCTGGATTGATTCTCTTAGATATTACAGGCATTAGTGTGCTTGATTTGGTATCAGGAACGATAATCGTATAAACTTTACCATTACGTTTAAGCAGTCCAAAGACAATCACTTTGCCAGCTGCACCTCTTCCACGCTTTCCTTTGCGAACCCCACCAAAATAACTCTCATCTAATTCAATATGCCCTTGAAAAACCTCTAAGGCATCTTGGTCAAGATGATACATAATGACTTCGCGAATCTTCTTGTAGAATAGTGCTGCAGAATTGGATTGTATACCAAGAAAATCGGCAGCAGTTCGAGCTGTAACTTCAGCAACAAAAAACTCTAGTAGTTTTCTTTGAGTTTTTTATTTAATTTACATCGAGTTATCTTCATAAACGTAGATTATCATAAAGCTAATCTACTACAGCCCCAAGAAAAGCTCTACATTCTCGTTGATTTCATAAAATAGCTATCAATTTTCTGTTTAAATTTTATGACATTACTTTGATTATTAAATAATAATTACTATAATTCGCAACGTTTTGCACGGTTGTACCTTTATTTTTTTGTTGGGTTATAAATTTCTTGCTTATGAATATTAAATTTTTGGGTGTTATTACATTATTTCTTGGACTTATCAATCCTGTGGCTGCCATGCCATTCGACCCATTGATCGGAACATGGAGAGTTATTGATGATCGTACAGGTTATTACGTTTCTGAAATTGTGATTCGTAAGAACTCTAAAACACAGCAATATAGTGCTGTTGTTACTAAAAGCCGACAAGCACCTGGTGTGGAGAATCCAGATGTATGTGGTAAATGCCCAGGTGTATTAAAGGATCAACCAATTTTTGGTATGGAAGTACTGAAGGGCATGGTAGTAAATGGCAGTAATACTCAATTTAATAAGGGGGTATGGCTTAACACGCAAGATGGCCGCACTTATGATATTGAAGCTCGTTTAAATGATTCTCGAGATCAGATGAAAGTTTTTGGTAAGGTAAAAAATGGCAATACCACCAGTGCTATGACTTGGAAAAAGTTTTAAAAAAGTTGCAGATGAGCGCTTGCCATTGATCATGATCTCAATATAAAAAGCTTCACCACGCTTACGAGGCTTCGGTAATTTCATGACGTAAATTCCAAAAATCTTGACGTAATCTTGACGTAAATTTAACTGCAATATCGGCAAAAAGTAGCGATTATAAAGATAGTGCAGATAACGGCGTACATTATTCAAGACAATAAAAAAGGGTTCTAAGCTACTGTTTTCGCTTAAAACCCTTATAACATAACGTTTGGAATCTTGGTAGGTATATCCAGACTCGAACTGGAGACCTCTACGATGTCAACGTAGCGCTCTAACCAACTGAGCTATACACCTAAGTGCTGTGAATCATATTCATTTTTATTTTTTAAGACAAGTGCTTTCTTTTATTTTTTAAAGCATATGCACAAGTTTTAAGCATTTCTTTAAATTGCTTTAATTTTTGATCATTTTGCGCCATAGAAAATCGTTGCTGCTGATAATGTTCTGCTATTTGGATAAAGATCATGTGTTCATCTTCTTCTATCACATCGGCTAAACGATGCATCCAGGTAAAAAAAGTTTCAGCTGGCTGCTTGCGTAATGGCGCTTCTAGTTGTTTAGAAAACCGTTGAATCACACGCTCATATGCAGAACCCTGCTGTCTATCACGATAGTAAATCCAAGTAAAATAAAGAATCACCACAAACAAAATGCTTGAGAGCAATATCAAGGTACTGGCATAAGCTGTTTTCAGACCTAATTTCGACAACCAGCTTTGCTGTTTTTCGGCATCATATCCCACGACTTTGCTTTGCCACTGAAAACTCGCATAGTCACTCCAGATTCGCATATTTTTCATCATTGAAAATTGACGATATTTCCACTTCTGCTCTTTATTTCCCAAGATACTTCGGTCATTTTTAATATAATTCTGCATTCCTCCATCTATGCGCTGGGGAGCAATGATTGCGGTTGGATCAATCCGTTGCCATTTTCCATTGAGTTGCACTTCTGTCCACGCATGGGCATCCAGTTGACGAACTTCCCAACTTGCTCGATCCAATGCAAGTTGCCCTCCTTGATAACCGACGACAATACGAGCAGGAATCCCCACATAACGCATCAACATGGCAAAACTCGACGCATAATGCTCACAAAAACCCTGTCGAGATTGAAATAAGAATTCATCAATACGATTTCCACCTAATAAACCTGGCGTTAAGGTATATGCAAAATTATTCCTCTTATACCACTGCAAAATATTATGCACGTATCGATCAGGTCGTTGCCCGCTTTTTTGAAACATATCTAAAGCAAATTGACGTGATTTTTTATCGAGTTGCTCTGGAATTTGGGTATTTATTTTTTCCAAAAATTCGGGGTTGGATGCTCCCTGTCCTTGAAGCTGTGCATCACCCAACCAATGCAAAGTAATAGGTTGATTTCGTGTTATGGAACGGATCGGACTAATACCCCAATCCTGCTTTAATTGGTATTGAGGGTCTTTTGGAATGGATTTTTCCAGTCCCATTATCCACATGACGCGCGAATCTGCAGCTAAGTATTGATAATCAAAACCCTGCTTTGTTTTTCTCGAAATCGTATTAGTAAAGACGGGTTGTTGATTCACAAAACTACTGGTCCATGTTCTGCCATCATATTGGTCCAGAACCATTGCCCGCCAATACAGTTCATTACGGGCGGGCAGCTTATTCATATTGCCAATAATGCGAAAAGCCAAACTGCTTGATTGTGATAATTCAGCAATATCACCGGGTGACATGCTGTCACTCATCCCCGTGACACTTTTTTGTTCTGGAATTGGAATATGCCAAAGTGGCGGTAAACGCGGGAAAAAGATAAACAGCAAGATAAAAAAAGGCAAAGCCAAAATCAGAAATTTACCGACATGCTTGGCATCTGTTTTTAATGCCGATGATTGATTTTGTGCCTGTTTAAATTCACTGGTTTGTAAACGATAAAGCCCGATCAGGCAACTAAATAAACATAATACAATGACAATCGCCATCCAGATGGATTGGCTATATAAAAATGAACTCGCCCCGACAAACAAAGCAAAATTAAACAGGATAATCACATCTCGTTTATTCTTGGTTTCTAAAGCCTTGGCAAATAAAAAAGTGGATAGAACAGCAACCCCGGCTTCTATCCCAATAAAACTGTTATAACTAAAATAGATTGTCACTAATGCCAAAATTGTCAGTGCAAATGTCCAAATTTTGGATACTGCTTTTGCCTCATCTTTAAAGCTAAAAAACAAACACAGAAGAATCAAGGCAAAAATTGCACTTAACAGAACAGGATTAAAAAATACTTGCGCAATCAGTAATAATAACAAGGTGATTAAAATCGAGGTTCTAACGTCAGCATGAATCATAATTTAAGCCTGCGCCAAAAGTTTTTTTGCCTGAAGCAACTGCTTTGCCCCCACGCCTATGGTTAATTCAGCCTGAGGTAAAACTACAGCATAGTTACATTGCAGTTGCTCACATTGTTCAATCAACCCCATCATTAAACTCAGTTTTTCTTCATGCTCGGCACTTGGCATATTTGCATAATGGATTTCCACACTAGGTTGATCATTATGCTGCTCAAAGACCTTGATATATAAACCTTGCCCGCGTGCAGCCTGCTTCCAGGATATGGCTTGCAAGCTATCCCCCAATTTGAAATTACGCAGTTCACGAAACTCATCCATATCAGGTTCAAAACTTTGCTGATGCTGTTTATTTTCCGCATTATAAAATGCCGCTTTGGGTGCAACCCATGAATATTCTTTTAAATAAAAATAAGTCCAGGCACGAACCAGTCCAAACGGATATACCGCATAAATCTGCACAGTTGGATAATGAAACTTGCCACGTGTATCGGTAAAAAAAGACAGGGTAATTTTTTGCTTGAGTTCAGCAATCGAGACTTTTTCTAAATGCTGATCGGTTTTAATCCATAAATAACGCAACTGTTTTTGTGGCTGCTGAAAATGGATTTGCAAATCAAGATGATCCCCCACTTGCCCGATCTCGTTCACTGAGATTTCAATACTTAGCTCATGTAATTGTTTAAAGGTTAAATAAAAGCTGATACATAAAATCGCACTGATGAGAAAGCAAAAACCCAAAATCAGGTTATTGGCATAATTGATCCCGGCAATAAACGTAATCAGGATCAATACCACATACAGATAGCCCTGTTGATAGATAAAAATCAGAATGTCTTTTTGCGAGAGCTGTTTGATTTTTTCAAATTGAAAGCGTTTCGCTAACCATTTTTGCCAAGGCTTGCTCAATTTGATCTTCCTTTAGCTAATCTTCACTTGCTGCATCAACTGTAAGGTTTCTGCTTCACTCAATCCAATCCGATGCGAAACCACGGCAACAAACACAGCTTGAACATCATCCGGAGTTACATAGCTGCGCTGCTCAATAAAGGCATGCGCTTGTGCTGCTTTTTTCAAAGCCAATAGACCGCGAGTGGATAAACCATGCCGACTTTTACGGGTCTCGGTAGCCAAATCCAGTAGATAGTCCAACACGACATCGGCAATATGAATCTGGGTTACGCTTTGCTGAATGTCTAAAATTTCTTGCTCGTTAAAAACGTGCTCTAGCATTGCAATTAAGGCATAACGGGAGTTTTGTTGTAATAACAGTTTTTCTGCTGATCGTGAGGGATAGCCGAGTGACAAGCGCATCAGAAACCGATCAAGTTGTGATTCCGGCAAACTATAAGTGCCACTTTGAAACAGCGGGTTCTGCGTCGCAATCACCCAAAAAGGTTGCGGTAATTCATAACGAACTCCATCTACCGTCACCAAGCCTTCTTCCATCGCTTCCAGCAACGCACTCTGGGTTTTGGGGCTACAGCGGTTAATTTCATCTGCTAGTAATATTTGGGTAAAGATTGGACCTTGCTTGAATTCAAACTGATGTTCTTTTTGGTTAAACATATTCACGCCAATCACATCACTGGCGAGCATGTCATTGGTAAACTGAATACGCTGAAACTTCAGCCCTGCAATATGGGATAAGGCACTAGATAAAGTTGTTTTACCGAGTCCTGGCAAATCTTCAAACAACACATGGCCACCAGCTAATAAACTACTTAAAGCCAGTTTGGTCTGATTTTCTTTATCTAAAATGATGCTATTGATTTGATTTAAGAATGCTTGAATTTTGGCAGCATACGATTCAACCCGATCATTCAGTTGTTGTTGCTCATGTGTGAGTTCTTGTTTTTGAACCTTATTTGTACCCCAAATCACAGCTTATTTCCCAATAAAAAACGGTGCATGATTAACATACACCGTTTTTTTATTTTTCCAAACAAATCAAAAGATTTCTGACAAATACCTGCCTAGATTAACAAGGGCATTTTTTCATTCCACCGCCCGCGCTTGGATAACGTACATCCACGCAATGACGGTAAAATGTTTTGGCATCCATTGCGACCAAGTCCGGATGATTCTTTCGCATATGCTCCAGATAAGTCTGATAATCCGGCACACCGACCATCAGGCGAAAGCTTTGCTGTAGACGTTGCCAAATGATCTGAATGGTTTTAATCCCGTTCAACATCAAAAACTTCTTCGGCTGTGCCAACACAGTAAATTTAATGATCTTACCCAAGGCCAGTTTTTGGCGAATTTGATCTTTTAGACTCATTTCGCCTCTCCCGCCACTTCATTTGGACTAATCTCATCACTATAAATAGCTTCTGACTCATGCACACTTGGATTAGGATCTGCCAATGCACGGCGAATCACACCAATGGCAGCAAACACCATCACAATCGCCACAATCATAAAGAAACCGCACAGTACTGCATTAATCTGATTAGAGAATACAATTGTTTGCATTTCAGCGATGTCTTTGGCTGGTTTTAAAATTTCATTACGCGCAATTGCATCAGAGAATCGGTTGGCTTGTGCCAGGAAACCAATTTTTGGATTTTCATGGAAGATTTTTTGCCAACCTGCCGTCATACAGGTAATAAACAAGAAAATGGTTGGAAAAATAGTAATCCAAACATATTTCTCTTTCTTCATTTTGAACAAGATGACAGTACCCAAAATCAGTGCCATTGCAGCCAGCATTTGGTTACCAATACCAAATAAAGGCCACAAGCTATTGATACCGCCAAGTGGGTCAATCACACCTTGATAAACAAAGAAACCCCAACCTGCAACAGCCACGGCGGTTCCCACCAGATTACCAAAGAAATTGTGCGATTGTTTCAACGCAGGAATCACGATACCGACAGTATCCTGAACCATGAAACGGCAAGCACGTGTACCGGCATCTACCGCAGTTAAAATGAATAATGCTTCAAACAGAATTGCGAAGTGATACCAGAACGCCATCATGGAACGGTTGTTAAAAATTTCGGTAATAATGTGTGCCATACCAATCGCAAATGTTGGCGCACCACCAGTACGCGAAAGAATCGAGCTTTCACCGACTTCCTGAGCCAGTAAAGTCAATGCTTCAGGAGTCACCACAAAGCCTAAAGTACGCACCGCTTCAGCAGCACTTTCAACCGTAGTACCTAATACGGCAGCAGGTGCATTAATTGCGAAATAGACGCCTGGCTCAAGAATGGTGGCACAAATCATCGCCATGACAGCAACGAAAGATTCCATCAACATACCACCGTAACCAATTACACGAATATCGACTTCATTTTCAATTAGTTTCGGTGTCGTTCCTGAAGAAACCAGAGCGTGGAAACCTGAAATCGCACCGCAGGCAATGGTAATGAACAAGAATGGGAACATAGAACCTGCAAATACAGGACCTGTACCATCAATGAAATGCGTTACAGCAGGCATTTTCATTTCAGGTAATGCCACCATAATTCCGACTGCAAGACCGGCAATCACGCCAATTTTCAAGAAAGTAGAAAGGTAGTCACGTGGTGCAAGCAGCAACCAAACCGGCAAAACTGAAGCAACAAAACCGTAAGTGATTAAACACCAAGTCAGTTGAGTACCGGAAAGTGTAAAGATCGGTCCCCAATAAGGATCAGCTGCAACATTTCCACCATAAACAATCGCCAGCATCATCAGCACAAAACCAATGATTGAAACCTCGGCAATTTTCCCTGGACGGAGATAACGCATATATACGCCCATGAACAATGCAATTGGAATGGTTGCAGCAATACTGAACACGCCCCATGGACTGTTGGTTAAGGCTTTTACCACCACCAAAGCAAGCACTGCAAGGATAATGATCATGACGCCTAATGCACCCAGCATCACAATCACACCCGCAAAGGAACCCAGCTCCTGCTTCGCCATTTCACCGAGTGAACGACCATCACGACGGGTAGAAATAAACAGCACCAAGAAGTCCTGAACAGCACCCGCGAGAACCACACCCACCAACAACCAGATGGTGCCAGGTAAATAACCCATCTGCGCTGCAAGAATAGGACCGACTAATGGTCCAGCACCTGCAATGGCTGCAAAGTGGTGACCAAACAGGACATACTTATTGGTTGGAACATAATCCAGACCATCGGCTAGGCGATGTGCTGGTGTTAAGCGTCTGGCATTGAGTTCAAAAACTTTATTGGCAATAAATAAACTGTAGAAGCGATAAGCGATGCTATATACACAGATGGCTGCCAGGACAAGCCAGACTGCATTAACATGCTCACCTCTGCTGATTGCAAGTATCCCGAATGACACTGCACCTAAAATCGCGACCAAAAGCCACACTATTTTTGAAGTTATGGTTAACTTCGGTTGAATCGTTTCCATGTAAATCCCTCATATCTAATGCATAAATCAGCGATCATTTTTTATTGTTCGGTATACAGCTGTTTCTTCCTTTGCGACTCTACTCCTCATGACTTACTTTTCATCTAAGACTTTGGCATAAAAAAAGGGATGATTTAAATCATCCCTTTCGATAATAGTCTATTTTTAAACCATTATGCACGTTCTAAATAGTCACCAGTACGGGTATCTACACGAACGCTCTCATCTTGCTGTACGAATAATGGTACACGTACTACAGCACCAGTTTCGAGTTTCGCAGGTTTACCGCCACCACCAGAAGTATCACCACGTACGCCTGGATCAGTTTCAACGATTTTCAACACAACGAAGTTTGGTGCACTTACTGACAATGGAACACCATTGAAAAGCATAATTGTACATTTTTCGTTTGAATCGTCTTTCAACCATTTGGCAGCATCGCCCATCGCAGTTTTGTCAGCTGTGATTTGTTCGAAGCTTACTGGATCCATAAAGTTCCAAAGTTCGCCATCGTTATAAAGGTAATCCATTTCAACTTCAACAATGTCAGCACCTTCCAGTGTTTCATTGGATTTGAATGTTTTTTCTAAAACTTTACCAGTTTTAAGATTACGCAATTTTACGCGGTTGAATGCTTGACCTTTACCAGGTTTCACATATTCATTTTCCATGATTGAACATGGGTTACCATCAAGCATAACCTTTAGGCCTTGCTTAAAGTCATTTGTAGAATAATTGGCCATGAAAGGCTCACTCCAAACTTACTAACTTAAATCTATTAATGCTAGACTAGCATTATTTTTTACATGTGGCATGATAAACTATTTATATCAAGAGCAAAACTGGAAATCTCAACTCAGTGACCTGATTACGGATCCATTAGAGCTTCTAGAGACGCTTCAGCTCTCGCCTGATCAATTATTATCAGGGGCAATCCTGGCTTCTGAACAGTTTAAATTGCGTGTTCCGCGTGCATTCGTCGGAAAAATGAACGTTGCTGATCCTCTGGATCCCCTTCTATTACAAGTTTTACCGCATCATTTAGAACTTGAAGATCATCCCGGGTTTGTGACAGACCCTTTGGGTGAAGAACAAGCCAATCAACAACCCGGTGTACTCCATAAATACAAATCACGCTTTTTACTCACCTTAACCGGTGCTTGTGCAGTGCATTGTCGTTACTGTTTTCGTCGTCATTTTCCTTATCAGGAAAACCTGCCAAAAAACGAAGACTGGCTCAATATTAAAAACTATATCGAAAGCCAACCCGATATTAACGAGGTGATTTTTAGTGGTGGAGACCCGCTTACGCTATCCAATCGAAAATTAAAGCTTTGGATCGATCGCTTGGAATCGCTACCACAAATTAAATTTTTGAGAATTCATTCACGGGTTCCTATCGTAATCCCCAACCGTGTCGATGAAGAGCTGGTTTCTCTATTAAAAAACAGTAGGCTACGAATTATTCTAGTGGTACACTCAAATCACGCGGCTGAGCTTGATGATTTTACTTGCGCTAAACTTTCACTCTTGGTTCAACAACAAATCACCGTGCTCAATCAGGCAGTTTTATTAAATGGGGTCAATAACTCTGCGCAGGTTTTAGTGGATTTAAGTTACCGCTTGTTTGATGCAGGCGTGATGCCATACTATTTACATGTGTTAGATAAAGTAAAAGGTGCGCATCATTTTGACTTAAGTCCTCAGCAAATTAATCTTATATATAAAGATGTTTTAGAGAACCTTCCTGGATATTTGGTTCCTAAACTCGTTAGGGAAATAGCGGGTGAAAAAAATAAAACACCGCTTTTTGGGGTTTCAACTTTTTGAGTTAAATAATAACGATGCTTATGAGTACTTCAGATATCTTCCAAACGCCAACAGAATTAAAGTTGGAACAACTGAGCTTTTGTCCATCTAATGCAAAAGGGCTACAAGAATGGGTATCTAATTTATCCATTCTGCAACTCGGAAATTCTTCAAAAGAACTTTTCAATGCGTTACTGGAAATATCAGAACTTAAATGCCCAGAAATGCTGCGTTTTGATTTAATTCAAATCTTGCACCCAACGATTGATAATGTATTGATCAGCCTGGAAAAACATTTTTTCAATCAAGGTTTGATCACAAACGATCGTAGTGATCAAATTATTGAATTGGCTATGCTTTTGCGTAGCCATTTCGCCAAAATTTATATTGATATTTCAAAACGTTGTAACACCCAATTAAGTCTGCAAAAGTTTTCTATCTTTGCCTTTAATCAAAAGAAAAGTTTACAGACTGCCCGAATTGTTGCGACTTATTACGCATTACAGCAACTGGCATTACTACTGTACCAACAACATTTGTTGTATAGTACACCGTTATTTGGTCAATGGCTGGTCGCACATCAATTGCTCGAATGTGCGATTAATAATAATTTTTATCAAACCAATATCAATCAAATTTTAGATACGCAGCATCAATTACAAACGATTGCGCACGCTTATTCACAGCTTATTTTATTGGATATTTTCAATACGCATCAAATTCGCCCATCAGAAATGCAAGGCTTATATTTATGTAGTTTTGACTGGGCAAAACTGGTTCACATTTTACCGAAAGAAACCACGCTTTCTCGCTATATTGTAGATACCAATAAAGATCATCCACCGGTTTTCAACACCAATCAAGCGAGTCTTTACAAGCCGACCATTTATATTTCAACACAACATTTATTGGATCATCTGTCTGAGACCCAAACTAAAAAGGCGGGTTATTTATCACGTAATGAAAAGCTATTCCTGACGCCGGCATTACACTTTCATATCCATAACCTACTTACAACTAATATTGAACGTCGCCATGAGCGCTACGAATATTCAGCGCAATTGCAGATCTGTTTTAGCCTTTCTGTGGCGCACTTTTACCTCTCTAAAGGTAAAAACTTTCAAGAGACTTTGGATTTAGAAAATAATTATCAGTTCCAAAATGAAAGTAGCTTTATCAACTCCATGAATTCCAATATTCCTGCTGAAACCAATACAGCTAAAGTTCTGGATCGTGAAGCAAAACAAATCTATCCAGCTGATGTGCTGGATATCAGTGTCAATGGTTACCGAATTAAGTGGACCGGTACTACACCTTCAAATTTAAAAACCGGAGAATTTATTTTAATTCAGGAAAATACCAACAGCCCTTGGCGTGGCGGTGTGGTTCGCTGGATTAAACAGTCGACAGAAAAAAGTCTGGAACTTGGGCTTGAAGTATTAGCTCAAGACTTATTCCCCTGCTCAGTCATGGTGAAAACTGAGCGTAATAGCAGTAACTACCAACCTGCTCTTATCGTTCAAACCTCTCAACTCGATAATGTTTCGACCAGTTTAATTGTATCGGGCTCACACATATTTAGAGAAAAACAAACCATTCATTTGCGATTAGGAAAAGAAGAACTAAAAATTTACCTGACCAAAGCACAGCTTATTACTCAAAGTTTTATTCGTTTTGAATTTGAATTACTGAATGATCAGCAAGAAATCCTGATCACAAACTTCATCAACAAACAAATGAATGAAATCAAGAATCACGATTTATGGGAAGCATTGAAGTGAGAAATCCATTATTGTCTAAAAAGTTAAAACGTACCGAAACACGTTTACTCATTATCGATGATAATCAAATACGTTTTAACCAAATTCGTGATCTTTTAACGTCGAGTGAACATATTGTACAGGCAACATTGCTGGATGATTTACAAACTTTTGAAAAACAATTACATCAAAATTGGGATCTGGTCATTTTTGGCCGTGCCTATGACTTAAAATACGAACAAGCCTTAAGTTTAATCCAATTATCAAAACAACCGAACTTGCCGGTTATCCTTCTAAAACCAGAGGATTATCAGGCAGAGCAATATGCGGGTTATATTCATAAAGGCATTTACGACATTTTAAATCTGGATTATCCAGATCGTTTTTATCTTGGCTTACTTCGTGCACTTTCATTCAGTCGTTTAATGCTTACTCAACAACATTTAATGGAGGAATTAGAGTCTGCACAGACCCATGCACAATCTTTAGTACATGATAGCAACAAGGCGGTTGCGCTTATTCAAGAAGGCATTCATATTCAGGCCAATCCTGAGTATTTACAACTCTTTGGGATTAAAAATGAGGAAGACATTGTCGGTCTTCCTTTGCTTGATCTGTTACAACCGAAAGATTTGAACGACTTCAAGTTACGCTTTAAAAAAATTACTCAAGGTCAGTTTGATTTAGGTCGATTAGAAATCGCCACGTTAAATGATCATGTTTCTATTCCGAATCCGCTTAAAATCGAATTTTTACCTGCTACGGATGAAGATGCATTACAAATTACCATCGATATCGAAACTTCAGAAGCGAGCAATGTAGCATCTGGAACAGCTGATAAAAATGTGCAGAAACCAAATACCTATCAGTTAATTAACCGAACTATTACTAAACAGCCTTCTGATATTAATGCACTTGTACTCTTCTCTTTAGCCTCTTGTCCTGAAGCTATTTTTGAAGGTAATTGGGTCACTTCAAAAAACTATTTCAGTCAAATAAAAGAGTTTTTAAAAGAACAAACCCATGCTCCATTATTTAAAGTGTCACCAGGTATTTTAGCCGGTTTATTCCAGGCAGAATCTAAAGCAAAATTAGAATCCAAGCTTATTGGTTTAAGCTCATTAACCAAGCCACAATTATTGACAGTCAATCAATCTAGTTACCCGCTTAATTTAAAAATTGGTTATGTGATATTAGATAGTGAAATTCGTGATGAAAGTCATTTTGAAAAATTTATTAATTCTGCTTACAACACCACTTTACCACAAAATGAGTCGACTCCAGAGCTTAAGTTAGAAACGCATTTAGATATTCCAACTATGGAAATTCAGCGTACAGAAACGAAGCCATTAATTTCTTCACCTGAATCTTCATTAATTAAAGCTTTAGAAAAAAGCTTAGAGCGTGGAGAAATTCATCTTAAATATCAACAACTCTATGACAAACAAGATAGTAACTTATACACTTATGAAGTGACCAGTGGTTTCATTTTTGAAAACGCCTGGAAAGACTTATCAGGTTTAAGAGAGCTAAAAGAAGATCCGGAATTATCGATTAAACTAGATCGCTGGATATTAGTTGAATCATGCAAGCAATTGCATAATTTTATTACCCAATATCCTGAAGCAAAATTGATTGTAAATTTGAATAAAGAAGTGTTATTTCACGATCGAACTTTCCCTGAATTTATTTCCAAACTGATTACGATTGTACGCAGTAAATTAAGCCATCCGCTGATTTTACAATTTTCAGAAGAAGATCTAACTCAGAATCTTTCAGATGCGCAAAAATATATAGCGCAGCTACACCAGTTTGGTGCCAAAATAGCATTACGAGACTTTGGTAATACTATTTATAGTGAATCTGCTTTACGTCAACTGGATATCAACTGCTTAACATTACACCGCACACTGACTGAAATGTTAAATACAGAGCAATCTACTGAGGAATTACAGGAAAAAATCAAAACTTTCCAAGAAATTAAACCTGTTGAAATCATGCTGCGTGAATTAAATGATATGACGCTTTTCGCCAATGCCTGGAATGTTGATGCACGCTTTATTCAAGGGGATTATTTCCAGAAAAAACTGGATCACCTGATTGATGTACAAGACCAATAAGTCTTGTGCACATTTTCTTGCTGCGAAATACATAAATTTCAGGAATAAAAAAAACGGGCATATTGCCCGTTTTTTTTAATTTGACGGTATTAGTCAGGACGTTTGATAGAACGTGACATACCAGCAAAACGTTGTTTGAACTTGTCAATACGACCACCTTGGTCAACATTCTTCTGTTTACCAGTATAGAATGGATGGCAAGCTGAACATACGTCAAGGTAAAGAGTTTCTTTACCAATCGCTGAACGAGTTTCGATTACGTTACCACATGAACAAGTAGCAACTAATGTTTCATATTTTGGGTGAATATCGGCGCGCATCGTCGATTACTCCTAAGTTAAGAAAGGCTTATGCTGTCATCGCAATTGATCACTCTCATGGTTCATGAGGAAAAAAGCTTCTTCAAAAAAAGCGAGACCAACACCATAACAGACCATTCTTTTGGCCCACCGAGACGGATACCGCCAGAGCTAAGCACAACAAGTGGGCGTAATTATACGGCAAAAAATATCAGATAGCGAATTATTCTTTTAACTCATCTACAGCTTTAAATTCATCCAAATTGTGCTTCGACCAATAATTGGCAATTACCCCACAGACCATCAACTGAATCTGATGAAAGATCATAATCGGTAAAACAATCATCCCTAAAGGCTGTCCGATAAATAAGATTTGTGCCATCGGGATACCACTGGCTAAAGTTTTTTTAGAACTGCAAAAAAACATTGCAATTTGATCTTCCCGATTAAACCCCATCCATTTTGGAATATATAAAGCCAACAGCATGATAATAGTTAAAAACACTGAACAAGCCAGAGTCAAAATCAATAGTGTTTCCCAACTCACTACGTCCCACAATCCAGCAACGACTGCCCCGCTAAAAGCACCATAGACCACCATCAAAATAGTGCCCTGATCGAATGCTTTGACGATCTCCGGTAATTTCAACATATACGGATAAACATAAGGACGTAATATTTGCCCCAATATAAAGGGTACCAGCAACAATAATGTAATTTGAAGAATCGAAGATGTTGGGTCAAAGCCATGTTGTGACTGACCTAAAATAAAGAAACTGACCAATACTGGGGTAATAAACATCCCGATAATATTGGAAAATGAAGCACTACATACTGCACTGGCCACATTGCCTTTGGCAACCGACGTAAAAGCAATTGAAGACTGCACGGTTGATGGCAAGAAGCACATGAACAAAAAGCCCCAGTACAACTCCTGCCCCAAAACAGGCAATAAAAGCGGCTTCGCCAACAGCCCTAATAGTGGAAAGAGTGCAAATGTAAAAGCAAATACCACCACATGGAATTTCCAGTGCATGATGCCTTGAACGACCGCTTCTCTGGACAGTTTTGCCCCATGCAAAAAGAATAAAATCGCAATTGCGCCAGAAGTAATCACCCCAAAGATATTTGCAGCAAGACCTGATACTGGAACTATTGTTGCCAAGATCACCATGACAATCAGCAAAATGGTAAAGCGGTCCAATGCCAATAATTTTAACATTGCTACTTCCTGTAATAATTGAAAAAATAAAAAAGCCCAATAAGTGAATTTACCTACCGGTAAAGTTTCATCTTACTGGGCTAAATAAATAAAGCCAGTTTTTCAACTCAATGTTGACTATTTAGTTTATCTATATCACTTTATGATTAGACTTTTTTCATAAACCCTTTTATTTCTCTCATAGGAAGAAAAATAAACAGGATGTCAACACTTATGAAAAGTCTATTAGTTATTACGGGCATCTTTATCTTGCTGAATCAGCTCGATTTTATAACCGTCCGGATCTTCAACAAAAGCGATCACGGTGACGCCGCCTTTCATAGGACCCGCTTCACGGACGACATTACCACCACGCGCTTTAATTTCTTCACACGCTTTATAGGCATCATCTACCGCAATCGCAATATGACCGTAGGCATTGCCCAGTTCATAACTTTCAGTATCCCAGTTATGGGTGAGTTCCAACACAGTATGATTTTCTTCATCACCATAGCCCACAAAGGCTAAAGTGAAACGACCTTCTTCATAATCACGTTTACGAAGCAAAGTCATACCGAGTACTTCAGTATAGAATTTTAAAGATTGTTCTAAATTACCTACACGTAACATGGTATGCAGCATGCGCATATTATTCATCCTTATTAACTATTTATATGTTGATGTTCACGTAATAACTTCGCCACCCACACCACTAAAATTAGAATAGGAATACCAATCAGTGTGGTCATGAGAAAGAAGTTCGGATAACCAATATTACTTACTATAGTACCTGAATAACCGCCTAAAATCTTAGGGGTTAAAGTCATCAGTGAGCTAAAAATCGCGTATTGTACTGCGGTAAATGATACACTGGTCAAGCTCGACAAAAATGCAATAAATGCAGCACCTGCAAGCCCTGATGCCAGGTTGTCAACGATAATGGCAAAATATAACCAAAGTGAACTATAAGGTTTAATCACCTTGCCTGTAATTTCAACTTCGTCAGTGGATTGGGCATTTACGACGGGTAAAGGCTGAACATCAACTTCTAAATCTTTGGCGGTGCTCAAATTCATATTGGTCGTATAGCGATGCTGGGTCGTGGACAAGACTTGATTATTTTCAATCACTCCAGCAACGAGCTGTTTAGAAGCTGAATTGATCAAAACCTCAGCCGGAATTGCCGCACTAAATACGCCTGTTTTATCCAGATTTGCATCAAAAGCTTGACCATCTAAACTTAAGACAATTTTTTGAGATTCAGATAAAGGTTGCCCAAAATACTGTCCACGAATCACCAAACTATTATTTTTCTCATATAAAGCAATGCTATTGTCACTGGTCACAGGCAATATCTGCATGCTAGATTGTTTTGCATCCTGCTTTAAATACGGCAATGTCATGACTGCAATATTTTGCGAACTGTCCTTATATTGGGTAGCAACTTGCAGTTCATCCGCTTGTGCCAATACCTGACTCGGTACTTTGAGTTTCCAGTATCCCACTTCATCGGACTGCACTTTATAATTCTGCTGTCCAACCGTGACATTGACATCATTGATTTGTTGTCCTGATTTTACCAGACCGATAAAAATTAGATTGGTCGAGCTTGCCAACACTGCACCAACAAACATCAACTTCATAATGTTCATGCGCTGTGCCAGCAAACCACCTAAGAAACCACCAACCAGACTGAAAATCACTCCATAAATTTTAACTGCTTCAGCAATTTGCTCTTTGGTGAAATTCAGGTCTTGATAAAATACATTGGAGATTACGCCGGCAATAATGTCGGAAATACGGTAAAAACCAATCAACAGCAACAACACCAATGCCAGTTTTACGCCATAACGTTTAAAGAAATCTGCAATCGGATTGACCCAGGTTTCAAATGCCATTTTCTTGTTGACAGCACCCATTTTCACCAGCAATGAACCCACCAATAACGCAACAGCAGCAGAACCAATAAAACGCAGGGCTTCAAAACAAAACAGCAGGAAAGAATCGGAAATTTCAAATTGTGATTTAATGGCTTCAGTTAAAGTACCAGAGAAAATATAGCTGAGCACAAAACTGATTACGGCCACAAAAAATACCGCCACCAAACGGTAGTAATCGGTACGTTTATAATCTTTATAGACCCGATTCACTTGTGGTTCACGAATCACCAATGTGGTGATAATGCCCACCAGCATCACCGCAGCCATAGCCAAATAGGTAATCTTCCAGGCACTATAAATATAGTTACCTTTCGCAGTACCTAATGATGCAGCCAAAAATAATGCACCAGCACCTGCTACAATCATCCCGATGCGATAACCGGCATTGTAGGTCGAAGCCAGCACCGTCTGCATTTGCGTTTCAGCCAGTTCAATACGGTAAGCATCAATGACAATATCTTGAGTCGCTGCAGAAAAGCCAAGCAACACTGCCCCCACCGCCATCTGGTACAAATAACTTTGTCCGAGTGCCGGATTTGAAAATGCCATAATACAAATGGCACAGATAATCAGTACTTGCGCAATCAGCAACCACGCCCTACGCCGACCGAGTATTTTCGTCAGTACCGGAACAGGTAATTCATCGATTAACGGTGCCCAAACAAACTTGAAGGAATAGCCAAGTGCTGCCCAGCTAAAAAAAGTCACCGCACTTTTATCAATTCCAGCCTCTCCGAGCCATAAAGACAGGCTTGAAAAAATCAGTAATATTGGAATACCTGCGGAGAAACCCAAAAACAGCATAATAAGGGCACGGCGATCAAGAAAGGCGGTAAAGGCCGATTTCCATCCAGTAGATTGTGTGGTCATTAATTTATTATGTTCTGCAAAAACTCAATGTCGCTATTCAAACGCGTAATGCGATAGGTTTCAACAATATTTACGAAATCATTATTTTATTTTATCGATTAAACTGTCATGTCTGCTTGAATTTTTCAAGCAAACCTGTATACCTTTAAATCTCTATCGCAATATTTCGTTTTGGATTTTACAGTGACCCAAAGACTCGAGCAAATGAACTCTTCTTTATCTGCCAATATTATCAGCAACATTGAACAACCGAGCCAAAACATTTTAACTTCAGCATTTGAACAACCAGAAATACAAAGCACTTTAGAAAAAACCAAACTGAAATCTGAACAACTGACGCATATTCCTAATTACGATAAAATTCCTGCATCAACGCGTCGCCTGAAACCCCTGAATAATTTTCTGGGGCAAGATCGCGCACGTGCCTCTGTAGAAGCAGGTATTGCTCTACCTTATTCAGGCTATAACATTTTTGCTGTGGGTACGGCGGGCCTCGGCAAACGCACCATGATTAAGCGTTTATTGCAACAACACGCCAAAACCATGCCGACACCAAACGACTGGGTCTACGTCAATAATTTCAAATTACCGCGTCAACCGATTGCGTTAGAGCTTCCTTCCGGTCAAGCAGCGAAATTTCAAACGCTGTTGCATCAGACCTGGCAAACCATCTTAAAGCAATTAGAACGCCGTTTTACCGCAGAAATTTATCATAACCGTATTGAGCTGATTCGCCAGCAAATTGGGGATGAGCAACAACAAGCGCTGATTGAACTCACCAAAGAAGGTGAAGCGCTGGATCTGAAACTGATTACGCGTCATGAAGAACACTGTTTTGTACCTGTACATTTCATTGATGATTCCCCTCACGAAATGACGCCAGAGGAAATTAATGCGCTAAACAGTAAAGAACGTGCTGAAATTTCAACCAATATGCGTTACATGGACAAAAAACTGGAACGCTTAGGCCTGCATTTGGGCGATTTAGAAGATGATGCACGCGACAAAGTACAAAGCTTGAATCGTGATATTGCAAAACAAGTGGTCATGCCGCGTATCGAGCAAATCCTGAATAAATTTGGTGAAGTAGAAGGCTTAAAAGACTATCTCAAATATTATGCCGAAGACATTATTAACAATGTCGAAATTGTACTTGAGCAAGAAGAAGATGACTTTAGGCCTGGGCTATTTAGCCGTGTGCCGGCACGTTATCAAGCCAATATCATTGTTTCATACAAGCCAAATTCTGGTGCACCGGTGATTTTTGAAGATTTCCCAACGCATTACAATTTATTGGGTCACGTTGAACAACTTACTCAAAATGGCACCATTACCACAGACTTCACCCTGATTCGCCCAGGCACGCTACATAAAGCCAATGGCGGCTTTTTAATGCTCGAAGCGGAGCAACTGCTTGAACAGCCTTATGCATGGCAAGGTTTAAAACGTGCCTTAAAATCAGGACAGCTAAAACTATCTTCGCTGGAACATATGCTGACTTTAACCGGCAGTATTTCGATTGAACCGCAATCTATTCCATTGAATTTAAAAGTTGTTTTACTTGCAGAACCTGAAGTTTATTATGAAATTCTAGAAGTCGAACCAGAACTGGGCAGTGTCTTTAAAATTCGTGCTGACTTTACCGATACATTACAACGTAATGACAGCAATGAGCAGGCATATATGCAGCTGATTGCCGATTATGTGCAAGCAGACAAATTACTCCCTTTTGACCGTTCTGCTTTAGCTGCCTTGCTGACAGATTCAAGTCGTCAGGCAGAAGACCAAAGTTCATTGTCATTACATGCTTTGACTTTGGGTGATTTGATTCGCGAAGCACATCACCATGCGGAAAAATCGGGTGACAAAATCGTTAGCGATAAACATATCAATACAGCGCTCGATCATCGTAAGTACCGCCTCGGTTATTTACGTGAATTATACTGGGAAGATTTGTCTCGTGGAACACAGCTCATTGAGACAAAAGGACATCGTTTAGGACAGATTAATGCCCTCTCTGTGATTCAGTATGCAGATGTTGAATTTGGTTTACCTTCGCGCTTAACCGCTTCGGTTTATCAAGGTGGTGGCGATATTCTGGATATTGAACGCAGTGTGGAACTCGGTGGCTCCCTACATGCCAAAGGCGTATTATTGATGTCGAGTTTCCTCAAAGCGCACTTTGGTCGTGAACAGATTCTACATTTCTCTGCTGCCCTTGCCTTTGAACAAAGCTATGGTCAGGTAGATGGTGACAGTGCAACCGTGGCTGAACTTTCTGCACTCTTATCAGCCATTAGCCAACTGCCAATTGACCAATCCTGGGCAATCACCGGTTCAATGAATCAGCTCGGTCAGGTCCAACCCATTGGCGGTGTAAATGCAAAAATTGAAGGCTTCTTCGATGCTTGTAAATTACAAGGCTTAACAGGAAAACAAGGTGTGATTATTCCACGCCAAAATATGCAACATTTAATGTTGCGACACGATGTCATTGAAGCGGTTGAAAAAGGTCAATTCCATATTCATGCCATTCAGACCATTGATCAAGCTTTAGAAATTCTCATGGCTCGCCCTGTCGGCACCCTAAACAAAAAAGGTCGCTATAGCAAAAATTCAATTTATGCTGCTGTTATGGAGCAACTTGAATATTGGCAGGCCATTGAAGATGGTGAAGCGTTTGAGGAAGAGACCAAGAAAAAGAAAAAAAAGAAGAAAGCCAAGAAAAAGCTGAAAGAGGAAGCAGAAAAACAACCGCTTCCGGCTGATGGGGTTGAACCTAAAAACACCAGCAAGGATAAGTCAGAAGCAGAGTAATCTGCTTCTTTAAAAAGCACCATTAAACCAACTCATTAAAAAAGCGCCACCAGGCGCTTTTTTAATCACTTTACAACTGAATTAAGCTTCAGGTGCTGGGCTGTGCTGTTCTACTAAAGATTTTAATTCACCTTTTTGGAACATATCTAGCATAATATCGCTACCACCAATTAATTCGCCATTAATCCACAATTGCGGGAAAGTAGGCCAATTTGCAATTTGCGGCAAAGTCGCGCGAATATCTTGGTTTTCCAAAATGTTTACATAAGCAAATGGACGACCAATTTGACTGAGTGCTTCTACCGCACGTGCAGAGAAACCACATTGTGGGAATTGCGGCGTACCTTTCATATAAAGAAGTACTGCATGTTTAGCAATTTGGTCACGAATTAACGCTTCAGTGTCGCGTGCTTGTTCAGTCATTGATAAATCCTCAACTAATCTGCCTCGCATTATACCCAAAACTTAACAAAACAGTATGACTAAAGCAATATTTCCATTTTTATTTACATTTGGGCTTTTATTCTGTAGCAGTTTTTGCTTAGATAAACCTTTATTTTCCCACCTAACAGATAAGAGTTAGTCATGAATAACATTACCCTTGCCCCAGTGCAATCTGATCAACCTTCACACTTGATGCCAGTATTTGGCCGTCAGCCGATCAGCTTTGTTCGCGGTCGAGGTTCTTATCTTTATACAGAAGATGGCACTGAATATTTTGATGCACTTACAGGTATTGCGGTATGTGGTCTAGGTCATGCTCATCCTGTTATTGCTGAAGCCATTGCTGATCAAGCGGCAACCCTCATTCACACCAGCAACTTGTTTGAAGTGCCTTGGCAAACTGCTGCAGCACAAAAACTTGCTGAAGTTTCAGGCATGGAAGAAATTTTCTTCTCGAACAGCGGTGCAGAATCCAATGAAGGTGCAATTAAAATTGCCCGTAAATTTGGATCTATGCAAGGCATTGCCAATCCTAAAATTATTGTTGCGGATCGTTCTTTCCATGGTCGTACCATGGCGACCCTTTCAGCAACGGGCAACAAAAAAGTTCAGGAAGGTTTTGGCCCACTGGTTGAAGGTTTTATTCGCGTACCTTTTGGTGATATTGAAGCCATTGAAGAAGCAGCAATTAACCACCCGGACATCGTGGCGATTTTTGTTGAACCGATTCAAGGTGAAGGCGGTGTCAATACTGCACCTCAAGGTTTTAGCTACCTCGAAGAAATCCGTCAAATCTGTAACCAACATAACTGGCTGATGATGCTGGATGAAGTTCAAACCGGTAATGGCCGTACCGGTAAATACTTTGCTTACCAGCATACCAACATTGTTCCAGATGTTTTAACCACTGCAAAAGGTTTGGGTAACGGCTTCCCGATTGGTGCCGTGATGACTCAGGGTCGCGGTGTCGGTATACTGACTGCGGGCAGCCATGGTTCAACTTATAGCGGTACAGCATTGGGTTCACGTGTTGTTTATACGGTGATTGATCTTATTCAGAAAGAAAATCTGGTTGAAAATGCTGCGAAAATGGGCAGCTATATCGTTGAGCAACTGACTCAACAGCTGAGTGGGCAAAACGTGACAGTCCGTGGATTCGGTCTCATGATTGGTATTGAATTACCGAAAGAATGTGGTGAACTGGTTAATATTGCCCGTGATGAATATCATTTAATTATTAATGTGACTGCGGGTTCTGTGGTTCGTCTATTGCCTACTTTAAACATTACCCAAGAACAGGCAGATCAATTGATTGCTCGTCTTGTAAAAATGATTAAAGCCTTTTTAGCTTAATTCTTTAATCGTTCAAAAACGAAAAGCCGCTGATAGCGGCTTTTTTCATACTCATCGGCTTTTATGAAGCTTCTTGATAAATTCTGCCACCGGGTAATTGGCAGAAATATTGTTTTAGTGCCTCTAAACAACGATGAATTTTCATCGGCTGTTGTTCATGTTTTGAAATAATGGCATACAAGGTAAAACTTGGTAATCTCCACTCCGGTAAAACTTCAACCAAAGCGCCATTGATTAAATCTTTTTGTGCATCTAAATATAAAATTCGAGCGATACCGTGTCCTTGCTGACATAATGCTTTGGCAACCAAGACATTATTTGATGTCAATCTCGAACGCATCTCCAAACTAATATCTTCATTGGTCACACCATGCTGGAATGACAAAGATTGATAATTTTTGATCACATTCATTGGAATTAAATCATGATGCTTTAAATCCTCAGGACGTGAAACAGGTGCTGACTGATTCAAATAACTCGGTGAAGCAACCAGAACCTGCTCAACTCTAGCAAGCGGCACCACATGCAAATTATTATCTTCAATTTTTGAACTTATTCGCAACGCAATATCAATACGACCTTCAATCAGGTCAATATATTGATTGTCAGCTTCTACATGAACTGCCAGACCTCGATGAGCAGACATCCAATGTGACAATGCTGGAATGACATGATTTGCAGCTAATTCTGGCGTAGTTGCAATACGTAAATCACCAACAAGATCATCACGCAGCTCATTAATTCGTATTTTCCCGCGCTCTGCGGCAGCGAGCATCTCTTGACAGCTGTGGAAAAAAGCTTGTCCCGCTTCAGTTAAACTCAACTTTCTGGTAGAACGATGTAAAAGTGTAACTTCCATCTCATGTTCTAAAGAACGAATTTGCTGACTTACAGCACTGGTGGTGATCCCTAAATTTCGGGCTGCACCACTGAACGAGTTTTTTTCTACAACACAAGCAAAAACACCCATTGCTCGAAGTTGATCTAACATAAATTTCCCTCTGAACTTATGAGATGCTTTATCTTTCGATAAAGGCAACTCATTGTATTATACGGTGAAATTTAAGTAATGCATTATTTTATTTAATTAATAGGTAATACCTTAGTCGGATCAATAGGCTTGCCATCTAGACGAACCTGAAATTCAAGCATAGTGCGGGTTGTACCGGATGAACCCATTTCCGCAATCTTCTGCCCAGCCGTCACATTTTCTCCACTTTTCACATTCATTTTACTGTTATGTGCATAGGCTGAAATGTAACCGTTAATATGCTTGATCAGAATCAGGTTGCCATATTCTTTTAAGCCATCTGCTGCATAAACCACTTGTCCATCCGCTGCTGCATAAATAGCATCACCCACATTGCCTGTATAGCGAATCCCTTTAATATTATTAGCTAGATTAAAGTTTTGCAGCACTGCACCATTACTTGGTTTGACCCAACGTAACGCAGATGCTTTAGAGGATGCCACAGGTGCAGTTGGAACATTGGCTACAACTGGTGCAGTGGTTTTCGCTGGAGTAGTTGGAAGTTGAACGGTTTGACGTTGGATCGGTGCAGCTTGTGTCACCGCTTGCGTCGTGGTGGTACGACGTGAACCAGAATCTTTTAAACGTAAAGACTGTCCAACATAAATGCGATACGGCGGCGTTATGTCATTCATATCAGCAACGCTGGTATAAGCTAGACCATAACGTGCAGCAATCCCACTTAAAGTATCTCCAGATCGAACGGTATAGTAGTCTGGTGCAGCTGCATAACGGGTGGCATTATGAATTTGTGGTTTTGAAGCACAGCCACTCAAAATGACAGTGGAAATAACAGCTGTAGACAATACAATGGTTTTCAGCAAGGCTGAAGGCACAGCAAATAAGCGATATTGTGACACCACGTGCATTAATCTTCCTCTCTACATACAAATGTATTTATTGATTTGCGCCAAGATTAGCAAAAAAATATATAAAAAATTATTTCAATTCTACATTTTCACAAAGTTATAACACTACTTGCAACTATTTGGAAAACTGTGCATGCAATGTGCTTAAAATGTCATAATTTGTAGCATCCATTTGAATCGGCGTGATGCTGACATAGCCATTTGCTACGGCAAAAAAATCCGAGTCTATTTCAGTCAGGCCTTTTTTAGGCTCCGCGACTGCCTCGCCAGAAAGACCAATCCAATAGACTTGACGACCCCGCGGGTCTACATGACTGGTGATGGGTTTGGATTGACTGCGTCTACCCTGATAGGTAATTTTTGAACCTTGTAATTCTGGTACATCCGGAATATTGACATTAAAGATGTGACGCGGAGGTAAAACAGGCAAACCAGACGCAATAAAATCATGCACCCATTGTGCAGCGACAGCATAATCTTTCGGGTGCTCGTAAGAACGAACATTTTGCCCTGCCATAGAGACTGCAATTGCAGGTTGTTTCATTAGACGCCCTTCAAAAGCGGCACCAACGGTTCCCGAATACAGAACATCATCGCCTAAATTGGCACCACTATTAATACCACTGACCACCAGATCAAATTCAAAATCAAATAGACCATTCATAGACAGATACACACAATCTGCCGGTGTACCATTCACCGCCCAAACATCGGGTGAAATTTGAATGGGACGTAAAGGTCGATCTAAAGTCAAGGCACTGGAGAAACCACTACGCTCGCTTTCAGGTGCAACAATAACAACGCGCCCCAAAGGCGCTAAAGCATGCGCAAGCGCTTGAATACCGGGAGCAAAAACACCATCATCATTGGCAATTAATATATTCACTTAAAAATCTCGTAACGGTTTGAAAAATGACTGGTCAGAACATTTGATTGAATAAGATAAAGAATTATATATATTTAACCCTCGACATCCATTCAAAATGTGTGACTAAAAAATGATTACAACGATCTCATTTCGTAGCTTCTTGGGTTTAGGTTTTGCAGCGTTACTCTCACAAGCTGTTTTAGCCGATGAAGGCTTAACTCAAGCAGAAGCCAATACTATTGTTAAAGAAGACATTGCTTCGACTCAAGTTATGGCTGAAGTATGCCCTGCAATTGTTGGTAAAAATGCAAAATTTGATCACAATATTCATCAGCTCATTCAGTCTTACCTGCAAGACTATTCAGATAAATCGATGACTTACGATAAAATTCAAGCAGATACAGAATATAAGTCTGTTCTTGATGAAGCGCGTCAAGCTGCAAAAGAAACCAGTAAAGATGAACAAAAATCAGTTTGTAATGACGTGGTCAATTACGACGCATAATTCACAACAGATCATCTATCTAGAATACTCAATTTGTCGAGCATTCTATAAATGGGCATGCAGATTATCCAGCTTCATGCCCTATTTTTTATAAAATAAATATAAGTCAAATTTCATTCATTGATTCTTCAATTTTCAACAGCTTCAATACATTTGTGTACTTACAATTACTAAAAATATCGTTAAGCTTATTTATATTGTTATATTTTTAAATAATTTAGGTCTGCTTAAATGAAATCATCCATGTTCAAATCTCTTTCTTTGGGTCTATTGACCACTGCTGTAATGTCACTTTCAGTGACCCACGCAGCGAAACAACAAGATGAAAATATTGAAGTCACACCGATTCAAAAAGTGACCCAACAAGAACTTGCAGCTATTTATGTGCTGTCAGAAGTCTGCCCAAGTCTGGTGAAAGATGATGCGCAGTTTTCGAGAGGATATTCCAAACTTGCGCAGGAATATTTACCTCAGGAAAAAGATGCAGTTTCAGCTTTATCCAAACTGAGTAAAGAGAAAAAATTTAAATCCATTTTAGCTGAAGCACGCAGTGATGCGAAAAAAGCCGGCGACTCAAAAAACAAAGAAATTTGCCAAGAACTGACGACTTATAACAATTAACACAAATTGGTTACAATACTTTTGAAATAAGCCGATTTCCCCATAGAAGTCGGCCTAGCTTTATCCTAGAATGCTAGGCTCTTTGTGCCTTATTCACGTATTGGAACCACCTAGAATGACCAGAAAAAGCGCCCTTGCTGCATTATTACTTTTACCGAGTTTCACATACGCAGCAACTGTCTTATCTGCACCACCAGAACTCAATAATAAATCTTATGTTTTGATGGACTATGAGACGGGGCAAATCCTCGCAGCAAAAAATGAAAATGAAAAATTAGCCCCTGCTTCAATGACCAAGATGATGACCAGTTACATCATCGAACAGAAGTTGTTGAGTGGTGATCTAACGGAAAATGAAAAAGTTCGTATGAACGAATCGGCATGGTGTCGTGGTAGTAGCACGGAATCATGTATGTATGTACCGCTGAACGGTACTGCAACAGCATTGGAAATGCTCCGCGGGATTATCATCCAGTCAGGTAATGATGCTTCTAAAGCCATGGCAGAACATATTGCTGGTAATGAAGGCACTTTTGCTCACATGATGAATGAGGAAGCAAAACGTATCGGCATGACCAATACCAGCTTTATCAATGCAACTGGTATGCCTGCTGAAGGTCACTACTCGACTGCAAAAGATATGGCGACACTTGCACAACATATCATTCATGACAGCTCAAAATATTACCCAATCTACTCTGAAAAAGAATTTACCTTTAACGGCATTAAACAAGGCAACCGTAATGCCTTGCTTTATACCGACCCAAGTGTAGACGGTTTAAAAACGGGTCATACTGAAGAAGCAGGTTACTGTTTAACGACTTCTGCCAAACGTGGTCCACTGCGTTTAATCTCAGTGATTTTTGGTGCGCCAAGCATGAACGAGCGTGCATCTCAAACACGTGAAATTTTGGCTTGGGGTTATGCAAACTTTGAAACCGTTAAAGTTCAACCTGCGAATCAGGTCTTGGCTAAAGCGAAAGTTTGGTATGGTAAAAGCAATGACGTTCAAATTGGCTTAGCTGAAAACTTCAACGTTACCATGCAGAAAGGTCAGGCTAACGCGATCAAAACCCAACTGGTTGTTCAACCTAAACTCACTGCACCGCTTAAAAAAGGTCAAGTGGTTGGTAAATATGTAGCCAGCATTAATGGTAAAGTCATTTCAGAAAAACCACTTGTTGCACTTCAAGACGTTGAAGAAGCAGGTTTCTTTGCAAAAATGATTGACCATATCAAACAATTCTTTAGTAACTTGTTTTAATTAAATTTAAAGTTTTAATTTAGTCTTAAACTAAAGATAAAGCACTCCTACTTCGGTATGGGTGCTTTTTTATTTTATAATGACTGCATACCATTACCACTGAATACGCATGATGAAAAAGAATATTCGCCCTTATTTAGATCACCATCCTAAAATTGATGCCACTTGCTACATTGATGAAATGTCCATGGTGATTGGTGACGTGACTTTGGCTGAAAATGTCTCGGTGTGGCCTTTTGCTGTGATTCGTGGTGATGTGAATCATATTCATATTGGTAAAAACAGTAATGTTCAAGATCATGCGATGTTGCATGTGAGTCATAAAAAAGCCGACAAGCCTGAAGGCTCACCGCTAATTATTGGCGAAGATGTCACCATTGGACATCATGTAAAATTACATGGCTGTACCATTGGTAATCGTGTATTAGTTGGCATCAGCAGCATTGTTTTAGATGACGTAGTGATTGAAGATGATGTGATGATTGGTGCAGGTTCTTTGGTTCCACCACGAAAACGTCTTGAAAGTGGTTATTTATATGTGGGTAGTCCGGTACAAAAAGTCCGTCCGCTTACAGATAAAGAAAAAGAATTTTTGCCTTATTCAGCACGGCATTATGTGAAGGTGGCGGGGAATTATATAGATAATAAACATTACAATCTAAAATAGATAAACCATGAAGCACTATCAAGATACTCAAACAGGTCAAATATACGCATTTGAGGATGATTTCAATCCATTTATCTCAGATAATCGTAATATTCCTAAAACATTAACAGACGTAATTAAGAATAAACCAACTGATACGTCTGTTTGGTATTGGGGAGATTGGATTGAAAAATCAGATGCTCCTTTTGACTATATAGAGCCGATTTCTAGTGTGCCATCATATAACCCTGCTTGGATGGTTCATTTAAGACCTTATTCAGCAATAGTTAACGATAGCAAAAAACAAATAAGTCTCTCATTAGAACAAATTAATGAAAATTCTTATGTTGGAATGGAATTATCAGAAGTAGTAGGAATACTCCCTTTAGGAATTAATGAAGGGTTGGATGCATTGGTAAGCTACGATGGAGCAATAGCAATTCCCCAGTGCAATTCTTTTTCAACAAGATCTGAAGGAATTGCCAAATTAAATGAAATCCTATGTTCCTTATTATTAGGTGGGATACACGCTGAAGTTTTGCATTCACATGAACTGGAGATAGGATCACTATATGAAAAAACCACTCTGTTTTCTTATACTCCATCTCTTCATACTAGATTAAGATTAAATTGGGCATCTATAACTGAACGACTTGAACCTCTAATGTCCCCTAGAGTTTTGAGTTTTGGAAATATAGAAAAATCTTTTTTTGAAGGGCAGGATGTCATTAAATCTCTTACTAGATTTACGCCTTTTTTTCTTATAAATGGTTATACATCTTTAATTAATCAAAACAATAACGATGCGCTTAACAATCTGTGGATAGTTGTAGAGCAACTCACAGAGATTTTATGGATAAATATATATAAAAAACAAAAATTTAAATATCCATTAAGAGTACAAAAATGTCATACTAATCTAAAGGGTGCTATAAATCGAAAATCAATTCATGCTAAACATAAGCTTTTGAGGCTATCTAAAATTATTACAAGGGATACTTATAAAATATTAGATCGTGCACGTGATACTCGTAATGACTTAGCACATAGAGGGCTTCAAGCAGACCGAAAAGTAATAATTGAACTATGGGATACCTTATCGGAACTATTTGAAATTGCTACTTCTCGTGAAAATCTAGGTATCCGAGCATTAAAAGTAGGAGGAGAGATTAATTGGGATATTCCTAGTAGTACTAACTTTAATGAGTGGCAAGAATTAGCCATTTCAATGAAATAGCACTCATTAATAAAATTCAGTTTATCTAAAATTAATTTCTAAACTGACTCACTTAGATCATTTTAAACATTTCTAGCATTTCTAGCATTTCTAGCATTTCTAGCATTTCTAGCATTTCTAGCATTTCTAGCATTTCTAGCATTTCTAGCATTTCTAGCATTTCATGCTTACAATTTAAGCAATGCTCTATAGGATTAATTATTTAAAATTAATAAATTCTTGAGTGATTAAAGAAATCCCCTCCCAACATAGCCACCGCCCCCTAAATTTTGTAGAATAGCCATTTTATTCCTTGGTGCTTTTCAATGACCGCTTGGACTGCTCACGTTACGGTTGCTACTGTCGTCGAAAAAGACGGAAAATTTCTGTTTGTTGAAGAACATACGGAAGGCGTAACACATACCGTGTTCAATCAGCCTGCAGGTCATGTCGAATGTGGCGAAACCATTATCGATGCTGCCATTCGCGAAACCATGGAAGAAACCGGACATACAGTGAGTATTGAATCACTACTTGGTATTTATACCTATACCCCACCGATGTTTCCAGATCGCACCTATTTCCGTTTCTGCTTTTTAGCAAAATCGATTGCGCATGATGAACATGCAACATTAGATACAGGAATCATTGGCGCAGTCTGGATGACTTTGGATGAACTGAAAGAATCGGCACGTGCGCGTAGCCCCTTGGTAATTAAAGCCATTGAAGATGCTCTTTCAGGCAAAAAATACCCTTTATCGCTCATTTACGAGCACCAAAATTCTCCCTTAATTTCAACTTTGGATGCTTAATCCTATGCAACAACGTGTCATCGTCGGTATGTCTGGTGGTGTAGATTCTTCTGTTTCTGCAGCACTTCTTCTTCAACAAGGATATCAAGTTGAAGGACTTTTCATGAAAAACTGGGAAGAAGATGACGGCACGGAATATTGCACGGCAATGGAAGACCTTGCCGATGCGCAAGCCGTTTGCGACAAAATTGGCATCAAACTGCATACCGCCAACTTTGCCATGGAATATTGGGATCGTGTTTTTGAGCATTTTCTGGCGGAATATGCGTCTGGTCGCACACCGAATCCAGATATCTTATGTAATAAAGAAATCAAATTCCGTGCCTTTCTAGACCATGCGATTAATCTGGGTGCAGATTTTATTGCTACTGGTCATTACTGCCGTCGTGGTGAAACCATGACCAATTCGCGCGGTGAAGAATACGCGCCTTTATTACGCGGCTTTGACCAAAACAAAGATCAAACTTATTTCTTACATGCTGTACATGGTCGTGAAATTAACAAGACTTTGTTCCCTGTGGGCGAAATTGAAAAACCGGAAGTTCGTCGTATTGCTGAAGAACTGGGTCTTGCAACAGCGAAGAAAAAAGATTCAACCGGCATTTGCTTTATTGGCGAACGCCGTTTTAATGACTTTTTAAAACAGTATTTACCTGCCCAAGCTGGAAAAATTCTATTAGATACCGGTAAAGAGGTTGGTGAACATCACGGCTTAATGTACTATACGCTCGGTCAACGTGGCGGCATCGGCTTGGGTGGTCTTAAAGGCGAATCTGAAGGTGCATGGTTTGTTCTGTATAAAGATATTGAAAATAACCGCCTCGTCATTGGTCAGGGTCATGAGCATCCACTGATGCAAAGTACTATACTTTGGAGTGAAGCGATTGACTGGGTCGCGGGTGAACAAGAGATTCCAGAGACTGGTTTCCGTTGCACTGCGAAAACGCGTTATCGCCAACCCGATCAAGACTGTGTTATTTATAAAGATGCCGATATGCCAAATGGTGTACGCGTTGAATTTGACGAACCGCAACGTGCGGTGACTCCAGGACAAAGTGTAGTGTTCTACGCAGATGAAGTTTGTTTAGGTGGTGGTGTGATTCATCATACCAATGCGCCAAAACCTGATTTTATTTAAAAGGAAGCGATAGGCATGGCTGAGTTACCCTTTCAACAGCCTCAAACTTTGAATGTACGCCAAAACCGTGCTTTGGCGTTGGCAGCTGTGTTTCAATCGACACAGCTGACCCATATGACCGCCATGTCTGGACAGCAGAGTATTGGTGAAAGCGGTAGCTTCTATCTAGAGCAACTCATTAAAGCCAGCCTGAATATCCGCCCTACCGCCAATGAATCCTGCCAAACCTTAGATTTTTTTAATCAACTTGCCGATATTTCCCTCGGTTTAAAGACTTTAGAAAATAGTATTAACCAACCATTCAACCCATCTCCCAAATCTCGTTTACCTAAATTATCTAGCGCCAAGTTGCCGATGAGCTATGCAATGGCGCTATTACAGTTAGAGAAAAAAGTTTATAGCAATCCAAAATTTGTGGAAATTATTGAAAAGTCACAACAAAAAATATTAAAGCAACTTTCATTTTTTGATAATAATTATTTACATCCCAGTATTATTGCCAATCTTGCTCAAACCTATGTCGAAACTGCAGGACAAATTAATCCGCGCATTATGGTCAAAGGCAACGCCCAAGCGTTTAAAGATACTTCTCATACCAACCGTATTCGCGCTTCCCTGTTTACTGGCCTACAACTGGCGCACTTATGGCGCCAAATGGGTGGCAGTTCATGGGGCATGATTTTCAGTAAGCGCAAGCTGCTTCAAGATATTCAAGATCTTGCCCGTTTACAGTATCAGGTGGTTTAACTGATGCTGCGCGGGCTTTGTTTTACATAGGGATCGTATATGCTGCAAAAATGATTGCGACAATGAATATTTTTTAATGATGCGAGGCATGATTTGTAAAACTTAGTTGTTCTAAGTGAGCAAAGCATAATGAAGTAGCATAAAAAACACTCTTGTCCCGAAGGGTTGAAATTAAAACAATTTCGAACTGCATTACGAAGTTTAAAAATAGTCTCGCTATTCTTTGCATTTCGTGCCTTGTTTGCTCAGTTTTAATTTTCAATGCAACACATTTTTGAAACGTATTCGGCCCCTCAATTCCAAAGTTTAAGGAATCGCTATGAACGCTTTAACCGCACTTTCTCCATTAGATGGACGCTACGCGAGCAAATGTGATGCTCTCCGTCCTTTCCTCTCTGAGTTTGGTTTAATCCATGCTCGTGTGACCGTTGAAGTGCGCTGGTTACAAGCGCTTGCAAACCGTCCTGAAATCACTGAAGTTCCTGCTTTTTCAGCAGCAACTAATGCTGCTCTAGATGCAATTGTGGCTGATTTCTCTGAAGATGATGCAAACCGCATTAAAGACATTGAACGTACCACCAACCACGATGTGAAAGCGGTTGAATACTTTCTTAAAGAAAAAATTGCCCACATTGATGAATTGAAAGATGCCGGTGAATTCATTCACTTTGCATGTACTTCTGAAGACATCAACAACTTGTCTCACGCCTTAATGTTAAAAAATGGTCGTGATGTTCTGGTTGCTTTTATGCAAAGCATTATCGACGCAATTGCAACTTTGGCTGAAACTCACGCTGAACAACCAATGTTGTCTCGTACGCATGGTCAAACTGCAAGCCCAACCACTTTGGGTAAAGAAATGGCAAACGTGGCTTACCGCCTTGCACGCCAAATCAAACAATTTAACCATGTTGAATTGCTCGGTAAAATCAATGGTGCTGTAGGTAACTACAATGCGCATTATTCAGCATATCCAGACATTAACTGGCCTGCACATTCACAAGCTTTTGTTGAATCTTTAGGTTTGGCGTTCAACCCGTACACCACGCAAATCGAACCACATGATTACATGGCGGAACTTTTTGATGCATTACGTCGTTTTAACACGATTTTGATCGACTTTAACCGTGACGTTTGGGGTTATATCTCTTTAGGTTTCTTCAAACAACGTTTGAAAGAAGGTGAAGTTGGTTCTTCGACTATGCCGCACAAAGTCAACCCAATTGACTTCGAAAACTCTGAAGGTAACTTGGGCTTGGCTAATGCTGTATTGGCTCACTTGGGTGAAAAACTTCCGATTTCTCGCTGGCAACGTGACTTAACTGACTCTACTGTTCTTCGTAACATGGGTGTTGGTTTTGCGCAAAGCTTGATTGCTTTTGAAGCTTGCTTAAAAGGTATTGGCAAATTAGAGCTAAACGCTGCGCGTATTGCTGAAGATTTAGACCATGCTCAAGAAGTATTGGCTGAACCAATTCAAACCGTTATGCGTCGTTACAACGTAGAAAAACCATACGAAAAATTAAAAGCCCTGACTCGTGGTCAAGCAATGACTCGCGAAATGATGGTGAACTTCGTCAATGGTAATGAACTTGAAGCTGTTCCTGCGGCGGATCGTGCACGTTTGGCTGAGATGACACCTGCAACGTATACAGGTAATGCAGCTGAGCAAGCGAAACAAATTAAAGAGTTAATCGCTAAAATCTAATTAAATTTTAGTCAGAAAAAGCGAAGCTTCGGCTTCGCTTTTTTATTATAATTCCACTACTTTATAGTCGAAAACAATAAGATGATTGAATACCAACTCACCTTAAAACACTGGCTTGGTTTAGGTTTTATAACCATTGCCATAGTGATCGCAAGTATTCGTCCTTTAGAATTTGAAGCCTATATCCTGCATCAGCTCGGCACAATCTTTATGCTCGCTGCCTTATTGTTTACCCAAAAGAAAATTGGCCTGAGTTTTTACAGTTTTGCGCTCTATCTTATTTTTTTACTGATTCATATTGTGGGAGCACATTACCTATATTCCTATGTGCCCTATAACGAATGGCTAATTCAGCTGTTCAGTTTTGACCTCAATCAATCGATGGGCTGGTCACGCAATATGTATGACCGTTTAGTGCACCTTGCCTGTGGTGTACTGCTCTACCCCGTGCTACTGCGACTGTTTCATGTATGGCTGCCTGAGGCTAAACCCTTCACGCTGTTTTTATTGGTGGTCCAGTTTATCATGGCCACCAGTTTAATTTATGAATGGCTTGAATGGCTGATTGCAATTGGTTTATCGCCTGAAGATGCGGAAAACTACAATGGCCAGCAGGGCGATGTCTGGGATGCACATATGGATATGCTGCTTGCAACACTTGGGGCTGCAAGCTACAGTCTGCTTCACCTGTGCTGGTGTCGGTATAAAAGCCTAGCTAAAGTACCACAACCAGAAAGCGACCAACACGCCCAGTGACAGAATTAAAGTAAACAGGGTGAACCATGAATGCGATTCTGCCCCCCAAAACATACGTTTTGCCAGCCATTTTTTAAGCAGAACACTATTCAGTGTCAGTGCTGCCAAGTGTAGCAAGACACTCGCTAAAAACAGATTGGCGAATAGCTCATGCACTTCTTTTAAACTGTGGCTCTGCGTATAGTCGGTTAAAAATCCTGCCAGCACAGTTAAGGGCAACAGGCAAAAAACACCCAGTATGCTCAGCTGAAACAGGTTGGAACTGGCTGCTTTTAAAAATGATGGGGAAAGCCATTGCTGCGGCTGTGCCCAATAGCGCTGTACAAATGGCTTGATCACATGAAATCGTCGGCTTAGCCCTGAAGGCTGAGTATGAGCCAGTCGAGGTGCAAAAAACTGCCATAAAATTCTTAAGATCAGGCTAATACCGAGTGTATAGCCAAATGCCATATGTACTTGATGCCATTCCTCTGCATCCCCCGTGAGATAAGCCCCAGTAAAGCTCAAAATAATGATGATATGCAAAAATCGAATCAGTAAATCTGTAGAAGATATTGTTGTGTTCTGAGCCATAAAAAACCTTGGTTGACTGTATTTTAGTCGCAGCATAGCAGCTCAAGCTGAGCTGAATATTAAGATACAGTCAAAAAAAATGGCGCTCATTAGAGCGCCATTTTAAAATCAGAAGATCACTTTAAATTAAAGCTTTGGATCACGCAGTTGAATGACATTCGCACTCGCTTTTGACAACGTTTCCATCACTTTATTCATCACTGCAGGCACCAAACCATCTGCCATTTGTGCAGCTTGCAAGCCCAACTTTTCACCTAAAGTTGGTTTACGACGCATATCAAGCACATACACATCATGCTGTGCCAATAAACCCAGCAGATATTCATCTGAGGTTTGCAGTTTATCGACCAAGTTTAATTCAAGCGCATCTTTTCCATACCAATGCTCACCTGTTGCGACTTTTTCAACATTCAGTTGTGGGCGGTATTTTTCAACAAAGTGCTTGAACAACTCATGGGTTTGTTGCAATTCTTCTTCAAATTTCGCTTTACCTTCAGCGGTATTTTCGCCAAACATGGTTACGGTACGTTTAAACTCACCTGCGGTATAAAGCTCAAAATCGATATGCTTGTCTTTCAATAAACGGTTGAAGTTTGGCACTTGAGCAACCACACCAATTGAACCCACAACGGCAAATGGCGCAGAAACAATTTCGTTGGCAATACATGCCATCATATAACCGCCACTTGCTGCAACCTTGTCGACGCAAATCGTCAGGTTAAAACCGGCATCACGCAGACGTACCAGTTGTGCAGCTGCTAGACCGTAGCCATGCACCATACCACCCGGACTTTCCAGGCGAACAACCACACGGTCACGCCCCGCTTTTGCTGTCGCTAAAATAAGCGTAATTTCTTCACGTAAACTTTCTACTGCAGATGCAGCGGTATCACCCTTAAAATCGAGTACATAAATTTTTTGATTATTCTTTTTACGTAACTTGGCTTCTTTTGAAAGCTGTTGAGTGAGTTGCAAGAGTTCAAATTTAGATGCTGTGGCTTGCGCAATTTTTTTACGTTGTTCATTTACGCGCGCATTTAAATGGCTGATTCGAATTTCAGCCGGTAATTTGGGGTTATGGAATAACATATAAAATGATTTCTCTAATTGTATCTTCTGTTGTCTTTAACATGAGGTCAAAACATTGAAAATTCAATATGAATTTTATAAATCATCCAATTGCAGAGATTCTTTTCCTTTAAGAACTTTATACAGCAAGACATTTTCTTAGCATAAAAACACATGCCTAAAGATAATCATCGAATAAAAAATAAAGATTAAATAATGACTAGTTGAACAAGTTGCATTTCGTTTTTAGACAAAAATATTTGATCAAAAAATTGATGATTCAATAAAAAAAAGAGCCTTTCGGCTCTTTTTCAATACAGTCATTTGATTAACCAAAACGACCAGTAATATAAGCTTCAGTCAACTGATGATCTGGCTGAGTGAAGACTTTTTCAGTCGAGTTCACTTCAATCAAATCCCCTAGATGGAAGTAAGCGGTACGGTCAGAAACACGCGCAGCCTGTTGCATCGAATGCGTCACAATGGCAATGGTATATTGCGTAGAAAGCTCTGAAATGAGTTCTTCGATTTTTGCCGTTGCAATTGGATCCAGTGCTGAACATGGTTCGTCCATCAAAATCACTTCTGGGCTCACCGCGATAGTACGTGCAATACATAAACGCTGTTGCTGACCACCTGAAAGACCTGTGCCCGGTTGGTTTAAACGGTCTTTGACTTCATCCCAAAGACCAGCTTTGTGCAAGCTGTTTTCAACAATTTCTTCAAGATCGTATTTGTCACGTGCCAAACCGTGAAGTTTTGGACCATAAGCCACGTTATCAAAAATTGATTTCGGGAAAGGATTTGGTTTTTGGAACACCATGCCGACTTGAGCACGAAGTAATACCACGTCCAGGTTTGGATCATAGATATCCTGATTATCCAGCATCACTTTACCCGTCACGCGACACGAATCAATGGTGTCATTCATACGGTTTAAAGTACGTAGAAAAGTCGATTTACCACAACCGGATGGACCAATAAAAGCAATCACTTCATTTTCGTAGATATTGATATCAATACCTTTAATGGCTTCTGCTTGATCATAGTAAACGTGGACATCCGAAGTGCTTATTTTAACATTGGATGTTTGGTTTTCTTTTTTAGCCGAAGGATGGGTATCAAATTGCGAAACAAATGAAGTGCCTTGACGTTTGTTATCTACTTCGGGTGAGGTAAATTGTTTCTGATCTTGATTCACGGATTCATCCTGCTCTAAGGAATTTGTTTTTGACATCGCTGTTACAGTATTCATATATTGCCCTTTCCTACCAGCGTACTTCAAATTTCTTACGTAACCAGATTGCCAGACTATTTAAGCCCACCATCAGTGCAAGTAAGACAATAATTGCAGCAGCAGTACGTCCTTCGAAGAAATTACGTAATTCATTGCCCTGCCATAAGAAAATTTGTACCGGTAGTGCTGTTGATTGATCGAGTGGTGAAGCCGGAATACTCGCAACAAAGGCACTCATACCAATCAGGAGTAGCGGTGCTGTTTCACCTAAGGCTTGTGCCACACCAATAATCGCACCGGTTAAGATACCCGGTATTGCAAGTGGCAATACATGGTGAAATACCGTTTGTACACGAGAAGCACCCAAGCCCAATGCCGCCTGACGAATCGATGGCGGTACAGCTTTAAGCGATGCACGCGTGGTGATAATCACAGTCGGCAATGTCATCAGACTGAGTACCAGACCACCGACCAAAGGCGCAGAAATCGGTAACTGCATCCAGCCAATAAAAATAGCAGCACCCAACAGACCAAATACGATGGATGGTACGGCTGCAAGGTTATTGATATTTACTTCCACGACATCGGTAATGAAATTTTTCGGTGCAAATTCTTCCAGATAAATGGCAGATGCCACACCAATTGGAATCGAGATAAAAATCACGATCAGCATCATGAACAATGAGCCCATGAATGCGCCGGCCAAACCAGAAGTTGCAGGAGAACTACGCGAGTCTGGATTGGTAAAAATATTGGTATTAAAGGTATTTTCAAGCACACCTTTGGCTTTTAAATCATCGGCGAGCTGGCGAATTTCCGGGCTTAATTGCTGCTGGTCATCAGGTAATGAACGATCAATATTTCCTGCTAACCATACATCGACATTGGCATCAGCCAAAATATTTAAATCTTTCTTTTGACCAACCAATGCTGGATCTGCAAGTACCATATCACGTACACGGTAGGCTTCCGAGCTGGTATATAGGCTTGCAAGCTCATCGCGTTTAGACGCAATACTTGGGTCTTTTGCAATTAATCCGTTCACGATTAAAGCATCCCAATCAACCATCCCCATTTCAGTTTGCCAAGCGATAAAGCGCTCTTGAAAATGGGCAGGAGATTCACCTGCTTTTTTGACAGGCTTCGCGCCCACATTAATTATAGTCGGATCAAAATAGACCGGAACCGTCATACTGGTTTGCCAAAATGCCGGTAAGCCCTTTGCCAGAATACTTCCGAATAGCAGTACCACAAAAAACAGACCGGTAATGACTGCAGAGAAGCCGAATATGCGGAACATTTTTTCTTTGCGATGACGCTTTGCCAAAGAACTACTAATTCTTTGTTTACGTTTTTCGCGCAATTCAGCAGAAACGCGTGGATCACGCGCCTGATCCATGGAAGATGTATTAGAAGTACTCATTCGTATTGCTCGCGATATTTACGCACGATATACAGTGCAACGATGTTCAAACCTAAAGTAATCACAAACAAGGTTAAACCCAATGCAAATGCCACCAATGCTTGTGGGCTGGCAAAGTCGGTATCACCTGTAAGTTGATTGACGATAGTAATGGTCACGGTTGAAATCGCTTCCAACGGATTGGCATGCAGTAATGGACTATTCCCTGCCGCCAGAACCACGATCATGGTTTCCCCAATGGCACGAGAGGCTGCAAGTAAAAATGCACCAATAATGCCCGGCAAGGCTGCAGGTAACACTACCTGACGAATGGTTTCCGACTTGGTTGCACCGAGTCCCAAAGAACCATCACGTAGCGAGCGAGGCACCTGGGTAATAATGTCATCTGAAAGCGAAGATACAAACGGGATAATCATAATCCCCATCACGAAACCTGCGGTTAAGGCACTGGTGGCATTAATCTCTAGCCCAATGCTTGCTCCAAGCATTTTAAAGAATGGGCCAATAATCATTAATGCAAACACACCATAAACGATGGTCGGGATGCCGGCTAGAACTTCAATCGCCGGTTTTGCCCAAGAGCGAAAACCAGAGGATGCATATTCAGCCAAATAGATTGCAATCATCAAACCGACTGGCACTGCGACTAATAAAGCGATACCGCTGACCATCAGCGTGCCCCAAAGCAGCGGCAACAAGCCATAACTTCCTTCGGCATTTCCTGATGTACTAAAACCCGGATTCCATTCTGTACCAAAGAAGAAATCAAGTGGACTGACGAAGTTAAAGAAGCGCATAGCTTCACTAAACATCGACATCACAATACCGATGGTGGTTAAAATTGCTACACCAGAACATAAGGCTAAAGCGATATTAATGGTTTTTTCGACCTGGTTACGTGCACGATATTGTTGCGCTACACGTTTTTTTGCCAAAACCAGACCCGCTAAAGCGGCACAGATCACCACGGCCAATTTAGCAAAAGAACTAATGTTTTCAATTCTTGATAACTGTTGTGCTGCGGCAATTTCATAGGCTGCGGCTTTATCACTAACCCCAAAACCAGAGGCAATGGCCTGAACACGGTCAATCACAACTTCCATGCCAGATTGATCTAATGTTGCTGCAATATTTGCAGGTATATTATTTAAAATCACATGTCGTAAAATATTCGGTTCGACAATATTCCAAACCAGTAAAATTAAAAAAGCAGGGATACCACACCATAAAGCCACCAACGCACCGTAATATCCAGGTCGAGAGTGCAACTTCGCAGAGTTATTTCCCTTACCTGCCAGGCTACGGCTTTTAGATAACCCGATTTGATAGGCTACGGCAATCAATGCCAATAACACACCTATGAGTAGCAGATTCATGTATTCTCCGGCATTTTTTCAATTTTCATGCTTTGAAAAAACCTTGTCTATGCAAAAAAGCTGATGCTAGAAATTATCTAGCACCAGCTCGTTCATTTCTAATTACTTAACTGCTTTACCAGCTTTTAAAGCTGCAAGAATTTTTGCGCGTTCTTTATCAGACATTGAAATCAGACCCGCTTTTTCCAGCTTAGAACCTTTACCTGAAACTTTCTTACTTAAGAAGTATTCAGAATATTGTTGTAAACCTTTGATTGATTTAAGGTGCTCACCTTTCACGTAGAAGTACAATGGACGTGATACTGGGTAAGAACCATTCAGAATCGTTTTTTCTGATGGCACAACATTGTTTACTGTCGCTACACGTAATTTGTCACGGTTTTGATCATAGAAACCTAGACCAAATACACCTACCGCACTTGGAGAAGTTTTTAAACGTGCCAGTGTTTCAGTATAGTCGCCTGCAATTTCAATCACTTTGCCGTCTTTACGGAAAGTAGAACATGCTTTCTTCTGTGCATCTTTATCTAAATTTTTGAAATATGCGTAAGATTCACAACCTGCTTCAACCATTTTTTCTTGGAACACTTCACGTGTACCGTGGTTAGATGCTGGAATTACCAATGTAATTGGTTCATTTGGAAGTGCTTTATCAATTTGGTTCCAACGTGTATACGGGTTTGCAACCAATTTACCATTTGAAGGTAATTCTGCTGCAAGCGCTGCAAATACATGTTGTGGGCGTAATTTATAAGACGCTTTCTTTGAATTAGATGCAAATACAATACCGTCATAACCCACTTTAATTTCAATCACTTGATTCACGCCTGCTTTTTTACATGCAGCTAATTCAGAATCTTTAATTTTACGAGATGCATTGGCGATGTCGATGGTGTTATCACCCACGCCTTGACAGAATTGCTTCAAACCGCCAGATGTACCACCAGAACCTACAACAGGTGTTTTAAACTGTGGAAAAGTGTTACCAAATTCTTCTGCTACAATACTTGCGTAAGGTAGAACAGTTGAAGAACCAGCGATCTGGATGGTGTCACGAGCTGCATTTGCTGTGGTTGCTACAGCTGCCCCTGAAACTACTAAAGCAAGTGCGATGTGATTTAAGCGCATTCTCTTCTCTCTTCATTAGATGCAATTTTGAAGTACGCTACTTTTTTATAAAGTTTTGTACTTTTTCGATAGCTGCATTTTGATTTTATAATATGACAAAGAAGTTACAGCTATGTGACGTTTTAATGATAATTGGAAAAGCTTTTTTTTTATAATTATAAATTTATATAAATCAATAAATAACATCACATTTAATCGGATGATTTTTTTATTTTTGCAGCATTACAATTGTAATAATTCATTTACTGTCATCAAAAATCATTGCTTATTATTCAAGCATTGATTTATGTGTCTCATCATTTTGGTCAATTTACTTCATATCTATTTTATTTTTTGAACTTAAAAAGAGTGTCTGATTAAATTTTTACTGACAAAAAAGAAGTCTTAAAAACCTCTTTTAATAACACCCTGACCTTAGTCGATTGCTGCTGCCCATAGCCCTTACCTAAATGAAACCATGACGACTTATGTTCATTTCCCTTATTTGATTTTCAAAATTGCCTCACTGTTCTAATTTTTGCAATCACCGATCAAGTTAATTGAAATTTCATAGAATGGGGCGCTGTTTTATATTCAAACTCAAGATCAAGAAAAAAAAAGATTCCGTTATGAATAGTAAAAATATTGCCACTTTTAATCCTGATTTACCCGTACATATGACATTTCAGGAACATGACTGGCATTTATTGGCCCAACATTGGTATCCGATTGCCCTTGCCCGTGATATCTCTGATCAGCCGTTGGGAACCATGTTGCTGGATATGCCACTGGTGATTTATAAAATGAATGGTGAGTTAATTGTTGCCAAAGATGCCTGCCCTCACCGGGGTGTTCCTTTAAGCTTGGGGAAAAATGATGGTCAAGGCATAGTCTGTCGTTATCATGGTTTACGATTTGGTAGTAAGGGTCAATGCAACCGTATTCCAGCACATCCTCAACACAAGATTTCAGATCGCTTTAATCTAAAAACTTATGCTGCAGTGGAACGTTATGGTTTGATTTGGTGTTCGCTGACTGCGGCAAAAAATGCTGAACCCCATATTCCAATCATGCCCTTTTGGGATGATGCTGAATACCAGCAACTGGTTTGCCCCCAAGTAGACATTAACTGCTTTGCAGGAAGACAGCTCGAAGGCTTTATTGATGTGGCTCATTTTGCCTGGGTGCATCCAGATACTTTTGGCGATCCGGATAATGTAGAAGTTCCAGACTATACAACGACTGAAACCGATTATGGCTTTTCTGCAGATTATATCAGTGGTGTTGGACGTTATCCGATTGGACTAGATCAACGTGGTCAGCAAGATTTCAAATGGCTCAGACATTTTGAAATCAGCTTACCCTTTACCGCAACTTTAACCATTCATTTTCCCAACAATGCACGACAAGTCATTATGAATGCAGCATCTCCAATGACAGCGCGTTCGACGCGGCTATTTGCACCGATTTGCCGTAATTATGACAAAGACTTACCGGTTGAAGATGCTTACGAGTTTAATTTAAAAATTTTTGAGGAAGATCGACTTATTGTTGAAAATCAGAAACCTGAATATCTACCTTTAGATTTATCATTAGAAGCGCATTTCCCAGCAGATCGCAGTTCGAGTATGTATCGAAAACTACTGAGGGAAATGGGATTTAGTCCGCTCTTTGCAGCATAGATTTCTACGAGTATCAATCTTAAAATGATTTCAAAAAGAAGTTCTTTCAGTGCAACAAGGGATTTTTGCTACTTTCCATCCTTGAAAAGCAAGGCACCATCCAAGTAACTCAATTTAAAATTTTATTTACAATATGAGACTGTGCCGTTGCATGAATTCCTTAAATAGAGCCAAAAATCACACCCACAATAAGAAAAGGAGATCAATTGATCTCCTTTTCTCTAATACAATAAACCACTACATCGATTAGTCGATGGCAGGTTTATATGTACCGGCTTGAATTGGACCTTTGATACGATCAGCTTCTTCTAGCACTAAGCGTAAAAGATTCTTCACGTTATCTAAAGTTGCAATAGGGCTGAGTGTAGTCATCTTCAATGATTGAACATCACCCACTTTAGTTACCCCAATATTTGCTTCACCACGTGCAAACAATTCATCTGCAACGTTCTGATTTAGTGTATCCAGCAATTCTGTTGGGTAGCCTTCAGGAATCACACGGAACAATACAGAAGCAAATTGTGGATCAACCAGCATCTCTAAACCAGCAGTTGCATTGATGTAGTCAGCCACTTCGCGGGTCAACTTCACACCATGATCGATCATGGAACCATAAAGCTCTTCACCGAGTGCCTCAACCGTCATCCACAATTTCAACGCATCAAAACGACGGGTTGTTTGTAATGATTTAGACACCAAGTTTGGAACGCCATGTTCTTCATCATAAGCAGAGTTTAAGTACTCAGCTTCATAATGCATGAAACGGTAGTTCGCTTCGTCTTTGAGCAAGAACGCGCCACAAGAAATGGTTTGGAAATAATGCTTATGGAAATCAAGTGTCACAGAATCAGACAACTCGATACCATCCAGCATTGTACGGAACTCATTCGAAAGAATCAGTGCCCCACCCCATGCTGCGTCGATGTGCATCCACGCGCCATACTTGTTGGTGATGTCACGAATCGCTTTTAATGGATCGATAGCACCGGCATCGGTTGTACCTGCAGTCGCAACCACACATGCAACGATTTTGCCTTCTGCTTGTAGTTTCGCCATGATTTGCTCGAGAGCAACAACATCCATCTGTGCATTTTCGTTCACAGGAACAGCCACTACAGACTGGAAGCCCATACCCATCATCGCCATGTTCTTTTGCACAGAGAAATGCGCATTTTCAGAACAAATCACTTTAACGTTACGCATCGCGTCAGCAGGGATACCCTCACGCTGAACAGACCACGGATTACCGTTTTCGTCTTTCCAGTTTTTCGCGATACATGCATCACGAGCCAGTAGTACACCCATCAAGTTCGATTGCGTACCGCCAGAGGTAAATACACCTGCCTGACCTGCACCATAACCGACTTTTTGACGAAGCCAGTCAATGAGCTGAACTTCCATCAATGAACCGGCAGGGCTTTGATCCCATGAGTCCATAGACTGGTTGGTTGCATTAATCAACACTTCTGCAATTTGGCTCGCGACCATGGTCGGGCAATGCAAATGCGCAAGTGAATTCGGATGATGTACTTTCAAGCTTTTATTTAAGAAAAGCTCAACCATACGTTCAAGAGATTTGTGCAAGCCCATCCCTTCTTTTGAAGGATGAAATGCAATTGCACTGCGTAGCTCTTTAATGCTGCCGCCAGTGTACATTTTGTCGTTTTGCAACCATGCTGAAACGGCTTTTACCGCTTCGTCCATTGCTGACTGATAGTCAGCAATGGAACCTGCATCATTGCAGAATAACGCTTTACGGTGTTCTGCAAAATCTACCATGTATTATGCGCCTCGAGTAGCAATAAGCGCTTCAGCAATTGCTTTCTTAAAGCGAGCAATCGCTTCAACACATTCGTCATGCGTGATGATGAGTGGGCAAAGTAAACGAATCACTGTACCGTTACGACCACCTTTTTCGAGCAACAATTTGTTGTCGAAACATGCAGCTTGAATCGCAGCAGCCAATTGAGAATCACCTGGTAATGAACCCATGTGATCTGCTTGTTGGCGTTCATCCACGATTTCAACACCAATCATCAAACCACGGCCACGTACGTTACCGATACATGGGAATTCAACTGCTAATTTTTTCAATTCAGCTTGTAAGAAGTCACCACGTTCTTGTGCATTTTGCGCAAGATTTTGTTCTTTAATGGTTTTGATCGTTGCAAGACCAGTACCCATCGCCAATTGGTTACCACGGAAAGTTCCTGTGTGACCAGCAGGCTGCCAAGCATCAAACTTACGTTTAATACCCAGTACTGCAAGCGGTAAACTACCACCCACTGCTTTTGACATCACAACAACGTCAGGTTCAATTCCTGCATGTTCAAAGGCAAACATTTTGCCAGAACGTGCGAAACCGGCTTGAACTTCATCAAGAATAAGTACGATGTTGTGTTTTTCAGTCACTTCACGGATTTTCTTCAACCATTTGGTTGGCGCGGTAACCACACCACCTTCACCTTGAATTGCTTCAAGAATCACGGCTGCTGGCTTGGTTACACCACTTTCTACATCTTCAATAAAGTTTTCAAAGAAGTAAGTTAAAGCATCTACACCTACTTCACCGCCAAGACCCAATGGGCAACGGTATTCATGCGGATACGGCATAAACTGTACGCCTGGCATTAAGCCATTTACCGCATTTTTAGCAGACAAGTTACCTGTCATGGCTAAAGCGCCATGCGTCATCCCATGATAGCCACCAGAGAAGCTGATCACAGTACTACGACCTGTATAGGTTTTTGCTAATTTAATTGCTGCTTCTGTACCATCTGCACCAGACGGACCACAGAACTGTAGACAATACTCTTCTTTACCACCAGGTAATTGCTCAAGTAGTGCTTCAGTAAAAGCATCTTTTAAAGGCGTTGTTAAATCTAAAGTATGTAATGGCAAGCCACTTGCTAAAGTGTCTTGAATACTTTGGATGACCGCAGGGTGATTATGGCCTAAAGCCAATGTCCCTGCCCCAGCTAAACAATCGAGGTACTCAGTACCTTCAACATCAGTAACCCAGCAGCCTAAGGCTTTTGCTATCGCTAACGGTAATTTACGTGGATAGCTACGAACATTGGATTCCATCTGGCTTTGGCGAGTCAAATAGTATTCGTTAGTAGACTTAGGGGCAGGATTTACAGAAGAAACGCTCATATCGAATTACCATCTCTGATATGGGTTAAAAGAAATAAGTCGGGTGACTTGCGGTCTTTTGACTCGGTGCTTTATAGTTCTAGTTAGACTTCAATTTATTTGTCATAACTAGAGGGCGGATGATACCGAATTTTTCTAAAAAATAAACAACTTTCGGCACTTTATCCGTCCTAATTCATCAAAAAAAATATCAAGCTAATCTAGAGGTTGAATTATCATCTTACATTGTGACAGGGGAAAGAAAACCGCATTTTCTTATGCTTTTATTGGTAAAGTCGTGTAATAAAGTAAAACTTCTTTCAAATTAAGTTATAAGTGTATAATTTATCTTAAATTTCATAAATAAAAATAAAGGGTATTTTTTGAGCTTGTTTTTACAATCCCACCACAAACTCTACTAAAATTCACCATAAACACACTTTAATATCATCAATATAGATTCAAATTTCACTTACAAAAATAGGTCAAAAAAATGCGTTATTTAACTCTCTCCACTCTGGTTTTAGCCTCTACTTTCAGTGCAACTGCCTTTGCTCAACAAAATGAACAACTTAATTACAACGTCGTCAATGTACAAGCAGAAGCCGCACGCCAAGTGTCAAATGATGAAATGCATGCGGTTTTATACATTGAAAAAAGCAATAAACAACCTGCAGAACTTGCGTCACAAATCACGAAATTAATGAATCAAGCTATGGCTTTAGCCAGAAAATATCCACAGGTTAAAGTAGAAACTGGTTCTCAAACTACTTATCCAATTTATGACAATGACAGCCGCAAGTTGAAAGAATGGCGTGGTCGTGCAGAAATTCAGATTGAAAGTACTGACTTTAAAGCCGCGAGCCAATTGATCGGCGAACTTCAACAAAACTTCCAGACTCAATCGATTAACTTTAACGTTTCAGATGCGCAACGTAAAAAAGTTGAGAATGAGCTGATGGTAGAGGCTTCAAAAAACTTTCAGCAACGTGCACAAATGCTCAGCCAAGCCTGGAATAAATCGGGTTATAACCTGGTTAATCTCAATTTGAATACCAATGGTCAGTACCCACAACCGGTCATGATGCGTGCCAACATGGCGAAATTTTCAGGTGCTGAAGCTGTCGATGCTCAAGACGTAGCAGCGGGTGAATCTAAAATTACCGTGAACGCCAATGGGTCGATTCAGTTTAAATAAGGCTTTATAGCTTTTTCTCCTTTTGAACAAGAGACCAGTTATTCTAAAAATTATTTATTTTCTTAAGGGAAGCTCCTTCTGCTTTTAGAAGATAAGAATCCTCAGAATATATTCTGAGTTAGCAAGAAAGAGGACTTCCCTTTTTTAAATTTTAGAAAATTTACACATAAAAAATCCCGCTCTTAAGCGGGATTTTTTAATACCTAAATTCTTAGTATATCGCCATATGATTGCGATGAATCATTTCTAAAGAACGTGCTTCACCTAAAACCTGATGAACTTTATCCGAAGACAAACCCTTCACAATTTCAGCTGAGCGCGAACTAAAGTTGACACGCCCCACAGCAACACGACCACCATGTGAATCGACACATTCAACCACATCACCACGTTCAAAATGACCTTCCACTGCTCTTACCCCAACAGGCAATAAACTGCGATGGTTTTCTTTAATGGCTTTCACTGCGCCATCGTCCAAGACTAAACGCCCTGCAGTTTGCAGATGCGCAGCCAACCATTGCTGATGTGCAGTAATACGGTCATTATCCGTAATAAACAATGTTCCAAGCAACTCACCAGACATTAAACGCGCAAGCACATTGTCGCTTTCGCCACTGGCGATTAGGGTTGGACAACCTGATTTCGCTGCCAAGCGTGCCGCACGAACTTTGGTCAACATACCGCCACGACCAAATTTTCCGCCACCACCGGCCATATCAAACAGACTTTCATCCAAAGCACGAACCGTATGGAACAGTTTTGCATTTGGATTAGAACGTGGGTCAGAATCAAACATGCCTTGCTGATCGGTTAAAATAATCAACAAATCTGCATGAACCTGACCTGCGACCATAGCAGCCAAGGTGTCGTTATCACCAAAGCGAATTTCGTCAGTCGATACCGTGTCATTTTCATTAATAACAGGAATCACATGCCAGTCAATTAAATGCTGCAAAGCATCGCAAGAGTTCAAATAACGACGACGGTCTGCCAGGTCATCATGAGTCAATAAAACTTGAGCCGTTTGAATAGAATGATTTTCTAATACACTCGACCAGGTTTGAATCAAGCCCATTTGGCCAATAGCAGCACATGCCTGAAGACTCGGTAAATCAGTGGGTCGATTCGACAATTTCATCCGAACCATACCTTCAGCCACAGCACCTGAAGACACCAGAATGATCTCGTGTCCTGCATTGTGTAGATCCGCAATTTGTTTCGCCCAATGCGAAATTGCATCCAAATCTAAACCTTGCCCATTTGCCGTGAGTAAAGATGATCCGATTTTAACAACGATTCGTTTACAACCCTTGAGCTGACGTTGCCCATCTACCACTTCTATCATCTTGTCCTCAGTACTCTATCCTAAGAGCTTAACGTACGTAAAACACTTCCATTTCGCCATCATCACCGTCGTTATCATCTTCATCATCATCTTCCGCCAATAGACCGGCAAGACGTTGTTGACGACGCATTTCACGATAAGCTTCTTTCGCTGCGATGGTTTGTTCACGTGTCTCAGCTTCAAGCTGATCACGGAATGCTTTCATTTCTGCTGCGTATTCAGGATCTTCAACTTCGCGTTCACGTTGTTGTTCAATTTGATCCATCAGGTAATAAACAACTTCTTTGGTTCCTTCCGACATTAAGCCAGAAGTTTGGAATACCGGACCTTCCCACTTCATTTCTTCCAGAAGATGTTTACACCATTCTTCTTTGGTGTCCTGATCGAGTTGATCAACTTTATTCAGCACTAACACGACTGGCAATTTAGCAAGGGTTGGAGAGAATTTTTTCAACTCATTCAAAATTGCCTTGGCATTGTGCACCGGGTCTGAACCGTCAATCGGTTGTACATCAACAATGTGCAACAGAATACGGGTACGGGCCAAATGTTTAAGGAAACGAATACCCAGACCTGCACCTTCAGAGGCACCTTCAATCAATCCAGGAATATCGGCCATCACAAATGAACGGTGACGGTCGGCATCAACTACACCCAGGTTTGGAACCATAGTGGTAAATGGATAATCTGCAACTTTAGGTTTAGCTGCTGATACTGCACGAATAAAGGTCGATTTACCGGCATTCGGCATACCGAGCAAGCCAACATCCGCAAGAACTTTAAGCTCTAAACGAATTTCACGGTATTCACCTTTGGTACCTGTTGTGCACTTACGTGGTGAACGGTTAGTCGATGATTTAAAGTGAGTATTACCCAAACCACCTTCACCGCCCGCTGCAACCATCACACGTTGACCATCAGCCACTAAATCGCCGATGATATCGCCTGATTCTGTATCTACAATGGTTGTTCCTACTGGAACTTTTAATATGGTGTCTTCACCGCCACGACCTGAACAGTTTGCACCACGACCATTCTTGGCGCGTTCTGCACGGAATCTACGGGTATAACGATAATCTACAAGTGTGCTTGTGTCGTTATCGGCTTCAACATAGATGTTACCGCCACGTCCACCATCACCACCATCTGGACCACCAAATGGTACGAATTTTTCACGGCGAAAACTGGCTACGCCATTGCCACCGTCGCCAGCCTCTACGGTAATGACTGCTTCATCAACAAAGCGCATGCTGCCAATCCTCTAAATACTTTAAAACCGCATATTCTGCCATATTTTACAAAATTTCTCGAATAGTATTATTCAGCATTACATGATTTTTAGTATTGTTAAGATGAATTTGGCTTGAACTGAAGTCATATTGCTTGACTTGGCTCAATGATCCAGTCATAAAATTTAAAATAACCACCTACTTAGCTAAGTAAACCTACTTTTGGGTTAAATTTCACTTACTTTATATTTTAATCCTTCAAATAAACTTGAATCTAAAATTCACGCTTATAAATTTCAAAAAATAACTAAAAATAATGCAGGAATATTTTCACTTAAATGATTTACTTAAATCGATTGCCTCTCCTGCTAGGATTCAATTTTTACATTTTGTGAAATATCAAATTACAGTTTAAGTTTTCAAAAATTTTAATTAAAAATAAAGCCATTTTTCTCATTTTGTGAAGCTTCATTTTTAAAGTTATCGCAATTAGTTAACACTTTTAAATAAAGCCCCTTCACTTAGATATCTCATAAAGCATTTAAATGACTCACTGCTATTATTTAGCAACACGTTGTTTATTTTCTAAAATTTCAGGTAAATTTCGTTCAATCCAACCAATGAGTATTGTCATTTTTTCAGCTGCCTGCGCACCCAGAATAGTTAGCTGATATTCAACTTTAGGCGGTACAACCGGATAAACCGTACGAATCAGAAAACCATCTTTTTCCAATACTTTTAAGGTTTGCGCCAGCATTTTTTCACTCACCCCTTCTATGCGCTGTTTTAACTCGCTAAAACGATGCACACCATCACTTAAACAGCGTAAAACTAACACAGACCATTTGGTGGTTAAGTGTTCCAATATTTCACGTGAAGGGCATTGATTAGATAAAACTTGTCCAAGTAAATGACTGGTTGCGTAGGTGCTCATCCATGTTCTCCAATTTTATTCTTAACTTACTTTTATATATATACTTACCTTAAGCAAGCCACTATAACAAGATACGTTGTTCACATATATAAAACCATCAATTTACCGCTTTTTTAGAATAAAAATTATGAGACATAAGACTTAAAAGAAGGCTTGGTTAACAAAAAATGTAATTATTTTAAAATGATTGAGTGAATCAAATTTCATAAAGTAAACTCAAAACCGCCTCTATCTAGATCACAAAGTCTCCTAATGACTATTTGAAAGAAAAATCATATTTTTTTCAAAAGCGAATGGAGTTAATTTAATTGAGAAAACTTAGGTAACAGCTCAATTTTTAACTTTAGAAAACAAAAAAAGAGCCTCAAATGAGACTCTTTTTTACTACTTTACAAATTATGCATTTGTTTCAGCAGGAACTTTTGGATAGCTTACGCCACACATTTGTTCAGCAATACGTAATACCTGGCAGCTATAACCCACTTCGTTATCGTACCAAACATACGCTGTTAAACGATTACCTGAAGTGATTGTTGCTTGCGCATCAAATACACCTGCAGTACGTGAACCGATAAAGTCAGAAGATACAACTTCAGTAGAATTTGTATAACCAATTTGACCTTGAAGGCTTGAGTTGATTGAGATTTGACGAATGTATTCATTCACCTCTTCACGATCAACTTCTTTCTCAAGTGTTAAGTTAAGAATAGCAAGTGATACGTTTGGAGTCGGAACACGTACCGAGTTACCAGTCAACTTGCCTTTAAGTGCAGGAAGTGCTTTAGCAACTGCTTTCGCAGCACCAGTTTCAGTAATTACCATGTTCAAAGTCGCAGCACGACCACGGCGATCTGCCTTGTGGTAGTTGTCGATCAAGTTTTGGTCATTTGTGAAAGAGTGAACAGTTTCAACGTGACCATTAAGCACTTTGTATTTGTCATCTAACACTTTTAATACTGGCGTAATTGCATTTGTTGTGCAGCTAGCAGCAGAAATGATTTTGTCTTCATCTAAAATGTCAGTATGGTTTACGCCATACACCACATTTTTCATTTCGCCTTTACTTGGAGCAGTCAATACAACACGCGCAACACCTGGGCATTTCAAGTGTTCAGCAAGACCTTCAGCATCACGCCATTTACCTGTGTTATCAATCACCAAAGCGTTATTGATACCAAAAGCTGTGTAATCCACTTCGCTTGGGCTTGAAGCGTAAATGACTTTAATGAAGTTACCATTAGCAATGATTGCTTCGTTTTCTTCATCTACAGAAATTGTGCCTGCAAATGGACCGTGAATTGAGTCACGACGAAGTAAAGAGGCACGTTTTTCCAAATCACCATCAGATGATTTACGAACAACGATTGCTTTAAGGCTTAAACCACGACCAAGACCTGATTGACCAATGATCAAGCGGGCAAGGATACGACCGATACGACCGAAACCGTAAAGAACCACATCTTTAGGTTCAACAGTTGCAGGATTGCCTTCTAAAGATTTAACAGCATCTGCAACAAATGCATCGATGTCGCCGCCTTTTTCTTTAAATTCAACCGCAAGTTTACCTAGATCGATTTCAGCAGAACCAATTTTCTCAACTTTAGCCAATGCTTCTAGAATGGGGAAAGTGTTAACCGCAGAAAGTTCAACATCCATCACACGGGTACGACGGTGTGCTTTTAAAATCTGGATTACTGAACGGTTAACTAAAGAACGACCAAATACCGAAGTCACGATATTTTTTTCACGATACAACTGACCAATTAAGGCAATCATATGCTCCGCGATTTCTTCACGGTTTTTCCAGCGACCTTGGTGATCTGCATGTAGGGCGATGATAGTCTCTTTGCTCACAGATACGTCCTCTAATTAATTGTATATCTAGGCATGAATTTCAAAACCCGGCAATTGTAAAGGAATTGTCCGGAAGTTTGAATCAAAAGCTGATTTTGTCTGGCACATTTTGCTATATATTCATTATAAATTGACAAAATAGTTGTAATTATTTTTATGATTTTCATATCGAAAGCTATAGACCACCACATTTCAGACCAAAATAATAAATTAGGTTCAAATGTTGCTTTATCAGACAAAACTCAAAAGCAGAGACCGTTTACTTTAAGCGATCTTGATAATTTTCCAGATTTTGTGCTAATGACTTTTGCTTCCGCTGTCGCTTGACCAAATGAATTGAACCTTCGACGATCAGAAGTAACACTGCCAACCAAATTGGAATATAAGTCAACCATTCTGCCAATTCCACCCTTTCACCTAAAGCAATGGATGCAAAAGCCAGTAAAACAGGCTCTAAATAGCTTAACAATCCAAATATAACAAAAGGCAAATAACGACTTGCCAGAATATAACTTCCCAGTCCCAAAGCACTTAAAAAGCCTAATCCCAAAACAGCCCAGATTAAGTGCTGAAATTGCCCAATTAAAGCAAAAGAGTCACTATAGACAGTTGCTAAATAAATAGCGACCGGAAGGATTAAAAATAAATCCCACCAGAAACCACCCAAGTGGTCGGTTTTAAAAGCACGTCTTAAAAAGAAATAGATCGGATAGGCAACGGCAACATATACCGTTTCCCAAGCAATACTACCAATGCGCCATAGCTCATGCCCAACCCCGACACTAGCAAAAATCACTGCAGCAATTTGCCATTTGGACAGTTTTTCTTTGTAAAGTACACAACCAATGAGCACCATCACCAACGGTAATAAGAAATAGCCCAAAGAGACTTCCAAACCACGCCCATTAATCGGTCCCCACAAGAACAACCAAAGCTGTGTGGTACATAATACTGAACTGACAATCAGCCAGATCAAAAAAGTCGGTTGCTTAAAAATCCGTTTAAATATTTCTGCGATATGTTTTAAATCACCGCTCCACCACATAAATAAAGTGAGAAATGGTAGTGTGGCTAACATACGCCAGGCAAATGTCTGTTCGCTATCTAAAGGTTTTAAGAATTGAGTATAGAAATATAAAACCCCAAAAGTGACCGATGCCAATACAGACAAAGCTACGCCTTTATACATCTTTCATCTCTGGATTGATCTCGTCGGCATTATAAACATTTCACACCCAGAAAACTTGATCATTCACCCTTCAAATTGACCATATAATAAAAAAACCATGCCGAAGCATGGTTTGATCAATCAATCTTTTAAGATTACTTTTGGGTTTGTTTAGTATGAATCACATCACTAATGTCATAACCTATCGATTGGGCATAATCCAGATATTCTTTTACTACAGCTTGATTCGGTTGTGCTGAACGAGACAGTACCCACAGATATCTGCGACGTGGCTCACCGACCAATACCGTTTGATAAGCATCGTCAATTTTTAGAACCCAATAATCTCCACGTCCTACCGGTAACCAGCGAACAGATTCCGGCAAAAAGCTGACTTTCAACTTGGTATTAAATGGCGCATTTTGAATAAACGCCTCACCGACAGACTCATTTAATTGTCCATCTTTAGTATAGCAACGGTTATCTACCCCAATATTGCCATTTTCATTTAAGGTATAAATAGCAGATACATCACGATCACACTTATTTTGGAAGTACATTGGCTTACGGGCAACTTCATACCAAACACCGAGATATTTATCCAATTCAATTTTTTCAACAGTGTGTAAGGTCTTGTTTTTTGCATAAGCCATGGTGGCCATACCCAAGCCAATGAGCACGACTCCACCGACAGCAATCTTAGCCAGTTTAATGCCGGCTTTAGGAAGATCATTCGTTGTCATAAAGCTACCTTTCCAGTCAAAATTTAAGATTTATAAAAATGAATATCCATTTAAAAATAACCATTCCAACTGAGTGATACTGTAGTGTTATGTAATGATTTTGCTGTAAAAAATTACTTATCGAGCTAACTTAGCATCTGTGCTTTTAAACGGACAATTTCATCACGCAGTCGTGCCGCCTGTTCAAACTGCAATTCTTTTGATGCTTTTAACATCTCTTTTTCCAGTTTGGACATATGCTTGGCCAGCAACTTAGGATCGGCCAGAATATGACGGTCATCCGCACTTAAAGCACGTGCTTGATCCGAGATTTTTTCATCAATTTGATCATCAGTCAGTACTTCACCGGTATCAATATCTTTATTGTTTTGACGTTTTGTACTGCGCGGTGTAATCCCATGCAGCGTATTAAACTCGATTTGTTTAGCACGACGTCGATCCGTTTCATCAATCGCTTTTCGCATGGAATCGGTGATGCGGTCAGCATAAAGAATCGCTTTACCTTTTACATTACGTGCTGCACGACCAATGGTCTGAATCAGTGAGCGTTCAGAGCGCAAAAAACCCTCTTTGTCAGCATCCAGAATCGCGACCAAAGATACTTCTGGCATGTCCAGACCTTCACGTAACAGGTTAATGCCGACCAGCACATCATGCACACCAGAACGTAAGTCATGAATAATCTTCACCCGCTCTACCGTATCGATATCTGAATGCAAATAAGCGACTTTCACCCCATATTCTTTTAAATATGAAGTTAAATCTTCTGCCATACGCTTGGTGAGTGTGGTGACCAAAACACGTTCATCCAAATCTTTACGCAGATTGATTTCTGAAAGTACATCATCGACTTGGGTCAAAACTGGACGAATTTCAATTTCAGGATCGACCAAACCGGTTGGACGAACCACCTGCTCGGCAATTTGCTCGGATTTTTCCAGCTCATATTTTGCCGGGGTTGCGCTGACATAAATCGTGGTCGGAATAATGCGCTCCCACTCCTCAAATTGCATCGGGCGGTTATCCAGTGCACTCGGTAAACGGAAACCATAATTGACCAGATTTTCTTTACGCGAGCGGTCACCCTTATACATCGCGCCAATTTGCGGAACCGTCACATGCGATTCATCAATAATCAGTAAAGCATCGTCAGGGATATAATCGAATAAGGTCGGAGGGGCTTCACCCGATGGACGACCAGACAAATGCCGTGAATAGTTTTCAATTCCGTTGGTATAACCCAACTGCTGCATCATTTCCAAATCATAACGGGTACGCTGTTCGATGCGTTGAGCTTCAAGTAATTTATCATGCTCGCGAAAGAAGACTAAACGCTCTTTCAATTCTTCACGAATGGTGCCGATGGCGCGCTGCAAGTTGTCTTTTGGAGTGACATAATGACTTTTAGGATAAATCGTGACACGCGGTACTTTACGCACCATTTTCCCGGTTAATGGATCAAACCAGCGGATGGAATCAACTTCATCATCAAACAGTTCGATACGAATTGCATCTTGATCCGATTCGGCCGGGAAAATATCCATAATTTCACCGCGAATACGATAGGTACCGCGTAAGAATTCAAGTTCATTACGGGTATATTGCATCTCGACCAGACGACGAATAATGTCGTCTCGACTGATTCGATCGCCCTGTACAATATGCAGCAACATGCTCATATAGGCATTCGGATCACCCAAACCATAAATTGCAGAAACCGAAGCCACAATAATGGCATCGCGACGTTCTAATAATGCGCGTGTTGCTGAAAGGCGCATCTGATCAATATGATCATTAATGGCAGAATCTTTTTCGATAAAGGTATCGGAAGATGGAACATAGGCTTCTGGCTGATAGTAGTCGTAATAACTGACAAAATATTCAACCGCATTATTTGGAAAAAATGACTTAAATTCGCCATACAGCTGTGCAGCCAAGGTTTTGTTGTGCGCCATGACAATGGTTGGACGTTGAGTCTGAGCAATCACATTGGCCATGGTATAGGTTTTCCCCGAACCCGTTACCCCTAATAGCAACTGATCGTGATAGCCTTTTTCAATACCACTGACCAGTTTTTCAATGGCTTGTGGCTGATCACCAGCGGGTTGATAGCTGGTCACTAATTCAAAAGGTTGCTGACTATCCTGCATAGTATCCATCTTCAACGACATAACCTTCATAGTATGAGGGTTAAAAACCAACATGCAACATCAGCACCCCCTATATTTCTGTATTTTGCTAATTCAGTAGATTTCGTTCAGGTTGATCTTCTTATTTCAGTGCTTTCATCAAATCACATCAGATCAGCTAAAATCTTTGTAAAGCCTCTTTTTCTTGCAAAACTATCTTTATCCTTATCAAAGACGCTAACTTTTATTCTAATTTTAAAAATCCTGATCTTTCACTTGACCATCTGCCATTTCAATTGCAACATGAATGAAAGACCATCACGATTGTATTCGCCTATGTCATATCACTATCACGATGAAAATATTGTAAAAAGCTTACCTGAAGATACTGTGTTTGTTTTTGGCAGCAATATGGCAGGACAGCATGCAGGTGGAGCTGCACGTACTGCGCTTGAGCACTTTGGTGCGATGACAGGTGTCGGTCGCGGTTGGTCCGGTCAAAGTTATGCCATTCCGACCATGAATGAGCATTTGCAACAAATGCCCTTGTCGCAAATTCAGCACTATATTGATGATTTCAAGATTTATACCAAAAATCATCCCAAGATGACCTATTTCATCACCTCAATTGGTTGTGGGATTGCAGGCTATAAAACCGAAGAAATTGCGCCCATGTTTAAAGGCATTTCACATAATGTGATTTTCCCAAGTTCGTTCCGTCCTTTTGTAGAAAGAGCCTTACCCAAGCTGACCCGACACTTCTTAAGAACTGTTTTTAACGATGATGTGATTTTTTCAACCCGTGATGATGACGTTGTTACCGGTCTGGATTTATCTGAAAATGAAAAGAGTGCCGCAAGAATTATTTTAAATACGCAAATCTACCCAACCGATAGCAATGGACGTGATCGTAGTTTTGAAATTTCAGATATTTTACACGTTCTAAATGGCAAAATATTTGAATGGCAAAGTAACTCTGAAGGCCCGATGATGTTTGGCGGCGTGATTTTAGCTTTGCTTGAACTGTACAATATTAATGAAAAAGATTTTATTGATGTGTGGCAAGGTGAACGGGAAATTCCTGCACCTAAACCTGAAAATAAAGCCCGCAGAAAAAACCGCTAATTTTTAATTCCAGCGAATAAAAGCCAATTTCTGAATTGGCTTTTTTTAGTTATGCTGAATTGTAATTCGTGACATAACCACCATTAAGCAAAAATATTATTTTACTTATCACATTATTTCCAAATTATTTTTTTCACTCTATACTGCATTCTTAAACTTAAATAAAAAATAAGAGCTGCTTGAATGGAAATGCTGGACTCCCCCTTTTTCGAACTATCCCCCATTGCAATGTGGCTTGAAGACTATAGTGAAGTTAAAAAACAATTTGACCTGTGGCGTGAACAGGGTGTTCAGGATCTGTTAGATTTTCTACAACAAGATCAATCCCGAATACTTGAATGTGCAAGAAAAATTAAATTATTAAAAGTAAATTCTAAAACCCTGGAACTGTATCAAGCCAAGGACTTTGAACATTTACATCAAAATCTTGATCTAGTCTTTAAAGAAGACATGAGCAAAACCCATGTTAAGGAACTGCTGGCCTTATGGAATGGCGAAACCCAGTTTTCCAATTCCGCGGTGAACTACACCCTGACCGGTGAACGTCTCGATATCCAGCTCAAAGGCATTGTACTGCCGCAACATGAACACGATTTATCATTGCTGTTAATTACGACTGAAGATATTACTTCCTATACCGAAGCCTGCCGTCTTGAAGAAAAAAGCCGACATCTCGCGGAAGCCCGATTTATTTATTCACCGACCTCACTTTGGGTGGAAGATTTTAGCCGGATCAAAATTAAATTAGATCAATTACGTGATTTAGGTATTGAAGACTTCAGCACTTTTTTAGATGTGCATAATGATTTCGTGCATGAGTGCATCAAAGAGATTTTGATTATTGATGTCAATCAGGCAACACTGGAATTATTTGGCGCACCGAATAAAGAGGTTTTGTTTAAAAACATGCATAAAGTTTTTGCTCAGGAAATGACTCAAACCTTTCGAGAGCAATTAATCGAGCTTTGGAATGGCAATATTCATCATCAGCGTGAAGCCGTGAATTATGCGCTAGATGGCAGCATCCGCCACGTACTGCTGCAATTTACGGTCTTCCCCGATTACCTGGATAATTGGGGAATGGTTCAGGTTGCACTCACGGATATCACCGCGCGTAAGAAAGCTGAAAAGTATCTGGAATATTTAGGCAAGCACGACGTGCTGACCAAGCTGTATAACCGTTCTTTTTATACAACAGAATTAAATCGGTTACAACGCAATAGGCAGCGCCCTGTGTCCTGTATTTTTATGGATATGAATGGATTAAAAGAACTCAATGATCAGTTAGGTCATGATGCGGGTGATAGTTTATTACAACGTATGGGCAACGTATTAAACCAGGTGGTTCAGCAAACCCTGTATTCTGCCTGCCGGATTGGTGGCGATGAGTTTGTCATCTTGTTGCCGGGTGCTGATGAAGCAGCGCTACAAAACTGTTTGCAAAGCCTGGAAGAACTTTTATTGGTGGATAACCAATTTTATTCCAATCAACCGATTAGCCTGTCCATTGGTTATGCGACCAATCATCTCGATGAACGCATGGAAGATATGCTAAAACGAGCTGACATGGCCATGTATCAGGACAAAAGAAATTATTATCTTAAGCACAATAGAAAAAAACCAATACTTAGTGATCTTTAATCCCGCAAAGTGTAATGCCCAAATAAAAAAGCCATGGTTTTTGCCATGGCTTTTTTGAAAGCTTAACGCTTACCCATCGAACGGCGTGTGCCACGAGGCGGCATCCAGGTGCGATCAGCATAGCGCTGCGGACGCGGACGTAATTCCTCTAACACTTCATCCGTATTTTGCTCAGTCTCTTTTTTTACAGGAAAAGGCAAATTGACCAATGGTTTCTTCTTGGGAGTATTTTGGGTGCTCATGTGATTCACTCAAGGATTTCTGAGGCATATTGTACGGAAAAATGCCTTTAAGTGCGAGATCGGATTTTTTAAATCATTTAATGCACTGCTTTTTGCAAATTCAAACACGTATTTCATCCCGATTAATGATCAAATTATTCAACAATCATAAGAGAAATAAAACCCTCAAAATATTCTAAAAAATAGATGAATATTTTCTTAATTATCCAATATTTAACTTCATTTAAAACTGTTCAAGTTTGCAACAAAATTTCTATTACCAATAGATAATCTAGCTATCTTATTGAAACAAATCGTCTAATTATTTACAGGAATATAACCAGACTTATATTTTTCAGCAACATTCAGGTGATTTTTCAATCATATAATCAAAACCAGAAAAAAACTTATAAACGTAAAATGGACATGGAGTCCCTGAATGAACAAGTCGTTATTTTGTATTATGTCGTCTCTTGCTGCTGTACCTGCAATAAGCTATGCCGATTCACCTTATTTTAGTTTACAAGATGGAAACGGTTTTAAACGTTTTTCTGTTTCTGTCGGCGCGCTACATGTTATGCCGCAAGGTAAAGCCCAACCCTTCCAAGTCAATACGGCAGTTAAAAATGGTGAGGTTTCCAAGAATGGTGATATTCAGGTCGACACCGTCTTAAACAACCTTAATCCGGAGGTCAACCAGACTGCGCTTGCCACCATTTTAAAAGGTTTAGGCTTTTTTACCGGCGGTCAGTTGGGAAGCGGACTCAGTGGCAGTTCAAAAATACAAGGATTAGAAGAATGGAATAACCTAGGTACAGGTCTGGAGGCAGATGATGTCACGACCTTGGGTATCATGACCAATTACTTCTTTACCGATCATATTTCCTTTGAAATGAAAGCCGGTATTCCCCCTAAAGTAGACTTACAGGGTAAAGGCAAAATTTACGCACCTTTCTCTGCTGTGGCCACACCACAAATTGGTAACTTACCCTTAGAATTTCTCAATATTGATTTGCAAAACGATATTTTTATTACTGATTTAGAAGCCCATGGCGCTGCCGCCACAGCTCGTGCCTGGACGCCTGCCTTTGAATTCCAATATCACTTTGGGAAAACCGGTGTCAATAAATTCCGCCCTTATGTCGGTTTAGGCGTGATGTATGCATACTTTAATGAACTGGAAATCAACCCGCATACCGAACAGGATTTAATAGCAGCCGGCCACATGATTGCCAATATTAAACAAGGTAATGCTGGCGCTTCTCTAGAGGACAAACTAAGCAAAGCCAATCCTCAAGTGGACCTGGAAGCAACCGATGCGATTGCACCTATTGCCACCTTAGGTTTTACTTATGACTTTAATGACAAATGGTTTGCGGTCGGTTCAGTTTCCTACGCGCATATGAAAAATGAAACCACGATTACCGTGTCCGATGCAACTCATGGCGAATTAATCCGATCCAAAGCTGAGATTGAAATTAATCCCTTATTGGCTTATGCAGGTGTAGGCATGCGTTTCTAAGTTTTCTCCCCATTAAAAGACGATTTTATGTCGTCTTTTTTTGATTTCATAAAACTTGCTATAACTTAATTTTATCTTTTGTTTAAGTTTTATTGAATCGTTTCCCTTTTCAAAATCGAATAACATAGCGACATCGCAATCGCAGCATGGATGAATTATGTCAGATACCCGTTTTTCCAAACCTCTTATTTACATGTTAATTGGAAGTGCGCTGATTCTGGCGTTATCCCTAGGGGTAAGACATGCTTTTGGGCTGTATCTTGTACCTATGAGTCATGAGTTTGGTTGGGGACATAATGTCTTTAGTCTTGCCATTGCGATGCAAAACTTAATCTGGGGTGCAGTACAACCCATCACTGGTGCTTTTGCGGACAAGTATGGCAGTAAAATTGTAGTTGCAGTGGGCGGTGCTTTATACAGCATCGGTTTATTGCTCATGGCCTTCAGTTCCACGGGTTTAATGCTAAATTTAAGTGTCGGTCTAATCTTGGGACTCGCCTTATCCGCCACCTCATTCCCAGTATTACTTTCCGCGGTAGGACGTGCCGCGCATCCTGAAAAGCGCAGCCTTGCAATGGGAATCGCCAGTGCCGCAGGTTCATTTGGGCAATTTATTATGTTGCCCTCAACCCTGCTACTTTTACAAAGTGTTGGATGGTCAGCAGCCTTGGTGGTCAGTGCCATTCTGATTGCCCTGATTATTCCTTTGGCATGGATGTTAAAAGCACCGATGTATGTCGCGCCTCAGACATCATCAGATATCGATAAACCCGCTTTAGGCTTTAAACAAATCCTGATGATTGCCAAAAACCATATCCCCTTTTGGTTCTTAGCTTTGGGCTTTTTTGTCTGTGGTTTTCAAGTGGTGTTTATTGGGATTCATTTACCCGGCTATCTGATTGATCATGGTTTTAATGCCACCACCGGTACTATTTTTCTGGCTTTGATTGGTTTATTTAATATTGTCGGTACATATAGTGCAGGCTGGCTCGGTGGAAGATACTCTAAACCTAAATTATTGATGGGCTTATACGGTTTGCGCGGGATTGCAATTATCACCTTTTTGGCACTGCCTTTAAGCACGTGGACAATTTATGGCTTTGGTGTGATTATGGGATTACTCTGGCTCTCTACTGTGCCGCTAACCAACGGTATTGTGGCGAATATGTTCGGAGTGAAATACCTCTCCATGCTCAGTGGTCTGGTATTTTTTACCCATCAAGTTGGTTCATTTTTTGGCGGATGGCTCGGTGGTGTCAATCACGACATGACGGGCAACTACAATATGGTTTGGATGTTTTCAATCGTGCTTAGTCTGGTGGGTGTACTGGTGCATTTCTTTGTCAATGAGGAGGCTGTGATTCATGACTGATTCTCTACGTGGCTTAAAAATCCTGATTGGCCTAGCAGTGGTGGGGTTGCTCAGTCTGGCCATTCTATTGTGGTTCAAAACACCGCAACTGTTTGAATATTTCAATCAGGTATTCTGTCCACATTAATGCTTAAAAATCAGCACTTAAACAGCAAAAAAACTGCTTTCTTTTGCTGTTTATATTAAAAACTTAATAATCATTTATTTAATTATTTTTCGTTGTTATTTCATAAGTTTAGCAGTTCTTTTGATTTTGCATTTTGGTCATTTTTGATTAGATTTTTTTCACAGCAAAATAATTTGAGAAAAAGATGACCAGCCTTCCCCAACTATCCCAAGCCATTCATGATGCACCGCGTTGGCATCAGGTAGAACAATTTCAAAACCCAAAAGAAATCAGCATTATTCCCTTACAGGGTGAAGCATTAGGTGCCGTTGTTTCTGGTTTGGATGCCCGCAAAGCCCAAGCCGGCGAAACGATCCACCGGCTGAAACAAGCCTTGGCTGAACACCTGATTTTAATTTTCAAAAACCAAAGCCTGGATGATTTACAGTACTTGGCTTTTAGCAGCTATTTTGGCTCTATTTTCCGCCCAAGTGCAGACAATCCAGTACTTGCAACGCAATCAGATACCGGCACTCCACCCGATGTTGTTCCTGTGTCTAATGCCGTGGGTCAAGGCGATTACACTGGTCATGGTGAACTTTCACCGCATGCCGATCATCAATGGACGCCACAACCTTCATTTGGTTCATTACTCTATGCCATAGAACTTCCAGAAGATGGTGGTCAAACCTCATGGTTCAATACCATTAAGGCTTATGAAGCACTCGATGAGGCAACCAAACAGCATATTGATCAATTACAACTAATCACCTACAACCCCTTTGTTCGTCGACAACAGGTTCAAAATAATGATAGCAATGGTTATGGCAGCAGTCCTTTATACCGTTTTAAAGATCAACCGATTATTGGGCATGCTTACCCACATCCTTTGATACGCACGCATCCGGAAAGTGGTCGCAAAGCGCTTTGGCTGAATACACGAAGTGAAGTGGAATTGGTGAATTATGATGATCAGGCTGGGAGTGAATTAATCGCTTCATTACGCGAACATCTACTCAAGCCAGAATTTCGTTATGAACATCAATGGCAACAAGGCGACATCGTCTTTTGGGACAATCAAGTCACGCTACATTCACGCCGCCCTTTCCCTGCCAATCAACGCCGTTTATTGAAACGCATCAGTCTTGCAGGAGGTCGACCTTTCTAAAGGTTACTTAAATAAAAACAATAAAAAAATTATAAAAATGCCCAGTTTTGAACATCCTGAAATAACAATAACCAAGATTCAAGATGTTCAAATTTTTTGTTCTGCACCTTTCACCATTTAAATTGCTCAATTCAATATTCCAGCAAATTTCGCACCCTAACTCTCCGTTGTCTAGTTGCTTGGTTATGCATCCATACCGTAGTTTTGAAACTGTCACCACTATTCAGGATGGTGAGTTAGAGCATCACCAGTCCAAAGGTAATCACGGTAAAAATTGGTGAAAATGAAAGGTTCACTGAGGATGGTTCAACTGTGGATGAATTTGTTTCCTGCTGAAAAAACAACTAAGCCACATGATCAGAAACTTTCTGAATCCAATATTTAGCATAGAAAAAATCAACAATATAGGCAGTGAAAAACTCCAAACATGGTTAAGATATAATCGACAGTGTTTATCCAATAATTTCAGGATGATTAGAAAAGAGAGTGATCATGAGTGAAAAAAATGAATCTTATAAATGTCTGGTTTGTGGAAAACATTTTCCGCTAAAAAGTCTCATCCCGATGGGTACAGTACGCAAAGCCATTACAGAAGTAATTTCACAGGATTTTCCAGAATGGTCACCTCAAAGTTATATTTGCCAGGCAGATTTAACCAAGTATCGAATTCAGTATGTTCATTCATTGTTAAAGTCTGAAAAAGGTGAAGTGACTGATCTTGAGTATGAAGTGATTAACAGCATGCAACAGCATGAACTCATCACAAAAAATGTTGAAACCAAACTCGACCAAAACTGGACTTTTGGTGAAAGACTGGCAGATAAAATTGCGTCTTTTGGTGGAAGTTGGGCCTTTCTGATTTGTTTTGGTATTTTTTTAGCCATCTGGATTATTGTGAATACGGTGGTTATGGTCTCACATCCTGCTGATCCTTATCCTTTTATCCTGTTAAATTTAATCCTGTCCTGTATAGCGGCTATTCAAGCACCGGTAATCATGATGAGCCAAAATAGACAAGAAGCAAAAGATAGATTGCGTTCACAAAATGATTATCAAATTAACTTAAAAGCTGAGCTGGAAATTCAACATTTGCATGAAAAATTAGATCATCTGTTAATGCATCAGTGGGATCGGCTGGCTGAAATACAAGAAATCCAACTTGAGTTACTCTCTGAAATGAGCAAAAAACATTAAAAAAATCTATGAATATTGTCATTCAACAACCCTGAAAATGGGAATGAGTTAATTTCCCAAATGCTGATCGCAAAAAAATACAGTCCGCAGATTTGATGAAATCCCCTGATGAACTCTACTTCACAGTGCTCATTTTATAATTGTCAAAATTTCGCTTTATGCGCTGCATAAAAAACCCGCAAGCCTTCACTTACGGGTTTTTCAATCTAAGACTTTAAATCAGACTTAGAATAAACGGTTCATACCGTTCAATGTTGCCACACGGTACGCTTCCGCCATCGTCGGATAGTTAAACGTAGTTTCAACAAAATATTTAATCGTGTTGTTACCACTATTCATCACCGCTTGACCAATGTGAATAATTTCTGAAGCATTGTTACCAAAACAATGGACACCCAAAATTTCCAGCGTGTCACGATGGAATAGAATCTTCAACTCACCGACAGTGTCACCAGTAATCTGCGCACGTGCCAAGTGACGGAAAGACGCTTGCCCTACTTCGTAAGGAATCTTTTCTTCAGTCAATTGCTGTTCAGTCTTACCAATCGAAGAAATTTCCGGAATGGTATAAATACCTGTCGGAATATCCGTTACTGGTGCAACATGTTCACCGCTCATGTTTGAACCTGCGCAACGACCTTGGTCATAAGCAGCAGAAGCAAGCGATGGCCAGCCAATCACGTCACCGGCAGCGTAGATATTTTCCACTTCAGTCTGGTACTGATCATTTACGGTTAACTGACCACGGCTGTTGGGTTGAATACCCACATTTTCCAGGCCTAAACCATCAGTATTACCTGAACGGCCGTTACACCACAAAATGGCGTCAGCTTTAATTTTCTTACCACTTTGTAAATACATCACCACATGATCATCAAATGTTTCAAGATGATCCAGTTGTTCGTTATGACGAATCAATACACCCTGTTCACGCAAACGGTAAGACAAGGCATCAGAAATTTCATCATCCAAGTAACTCAACAATTTGTGCTGTGTATTAATCAAATCAACTTTATGGTCCAGACCAATGAAGATCGACGCATATTCACAACCAATAACACCGGCACCGTAAATGATGATTTTCTGGATTGAAAAATCCAGATCCAAAATTTTATCTGAATCAAATACACGTGGATGATTAAAATCAAGCGCCGCTGGACGGTATGGACGCGAACCTGTCGCAATCACCAATTGCTGGAAAACAATGGTTTCTTTAATCCCGTCATCACTGAAAATCAGTGCGGTATTTTGATCTTGGATGTATGCACGACCATGATAAATATCAATTTTATTACGATCATAAAAACGCGAGTGTGTTTCAACCTGTTGCTGAATCACTTTATGTGCATTACGCAATACTTGTTTCATGGTGAACTGTTTCCAGTCGCCCACTTTCTGGAACATTGGGTCACGTTGGTAACGTAAAATGCTCGATACCGTTTGACGCAATGCTTTACTTGGAATAGTTCCTACATGAGTACAGTTACCACCTAACTGCTCACGAATATCAACAATTGCAACACGCTTGCCTGATTTAGCAAGTTTCATTGCTGCGCCTTCACCAGCTGGGCCTGAACCGAGAACTACCGCGTCGTATTTAACGAAAGTTCCACTAACGACCTCTTTTTTACGTGGCATTCAACGCTCCTTTAATCAAAATCTATCTTTAATCAATCTGAGTTATATTATGACGTAATTCCCATGCATTTGGTGTATTTAGCTGACATATATTGAGTGATAACCACATTTTTTAAATGAATATCGTTTTTGCCCTATTTGAGCCTAAGTTCGCTATAATACACAGGCTATTATGTCTCGCATCTCCCCCGTCAAAAACAGTGGAAAAGTTGAATATGTCTGAAAACCGTAAACCAGAACAGGGTGTCAAACTTCGTGGCGCAGAGAAGGTCGCTCGTATTCCTGTAAAAGTTGTACCTACGGTTGAAACGCCACGCAAACCGGATTGGATTCGCGTCAAAATGGCGGCTCCTGATGAAGTTCAACGGATTAAAACAACGTTACGCGCACAAAAATTACATACGGTTTGTGAAGAAGCGGCTTGCCCTAACCTGCCGGAATGTTTTGGTGGCGGTACTGCAACCTTTATGATTATGGGTGATATCTGTACCCGTCGCTGCCCGTTCTGTGACGTTGCACATGGTCGTCCAAATGCACTTGATCCGGATGAACCCCGTCATATGGCAGAAACCATTGCTAACTTAGGTTTAAAATATGCGGTGATCACCTCTGTTGACCGTGACGACCTTCGAGATGGTGGTGCTCAACACTTTGTAGACTGCATTAAAGAAGCACGTGAATTAAGCCCAAAAACCTTACTTGAAATTCTAGTTCCAGATTTCCGTGGTCGTATGGACGTGGCTTTACGCATTATGACGGAATGCCCGCCAGACGTATTCAACCACAACATTGAAACTGTGCCACGTTTGTATAAAGCGATGCGTCCAGGTTCTGACTATCAGCATTCATTAGACCTGCTTAAAATGTTTAAAGAATATTGCCCTGACGTTCCAACCAAGTGTGGATTGATGGTGGGTTTGGGTGAAACTGAAGAAGAAGTGCTGGCACTGCTTGATGATCTTCGCGCGCATGATGTGGATTACATCACCATCGGTCAGTATTTACAGCCTTCCAAGCAGCATGCACCGATTGACCGCTTCGTAACACCGGAAGAATTTGAACGCTATACAGCGCATGGTCAAAAGCTCGGTTTCAAAAATATTTGGGCAGCCCCTATGGTTCGTTCAAGCTACTTTGCCGACCGTCAATACTATGGCGAACCGGTTCCGGCTGTACGTCGTAAAGTTGATCCTGCCAAAAAAATTGCCGTACAAACCATTGAAGCTTAATTCAGTCTAAATAAAAATCAGCCTGATTTAATCATGCCAATCTAATCCATTTAGGTTGGCATTTTTGTTTTAAAATTTAAAAATAATAAGATATAAAAAATCCCCTATTCAAATAGAGGATTTTTAAAGAATTATAGATCAAAAACTATAGATTAAGCAGCTTTACTCGGTACACCACTATGAAAGCGGAATAAATCATCTGGAATTAAAATCAGGTTTTTTTCAACTTCACGAAAGTGTGCAATACGCTGCTGAATATCTTCTTTAGGATTTTTTAACTTGGAGTTTTGAGCGACATCTAGTGCTAATGCCAAGTAATCCTCAAAGTGACGAGATTCAGACTTGAGAAGATAGCGGTAGTATCTACCCAAGTCTTCATCTACAAGCGGTGCGAGCGCATAAAAACGCTCACATGAACGTGCTTCAACAAAAGCACCAATGACCATAATGTCGATTAAAGCTTCAGGCTCATACGTCCGTACTTCTTTACGCAATCCACCTGCATAACGACCCGCACTAATCGATTGCCATTCCTGCCCACGTTTGGTCATTAGTTCAAGCACTTGTTCATAGTGCAACATTTCTTCACGCACCAACTGTGCCAGCTTAACCTGTAAATCGGTAAAGAAGGTATAGCGAAACATCAGGTTCATGGCCGTACCTGCTGCTTTTTTTTCACAATTGGCATGATCTTGCATGAGTAACTCGAGGTTATTCATGGCTTCATCTAACCATGCTTTTGGCGTTTCACATCCCAAAAAGCCCAAAACGGGCTTCATAAGATCATCATAATTTATTAACGACATAATTCTAAAAACTTATCTTGCTGATTTAATGACAGCTTTCATTTGTTGAACGGCTTGAGCCAAACCCACAAACACAGCATCGGCAATAATGGAATGACCAATATTAAGTTCATGAATTTGTGGAATTTGAGCAATTGGCGTGACATTTTCAAGGTTTAAACCATGTCCTGCATTCACCAACAAACCTTTAGAAGCTGCATATTCTACCCCTTGAACAATACGCTCAAGTTCATGTTGTTGTGCTTCTACTGTTTTTGCATCTGCATAAGCACCGGTATGAATTTCAATGGTCGGCGCACCACAAGCAATTGCGGCATCAATTTGTGCAATATCGGCATCAATAAACAAAGACACTTCACAACCAATCGCAGTTAAGGCTTGGGTGGCTGCTTTAACATCTTCAAAATGCCCTAAAACATCCAGACCACCTTCAGTGGTTACTTCCTGACGTTTTTCTGGAACAAAGCAAACATGATGCGGCTTGATTTCTTTGGCAAATTCAACCATTTCAGCAGTCACAGCCATTTCCAGGTTCATATGCGTTTTCAATAACGGACGCATACGACGTACATCATCATCCTGAATATGGCGACGGTCTTCACGTAAATGCAGGGTTATCCCTTCTGCACCGGCTTGTTCACAAATCAATGCAGCCTTGACTGGATCTGGATAAGTGGTTCCGCGCGCCTGTCGCAATGTCGCCACATGGTCAATATTTACACCAAGCAATGCAGCCATAACAATTTCCTAACCATGATTAAAAATTAAGATTGAGATTTAGATTGAGTATTTTGAACCCACAATTGACGGCTTTTCAGCGGTCGGTCTCCCAAAAGAGAGGTGATCATCTGCCGATACAGTTGAGCCAACAATTGTAACTGCTCCGGGTTAAAATCCCTACCCTTTTCATAATCACGCATCGACAGAATGTGCTGTCCCGATAAAGTTGAGCGTGACTGTTGTGTGGTGGGAATAAAACCTTCATTGAGCTGAAATTGATAATTTTGAGTTGCCTGAATCTCATGCTGCTGAGCATCAGTACTAAAGTCGAGTGCATAGCCCAATTCTTCTAATAAGGCATGTTCAAACTGGCGTAAAATTTGCCGTAAAAAAAGATGAGGATTTTCGTGCTGTGCCAATTGTTGCAGTTGTTGTAAGGTCTGATGATATTGCACAAAGGTTTGTGGCATTTCGGCTTCAACTGGACACAAACGAAGAATAAGTTCATTTAAATAAAAGCCAGAAAAGAAGGCATCGCCAAAGAAAAAAACTGGCTGATTGACAATTTCTAGTTTAGTAAAATTTTTAAGATCCGATTTTCCTGAAGCTTGTAAGCAAATCGGTTGGTATTGCGGAGGTGGCGTTTGTCTTAAGATTCCATCAACACGACCATGCTCCTGCGTAAACAAATGCACGATATGACTGCGCTCACGGTATTTACGATGATGGATTAAATAGCCATGCAATATTTCATTTCGCATGAATAACTAAATCTAGTCTTTTTTCTTATTAGAATCTTTTTCTTCATCATCCCCATCAGGAATGACCGCACCTACGACGGCAGCAGTTCCTTTAACTACGCCCTTCGTGGTTTTATAAGCCACTTTTACAGGGACAGTGACAAGTTTATGAATACAGCCTTGCAGAAATAAAACACATGCTACAACTGCCAATACTTTGATCATCACTATTCCCTACAAAAGAGTTGCTTATCAAAACTGTTTAGATATCGCTATAACCTAAACTTTTCAATGCGCGTTCGTCATCAGACCAACCACCTTTCACTTTAACCCAAAGTGTCAGCATGATCTTTTGTTCAAACATTTTTTCCATATCAGCACGCGCATCCATACCAATTTTTTTCAGTTTGGCACCTTTTTCACCAATCACAATGGCCTTTTGACCTTGGCGATCAACAAAAATCGTCGCATCGATATAGGTACATGCTGGTTTTGGACGGCCCGTTTTTTCATGAACAGTCGCTTCTTCAGTCTTGAATGACTCAATCTGTACTGTTAAATCATACGGCAGTTCCTCACCTAACTGACGCATGATCTTTTCACGAATCACTTCAGATGCAAGGAAGCGCTCTGAACGATCAGTAATTTGATCCAATGCATACAAAGGTGGCTGAAACGGTAAATAGTTTTCAATCGTGTCACGCAAATGATCAAGATTTGAGGCACGCAAAGCTGAAACAGGAACAATTTCTGCGAAATTCATCAACTTCGCTCGCTCTTGAATCAATGGTAAGGCACTGTTTTTATTTTCAAAAGTGTCAATTTTATTGATCACTAGAATAACGGGCATTTCTGCATTTTTAAGTTTTTCTAAAACCAGTTCATCGTTTTGAGTCCACTTTTGAGCATCGACAACAAATAGCACCAAGTTCACATCACGTAGTGCAGAAGATGCCGCACGGTTCATCATTTTATTGATGGCACGGACTTCTTTTTTGTGCATCCCTGGCGTGTCCACAAAGACTGCCTGAGACTTTTCACGTGTATCAATACCGACAATCTTGTGACGGGTCGTTTGCGGCTTACGTGAAGTAATAGAAAGTTTTTGACCTAAAATATGGTTCATTAACGTAGATTTACCCACGTTTGGACGTCCCACAATGGCTACAAATCCACTTTTAAAATCTGCAGGAATAGTTGTGCCTTGTGAACTGAAAAAATCATTAATCAGGTCGTTGCCGTTGCTTTGCGGCTCGTGATCAGCATCGATGTGATCAGAATGTGTAGTCATGCAGATTACTGCTCCAATTGTTTTAAAATATCTGCCGCTACTGCTTGCTCAGCAAAGCGACGGCTGGATCCTTCACCATACAATACAGGCAAACCGTCGATAATACATTCCACTTTGAAATGCTGATTCGGGGCATCACCTTGAATATCCACAACATCGTAAATAGGGAGAGGCTTTTTACGAGCCTGTAAATATTCCTGTAAGCGTGATTTGGGATCTTTGAGTTGGTCTGTAGGCTCAATATGGTCTAAATATGGCTCGTACCATTTCAGTACGATCTCTTGCAAGACTTTTAAATCATTGCAGTCGACATAAATTGCACCAATAATCGCTTCTACAGTATCAGCAAGAATAGATTCTCGATGATGTCCACCCGATTTCAACTCGCCTGTGCTTAAGATTAAACACGGACCAAGTTTCAAATCGTTTGCAATTTTGCCTAATGCTTCTTGACGAACCAATGTGGCACGCATACGCGTTAAACGCCCTTCATTTTCACGAGGGTAGGCTTGATACAAATAATGGGCAATGATCATCCCTAACAACGAATCGCCTAAAAACTCTAGACGCTCGTAGTTAGATTTATGACTCACCGACCGATGTGTCAGTGCAAGCTGCAATAATTCAGGCTGTTTGAACTGATAACCGATACGGCTGACCAAGTGCATATCACTTAGTTTGGACTGACCTTTGATCAAAACTTTTCTCGAACTTTAACACTAAATCTATATTGAGTAAGAATGGCTTTCTTATCTCATAATCTTTTTTCACTTGCAGACCATCGATATTGGTAACCTGTGCAATATCTTTAAAATTGATATCACGAATCCCATTCATATCAAAACGCTGTGACATTTGCTCAGCAAATTTCTCAGGCGTTGTATTCGCTGGACTACTTTGCATTAGCTCTGTAATCTGGCCATCTACAACTCGATCATCCCAATACGGTCCCCAGACTGCAATTGCAATTTTTGCCAAAAAAGCAAAACCAATGATTGCAATCAAAATTCCAATATATGATGCACCTTGTTGATTTTTACGCATTTGTTATTTTTCCAATCATGCTTAATCAATTTTACCGTTACGATTAAATGACGGCAATTTAAAACCAGGCTCTTTATGCATCCAGATATAGAATGCACGACCTGTTAGGTTTTCTTCCGGTACAAAGCCCCAAAAACGACTGTCAGCACTTTGATCGCGATTATCCCCCATCGCGAAGTAATGACCTTGTGGAACTTTGACTTCCCAATATAAACCATTTTCAGCCGAGTATTTACCATTTTCAACATAATTAATAAATGGCGCTTGGCGTGCGACATTTACACCCTCAAGCTCACGTATTTTAAAGGTGTGCTTACCCAGTGTTTCTTGATGATAAATCGAGGTTGGCGTATCTAAAATGTCTTTTTCACGGCTAAATTCAACTGGAACTTTAGCGACCTTATTACCGTTAATTGAAAGCTGACCATGATCATAAACAATATGATCACCTGGCAAACCCACAACACGTTTAATATAACTAATGGTCGGTTGTGGTGGATAACGGAATACAATTACATCACCACGTTCGGGTTCACCCACGTCAATCACTTTGGTATTTACGATAGGTAAACGTATTCCATAGTTGAATTTATTGACCAGAATAAAATCACCAGTTTCTAATGTCGGCACCATCGAATCTGATGGAATATTAAAAGGCTCATATAAAAATGAACGCAGGATCAGAACTACTGCCAACACCGGCCAAAAGTCATAAGCCCATGTAATAATGAAATTTTCATTATCCTTGCCTAGAGTTTGTCTTTGTTTAAAGACAAACTTATCCAACAACCACACCAAAAAGAATATTAATGTGGCTGGTACAAGGATTAAATTAAAATCAAAATCCATGGGCTTATATCCTCAATCTTATTATCTTTCTACTTTCAATACAGCCAGGAACGCTTCTTGCGGGATTTCAACACTACCCACTTGCTTCATGCGTTTCTTACCTTCTTTTTGCTTGGATAGAAGTTTCTTCTTACGTGAAACGTCACCACCATAACATTTAGCCAATACATTTTTACGCATGGCTTTTACAGTCGAGCGCGCAATAATTTGTGCACCAATTGCAGCCTGAATCGCGACATCAAACATCTGACGTGGAATCAGCTCTTTCATTTTTTCAACCAGTGCAATACCACGGTGACGCGCATCATTACGATGAACAATCATCGCCAAGGCATCCACTTTTTCACCATTAATCAGGACATCCACTTTGACCAATGATGAACTTTCAAAACGGACAAAGTTATAATCGAGTGAGGCAAAACCGCGTGAACATGATTTCAATTTATCAAAGAAGTCCATCACCACTTCAGCCAAAGGTACTTCAAAGGTCAATGACACTTGTTTACCCAAGAACTTCATTTCTTTTTGAACACCACGGCGTTCAACACATAATGTCATGACGTTACCCAAGTATTCTTGAGGAACCAAGATATGACATTCAGCAATCGGTTCACGTAAATCTTCAACCATTGAACCATCAGGCATTTTCGATGGACTGTCGATGTAAATGGTTTCGCCATTTTTCATTAACGATTCATAAATTACCGTTGGTGCAGAGCTGATAAGGTCTAAATCGTACTCACGCTCTAAACGCTCTTGTACAATTTCCATGTGTAGCATGCCCAAGAAGCCACAACGGAAACCAAAACCTAAGGCATCCGAACTTTCAGGTTCGAAGAACAATGCAGAGTCATTAATTTGTAATTTATGCAGCGCTTCACGGAACGGTTCAAAATCGCTGGCATCAATTGGGAACAAACCTGCATAGACCTGCGGTTTAACCTTTTTAAAACCCGGTAATACAGCAACATCTGGTGTAGCCGCTAAAGTGATGGTATCGCCCACTGGCGCACCAAAAATATCTTTAATCCCGGCAATCACAAAGCCCACTTCACCGGCTTCTAACTCACCTGTTTCAGTGTGTTTAGGGTTAAAGATCCCTACCGAGGTCACGATATGGGTTTGACCAGTCGATTTGACCAGCATTTTATCGCCCTTACGGATACGACCTTCTTTAACACGAACCAGCGAAACCACGCCTAAGTAGTTATCGAACCAAGAATCGACAATCAAGGCTTGTAAAGCAGCATCACGATCACCGACCGGTGGCGGAATCACATTGACCAATGTTTCTAAAACACCTTCAACACCTAAACCTGTTTTCGCAGAACAGGTCGGTGCTTCTGTCGCTTCAATCCCGATAATATCTTCAATTTCTTGAATTACACGCTCAGGTTCAGCCTGAGGTAAATCAATCTTGTTTAAAACAGGAAGAACTTCAAGACCTTGTTCAATCGCGGTATAGCAGTTAGCAACAGACTGTGCTTCAACACCCTGTGCCGCATCAACAACCAATAAAGCACCTTCACAGGCTGCTAGCGAGCGTGACACTTCATACGAAAAGTCAACGTGTCCTGGAGTATCAATAAAGTTAAGTTGATACTCTTGACCATTTGGATGAGTGTAATACAAGGTGACTGACGCAGCTTTAATGGTAATTCCGCGTTCGCGCTCAATGTCCATAGAGTCAAGGACTTGCGCTTGCATTTCGCGAGCTTGCAGACCACCACAGGTTTGAATAAATCGATCTGCAAGCGTCGACTTACCATGATCGATATGTGCAATAATCGAAAAATTTCGTATATTGTTGATATTAACTGACTTTTTAGCAACTGCCATAAACTACTCTAAATCAAAACACACAATCACATACTCGAACAAACAAAGTATTTATGACGTGCAAAAAAGGATATTCCGAAGATGTTGCACAGTATAAGCAGTAGATAGTTAAAAATACATAGAGCTTTTTAAAATAGTCAGTTTCTTCTGCAAAACTTTGCTATAAACCATCCTCGCTCAAGTATTGATATATGAATGTTATGACAATAATTAAATCAGGTCTTTTAAGCCGTAGTCGACAGGAATGTAGGGATCAATATTAACCTTTTAAATTAATATTGGTGAAATCTAGCGGGTTAATCTCAGCTGCTATCGGTTGATAGGCTTGGGTAAACGTCGGTGACATGCGTTTTGGTCGACCTGTTGCGATTTCGATACATGCCCATTTGGTATTTCCTGTAAATAAAATACTTTGGTCGTGAGGACGATAGAAGACGTATTGACGGAAAGAATACAGTGCATTGAGATCATTCAACCAGGTACGCAAAATAATTTTTTCGCCTTCAAATGCCGCTTTACGATATTGCACATGATGCTCAATCGCCACCATTGCATGCTTCAATTCAAGGTATTCTTTAAGCCCCAAACCCAAAGCTTCAATATGGGCAGTCGCAACTTCCTGTATCCACTGCATATACACCACATTATTCACATGTCCCAAACTGTCAATATGATCTGCTTGAACGGTCATTTCTAAATCAAAAACTGTGCTCATATATTCTTTAAACCCGTACTCGTTACAAAAATTTCGTTCAAGGAAACACAGTCTACGTAATTTTAAGATAGAGTAAAATTGCAAAACATAAAAAAACCACTCATTTTCAGAGTGGTTTTGCTGTTCATTTATCAAGCTTATTCGATACGCATTCCCAAAATTGCGCGTTGATCTTGACGAATAATCGAAACCCGAGCAATTGAACCTTTTTTCAAGTCAGATACAGATTTAATAAAATCCTCACTATTCAGAATGGTTTTATTATTGATTTGAGTAATGATATCGCCTGCAATCAGGCGCGATTGTGCAGCAATACCGCCTCGCTTCACTTCCTCTACCAAAATACCGCCTTTAATATCTAGCTGTGCCTGTTCAGCAGCGGTTAGGTTGCGAATGCTAACGCCTATAACAGGACCTTTTTGTTGGGCGGTTTGTTCCACTTTTGCCGGGGTGTCATCTGGAGCAGTCGTCACAGTCGCCGAAATATTGCGGGTTTTATCATCGCGTAAAACTTGCAACTGAATCACTTGATTAGGCGTAGTCCGGTTTAAATAATTCAACAAATCAGAAGTTCTTGAAATGGGTGAACCATTATATTTCAAGATGACATCGCCCGACTTAAAGCCGGCTTTGGCTGCGGGTGAATTTGGCGCTACCTGTGTCACCAGTGCACCTTCAGGTTTGGACAGGTGATAAGATTCTGCAAGGGTACGATCAATATCCTGCAGCATTATTCCTAAGTATGAACGCGTGACCTTGCCATTCTTTTTCAGCTGCTCTGCCACATCCATGGCCACATCAATCGGAATAGAGAATGACAAACCCATATATCCGCCAGTACCACTAAAGATTCGTGAGTTTACCCCAACCACTTCACCATCTTGATTAAATAGTGGACCACCCGAATTCCCGGGATTCAAAGCCACATCGGTTTGAATAAATGGAACCGAGGTTTCTCCCATCATGTTGCGCATTTTTGCGCTGACAATACCGGCTGATGCAGAATAGTCAAAACCAAACGGAGAACCAATAGCCAGTACCGGCTCTCCCACTCTGAGTCGATCGACATTGCCGGTACGTAATTCAGGGAAATTCGAGCCATTGACTTTTAGAAGCGCAACATCGGTACGCTCATCACTTCCGACAACAGTCGCATCAATTTCACGGCGATCGCTCAGCATGATCGTGACTTTAGAAGCATCTTCTACCACATGATGATTCGTTAAAAGGTAACCATCTTTACTGATAAAGAATGCGCTGCCATAACCCGTTTTTTCTTGTGGTGCTTGTTGCTGTGGAATAATCACCCGATTACCAAAGAAACGTTTTAATATTTCAGGAACTTGCTGCTGTAGCAATTCTTGCTCTGTCATTTTTTTAACGACATTTACACTCACAACTGCCGGGCTAACTTGTTCTACCAGATTGGAAAAATCTACTGAGGATGCTGCTTGTGTTTGCGCTGCAGCTATCGTAAATACCGCAGCATAAATTCCTTTTTGTACATAGCGATTTTTCATATAAAGCATTCGCTCCATTTCATTATAAATATGTGTAGACAGTTTCTAGCATAAACTTTGTCTATCTTGGGTAATAATATGTTTGATTATATTTGTATAAACAACAGCTTAAAGTTTTCTTAAAAGTTTGTTGGTTTATTACTTTTTCTCATCATACATTAGCATATTTGCTCTTGTTTTTTGATCAAAAAAGCGGTGTCATTAGCGAACTTTTTTTCGAATTAGCTGATTGACATGTCTAATTTAAACACAACGCATCATTTTGATGTGATCATTGTGGGAAGTGGCGGTGCAGGTTTAAGTCTGGCTTTATCGCTACCCGATCATTTCAATATTGCAGTTTTGGCAAAATCGACCTTGACAGATGCCAGCACTTTTTATGCGCAAGGCGGTGTCGCAGCTGTTCTGGATGAAACCGACTCAATTGAACAGCACATTGATGACACCATGATTGCAGGCGCACAACTATGTGAGATTGAGGCGGTAAAACAGACAGTAGAAGGTGGCAAACCTTCGGTTGATTTCCTTTTAAAGCATGGTGTGCAATTCACCTTAGATGAGCAAGAACAACTGCATTTAACCCGTGAAGGCGGGCATTCGCAACGACGTATTATTCATGCTGCAGATGCAACCGGTCGTGCCATTTCAACCACGTTAGTTGAACGCGCCCAAGAAAAACACAACATCACTATTTTTGAAAATTATATTGCGATTGATTTAATTACTTCGCAAAAATTAGGGCTAAAAGATCAAGGCAATCGTGCTCTTGGCTTATATGCGCTGGATGAAAAAACTGAAAAAGTACATACCTTTTTAGCACCTTCTACCGCTCTTGCGTGTGGCGGGGCAATGAAAGCCTATCTGTATACCTCCAATCCCGATATTGCGACCGGCGATGGTATTGCCATGGCCTATCGTGCCGGTTGCCGCGTTGCCAATATGGAATTTAACCAGTTCCACCCGACCTGTCTTTATCATCCTCAAGCACGTTCATTTTTAATTACTGAAGCCATGCGTGGCGAAGGCGCTTATTTACGCTTACCTGATGGTGAACGTTTTATGCTGCGCTTTGACGAACGTGCTGAACTGGCACCACGTGACATTGTGGCACGTGCCATTGACTATGAAATTAAACGTTTGGGTATCCGTCATGTCTGGCTGGATATTACCCATAAAGATGAAGCGTTTATTAAAGAGCACTTCCCGACCCTCTATGCACGTTTACTTGAATTAGGAATCGACATTACCAAGGACATGATTCCAGTAGTTCCTGCAGCTCACTATACTTGTGGCGGAGTGATGGTCGATGAAAATAGCCAGACCGACATTGAAGGACTCTATGCCATTGGTGAAACCTCTTATACCGGTTTGCATGGTGCTAACCGAATGGCCAGTAACTCACTTTTAGAATGTTTTGTCTATGGAATGAGTGCGGCAAAACATATCGAAAGTAAATTCAATACCCAATATAAATCTCCCGATGTACCGGCTTGGGATGATTCTCAGGTAATGAATCCGGATGAAGATGTAGTGATTTTGCAAAACTGGGATGAACTGCGTCAAACCATGTGGAACTATGTCGGGATTGTGCGAACCACCAAACGCTTGGAACGCGCCTTACACCGGATTGAAATGCTAAAACGAGAAATCACTGAATATTATCAGGATTACCAAGTCAGCAAAAATCTGATTGAATTGCGTAATCTGGTCTTGGTTTCCGAGATGATAGTTCGCTGTGCCATGGAGCGTAAGGAATCACGAGGTTTGCATTACACCCTGGATTATCCTGAGCTTGGACCTGAACTGCGTAAAACCATCCTAATTCCACCTAGCTTTCAAGTGGAAACACCATTGGTCAATGCTGAAGCCTAGTTTTTAAAAGTGGTAAAAACAATAAAAAGCCGAACATCTCTGTTCGGCTTTTTTAATGCTGCATAACATTTATTTATCGCTGAGGCGGTATGGAATAGGTGCTTACAGCATGCGCAATAGGTTCTTCCGAATCAATAGAATATAACCATACATCCCCGACTATCAGTGCCTTGCCGACTTTCATTAATCGACAAACCGCACGAATATCCTGTTCTGCGGTAGGCTTTCTTAAAAAATTGATGGATAAATTGGTGGTGACTGCCAACGCGACAATGCCGATCTCGCCTAGTATCGCAATATAAAGCGCATAATCAGCAGCGGTCATCATGGTCGGGCCCGACACTGTTCCACCCGGTCTTAAATCAGCAGCACCCACATGATAAATAATGGATGCAGCTTTTTCAGTCACTGTTTCTATTTCGCATTTTTCCAGACTTTGTGGAAATTCAGCCTGTAAAAAAGAAATAATCTCGGCCTTGGTACTTTTCATTTATATTTCATCTTCATCCCTGATGATGCTGAATATAAAAGAATAACTCACCTTAAGCACTGATCTTTTTGATCTTTGTTTCAATCTAAAAAGTTATTTCAGATAAGCTACTGCCTGTTCAAACACCTGATCTGATGTCTGAGTGGCATCTAGACGCTTAATCCGTTCACCTTGTTGTTCCCACAGCTCTTGATAACCCGAACGCACTTTCTCAAAGAAAGTGGCTTTCTCCTGTTCAAAGCGATCTAGCGCACCACGCTCACGCGCACGCGACATCCCCAACTCAGTCGGTGCATCTAGCCAGAAGGTGATATTCGGCATATGTGAGACAAAATTGGCATTCAATAACTGCAATTTTTCTTTGCTTAAGCCACGCCCCGCACACTGATAGGCAAAACTGGCATCGGTAAAACGGTCACACAGTACGGTTTTACCCGCAGTCAATGCAGGTACAATCACTTGCTGTAAATGTTGCGCACGTGCTGCATACATTAAAAGCAATTCAGTATCATTCGACATGCTTTCTTCATGATTAACCGACAACAACAGCGAACGGATTTGCTCAGCCATTGGGGTACCACCCGGCTCGCGCGTAAGTACCACTTGCTGGCCTTGCTGTTGCAAATAGTCATAAATTTTACGAATGAGTGTGGTTTTCCCGACACCTTCAGTGCCTTCAAAACTAATAAACATCCATCACTCCTACTTCGATTTTAAAACTGACAAGTAATCCTGCACTGCACGATTATGCTCATCCAAACTTGCCGTAAATTTATGTCCACCATTACCGGTTGCCACAAAATAAATATTGTTTGATGCATCTGGATGCATCGCTGCTTCAATTGCTTTTTGACTTGGTAAGGCAATCGGAGTTGGCGGTAAACCACTGTTGGTATAGGTATTATAGGCAGTCGGTGTACGCAAATCTGTACGGGTGATATTGCCTTTATAGTTATCTCCCATACCATAAATCACGGTTGGGTCAGTTTGCAGACGCATCCCCATTTTCAAACGGCGTACAAACACACCAGCGACCTGTTCCAGTTCACGATCGAGACTGGTTTCTTTCTCAACAATTGAAGCCATAATCAAGGCTTCATATTTATCTTTATAAGGTAGGTCAGAGGCGCGATTTGCCCATGCTTCGTCCAAAGATTTCATTTGACGGTTATACAAATCTGTCAGAATCTTTTTATCTGTTTCGCCTTTGGCAAAGAAATAGGTATCCGGCGCAAACAAACCTTCAGGATGATTAAACGGAATATTCAATGCTTGCAGCATTTGATCTTGCGGAAGATTCAGCACTTCTTTGGTGACTAAATCATCTTTCTTGAGAAGTTCAATTAACTGCTTAAAGGTCGTGCCTTCAATCACCAGAATGCGATTCATTTGTGCATTTTCAGAATTCGCGAGCATATCCATCACTTGACGAATCGTCATCCCTTGACGCACTTCATATACACCGGCTTTCATAGTGTCATGAATGATAAATTTTTGATAAAGCTTTAATATAATCGGGAAACTGACTTTATCTTCTTTGGCTAAACGATTAATAAAGCCTGAATAAGTATCACCTGTTCCGATCGCCAGCAGCTGCTTTTCACCTTCGACAGGATAAGCCTTAAATAAGCTTGACCATAAAATGACTGAAGCCATGACCACGAAACCCATGAATAGAACGATGAAACCTTTCAATGGAAATACTTTTGTGGCTTTCTTTTTTGAGTTTTTGTTTGTGCTGGACATATTAACGAATCTGAGTCAATTGAAGGATATTAAACAGTTCAATACAGGCTTGAACATTCAAAGCTTGCTGATTAAGTTCAGTCACAACTTTCATTGGACTTAAGGCATTACAGAAAAACAGGCTTTCAAATTTTGAAATTTCTTCCATATCAATAAAACGCTGTTCGCAATGAATACCTTGCTGCTGCATACGAGATAAAATTTCTGTCCGCATTACACCATGGACGCCATTATAACGAAGTTCTGGGGTAATCCATGTATTGTTTAATCGAATGAAACAATTACTGCTTACTCCTTCAACAACAGTGCCTTGCACATCAGTCACCAGTGCTTCAGCCCATCCACGTCCATCGGCCTCATTTTTTAATAACACCTGTTCCAAACGATTCAGGCTTTTTAAACCGACCAGGCTGGGCATGGTCAGTCCCAAGACCTGTTGCAGTACACCCGATTTTATTTTTTCAACTTGAAAATCATCAACCACTTTGGGATAAAAAAACACCCATACATCTGCCGGATGATCAGGCAAGCTGTATCCGCGCTGCCCTTCACCACGACTAATGATGATTTTAAGCGTGCCATTCACTTCCAGAAATTGTTGTTGCAGTAAAACCAAGCTTTTTTGAATCAAGCTTAAATCTGCTTTTAACAGCAGCCGTTCACAACTTAAATGCAGTCGCGCCATATGCAAGTTTTCAAGCTCAATTTTACCATGCCGAACCCGCGCAGTCGTAAAACAGCCATCACCATAATGGAAAGCACGATCCAATAATGAAATTTCGTTTATTTCCTGTGCATTTTTAAAACATGGCATATGCAAACATCCTGTGAATGATGACTTAGTTTAAAAATAGCGACGCTGAATTGATAGCAGTTTTATTCATATCAAATTCGTTTCTTATTATTTTTTCACCCTAATAGATAACGCTATTCTCCGCCTTGTACAAAACATAAATAATTTAAATGTAAAGGATAGCAAAAATGCGCTCATTAAAAATCGGGGTTTTAGCAGCACTTATTTCGGCAACGTCTTTTAGTGCGCTTGCAAAAGACTTTTTAAATGTTTCTTACGATCCAACCCGTGAATTGTATGAAAACTATAATAAAGAGTTTGGTGCGTATTGGAAGAAGTCTACAGGTCAAGAGCTCAACTTCAAACAATCTCACGGCGGTTCCGGCAAACAGGCACGTTCAGTCATTGATGGCCTGGATGCAGACGTCGTGACTTTAGCACTGGCTGCAGACATTGATGCCATTGCAGAAAACTCAAATCTGCTGCCAAAAGACTGGCAGAAAAAGTTTCCAAATAACTCTACACCATATACATCAACCATCGTATTTTTAGTACATAAAGGTAACCCGAAAGGCATTAAAGACTGGGGTGATTTGATTAAGCCAGATGTCGGCATCATTACCCCAAATCCTAAAACGTCTGGCGGTGCACGCTGGAACTATTTAGCAGCTTGGGCTTGGGCGAAACACCAAGCAGGCGGCAATGATGCAAAAGCGCAAGAATTTGTACGTAAAATCTACAAAAATACCAAAGTACTCGACTCTGGCGCACGTGGTGCAACCACCACATTTGCTGAGCGCGGCATTGGTGATGTATTACTGGCTTGGGAAAATGAAGCGCACTTAGCGATTCGTGAACAGCCGGGCAAGTTTGAAATCATCACACCATCATTGTCTATTTTGGCAGAACCGCCAGTAGCAATTGTTGAAAAGAATGCACAGAAAGATGGCAACCTCACTGTGGCTAAAGCTTACTTAAACTACCTCTATTCACCTGCAGGTCAAACCGTTGCAGCTAAAAACTTCTATCGTCCACGCAATGCCGCTGTCTTGGCAAAATACAAACCCGTATTCAAACCTTTGAAACTGGTAACGATTGACAAGGAATTCGGTGGCTGGACTAAAGTGCAAAAAGCTCACTTTGAAAATGGCGGCATTTTTGACCAGATCGTGAAAGCAAATAGCACCAAATAATCCTGGAAGATCAAGAGCAGCATTGGCTTTATTGATAAGGCCAATGCTTTGGATCCAGAATAAGTTTAATTTATCTCTTTTATTCATATAAAATTCATTTTTTATTATTTTTTATGCATAAAGAATGGCGTTATTCTGCATTCATGTTACAAAACAGTTAAGAATATTGAGGTTGGCATGAGCATTTCAGCAAAATTAAAGTTAGGGGTTTTAGCAGCAGTGATCTCTGCAACATCTTTTAGTGCGCTGGCAAAAGACTTTTTAAATGTCTCTTATGACCCAACTCGTGAACTTTATGAAGATGTCAATAAACAGTTTGGCAAATACTGGGAAAGCCGCACCGGTCAAAAGATCAACTTCAAGCAATCTCACGGTGGTTCGGGTAAACAAGCGCGTGCGGTGATTGATGGTTTAGATGCTGATGTTGTAACACTTGCTCTTGCTGCTGATATTGATGTCATTGAACAAAAAACAAAACTGCTTCCTGCTGACTGGCAAAAGAAACTTCCTCAAAACTCAACACCTTATACATCTACAATCGTATTCTTGGTACGTAAAGGCAACCCGAAAGCTCTAAAAGACTGGGGCGACTTGGTTAAACCAGGGGTAGGCATTATCACTCCCAACCCTAAAACATCTGGTGGTGCACGCTGGAACTATTTAGCAGCTTGGGCTTGGGCAAAACACCAAGCCGGTGGTAACAACAAAACAGCGCAAGAATTCGTTCGTAAAATCTATAAAAATACCAAAGTACTCGACTCTGGTGCACGTGGTGCAACCACAACATTTGCTGAGCGCGGCATTGGTGACGTATTACTGGCTTGGGAAAATGAAGCGCACTTAGCGCTTCGTGAACAGCCCGGTAAATTCGAGATCGTAACGCCTAGCCTGTCTATTCTGGCTGAGCCACCTGTTGCGATCTTAGAAAAAAATGCTGAGAAAAAAGGCAACAAATACTTGGCGCAAGGTTACTTGAACTTCTTGTATTCACCATTGGGGCAAGAGATTTCAGCACGTAACTTCTACCGTCCACGTAACGCAAAAGTGTTAGCAAAATACAGTAATGTATTCAAGCCACTTAAACTTGTCACCATTGAGCAGGAATTTTCTGGTTGGGACAAAGTTCAAAAAGTGCACTTTGAAAATGGCGGCATCTTTGACCAAATCGTAAAAGTAAATAGCGCGAAATAATCGTGCTGGACAGATAAAGGAGCATCGACATGATTCATACCGTAATTGTTCCAGGCGTGGGGGGCAGTGAACCTGCGCATTGGCAATCTTGGTTACAACGACAACTCATGTCATGCTCTCGTGTACAGCAACAGGATTGGAATAATCCGGTACTTGAAAATTGGATCAGCGAATTTGTAAATACCGTTCGCCCGATTCAAGGTCATATTCAAATCGTGGCGCATAGCTTTGGTTGCCTCACCACTGTTGCAGCACTCGCTCAGCATCCTGAACTCAATCAAAAAATTAAAAATTTGATTTTGGTTGCACCGGCGAATCCTGCACGTTTTGGTGAAGCCGGTTTTTCACGTGATAGCCAGCAAGATTATCAACGTTATTTTCATCAGTTAAAAATTGCGGTTCCGACCACTTTACTGATTAGTGAAAATGACCCTTGGTTAAATTTTGAAGATGCCCAATGCTTGGCGCAAGCATGGAAACTCAATCCAATTAATCTGGGTCAAGTCGGACATATTAATGTTGCTTCCGGTTTTGGTCCATTTCCTGAAATTTATGATTATCTGATTTCAGAAAATGTACTGCAACATATCAATTTTTCTGATGAGAGCAAGTGTTATTTTAAATTTGCAATTTAAAGTCTGCAAATTATGCTTGTGCCGAATTAAATTTTTATTTTTGCTGACTTTATTGGTCAGCATTTTCTCTTTTGAGGAGTAATCATGTCGCAGCGATCCCGAGTGCTGCCAGGATTTGGTCTTTCTCTAGGCTTTACCCTAGCGTATTTGTCATTAATTGTTCTTATTCCTTTATCTGCAGTGTTTATTAAATCACTGGGCATTGGCTGGGACGGTTTATGGGAGATTTTAAGTTCAGAACGTATCCTAAAATCTTTGCAGTTAAGTTTTAGTGCCGCACTCATTGCAGCCTTAGTCAATGTGGTATTTGGCTTGTTACTGGCTTGGTGCTTGGTTCGTTATAGCTTTCCTGGCAAACGAATTATTGATGCTTTAGTGGATTTACCCTTTGCCTTGCCAACAGCGGTCGCAGGCATTGCACTGACTTCTTTATATGCACCTACAGGTTGGATTGGACAGTACCTAGAACCAATTGGCATTAAAGTGGCCTACACCCCGATCGGGATCACGCTTGCGTTGATTTTTATTGGCTTACCTTTTGTGGTTCGTACGGTACAACCTGTTTTAAGTGACCTGGAAACCGAACTGGAAGAAGCGGCATCAGCACTCGGTGCCAACCGTTTTCAGATTATCACCAAAATCATTTTGCCGATTCTGTTCCCCGCGCTACTGACTGGTTTTGCATTGGCATTTGCACGCGGTGTAGGTGAATATGGTTCAGTCATCTTTATTGCAGGTAACCAGCCCTATGAAACTGAAATTGCGCCACTGATGATTATTTCTCGTTTAGAAGAATATGATTACGCAGGTGCAACCACGATTGCGGTGGTGATGCTGTTAATTTCTTTTGCGATCTTATTCCTGATTAACTTGCTACAAGCGTGGGCAAGCCGCCGTACAGGGAGAACTGCACCATGAGCTTAATCACCAATAGCAATGCTTTAGCGGAAAAACTGCAATCTCGTGATGCAACCCGTGAACCGACCTGGGTACGTAATCTTCTGATTACGATTGCGCTGATCTTTTTCTTAAGCTGCCTGATTCTGCCTTTAATTCTGGTCTTTGTTGAAGCCTTTAAACAAGGGGTTGCGGTTTATTTCCAAGCTTTGATCAATCCAGATACTTTATCTGCAGTAAAACTGACTTTATTGACCGCCGCCATTGCCGTGCCATTAAACGTGGTGTTTGGTGTTGCTGCGGCCTGGTCTGTTGCGAAATTCAACTTCCGTGGTAAATCCATTTTAACCACCATTATTGACATCCCCTTCTCTGTATCGCCTGTTATCGCAGGTATGATGCTGGTACTGATTTTTGGTACTCAAGGCTGGATGGGCAACTGGCTAATGGATCACGACATCAAAGTGTTGTATGCCGTGCCTGCAATTGTGCTTGCAACCATCTTTATTACCGTTCCTTTTGTGGCTCGTGAATTGATTCCGTTAATGGAAGCGCAAGGCACTGAAGAAGAAGAAGCCGCGATTGTACTCGGTGCTTCAGGCTGGAAAACCTTCTGTAAAGTGACCTTACCAAATATTAAATGGGGTCTGATTTACGGTGTGATTTTGTGTAATGCCCGTGCGATGGGTGAATTCGGTGCAGTATCGGTGGTGTCGGGTCACATTCGTGGTGAAACCAATACTTTACCGTTACACGTCGAAATTCTTTACAACGAATATACCTTTAGTGCTGCGTTTGCGGTGTCCTCGCTGTTGGCTTTACTTGCCATTGTGACCCTGATTTTAAAAACATGGGTTGAAATACGCCAAGAAAAGCAAAACAAACGTAATGAAGATTCACAAGTTTCTTAAGGAATGACATCATGAGTATTCAAGTTAAAAATATTGAAAAACACTTTGGTGCATTCCATGCACTTAAAAACATCTCACTGGATTTTCCAGATGGTCAGCTGGTGGCATTACTCGGTCCATCAGGCTGCGGTAAAACCACCCTGCTGCGTATCATCGCTGGCTTAGAATCGGCTGATGGTGGTCAAGTGATTCTGGAAGGTGAAGATGCAACTGATGTGCATGTTCGTGAACGTCAAGTCGGTTTTGTATTCCAGCACTATGCCCTGTTCCGTCATATGACTGTATTTGACAATATTGCTTTCGGTTTACGTGTTCGTCCGCGCTCAACACGTCCTTCTGAAGCGGAAATCAAAAAACGTGTCACCCGTTTACTGGATTTAGTTCAATTGGGTTTCTTGGCCGATCGTTTCCCTGCACAGTTATCGGGTGGTCAACGTCAACGTATTGCATTGGCGCGTGCACTCGCTGTTGAGCCTCGCGTGCTGTTGCTGGATGAACCGTTTGGTGCACTCGATGCCAAAGTACGTAAAGAACTGCGCCGCTGGTTACGCACCTTGCACGATGAATTGCACATTACATCAATCTTTGTAACCCACGATCAGGAAGAAGCCTTAGAAGTGGCAGATCAAATTATCGTGATGAACAAAGGTAATGTAGAGCAGATTGGTTCACCACGTGAAGTTTATGAAAAACCGGCAACACCGTTTGTTTTCGACTTCCTGGGTCAGGCCAATCGTTTCGAAGGTCAAAATCAGCAAGGCATCATTCATCTTGGTGAAGACCGCATTCAATTGCCACAAGTGAAAGATGCCCCACAAGGTGAAATTGTTGCCTTTGCGCGTCCAAACGAACTAAGCATTCATGCCACTCCGCAAGAAAATGCCATTCAAGCCACTTTCTTACGTGAAATCTGGATTGCAGGTAAAGTGCTTGCAGAACTTCAGGATCGTCAAGGCAATTTGATTGAAATTTCGCTTAGCTCTGAAGAAGCGAAATTACATCAATTTAAACCGAATCAAACTGTGTGGTTAAGCCCAACTGCATTGCATTTATTTGCCAATGACGTCGCTTAAGAACAAATAGATGGGGCAAAAACAGCCCCATCCCCTTTTAAGGTACAAAGAATTATGAATTTCCAACAATTAAGAATTATTCGAGAAACCGTTAGACAAAACTTTAATTTAACTGAAGCTTCAGCAGCACTTTACACATCCCAATCGGGTGTGAGTAAACACATTAAAGATTTAGAAGATGAACTGGGTGTACAACTGTTTATCCGCAAAGGTAAACGTTTATTGGGTTTAACTGAACCGGGCCAGTCTTTACTGGGGATCGTAGAACGTATGCTGGTCGATGCAGACAATATTAAACGTCTTGCAGATGACTTTAACCGCGTCGATGAAGGCACGCTCACCATTGCAACCACACATACGCAAGCGCGTTATGTGTTACCGCCAATCGTGAACCAATTTAAAAAAGAATTTCCAAAAGTACATTTGATTCTGCAACAGGCCAGTCCGGTTGAAATTACGGAAATGTTGCTTCAAGGCGAAGCCGATATCGGTATTGCAACCGAATCTTTAACCACTGAAGATAATCTTGCAAGTGTGCCTTTTTATACTTGGCAACACAGCATTATCACGCCACAAAACCATCCACTGGCGAACAAAACAGATATTAGTTTAGAAGACTTGGCGCAATATCCGCTTATTACTTATCATGGCGGTTTCACAGGTCGTTCAAAAATTGATAAAGCCTTTGAAGAGGCAGGAATTGATGTGGATATTGTGATGTCAGCGCTTGATGCCGATGTCATCAAAACCTATGTTGAACTGAATATGGGCGTCGGTATTGTCAATAATGTGGCTTATGACGCAGAACGTGACTACCGTTTAAAGCAGATTCCAACCGATATTTTTGGCGTAAACACCACTTGGATTGCAGTACGTAAAGGTCATTTGCTCCGTGGCTATGGTTATGAGTTTATTTCACTCTGCTCACCAGAAGCAGACATTAAAGCACTGAAACGAGTGGCTTACCCAGAAGATTAAAAAATCACATAATTATTTAGATTGGGGATATCACAATATCCCTTTTTTAATTTTAACTCACCGTTTCTATCGTTTTACTGATCAGCAATATAAAAAATTTATCCATTCAAAAATTAAAGTATAAATAATCTTAAAATTAGGCTTGCTCATTCTAAATAAAACGACATAAAGTACACCCACTGAATAAAAAAATTCAATTACATGGTGTGTCATCAGGTTCTACACACAAAATATATAAGCGAAGTCATTATTTAATTTGGGGTTATTTATGAAAGCTACGGCATTTAGCATAACTCTGTGCATTTTTTTGCCTACACAAGTATTTTCCGCAGCCCTTGAAACTTCAAACCAAAGCATTGCGACATTTTTACAACCAAACCATTACGCTGAATTTTCAACCGCATTTGTTGATGCCAATATTTCTGGGAATACTTACCGCCCTGAAGCCAATAATCCATCAATATATACAGAAACCTCTACCCAAAATTTTGTGAATCACTTTTATCTATCTAGCGCGGCCTTAAAATTACAACTCGATTCCAATTGGTCCGCAGGTCTGATTTATGACCAACCTTTTGGTGCAGATGTCAGTTACGCTTTAGATCCTGTTGCCACGAGTCTGGATGATTTAGTCAATGCTGTCGGCTTTAAAGTGGATAGCAACAATCTCACGGCTCTTGTCGGCTATCAGCCAAATCAATCTTGGAACATATATACCGGCTTAAGTTATCAAAGCTTAAAAATGCATTTGAAAATTTCCGGTCAATCGATGGGCATACTGGCTGATTATATGGGGGAGATAAAAAAAGATTCCGCGAGTGGTTGGCTTACTGGCGTTAGTTATCAACGACCAGAATATGCCCTTAAAACCTCACTGACTTATCGTTCTAAAATTCGACATAAACAACACTTTCAGGAACAAGTCAGCACAGTTCCAGTTATCCCTTTACTCAATTTAGCTTCCGACCAAAACACGACTATAGAAACACCTCAATCGGTCAACCTTGAGTTTCAATCTGGCATAACAGCCAATAATTTAATTTATGGATCAGTGCGTTGGGTCAATTGGCAGAATTTTAAAATTGTTTCTCCCTTGATGAGTTCAGGTAACGCTACACTTGTTCCTTTAGTGAATTATCAAACAGATCAATGGAGCACAACTTTAGGTCTGGCGCATATACTGAATGACAAATGGACATTGATTACCGATATAGGACGAGACAGCGGTACCGGCAATCCTGCTTCTACCTTAAGTCCTTCAGATGGTTTTTATAGTTTTGGTGTAGGTGGTTTTTATAATATTCACTCTCATTTATTTATTGCTGCCGGCATGAAATACTTAAAGCTGAATAAAGCAAAAATTCAGCAAGTTCAAAATGGTTCAGGCAGTTTATTTGGGCCTTTATCTTCGGTAAACAATAACAATGCTGTCGCTTATGGGGTCAAAGCAGGTTATCGCTTTTAATTAAAAGTGTTTTATCTTCAAAAAACAAAAAACGAGCCGAAGCTCGTTTTTTATGCGGGAGTATTTAACTTACCAGTGGTAGCTCACACCAAGCTTAGCGACTGGCAACCACTCGTATTTATTGTCGTTACGGATTTTATTCTCTTCATCCCTAATTGCTTGGTCAATATCAGGAGAGTCTGTTACAGCTTGTAGATTATATTGTTGTAGATTTACAGAGGGGTTTCCAGTGTAGTAAGCCCCCACTTCACCAAACACACCCCAGTTTTTGTTAATTTTTGGTGCAAAACCTAAACCAACATATGGAGCGATGTCATTTTCATAGGTCATTTGACCGCGTACACCGCCAGATTGGCCAGCATTTACGAGCTGGTAATCATTACCACTAATACTCAATGTATTACCGCCACCTATACGTTTTTCTAGGTCATAATCATTATCCAAATAACCTACTCCAAGAGCCATATATAAAGCTTGTGCCCAACGGTTTTCACTTGCACCCCACGGACGAAGTTCAGCGTTTAAATAAACTAGGACTTACGCATTGACGGATTCAAAAAAGTATTAAAATACTTTATAAAGTATCTGTGATCAGACGAATTAAAAATGCTTCTACAGCAACTTGTACTCTACCCATTTATATGGGCTTTCTCATGACAGAACCGAACTCTATTAGCTGCACACAACTTGCCGAGACTTATAACATCTCGCATGATAGTGTAAATCGCTTTCTAGAGCGTGAAGACTACACACCTCACGACCTATATCAAGAAGCAATTCAACATATTGATAATAATAAACTTATAGTCAGTATTGATGATACTGTTTTAGATAAACCATATAGTCAGCATATGGACTTAGTTAGCTATTTTTGGTCAGGCAAACACCACCGATCCGTCAAGGGTATTAATCTCATTACCTTGTATGCGACAGATCAAAATGGTCAAAATATTCCAATTAATTTCCGAATTTATGACAAATCTGAAGGTAAAACCAAGAATGATTACTTTATGGATATGTTAAGTGAAGTACTCAGTTGGGGTGCAAAGATTCAATTTATTACAGGTGATAGTTGGTATTCATCGACTGGAAATCTAAAAACCATAAGAAAACATGGTATTCGATTTATGTTTGGTATCGACTGTAACCGTAAGGTTTCCCCAGAAAAAGGACAATGGTTTCAACTGCGTTTATTGCCAAATTTCCATCAGGGTCAAGTGGTCTGGCTCAAAGATTTTGGCTTTGTACAATTATTTAAGACTCAGTTAAAAGAACAGCAGAGGTTTTATATTGTTCATCAAGATGAAGATGATTTATTGTCCTTTGAGGGTTTTCATGAATTACATTCAAGTCATTGGAAAATAGAACAATATCACCGAGTGATTAAACAGGTTTGTCATATTGAAAAGTTTCAAGTAAGACGATCTAAACTGATTTCGAATCATATTTTTTCAGCCTTGATGGCCTATGTTGAGATACAAAAGAACCAGTTTGAGCGGATCTTTGAAAATGTATATCGTTGGCAGAAGAAGTTATTTAGACCAATGATCAAAAACTTCATTGATGACTTTATTCTCGATAAAAATCATCTGCTACCACAGAGAGTCTATAAATAACAGTGCGTAAGTCCTATAAACGTTGTTGTTTTCCATATCCAAATCATATTTGGTGCCATTTACTGATACATCATCTGTCCATGAGATATCACCACCATTATAACCCAGTGCCAAACCTACATATGGGTTTGCAGTCCAAAGTAAGGCACCACCATAACCCGTTGTCCCTACTTCAGCACGAACACCGGTTGGAATAAGCTGGTTGCGTTCAAATACATAGCCGTCTTGAACGACTGCATCGTCAGCTGCCATGGCTGTTCCTGCAATAGCGGTTAATACAGATACTGCCAAGATCGTAGATAAAGTTTTCATAGTAGATCTCCTCAAAAAGTTTCTAGTTCATCATTAGTGCTTTTCTAATAGTTAAAACTATAAAATATTAATTACTTAACTTTTATTCGAAATTTGCTTGGTTTTTGTTAAATTTTGATACAAATACTTTTTGCTACTGATTAATAATAATTATTTTTATAAAAACTTTTATATTATTCGCCTAAATCGATCTACCCAGCTTAATAAGATATTATATTATTCACTGTATTGTTTGCGTTGTGTTAACGCACTGATATTTTACAAACATCTCAAATAAATTCCTTAGCTTTTGTTGAGTAGAGCCATTCATAGATCTTTAATAATTAATTCCGATCTAAAGTCACTTTTTCATCTATTCTTGTCTCAATATAGTGTAAAATATTGGAAAATTTTTTTTGGAAATGGAAGATCATGTCTCAGCTTTCAACAATCATTGAACAGGCTTTTGAAAATCGTGCAAATTTCACCGCGGCTGATTGCCCTGCTGAAGTTCGTAGTGCTGTAGAACAAGCTATTGCTGGCTTAGATAACGGCACACTTCGTGTAGCTGAAAAAATTGATGGTGAATGGATTGTTCACCAGTGGCTTAAAAAAGCAGTTTTGTTATCTTTTAAATTAAACGATAACAAAACCATTGAGTCTGGTGATCTTCGTTTCTACGATAAAGTAGATACTAAGTTTGGCGATTGGACTGAAGAACAGTTTAAAGCAGCGGGTGTTCGTGTTGTTCCACCAGCAGTTGCACGTAAAGGTTCATTCCAAGCGAAAAATGTTGTATTGATGCCATCTTATGTGAACATTGGTGCATATGTTGACGAAGGTACAATGGTTGATACATGGGCAACTGTGGGTTCATGTGCGCAAATTGGTAAAAATGTACATTTGTCTGGCGGTGTAGGTATTGGTGGTGTTCTTGAACCATTACAAGCGAATCCAACGATTATTGAAGATAACTGCTTCATTGGTGCACGTTCTGAAATCGTTGAAGGCGTGATCGTTGAAGAAGGTTCTGTAATTTCAATGGGCGTATTCATTGGTCAATCGACTAAAATCTTTGACCGTGAAACTGGCGAAATCCATTACGGCCGTGTTCCTGCAGGTTCTGTAGTAGTTTCTGGTAGCCTTCCTTCTAAAGATGGTACTTGCAACCTTTATGCTGCAATTATCGTGAAAAAAGTTGACGCGAAAACTCGTGCTAAAACAAGCTTGAACGATTTATTACGCGAAGACTAATCTGTCTTAAGTCTGTTACGGAACTTTAATCGTTCCTCATCTCTACGGTCAGACATGATCGTAGAGATTTTTGTTTTTTGTACTCTCATGTTTTTTGGTGTGGTAAATTTTTGTTATGAATACTCTTCGATCTTCCGCTATTCCTGTTTCTGATCCGTCTGCGGGTTTACGCATCACGGAGATTTTCTATTCATTGCAAGGTGAAGCCAATGCCGCAGGTTTACCGACGGTTTTTATTCGTTTAACCGGTTGCCCTTTACGTTGTACTTATTGTGATACCACTTATTCTTTTGAAGGTGGTGAACGTCAATCCTTAGACGACATTATTAAAACAACACTTGATTTTAAAACACCATATATTTGTGTGACTGGCGGTGAGCCGCTTGCTCAACCCAATGCCCTGCCTTTGATGCAACGACTTGCTGATCTTGGCTGTGAAGTGTCGCTCGAAACCAGTGGCGCTTTAGATGTATCTAAGGTTGATCCGCGAGTTTCTAAAGTACTCGATTTAAAAACCCCAACTTCCGGTGAAGTTGCACGAAATTTGCTTAGTAATCTTGATCATTTAACTTCGCATGACCAAATCAAGTTTGTGATTTGTAATCGTGAAGACTATGAATGGTCAAAACAGCAGGTTGAACAATACCTACTTACCGATAAAGTCAGTACCGTTTGGTTCTCACCTGCTTTTGCGGTAGAAAAAGGTGCAGTCCGTTTGCCTCAACTTGCACGTGATTTAGCACAATGGATTTTAGAAGACCATCTCCCTGTTCGTTTCCAGTTGCAGTTGCATAAACTGCTCTGGAACGATGAAACCGGTCGTTAATTTATTTCTGTTCTTGAATACCTATATTTGTTTGGAGATTTGAATATGCGCCCTCGTGCCATAGTTTTGTTATCTGGCGGCTTAGACTCAACAACTTGTTTGGCTTGGGCGCAAGCACGTTATGAATGTATTGCTTTAAGTTTTATGTATGGTCAACGTTCGACCACTGAACTGGATGCGGCTAGAGCATTAACACAACGCGCTGGTGTAGAACATCGTGTCATTAATATTGATTTGGGTAACCTTGGTGGTTCTGCGTTAACAGACCACAGCATTGATGTACCAGAACATGAACAAGAAGGCATTCCTGTAACTTATGTTCCAGCACGTAACACAATATTTCTATCCTATGCGCTCGCGGCAGCAGAAGTTTTTGGTGCAGAAGCCATTGTGATTGGGATCAATGCTGTTGATTATTCAGGATATCCTGATTGTCGACCTGAATTTATTGATGCTTTTGAACGCATGGCTCGCCTAGCAACTAAAGATGGCGTGGAAGGCAAACCTCTTAAATTTGAAACACCTCTGTTACATTTATCCAAAGCAAATATTATTCGCTTAGGTATAGAACATGGCGTAGACTACAGTCAAACGGTGTCTTGCTACCAAGCAGACGACCAAGGACGTGCTTGTGGCAAATGTGATAGCTGCCGTTTACGTAAACAGGGTTTTGCTGACGCTGGTATTGCAGATCCAACACGTTATATACCGTCATAACAGGGTAACAGTACATGAAAAATTTAAAATCAAACATTATTCTTTCTACATTAGTTTCTGCTGTAGCATTCATGGCAACTGCTTCAAATGCTGCAGAAACAAACAAGCTCCAAGAAGCGTATAAAAGCACTAATGTAAAATCTGCTTTAATTAATGTTTGTAAAGATGAAACAGGTAAAAGTAAAAAATTATCAGCAGCAGAAGTAAGCAAATACTGTACTTGTGCGGTTGAAGCTGACGGTAAATTAACCAATGCTCAAAAATGGGAAATTCAAAGTACCATTAACCAAAAGAAAAGCCCTGCAACTTTAGCTTTTGTTCAAAAACAAAATAAAGATCTTCAAGCTTGTTTTGGTCCGCAACTTACAGGCAAGCTTAAAAGCTTAACTGAAGAAGCAATGAAATCTGCTCAACAACCTAAAAAATAAGTTAATTTAGCTTGAATAAAAAGCCTGCAATTGCAGGCTTTTTATATTTTAAAACTAAACATCAGTTCTGCATTAACTGCTCAAAAGTCGTTATCATAAACCTATAAATTTAAGATCAATATGACAAATTCAACTTGATAAGGATGAACCTATGTCTGCTATTACCCTGCCTAATCAAATTTTTCCAACCACAACTGGAGAAATCAACCTGAGTGAAATGCCATCAGAATGGCTGATTGTGTATTTTTATCCGAAGGATTCAACACCTGGTTGTACCACGCAAGCGATTGGCTTTTCTTGTTTGAAGGATCAGTTTGATGCTTTAAATACCACGATTCTGGGTATTTCACGTGATTCAGTGAAAGCCCATCAAAACTTCACTGAAAAACAGAATTTGACTATTAATCTGATCAGTGATAAAGAAGAAGTGTTGTGTAATCTCTTTGACGTGATTAAAGAAAAAAACATGTATGGCAAAAAAGTCATGGGGATTGAACGCTCAACCTTTATTTTCCATAATGGCAAATTAGTCAAAGAATACCGTAAAGTGAAAGCGGCCGGTCATGCAGAACAAGTGCTAGAAGACTTAAAAGCCCTACAAGCAGCTTAATGGCACTGTTATTGGATTTATAAAAGCCCAAAGGTTCGGGCTTTTATCCTGTTTCTTTTTTGTGAGCTCTTTTATGCAATCAAGATTCTTATATATACCTTGTGCTTAGTTTTTTAAATAAGACAATAACAAGCATGCACCCGCAGTAGATGAATTAAAAAAGACCTATAAAAAGATCTTTTAAATACCAGCAAATACAATTTTAGTTAACTTCACATTGACCCGAAAGCTGAAGATTCACTTTCTCCCCCACGCCTCCAATCCCTTTTCTCATACCAAAATCGCTACGGTTAATCACTGCAGAAGCTTGGACATCAAGTAAGTTGACATTAGAAAGATTAGGTTTAAATGTCGTTACAAAAATTACGGGCTTGGTCACACCACGCAGGGTTAAATGTCCTAAAATATTATATTTACCATTTCCTAAGTCCTTAAATTGGACACTTTTAAATCTTACCGTCTTGTATTTTTCTGCATAAAATAGGTCTTCGCCTAGAATCATATGTTTCAACAATGGTTTATTGAAGCTCAAACTATCAACATCCATAACCAGATGTGTCGATGCATTTTGCGGTGCTTTAACATCAAACTCCATACTCGATTGAACTTGATTAAATTTAGCTTTGACCACCGAAATTCCCATCGACTTGATCTCAAAACCAACATTACTTTGGGGGGTTAAAATCCATGATTGCGCAAAGGACTGGCTACTTACAGCTAAACCGATTGCTACGATAATAAGTCCATTTTTTATTGTTGCTTTCAAATTTAAATCCACCTTTTTTGATTTCTTATTGATCAGGCTTGGATTCACAATCCAACCTCAGATTAAATTTGTTTTAAGTTTTCGAATTTGCTTTTTTTATTTTTATATCAGTTTATTGAAGTTTTTGTAAAACCATTAATGACTAATGGAGAAATATTCAACATAGTTTTCTGCAAGAATTGGCTTGAGAGGGTAGTCACGTTTATCGTTATAAGAATAAAAAAATTATCCAAAAACGTAAAAAACCGGAAATTAAAAAAGATCTTAAGCCGATTTTTTAAATACATGAACTATCTTGTTTCCCATTGTCCATCTACCTCAATATTCACTTTTTCTCCTATACCACCGAATGCTTTTTTCATTCCAAAATCACTGCGATTCACCACCGCTTTAGATTCAACATCTAAAAGTTGTGGATTGGCTGTATTGGGTTTTAAAACTGTATCAAGGGTTACCGGCTGGGTGATACCGCGCAAGGTCAAATCACCTTTTATACTGTAGTGATTATCGCCTAAAGCTATAAATTCATGACTGTTAAAAGTCGCAGTGGGGTATTTTTCTACATAAAATAAATCCTCTCCCAAGATCATATTTCTCAGTGAAGGCATGCTCAAGCTTACGCTGTTTACGTCCATGACAAACTGGGCTGAGGCATTTTGTGGTGCTGCTGAATCAAAGCTCATACTGGACTGAACCTGCTCAAATTTCCCTTTTACGATAGAAAAACCCATCGACTTCACATCAAATCCCACATAAGTTTGTGGAGTAAATGTCCATTCCTGTGCATTTACATCCGCAACGAGACTCAAATTGAGTGCACCAGCAATAAAGACACTTTTCAACGTGGTTTGGATATTCATCTTATCCACTCCTAGGTCGTTGCAATTTCTTGCTCCGACTTAAAAGCTTACTAAGATTTTTCAAGATTGGTTTTATCTTGTGTCAGGTATTTGTGCTGCAATTGTTGATAAGTAGACGTGTTCTGAAATTTGTGTAAAAACTCACTGGTGCCCAGTGGAAAAGCAGATTCGATAATTTCGCCACGATAATAAGCTTCACGCAGCGGGGTCGCTGAAATTGCCCCAACTAGGCTAGCAAGTTCTACCATCTCCCACTCTGGAAAAAGTTGCAGATAGTATGAAGATTCATCCTTAAAATGACCAATTAAACCCACTTTAGCTTCTGGCTCTACCACTTCTGACACAAGGGATTTCACCAGTTTTTGCCATTTTTCATCATCATACACATCAACCACATGAACAAACTTGATTCGCTTTTGGTCTGCTGCTGAAAAGTTGGACAAAATCATCTGTTCACGTTCAGAAGCACTAAACGGATTTTTAATATTGCGTTCATTTTGTGCAGAACCCAATGCCAAAATCACATTCTGACTTTGCTCTAATGCAATTTTAATCGTTTGCATATGTGCCAGATGAAAAGGCTGAAAGCGACCAATGAAAACCAGATAATCAAATGTATAGTTCATAACAGATCAAATTTTTGATGACTCGTGAGTTGTGCCGCCTAAATAAATATGCGACATAATAAACCTCATAAAATCAAATTAAGTTTTAAAGCAAGGATAGTACGATGACACTGAGCTGTATTCAACAACCTCATGAACATTTGGATGCGAATTTAGAAAATGGCGTACTGACCTTAGCCATTAATCGACCAAAAGCAAAAAATGCATTATATGGCGAATTATACCTCTGGATTGCCAAAGCTCTGGATGAAGCTGATCAAAATAAAGAGGTTCGTGTAGTGATTTTACGTGGTGCCGATGCTGACTTCAGCGCGGGTAATGACATGCAGGATTTCATGAAGTTTATTCAAACACCACTTGCAGGCAAAGCCGGGGATGCACCTCCATTTGTGGTTTTAAAATCTGCTGCGAAATTTTCTAAACCTTTAATTGCCGCGGTTCGCGGTGTAGCCATTGGTATTGGGGTTACTATGCTTTTACACTGTGATTTGGTTTATAGCGACAACACTGCCCTATTCCAGATTCCATTTGTAAGCTTGGGTCTTTCTCCTGAAGGGGCTTCGAGCAAGTTGCTTATTCAACAAGCCGGTTATCACAAAGCCGCCGAGCTACTCTTTACTGCACAGAAATTTGACAGTGAAAAAGCCCTGAGTGCTGGTTTGGTGAATAGCATTGAAGAAGATGTGTATGCGACTGCATTGAAACAAGCGCAAACTTTGGCAGCGCTTCCATTGGCTTCAATTAAGCAAACCAAAGCTTTAATGAAACATAACTTGCAGGAAATTCTGGACTGTGTAGATGATGAAGCTGAAATCTTTATGAAGCGTGTGTCTTCACCTGAAATGGCTGAAGCGGTGGCTGCATTTATGCAAAAGCGCAAGCCAGATTTTGCGCAATTTAATTAATTTTTTTATCATTAAATAGAAAAAACCACTGAATAGTGACATTGTTCAGTGGTTTTATGCGTTTTAATAGATCTAAATTTCAAGCTTTAAAATTTGAGTGAATAGCGATGACCGATTCAAACGAAACCAAAACTGAAAAGAAACGTTATTTTGAGCCTGCTCCAATAGATATTGATGTCGAAAACTTTAAGAAAGTGATACAAAGCCGTCGTTCGGTACGTAAATTTACGAAAAAACCCATTCCTGCCGAAGTACTGGATGATTGTTTAGACCTTGCCTTGCTTGCACCAAACTCATCCAATTTGCAGCCATGGACTTTTTATGTGGTGCAGAACCCCACCAAAAAGAAACAGCTGGTTAAAGCCTGTTTAAGTCAATTGGCGGCAAAAACGGCTTCGGAGCTGATTGTTTGTATCGCGCGTACTGACCGCATTGATGAAATGGCGAAAAAGAACATCAGTGACTTTCCATTTCCTGAAGCACCAAAAGCACTAAAGCAGTACTACCGCTTTATTCCATATAACTATAAAACCGGTTATTTCAATGCTATTGGCAACTTTAAAAAAGTGGCTTTCAAAGTTGCACGTACCTTAGATAAACAATTACCTGTTACTGCATTCAACCCTGCAGATGCAAAACTATGGGCAACTAAGACCACAGCTTTGGCTTGTGAAAATCTGGTTTTGGCTTTACGCGCTTATGGTTTTGACAGCTGTATGATGGAAGGTTTTGACGAACCTATGGTGCGTAAAATTCTAAACCTGAATGATCAGCAATATCCGGTGATGGTGATTGGAGCCGGTGAACGTGCAGTAGATGGCGTGTTCTTCCCGCAGTATCGTTTTGAGCGTGAGTTGTTTGTTCAGAAGGTTTAAGTTTAAGCTTGGTATTTATAGAAATTAAATACTTTAATCTGATAGATATGTTGTGACATGGATGTCACGTAATTTACTCTTTATTTGTTAAGGTCTGTAATGGGAGATAGATCTCAACCGAATCAAAGCCAATTACAAAACAGCACTTACCTTTAAAGCAGGAAGTTGGATTAAAAGAAAAATGAAAAAATTAATACTGTTAGTGAACTTAGTTATTACTATAGTTTTATCAGGTTGTTCAGTTATACCAATGAAAAATTCCATATCATTTCAGATAAATGATCACTTAAAAGGACAGGAAGTTGTTTACAAAAACAACTGGCCTGAATGTAGCAACTTGACGATGACTCCAGATTGGATAATAAAACAAAAATATATTACATCCTATAGCCGCTGTAAGGTGTCCCCTGAAGGTTATATCCCTGAAAAAATAATTATTGAGTATGCCCCTTGGTTAACTTATGAAGAGCAAATAAAAAAAGGATATGGCGTTCCTGAAGAACTACGTTATGCTGATGGAGAAGAGGCAGCAAAAAAAAGACTTGCTATAATGGCAGCGCAACAGGAAGGTATAGCAAAAATTCCAGCCACAGCATGGAAACGCATTATATTAACTCCCCCTCAAGAAGTAGACAAATATAAGTATCAGGTTCCCGAAGGTAAAGGTAACCGTAGTCGCGGTAAAGAGATTCATTACCTCATTTCCCTTAACCCTGATGGTAGCTACGACATAAAAACTAAATTGTACTGGGTCTCAAAATATCACAAATTCTGGAATTGAACTTCTATAGGTAGTGCGACCATAAAGGATGAAGCTATCTAAATTACACACGACTTCAACTGAGTCAAAGCCAATTAAAAAACAACACTTACCTTTAATGCAGTAAGTTGGATTAAAAGAAAAATGAAAACAATATTAACAATGAGTAGTTTATTTATTTTAAGTGGTTGTCAAACAATTGCACCCACTATGAAAAATAGTATTAGTTTTGCAATAAAAGGGCAAAACAAAAGTTATATTTATAAAAATACATGGCCTGAATGTGCTAATTTTAAGATAAAATCATCCTTAAAATACAATGATTTATCAGATAGCTGTAAAGTATCCCCCGAAGGTTATGTCCCTGAACAAATTATTATTGAATATGCGCCTTGGTTAACTTATCAAGAACAGGTAAAAGTTGGATTGGCAAATACAAGAACTTTTTTTCACTTAGATGAATTATCTAGAGATAAATGGCCATCAAATGAGGTCTTAAATACCTATGCGAATAATATAGAAAGAAAAAAAATGGCTACTATCGACAAACTCCCCCCTTCTGCATGGAAACAGATTGTACTTACTCCCCCTAAAGAAGTAGAAAAATATAAGTACCAAGTTCCTGAAGGTAAAGGCAACCGTAGTCGAGGTAAAGAGATCCATTACCTCATTTCCCTGAATCCCGATGGTAGTTACGACATAAAAACCAAATTGTACTGGGTCTCAAAATATCAGGAATTCTGGAATTGAACTTCTATAGGTAGTGCGACCAGAGAAGATTAAGCTATTCAAATCTCAAATTAGATCAAAACCAATTACGGGACAGCATTAACCTTTATATCTAAGACAAGAGTTTATAATGATCAAACTCATTAAATTAAGCATAATTACTTAATATCTACCATCTGTATAAACTCAAACGCAGGCTCTTCATAAGGATGACTTGCCTTAAGCGCTTTAGCCACATTGAATGCTTTATCTTCAGAAACAATAGTTTCTACACGCCATTCTTCTACCTGTTCCAGTTCTCCGACTTCGCCAATAAATGGATTTGCGCCTTTCACTGGTTTAAACTGTCCTGTACCCAGAACCTGCCAGGCACAATACTCATAATTGCCAATCCCACCTGCCCCAGCTTCAAATACAGCGAGTTTAGTTGATTCCAGATGAGATTCGGGAACGTAGTAGATCAATTTAAGCATGCCGGTATTTCTCTAAATTCATTGATTGTTATAGTAATACTACATACGCACGCATCTCTCTGTATTATTTATTACTTATTCAAAAATAATAAAAATCTAAATAGATATAGTTACAAGTAGCTATTACTTTTCGTGACATTTCTCTTACAGTTCAATCTTTTACACTGTTCAAAAAACACTCTATCTTAAAAACAAGATTTAATTTTATAAATTCGGGATGAAAGTTTTTCATTCGCCTCCCGGTCTTAACAACAATATTTTTATTACACCTAAAGTCATTCTAATAAAACAGTGCGAGAAGTTATCTTGCAATTTTCAGATACCCTTTCCTGTTTCTCTGACTTTGATCCGGTGTAAGCAACTGGAGAAAATAAATGCTATTCATCATCAGTGTGCTTATTCAATTTTTTACAATCTGGGCGATTTTCTTTTTTGCATTGAGCCGTAATACAGGGGCAATTACAACAATTATCGTTGCGGTAGTAACCGCCTTTATTAGTCCGTGGTCGCTGATTTTTGGTATTCCGCTCATTCTCATCAGTTTAATTGTGATGATTGATTCATTACGGATGGCATTGATTACCAAGCCTGCCTATAAGGCTTTGGCGAATGCCATGCCGACAATTAGCACCACTGAGCGCGAAGCTTTGGATGCAGGCACCAGCTGGTGGGAAAAAGACCTGTTTATGGGAGCCCCCGATTGGTCCAAATTTGAAAGCTATCCTTATCCTACACTTTCTCCAGAAGAACAATCTTTTTTAGATCATGAAGTCGAGCAGTTATGCAGCATGCTAAATGACTGGGATATTCATCATCACTATAAAGACTTGCCGCCTGAAGCATGGACCTATATTCGTGAAAATGGTTTTTTAGGCCTGATTATTCCCAAAGAATATGGTGGTCGTGCATTTAGTTCATTTGCACAAAGCCGGATTATGAGCAAAATTGCCTCTCGCTCATTAACCGCTGCCGTGAGCTGTATGGTACCCAATTCTTTAGGACCGGGCGAGTTGCTGCTGCATTATGGAACTGAAGAACAAAAAAACCGCTATTTACCCGGCCTAGCCAAAGGTGATGAAATCCCCTGTTTTGGTCTTACCAGTCCAGAAGCGGGTTCAGACGCTGGCGCAATTCCGGATACCGGTGTTGTTTGTTATGGCGAGTTTGAAGGTCAGCAAGTGCTTGGCCTACGCATGAATTTTTCCAAACGCTGGATTACCCTTGCCCCGATTGCGACCGTGATTGGTCTGGCTTTTAAACTGTATGATCCTGATGGACTATTAGGTGATAGAAACAAGATGGAATATGGCATTACCTGTGCCCTGATTCCTGCCAGTCATGAGGGCGTAAAAGTGGGAGCACGGCACAATCCCGGTTCCCCTTTTATGAACGGAACAGTAGATGGCAAGGATGTGTTTATTCCACTGGACTGGATTATTGGTGGTGCTGAAAATATTGGTAAAGGCTGGCGTATGCTGATGGAATGTCTGGCAGTCGGTCGTGGTATTTCCTTACCCGCATTATCGACCGCTGCAAGTGAAGTAACGTATTTAACCGTAGGTGCCTTTGCCAAAATCCGCCAGCAATTCAAGATTTCAGTCGGCAAATTTGAGGGTGTGCAGGAAGCGACCAGTGATATTGCCAGTGATACCTATATGCTTGAAGCCTTCCGATATTTGGTCACGTGTGGTTTGAACCAAGGGGGTAAACCTGCAGTCATGACCGCAATGGCCAAATACTACGCCACTGAAACCATGCGCCGCGTCGTCAATCACGGGATGGATGTCGTTGGTGGTCGTGCCATTCAAATGGGGCCTCGCAACTTTTTAGCACTTTATTATCAAACTATTCCAGTCTCGATTACCGTTGAAGGCGCCAACATCCTCAGTCGTTCCTTAATGATTTTTGGTCAGGGTTCGATGCGTTGTCATCCTTATCTGTTTGAGGAATTGCAACTATTGCAAGCGGAAGATAAAGAAACTGCCTTAGATACCTTTAACGATATGCTGTTCAAGCATTTAGGCTATACCTTTAACCGTACTGCGCGTGCCTTTGCTTATGGCTATGTGGGTGGCTCATCTGATGCGCCTAAAAGTGTTGACGACTTTACTCGCCCCTACTACAAGATGATTAACCGTTTAAGTACTAACTTTGCGCTAACTGCCGATATGTGTTTAGGTCTACTTGCGGGAGATATTAAACGTAAAGAAATGCTTTCAGGGCGCTTGGCTGATATTCACGCCAATCTGTTTATCAGCACTGCCATTCTTAAATATTATGAACATGGCAAAAAAACGGAAGCTGAACAGGTTCATGCCAAACTGGCCCTGGAAAAATCCCTGTTTAATACGCAAGAAGCCTTTTATGGTTTATTTGCCAACTTCCCCGTCGGCATTGCGGCTAGCTTAGTCAAATTCATCTGTTTCCCGCTCGGTCGTCCTGTTAACAAACCAAGCGATGCGTTGAAACAACAGGCAGGCGAAATCATTATGCAGGACAATGCTTTCCGCGATGAACTGAAAAAACACGTGTTTTATAACACAGCTGAAGATGATGTTACTGGTCGTATGGAATCAACCTTTAACCTGTTGCTTGAGTTAGAACCGCTTTGGGACAAGTTCAAGAAAGCGGAATCGAAAGGACAGTTTAAAGGTTTAACTTTTGATGAACGTATTAGGGATGCTGAACCGTACCGGGTTTGTCGGAGACAGTTTATTTAAGTTAGGCTACCTGACCTAACGGATTAATTTTATCATAGTACATTGCTTCAAAATCAAAAGGTGACACATAACCTAGCGCACTATGTACACGTTCTTTATTGAACCAATCTACCCAGTTTAGTGTCGCAAGTTGTACATCTGCTAAACCTTGCCAATCTGCTTTTAAATATTCAATCACCTCTGTTTTGTATAAGCCATTCATCGTTTCAGCCAAAGCATTATCGTATGAATCACCGGTCGTACCGACTGATGCCCTTAAATTTGCTGCTTCTAAACGATTGGTATAGCGAATAGAAAGATACTGTACGCCTCTGTCACTATGATGAATCACGTTCTTTGGCATGCCTCGATCATGCAATGCTTGCTCCAGTGCATCGAGCACCATGTCTGTATTCATACGTGTTGATACTTTCCATCCAACAATTGCTCGTGAGAACACATCAATAATAAAGGCGGTATAGACCCAGCCTGCATTTGTTTGAATATACGTGAAGTCAGCGACCCACAGCTGGTCAGGCTGATCAGCACTAAAATTGCGTTTCACCAAGTCATCTGCTCGTTTTTGATCATCTCGGCTACGGGTAGTTTGTTTATTCTTACCACGCCAAACACCTTGTATACCTAGCTTTTGCATCAATCGAGCAACTGTACAGCGCGCAATAATATAGCCTTCACGTTTCAGTTTTTGCCAAACTTTACGTACACCATATCGACCTGAACTTTCCTTCCAAATTCGTTTAATTTGTTCAGCATGATGCAAGTCATGTAAATCTCGTTTCGCTCGATGTTCTGGATTGTCCGCGAGATCTAAAGTTCGGTAATAGGTTGAAGGTGCGATAGGTAAAATTCTACAAATCGCCTCGACTCCGTACAGCTCTTTATTATTATGGATAAAATCCACCATTATTTGTGTGGGCGGTCGAGCTCCGCCTGGGCGAAAAAAGCGGCTGCTTTGCGTAGAATTTCATTGGCTCGTTGCAGTTCTTTATTTTCGCGTTCAAGTTGTTTAATGCGTTCTTGGTCTGAAAGCTGCTGTACTTTGATTGGATTCTGTTGATTCAAATACTTCTGATGCCAGGAACGTAGTGTTTCAGGAGTACAGCCAATCTTAGGTGCAATTACTGTGATTGCAGCCCAAGTAGAAGGATAATCTTTTTCAGATTCAATCAATAATTGAACCGCTCTTTCTCTGATTTCAGGAGTATATTTTGGTTTTGTCATTGGGACATTCTCTCAAGAAAGTTGGTCTCTGACAAACCCGGTACGGTTCAGTGACGCCTTTAGGTATTCGTTACCCCAATATATTTTTGCTTAAGTACAACCAAGATTTCATATGATAATGGTTGTAATTATGCTTCAAATAAAACCAATTCGAATTCAATTCAGTACTGCATGTCAAATGCTTGACGTCACACGTGAATCACTCCGTCATACCATCCGCAAAGACCCTTCCTTCCCCAGGCCAATTAAGCAAGGCACAACAAAACAGGCTCCAGTTTTCTTCGATTATCAAGAATTAGTCGACTGGCACAACAGCAAGAAAGAAGCCGCTGAGATGGAGGCATAATTATGAATGCTTCTAATCTTTTATTAACAGCTCATCAAATGTTGAGCCTTGATATAGCCGAGCTTGTCCAGTCTGAATTACGGGCCGTTAATTTATCCATAGAACGCCTTTCTAAACGTGGAGTAATTCAACTCCCACCAATGATGAAAGTTGAAAATAAACAATCTGTTAGCCCAAACAGACACACTAATGTGTATGTTTTCTCTGGAGAACAAGGCAAGCTGGACTCAATTACTGTAGTTGCGCAGCTCTGCCCTGAATTCACCGCAGCAATAGTAAAGCGCTGGTATGAGCTTGAGCAAAAAACGCCGGTATTTGATATCAGCAACCCTCAGCATCTTTTACAAGCGATTGAAGTCCAAGCAAAACAGAATCTACAGCTGAGTGCAGAAAACAAAGCTTTGTCCGTAGCTATCGAAACTATCACTCAAACAGAACACGGCGTTAAGTTCCAACAAGCCTGCAAAATTCTAAATGTAAAGCAAGCTGACCTGGCTAAATGGCTTCGAGATAAAGGCTGGGATCGCTATCTTAATGAGGCTCGTGCTTCAACCTACTACAGTGAAAGTCGTGGTTATTGCGAAACTAAGTATTCTCACAAAGAAGGCGTAAAACCTTCTGGCCAACCATATAGCTACACGCAAACGGAATTCTTTATTCTTCCAAAAGGCATGCAGATCCTAGCTAAAGGTTTGGGGAGGCCGTATGAAATTTAAAATTATTTTTTTAATAGCTCTTCTCAAACTGAAACGATTCGGCTATATTGGATTTGTTCGATGCAAAATCATCGAATTAGTCTTGGCAGACTATCAATCATTGGCGCATACAGTCCGCTTTGGGCTTTTTTTATGCGTAAAATCTCTATGCTTCCGCATCTCTATGGTGAAGCTGGAGAGGGACACTTTCGAGTGTGCTGGTAACCTAATGAACCAGTCTGCCAACCCTTTTCAGCTTTGCCACCCTTACTTGGCAGTAAATGGCAGAGCTTCTAAATTATCATTAGGAGCGCATTCATCATGAACGCTAAAGTAAATTTTCAATTACCTGAACAACTAATTCCTTTCTACAGTGCAGCAGATGCTCTAAACGCCTACATGCTTGCATCTGAAGCTATAGCACAACTTCGTACCCTGATTAATCAAATCAGCAAATCTACAGCGCAAATTAAAGCATATGCTCACAATAATAATGTTAGTCAAGTTGTGTTTTCTGAACTCGAAAATCTAATTTCTGTTTCAAAGCTTCTTGCTGATAGCCAGGTAGATACTTACAACCTTGAGTTTAAGAGACATACGAAAGAGTCTCATGATCAGTACGATGCTGGTGATCTTTTTAATACTTACTCTCTTGCCTATGAAAATACATCCTGGCTTCAAACTATGTTTTATCAAATTAAAGATGAAGCTGAGATAGTTAAAGATGCCGTGAAGCAGAATATTCATAGCGCCGTATTTGGTGGTCTTGATAACTTAATTCATATTGCTGCATATTTGGCTGATAACCATAGCAACACTTTTGATGTTGAACGCGAAAAATATGAAATGGAGTGGAACAAAATAGGAGGAGATCAAAATGACTAAGCTTCCTATTTCTACTGAAAAAAATAAAGTTCAGCCAAGTACAGAACCTAAACCACCATTACCTTCTTCTGCCTATGCTGAGTCAATACGCATGACTGGAAGCAGACTTGCAAATGCCGTAATCAAAGCAACTCGGCAAGGAGGGTCTAGTGAGCATTGATGCAACAAGATGGGCTTGGAAAGCTCCGGTGAAAAACTCCTCACAACGTCTCGTTCTACTTTCCCTCGCAGATCGGGCAGGTGAAGAACATACTGCGTGGCCTGGTATAGAGCGCCTTGCAAAAGATACAGCCTTGAACGATAAGACTGTTCAGAAGGTCCTGCTTGAGCTTATTAAATCAGGCTTGGTTATAGATACAGGTGAGCGTAAGGGACCGACTAAACGGACTAAAGTTCTTAAACTCAACGGCGTAAAGGGTCGTGAAGAATGCACCCAAAAACAGGATGATTTAAACTCAAAGAAAGATAGTAGCTCTGATGCCAATACCCCCAAAAACGGTGACATTAAACAATCCCAAAAACGGAATGATTCCAATAATGGAAATAATCCCGAAAGTGGTACTTTGAACGATCCCGAAAACGGTATTTTGAACGATCCCAATTTTGGGATGCAGAACCAACCATTGAATCTATCAATGAATCTCTCTCAAGAACACGATTGGATTCCAGATCAAAATCAATTGATCAATGTATTAAACACTGCTGGTCAGCAACAAAATTTAGAATTGATTTTTGGATTGCCTGATTTCGAATTTCAACTTGGAGCCTTTAACGCTCACTATGCTGGCCAAGTGATGCCCAACGCAAGAAAATTGTATTCATTCGTTCGCTGGATCATCGATAAGTTTGAACGCTACCAAAAAGCTAATCCAAGTTATGTAAAACAGGCCGTTGAACAATCACAACTTCAGCAAGCTCAACCACTAATCAACCTACCCTCGAAACCTAAAAGTTTACTGGAGAGCATGCAATGAACTCTAATACCCTGCTCCCTATTCACAACCTTCAAATCGAACAGGCTGTACTGGCAGCATTGATGACCGTTGCAAACTCATACGCTCAAGTTGAAAACCTGCTTACTGAAGAAGATTTTCACGCTACACGCCATAAACTGATTTTTAACGCAATTGTAGACCTTGATAGCAAGAACTCTCCATATGATGCTGTACTCGTCAATCAATGGCTAGAAATGCGTAATTACGGCGAAGCGTCAGGCGGAGAGAAATATCTCATTCAGTTAATGAGTGATTCCCCATCAAGTTTTTATAACCTGGTGTCATATGCTGAAAAACTAAAAGACCTTACCACTTGCCGCAAAGTTGAGGCAGAAGCTCAAAAAGTAATTCAGAGTGCACGTAGCTTAACCATAAGTCGTGGGGATTTGGTTTTGAATGCTCAGACAGCCTTTGCTGATCTAAATACTGAATCAGGAAGTGAATCTTTATTCCACATTCATGATGCTGCATCAAATACGTTTCTTGAAATCAGTCGCAAGATGGAAGCAATGATTGCTGGCGAAACAATGATTAAGGGTATCCAAACCGGTATATATGATCTTGATAAAAAATTAGGTGATATTGAACCAGGATGTTTGTTGGTGGTGGCGGCAAGACCAGCCATGGGTAAAACCACAATGATGCAGCTAATCGCCAACCACGTAGCAATCATTCAGAAAAAATCAGTCTTGATTATGTCTGGTGAAATGCCGAAAGAACAGATTGCTATGCGTCTCTGTTGTGCCATGGCACCTGCTGATATTGGGTTGGTACGTAACTCCCCTCACAAACTGCCAAAAGATGAATTTACGGCTTATACGAACGCCGTGGTGATGCTTAAAAATGTACCGATGCAAATCAACGATACTTCTAGACCATCGATTGCCAATATTCGTGAATCCATTCGTAAGATTCAGCACCAATATGGTTCTGTAGGTGCGGTACTGGTTGATTATCTACAGATCATGAAGACCACAAAACCATTTGCCCGGGAAGACTTGAAGATTGCTTATTTCACTGGTGAACTTAAAGCGATGGCCAAAGAGTTTAATTGCGTCATCGTCTTACTTTCACAACTTAATCGTGAACTTGAGAAACGACCAAACAAACGCCCTGTCTTATCGGATCTACGCGAGTCTGGTGCAATTGAACAGGATGCAGATCAAATTGTTTTCTTATATCGGGATGAGGTCTACAACAAAGAATCTCAATACCGAGGTATTGCTGAAGCCATAGTTGGAAAGAATCGCCACGGCGAAGCTGGTACTGCATTTATGCATGCTCAGTTGAAATACTGCCAATTTACTAACTTAGACCATGATGCGCTTAATCAAATTCAGGGGATTGAATAGCTATGTTTATAAATAATTGTGGCATGGATAGTACAGTTTTTAAAAAAGCTAATGCTGAGCGATTTATCAATTTAAGGCAGCAAAAGAAGGTCAAAGAATTTCTGGTTAAACAACGTGGTTACAAACGTCCAGACTTTAATCGAATGATTCTGGATTTGAGCCGGCTTAAATGGACACATGAAAAGATTGCGTTTGTTCTACCAGTGGCAGGTGCATCGACTGTAAGCGAATGGGCAAGGGGTGGAATACCGAATTTCGAACACGGCGAAGCTTTTATAGAATTATGGAAATCAGAAACCCGAGTAGATCGCGTACCACGTGAGGGAGAATGGCAGACCTATAAATATGAAATTGGTCAGTTAGAACTACTTTGAGTGCAAAAACATAAGCCCCAAAGATGGGGCTTTTTAACGTATAACGCTTCAATTTTTTACCTAAATCACTCTCAGCAATTAATTCCAAAACTTTTTTTGTAATAGTCCAAAGCAGAATCCAAATCCAAAAGTAGTTTCTTTTCCGTAAAGTCAGTTGGGGAAAGTTTTAATAGAGCTGGCATGTAATTCTTTTTATATTCGCCTGGGTAATCTTTACATAGGATGTGAGTCCGTGCGTCTTGTGAAGTGTCAGGATTTTCAAGTTGATTTAAGAATGCCTCAATCTTTTTATCTGATTGCTCAAACTGTGCTTTAGCTGTTATATCAATTTTGTCCGGTTCAGATGCAACTGCTTCTTCCGGTTGTTTTTGACAACCAGTAATAGCAAGGGTAAGAAATAAGCTGATAAGTATTTTTATTTTCATAGTTAAAATTATTTTAGTTATTGACCCATGCAGTATAGGAAGAAATTAGAAAAAGAAAAGCCCACCATATAGATGAGCCATTGGAAATAATTCTTTTCTACTGACCAACTTTAATTTTCATTGGTTGAAAGTCATCAATATGAACTTGCTTGGTTTTCAATAAATCCTGACGCTTGCCATTCACCACCAATACGGCGCGCTTTACATTGATCGTCCAGGTGCGATCCGCTCCACACACTTCCTCAGATTCTATAAATACATTAGTTGTGGCCTTGCCTGATAGGTTTTGAACATCGCCGTAAGTAATAACATCTTCATAAGTGCCTTTTACTTTTCCTGCTTTGTCTTTTGCCACCAGATCCAAATATAACTTATCACTCTCCCCTAAAAAGTCATGGATCGTTACATTTATTGCAGCTGAACAAATACCAGAGTTCACATAGGTTGTCGTAACATGCTGCAGAGTAATTGGGGTGGCAAATACTACTGAACTCATAAGAGCAGCCAAGGAGAAGGTTAATATTTTTTTCATAATGGAAGGCTACCTTGTATTAAAGCCATAAGTGAATCTAAGTTATCCCAACCAACATCTACAATTTTTGTTGTTAGATGCTTTAGACCTTCTACTGGTAGCTCTTTGATTGCATCAATCATTGTAGTTTTGCGTTCAGGACTAAGATCAGAACTCATGATTTTTGCAGCCAGAATAGCCTTTAATTGCTCAGTTTCAAACTTGATAGTCACGGTACCTAAGATTGCAGATAGTCCACCGTCATCAGCCAAGAAATCCATACCTTTGTGATTTAGCCTGGTATTTCCCAAGGTCCAGCTTCCTATACCGTCCAGGCTATTAGTGTAGTGAATACTCTTTGGTTCTAATAATCCATGAGATTGTAAGTAGTAGAGATTCGAATAAAGCTTATGCTGATTTTCTTTATCTCGATAATCAAGATCAGTCCAAAAGTTATATGCAGCTGGGTACACCTCAGCCATCTTTTTCATAATTTCGAGTTGGAATTCGCGGTCTAAAATCATATTCAATTTCCAAAAAGTTCTTTTCTATTTCATATCCAATAAAATCTTGGCACATCCATTCTGAGCATATGATTCTTTAGATTTGGAAAAATATTTATCAGATCCTTTGGCATCTAAATCATAGGTTATGGCTTTCGTATTATCCCTAACCTTCTGAAAAATAGCCCCGAGCATAAAATCTACATTAGGCGTCAACTTTAACTCGGGGTACATAATGCCAGGGATATATCTTCGTTTATCGTCCTGATTGATTTTTGCATTTAATAAGCCTTGCACATATACGCGTCCATGATCATATCCATTCAATAGAAATGTCTCACTTGCCTTTTGATCCCCCATGAGATCGGCCCACACAGAACAAGTAAAACTTTCGAAAGCGAGAATAGACTTATTGGCCAACTCTTTAGATGTTAGTACTTCATACGTGGCATATACATCATCTGCATGGCTAAATGTGCTGATAGCACTAGCAAAACAAATCCCCATCAAAGCTATTTTTCTTTTCACTTCAGTTCACTTTTTTATCTTACGCTCAAATACCATACAATAAAAAAGGAGCCGAAGCTCCTAATTTTATTCAGATAAATCCCACCAATAGCTATTACCCAAGTTCTCAAGCCGCTGCTGTGTACGTGGTAAATAATCTGGATCAATCATATTTTGCATTTTTGAATACAGCATACGGTCAACCACCAACTTACTGTACCAAAGGTTCTGTAATGGAATATTACTCTTCAAGGCATTTGCCACTTCCATCATCCGGGTAGATTCTTTACCTTCAATGATGTTATTGCCCATACCGGTAAGCAGCATACCTAACTTCATACCCTGACCTATTAATGGACCACTGATAAAGTCGGATGCACTTCGACCGGTTGGATCTGATAATGAAGACATGATGTCACCTAAGAATGAAAGTCCACCACCTTTCAAAATAGACTTACCGAAGAAATCAATTGTGAATACCGGCTCAGGACTCTTACCATTGGCTAAGTTCTGAGTTTGAACGATCAATGCCCCTGCTAATGTTTGATAAGCCAATAGCGAAGCTAAGAACGTCACTCTGCTCTTAATGTCCCCTTGAGCAAAGGCACGATGACCAATACGGAACATATATGCCAAAGGAAAGCCCTTAAACTGGAATAAGGTTCGGCCCAACTCCCCCTGAATAGTTCCAGCTTCACCTAAATTGATAATGCTACGCTCACGTACACCAGCCTCAATGATGGCAACTGACTCCTCATTAAATAGATGAGTCTGATACTTCATTGCTGCTTTATAACGAGCATCTGCTAATAGTTCTTGCTGACGTGGTGTGATTGAGTTATTTAAACGATTAGCGACTTTATTTCGCTTATCCTGACGCTCTTGCGCCCGACTGAGATAGCTATCAAATTCTGTATCAAGATCATTTACGCGCTTATCCAGTTCTTTAAACTTTTGAGCAATAGCTTTGTTTGCTGCACTATCAGCATCGCGCATTTTTGCACGCAACTCAATTATACGGCGTTCTGCATTGCCAAGACGATGACCTAATGACTCTGCTCTATTGCCATACTGCCATGCATTTTTTTCCACATTATTACGTGCAGAAAAGGATGCGCTATCTGAATGCCTACCTTCCTCTACTTGCTGTAAAAAATCTTGAATGCGGTTTGACTGCTTTTCAGTTTGAAGATATCTATTGATATCAGACTGAATCGCTACAGCTTCTTTTTGTGCATCAATTAAATCAATGCGATCCTGAAGAGACTGTTTCTCTGCTTGGGCTTTGACATCTTTTCTATTGGCATAGTCTTGAAGTCTTGCTGAGAGCTGTTTTTTAACATCCTCTATTCGCTGTGCTTTGTTCGCAATACGCAGATCATCTTCTGAATTACGGCGATTCAGCTCAGATATTTGACCTTCAATTTCATCTTTTAAAGCTTTAAGCTCAGGCGATGAAAAATCAATAAATATATCATCTGGTGCATTAAAGAAATCATTCTGAGTTAATACTGCAGTTCCATCTTCACGCTTACTTGGTTCCAATTGTTGCCATAATTGCCAATCACGTTCAGTAATTCCATTACCCTTTAAAATTTTTAAGTCATCTGCACCAAGATCCTTCCAATCCGTTTTACGGGTCAACTCAGCAAGCTTATTCATATGTACCAGATTAAATGCTCGTTTCGCTCCTGCGGTCACGGCGTTTAAACCCGATAGTTTCATTGTTGTTGAGGCAAAGGTGTTCATACGGGCATTAAAACGCCCTGACTTGGTAGCACTACTCACAATATCGGCATCGCCAAAACGTGACATGGAGCCAATCATCTCATTAATACCAAGCCCGAATCTTAAAGCTTCATCACGTGTAGCACCCTGCTTGAGCTGCTTCATGTATTCGGGAAGAATGGATTTGGTATAAGACAAGCCCAGCATATTGGCCACTTTCTTCATGCTGGCATGGTCACCAAAGGTAGTTAATGTGGTACCGCCTAATTTAGAAGCAACCATTAAGGCACGAAGACCACCCATGACATTACCCAAGGTAGAATCAATCGCCCGGGTATTGGCATCTAGAGTGTTATACATCGATACTGCTCGATGAGCTTGCTTATCAATCTCGCCGTGTTTCATGCCGTTCTGTGGATCAGCCTTAAGTTTAATTTTGGCTTCATCCAATAATGATTCGAATGTCAGACGCGGATTCGAACCTAAGTTTTGCATCATTGCCACTTCAGTACTCATGCGCTGAGTATGGTTTTTCAGGATTTCATGAAAGCCTGATTCATTGTAAGTACCGTATTTTTTCTGATACTCCAACCATGCATTCCCATCTTTAAAGTGTAGAGCACGAGATTCTTGGTGGCGGTTAGCCATTTTGGCACGACCACCTACAGGTGATGTACCTGCTTTGGCTTGTTTAGTCAGTACCAATAAGTCTTTATTAGCGCCGTTGGTTGAAATGGTTTTATAAACCTCCTCAAGCATGGATTTGAGCTCTAACTCATCCATGAGTTCACCAGTCTCTTTGACATACTGATTTCGATCTAAACTTGTTAAAGCATCATTCACCCATTCTGACTGATCTGTTAAAGCAACTTTCTTTTGATCATGGGATGTCATAAAACCGAAGTTGTCTAATTTTTTAATATTCCCTCCGGCACGATTGAAGCCTAAACGCATTTCTTCTAATGCTGCACTTATCTCTTTGGCCATCGCCGTGATTTCAGGATTATCAGACTTCCCTCCAAACATGACCCGAATAATGTCGTCAGTCATTGCCTTATTCACTGACATCCCAAAACGTTCTTGGGTTTTGGTAAATACATCAGCGACTAAAGACATCCAGCGGCTATGTAATGCTTGAGACTGCTTCTCTATAGATTGGATACCGCTTTGATCGGAGAAGTATGCAATCTTACGCATAAGAACCTGAACTGGATTTAATTTAGGATGATTATAAATCTCGTTCTGCAGCTGTGCCTTGATGATGGCATCTCTGGCAATGTTCTGATTGTTTTTAGCAATCTGCACGGCGAGATCCGAAGCTGTTTTCTGAGCAATCGCTTCTGCACGTTCAGCCGGGCTTTTAAATATCCAGTCTGGATCAGTTCTGGACAATGTATTTTGTGCACGGATATACAGTGATGAAATACGGTTACTGTCAGCGGCACTTAATTTTCTTTTACCTAAAGCCTTTGCAACTTGTTCTCTACATTCAGCTCTCATGCTGCCTCACTCCCAAATCTTAATGCGCAGCTTGCTAATGCCTTAACTGCCTGAATTTCATCTTTTGCGATTTCTTCTTGCTCTTTGACATAGTCCAACAGATCACGGGAAGACATCGTCACAATTTCCTCATTCCCATTTTCATCCATACGGGTAAAGGTCACTTCCATATCAGGATCTGCTTCCATAATCGAAACAGCTTCTCTACCATCTGGAGTATCAGTGAATGCGCCGTATTCACCTTTACTGGATTTAGTTAAGTCTGGTGCACCATCAACTTTAGATTTGCCTGGCTTCCAAAACTCCCGTTCTAATGCCTGAGCAGCTTTATGCTGTACTGCTGTTAATTCAAGACTATCTGCTTTGCTATTGGCTGGATGTGCAAATAGATCATTACCATTACGTGTAGCTTTTACTGGAGTGATCGTTCCGTCCTGATTAATCTGACGCTGAAAGGTCGTATTAGAGGCTTTGTTGTGGAGCTCTTGAGTTAAACTACCATCCTCCCTCGTCTGCTCGCGTTTAAGATAGTTTTGCGATCTGGTATAAGCCCAGTTATCTACCCCCTCAATAATTGAGTTCTGCTGATTGGTTGATTCAGGCAATTCATTATTAAGATTTGGATTGTCGAATTCCGCATTTGAAATGGCTAATTGCTGCTCAGGCAATACTTGTTGCTCTGGTGCAAATTGCTGAAGGTCAGAATCCAATGTATCCAAAGTACGATTGGCACTATTACTGGGACCAGATAAATCAATTTGAGGCTCGGTATACGGCGCACGATAAGCACTGTTTTCAGAATATTGATAATGCGCCGTAGCCTTGAGGTATTCCAGATCCTCTCTGGTTAATGGAGAAGATAGGGCCTCAAACTCTTCAATCATTGATTTAACACTATGCTCATCTGTAGTGAGTACAAACGGCATAGCTTCAACCTCAGCATCAGATTGAGATTTATAGGTAGGCGGTGCCGCTATATCTGACTCAAACTCTGGAAACTCTGACTCACTTCCTCTAACAGCTGTAGATCCATTGTCATCGGACAGTGTGCCAACGCCTTCATACTGTCTGGCGACTTCATCCCATCGCTTTTGATACTTGGCTTTAACCTGTCCAACGGTCATGCCATTAAATTTATGAGACGCTGTAATACCTTCCGCAATTTGACGAGCCGTTTTTTTCTCGTTGCCTTTGCTCCAACGAGTGGCCACATCAACAAATAACTCATTATCTTTAGCCTTTAAAAAGACTGGACCACCCCCTTCACCAAAGAAATGCAGATAGTAAAGCTCTAAACCATTAGGATCTCGCTTGAATTGATTACGGAAAACCTTTGCATTGTGTTCATAATAATTAAGGCCTGCTTTAACCTGGTCATTACCATCAAACTTATTCTTTCCACCCATACGTGCAAACGTACTATCAATGGTTTGAAATAAGCCTGTAGCAGATGACAGTAGATTCCCATCTTTATCTTTAGGCTGAATTTTTGGGTCAAACGTGCCAGCATTTTCTATATGAGATAACACTAAAGCATCTACTGGATTAATACCGCGTTTAGAAGCTTCTTGAGCGATAGTTTTGGCCCATGGCTTTTTTTCCAATATAGGATTGGTAAAAACTTGTGCTCTATGCTCATCAGCATTTAATGGAACTGGTCTTCCGATCGCTTTTGGAGTCCCTGTAAGCACGTCTTTTGGAACCACTGCCACTTTAGCCACTTTCTCTTTTGGTGTTCCTACCACAGGTGTCTTCAGACTCACCAACTCATCATTTAATGCGCTTTCCATGGCACTATCTAATGCATCAAGGTGTGAGTTCGCTTCTTTCGGGTTGGTTGGACTAAATGGGTTTGAACCTTCCGCATGCTCAACATTCGCTTGAATATGTGCTGCATCATTCATAGCATCCACACTGCTGTGGTCTTTAACCTGATCTGGTCGCAATCTCCCCTTATTCGCCCACAGGTTAAGCAGCAATGCCATTCCCCCATTCGCTGCCAATGTAGAGGGACTGGTTGCATTTTCCTTTAAAGCTTCGCCGTATTGAGCAACCTTCTTATTTTTATTGTTCTCTAAATATGAACCTTCGACATAGTCACCGGCTGAACCTGCTGCAGTAGACAAAGCAGTAGTAGCAACGGCGTCAGCTATTACAGATTTGGATACGCCATGAGTAGGAATTGCGAATCCTAAAGCATCTGTAACACCTTTAATGGCTCCCCCAGTTCGAGCTGTTTTTATATCAGCTCCTTTATTTAGTAAATCTGATTTTTCTGCTTCAAAAGTCTGATAACCAAATAAACCTGAATTTAGAGCTAAACCGGGTACACCACCTGTACCTAGTGTGGTTACGGCGTTCCACCCAATACGTGTAAAATCTTTAGTCAGACCATAGGTAAACTCACCTACACCGCCTAAATCATCAGGTTTAAAAATTTCAAGGTTTTGTGCTCTAAGAGCAGCTGCCTTTTTATCCCCCCTAATGATTGAATCTGGTGCTGTTGCAGCCTCAATTGTTCCCATAGCAACGCCAGAAATAGTACCCAATGCACCATCTGCAAAGTTCCCACGCTGACTTTTAGGTTTGAAACGAGGATCATCCTGATTTAACGTTAATTCATCATCTGCTAAAAAATCCATATCTACCTCATCGAACCGTAAAAGTTAAACGTGTTTGTCTTTTTTTATCCGTGTTATCCATCACGTATTTGGTACCGTTCTTAAAATAGTAACGGTAGGGATTTTTAGGATCTTGTTCTAAAGGAAGATCTATAAAGAAGTCTTTGTCAGATCCCCCATAATGACGGGCATTGCGAGAATTAAAGCTCTCCAATTGCTCACGGAATGATTTTTCACCTACCGTATGAGGTCGCAGCACAACAGATTTACTTCCGAAGAACCCTCCTGATGTGTACTTCCCTCCAGTGACGCTAAGAATTGCTTTATTAAGTAAGTCCTCATCAATTGTTTTATTCAGAATGCTACCCTTAGTATCAGTAACCTTTTCGGACTTCTGAACCAAATAAGCATAATTAGCCTTGACTGAGTCTAGATAGATTTGAAAGTCCGGTTTACCTGGTGATGTAATGCCAGCCAAATAATTTTCTGTATGTGTTCTTAAACTATTTTCATCTACTTTGACTAATCCCTTTTCAATCAAATCCTGACCGGTAACAATTTGTCCTGCAATATCTTGTAATCCCCGGTTATTGAGTGAAGCAGACAAACGATATGCGCCGTTTTCCCCTGCAATACTATTGATCATGTCTCTAGATGCATTGGCATTACCAGCACTGGATTTATAGATGTTAGTAAGCAGACTCAATTTATCGCCAGGTTTAGCCTTTCCCCAGAATTGTTTTAATTCAGATTGCTGTTGCTTAGATAAGGGATTTAATGAACCCGTTACGCCGTCAAGAATATTACTCGCATGTAGGGTTTTAATATTTTTGGATAAAGCCTTAATTGCTTCAGGATCCCCCATAATGATAGAGGTAGTCGGTACTGGTGTTAATTCCTGCCCGGTCTTAATTGAATAAGCCAAAGTTGAATTATTCTTTTCATAACCGAGCATGTTTTCATGAGTTTTAGATAATAGATTTAGATTCCAACTCACATCTTTAGCATTATCTTGCGCCGTATTCTGAGCCTCTGATCGCTTCTTACTTAAATAGGCCTCGCGCTGATCAGGTCCTAATCGCATAAATTTTTGAACTTCGACTAAAGCCCCAGAATATTGAACGAACTCTTTTTCATGGGTAGTTCCCTTTACACGTGCTAAACGTGCATTAATTACAGACTCACTCGGTATTAGGCCTGTTTCAATATCATTTCGCATTTCTGTTGAGGCATCTTTAGCATCAGACTCAACTTCCTTTTGCTGACGATCATAAGCTTTTTGGTTCTGATCCATTTGACTTGCAGCTCGACCACTCCAGTAAACGGCTTGTTCTTGAGTCAAGTTGGGATGTTTTTTTAAAACAGCTTCAGGGGTCGTAAGCTCTGTAAGTTTCGTATTATCTGTTTTATTGGCTAGATAAAATGCGTTTACATCATTTCCAGAACGCTTGTTTTTATATTCCGAGAATGTATTGTCCACATAGGCTTGAGATAGACCTTTAGACTGAGCATATGTTTGAAGCCCAACTTGTACCTCTTGATCACTGGCATCAGGACTTTTAAGGTAGTTTTCAGTCATACTTTTTAATTGTACGATTGACTGTTGCTGTTCAGCTTTTTGGGCAACAGGCAAATATTTAGATGCACTTTGATAAGAGTGTTGTTCAAAGTAATTATCAAAAGCTTGATTGTAGGTTTTAGGAATTGCTTCCTTATATTGCCCCTTTATTGTCTCTAAACTTTTTTGTCTTTGCTGAACCGACTCATCAAAAGTTAGCTCACCGCTTTGCATTTTAATCAGCAAGTCATCATCAACCAAACTAATGTCTGCCCCAATCTTTGATGATTGCAGTGCAAAATCAGCTTTGTCTTTCTTATCCTGCTCTATCTTTTGCTTTTCTTGTGCAAGTTTTTCTCTTTCATGGTGCTGCTGTGCAACTTGGGACATATTCTGCAATGCACCTGCAATCATCTGACCCGATTGATTTTGCGGCATTTGGATACGACCAACTTGAGGCATGGCATTACCAAAATTACCCATAGGAATTTTAGCCATTAATTTACCCTTCTAAATCTATTGAATAGAATCAATTTAGGACAGTATTGGCATTCAAAAATTGGGTGTATTTAGATGTAAAAAAGGAGCTAATGCTCCTTGATTGTTGATCAAAAATTAATATGCTCTGACTATTTCCAGCCCCCGGTTGTCTTTGGTGGTGCTGCTGTATTGATAGCGGCCTGATCTGCAGCTTTCTTAGCCTCCTTAGCCTTAGAATAACCACTAGCACCTGTGGAAACAGTATCTAAAACACCAGTTACCGCTGCTGCATTTGCATTATTTTTATGTTGACTAGCTGCGGCTTTTAATTGCTGTGATGAGTTATACCCAGTGATTTCAGCCATTGCAGCATCATAGTTTCCGGCACGTTCAATCTCATCATTAATGACAATTGCAGTACCTTCATGCACATCAAGCCCATTTCCTGCGGCGGCTGCCCGTGCTGTTGATTGAGCTTTTTCTTTTTCCTTGCGAATACGTTCAGCTTCAAGACGACCACGTGCTAACTGCGCTTTACCGTCTGCTTCCGCTTGCTCTGCCATGCCTTTATTTTGGTTATAGCTTGAATAACCTGCAAGTGCTGTACTTGCTACCGCTGCCGCTGCTGCTACTGCCATCCAAGACATTATTCAATCTCCTGAATATTAAGCCCTATAGAAGTTAAGAATTCTTCTTCCTTCCCCTCTGGGACAATTACTTCTTTTTCAATTTCTTCTAAATCTGTACTTTCAGTGGGGTGGATCGTCATGCAAGTAGAGTCTTCATGGAAATAAACTACTCTTTTTGTTCCTGGCATTGTTCGTTGAATACACGGGGCTTTAATGTGCTCAATACCATTTTCAGTCAACACACTTAAGCTACCCGTTAAAAACAAAATAAAATGTTCTGTCCGATGCATTTTACTTACAACTAAAGTGCCGGCTTTAGCACTAAATTCTCTTATGTAAAGCTTAGGGCCAAAATGATTAACCAATCCGGTATCCGCTTTTTCAATTTCTCCAGATTCTATTTTTTGTTCTAATTCAGTCTGTAAATTAAGTGCTGAATGTACATAGGATTGCTTATGCGCTCCACCCATGATGTAAGTCAAAAGTTCAGTATTTTCTGGTGATATAATTTCGCTCATATTTAGCTCTATATTTTTACTAAGATATTTTTAGTTTAGAGATATCTTCATGCAGAAAAATGGGTGTATCAGACATTAAAAAAGGAGCCTAAATAGCTCCCATCTCTGAATCTGACTTAGGCTGTACGCTTTGTTTGATTAAAGTAATGATTGATATTTCTCACGCCAGACTTACGACCAATAGAAAGTGATCCCAGCACATTTTTTATAAACTGGATCTTCTTAACAATCTGGCCCAACTCAAACTCGAATGTATTCCGATTAAGGAGGCGTTTAAATTCTTGATCAGGATCTAAATAATGCGCCGTAATGATCAAGGCATTTGGGCAACTATTCAGGCTAATTAAAATCGTATAGAGATGCTCATAATAGAATTCTTTATTGTTCTTAGCCGTTAAGTAAGTAAGGCGATGAATAAGTTCTTCCAGGTGAGAAACAACTTTTAGCAAGTGTCCTTTATAATTACTGTTAAACAATTGCACGGCTTCTTTCCCATTAATTTCTCTTTGAAACTCATCAATAAGGTATTCAATCCCATTACATAACTGGATTGATCTTTCCATATCATCACAGTCTAAAGGCTTAAAAGCCGGTTTTTTTGGTTTGTTCATAACCTATAGGCTCCAGTGATTATTTCTCGGAATATCTTTATCGTCTTTATCTGTAAATAATTTCCAAAGCTCAATCAATGCCTCACCTACTTCATAGTTAGGCCTACCACCACGTGCCCACTCTGAAACAGTCGATGCACCTGATATGGGTAAGAGGTATGCAATTTTCTCCCCTGTCATTTCATGATGTTCTTTTAGCTCTTCAATCATTTCCTTATAATTTGGTGCGCCGTAATGGATGGTGTTTTTAACGAATATCAGCCTTTTTGAAATATCAAAATTATTAAGTTCAACAAGAATCCCCATATACCCCTCCACAAGTTTCAACTTATTAAGGAGTAATCTAAGCGCCTAAAAAATGGGTATATTTCCCAATAAAACGCGCGCGCGCGCGAGGCAGAGAGCAAAACCCTATATTTCTAGCTATTTTCACTACATAACATTGCGTTCAAACGAACTTTTTATCCTAGATAAATACGATGACAATGAGTGAGCAAATAATATTTATAACAAGCTCTCTCATATCGTTCTAATTTGCCCTACAAGCTCACAAAAATTATTGATGTACCATTTATCATTTTTTTAATTCAAATCGCCCACAGCTCAAGCCAGTGCGAAATTAGTACATATATCAAGTTGGTTTTAAATTTTATTCTTGAATATGGAAGAAGATTTGACCTTGAATTAAGACGGCGCTCTCTTAAAAGAGAGATGATTGATTCAATGGTAGATTCATTGATAGGTTCTGCATCCCAAAAACGGGTACATTCAAAATCCCAAAAACGGGGTCATTCAAAACCCCAATATTGGGAATATTACCGTTTTCGGAATGATACCAATATTGGGTATATTTCAAATTTTACTAGCCCATGCAGATAAATTGCCAGACTTCAGTAAGTGGGTTAAAGAAAGATTGCGAAGATATGCAAACCAATGAAAGTTCACAATAGTGGGCTTTTTTAATAGCCTTATGCCATGTTTTAGCGCCGTAGGACACTTTGAGAAATAGTGCTAATGCACTTGGGTAAACTTGATAGAAGATCTACCCAATTTCTATAAAAAAATTAGGCTCGAAACGTGGCATAAGGTTTTACATTTTGATGTGGTAACAGGAAAAGGCTATTACAGGTTTTGATGTGGTAACAGCATTTTTTTGATGTAGTAACATAGTCCACGTATATAAAATGATCAAAAGTACGGACATTCAGTATATGCCCCTAATTCTATGATTTATCCGCAAAAACTATAAAACTCTAATGCTTACTGTATAAGGCTTTGATAGTGTTTTTCGGGTCCTTTGTGATGTCAAAATTTGTCATGGTTTAATAAATTTTTTTATCAATAGAACTTAGTTTTCGTAACATTATTAGGGGTATTTTTATTGCTCCCTCCCTATTAAAAAGGTAAATCTATTTAGAATAAAAACTAACTTCCAAATACCTATGAATATTGATAGACGAGTTCGAGCAAAAGAATTTATGAATCTTCTTGCTGTGGGTCGAACCAAGTTTTATAGACTGCTAAAGAAAGGTCATATTCCTGAACCGGTTAGAATTACAGAAAAAGATGTTTTCTGGTATGAGTCAGTGGTAAAAAAAGAAGTAGAAAAGTTTAAAGATAAACCTGAGTAGCCTCAATTATGTTTAAGCACAAATACATCATCACGGTAGAAAGCAACACCCCTCCTCAAATATGTTTAGGAGATAAAATTCACGGCGCCACAGTGGTTGCCTTAGAAGCAGAGCAATATCCTGATCTGGTAGATCTAACCTGGCTTACTAAACGCTTTCCGATGTCAATAGATACCCTTTCTAGGCAATTAAAATTATTTAATATCGGCAGTACTGGGAAGAATCTTTATGATCCAAATATCGTAATCCCATTTCTTAAAATGAACATAAAAAACAGAAGATGAATACCTAGGAAAAATTAATTCTATTAATTACTTAAAATACAACTTGCCAAAATATAGTTGTTGGAAAACCCCTCAATAAGCGTTATAAAGCATTGCTAAGAAAGAAAATATTGGGGGGTATATGTCTTATATAATTAAACTGATCTCAGAAAATTGCTACATCATTCCTGATGATGACGGTTGGCTTACTACTACAGAATCCCGTGAAGAAGCGATTGATATAGGCCTCTTTGATGATTTTGAATCTGCTGATGAAACTGCTCAAAGCTTCAGTGGTGGTATGACAAGAGGTGTGGACTACCAAGTCGAATCCATTTCTCTTGATCCATTTCATGTAGTTCAAATCACAATTCCCGTAGAAATTGCTCCCAAATTAAAAGGGATCGACAAATTTATTAAGAATGGTGAAGCGCAAATATTTCTCACAAATGTGACCATGGCTAATGATGCTATGGATGGTTTTACTCGTTATGGAGTATCTACAGGAACCAACGCCGTTCTTCTAAAAAATGATCAATATGAAGCTCGTAAAGAGGCTATTTCACAATACCTAGCTGAGAGATTTGGGAATCATTGGGAAATAAAGCTACTACCCGTTCGTGTTTAAGCAAAGAGTTAAAGCAAAGAGTAATAGTTTCAAGCAAATAATTTTAGCATAGATATTTAATTTAGCTACGATCCCGAAACAGATATTATCTATTGTAAGCTTTTGGTTTATATTAAAATTTAGTGATAAGTTAGAGAGTAAAATGGCACAAACTTTTGAAGAAAAACAAGCATTCATTCAAAGTGGAGTAAAATTCTATAAAAATAGAGGTTATACACTTCGCGGTAGTATTAATTCTATTTTTAAATCGAATGGATTGTTAAATACGAAAAGTTCTTGGGAAGACACTTACAAACTCATTTCTGAATTCCAGAATAGTGAAATTAATAATGAAATTTTAGATAAGATAATTGAAGCCTTTCATAATGATCTTTTCTCTACCATTCTATTTAGAGATAAATATTTATCTATATATGAAAACCCCAAAAACTATGATGACATAATTGCAAAACTCGATGAGATTTCTATAGATTTTGATGGTGATTTCTCATCAATTCTTGATAACTCTTTAGATTTCGAATATATAAAAACTATTCATAATCACCAAATTTTTTATACATTTAAGTCAATCAGATCACTTTCAACTAAAGTTGATTTAGGTGTTTTTGCATTAAAACAGGATTTTGTAGATGAAGAGTATGAAAGAGTTTTTGCATATAAAACTGTAGATTTACCATGCTTTAACTCAATAATTTTTGATACTCAGAAAAAAAATATCATCCTTTCTGTTGATTTAGCTAATCAGTTTCAGGATGAAAATTTAAGAGCTGAAATTGCACGATTAGTTAACTTAATTAACCCGAATTACGGATAAGAAAACCGCTTGAAAAAAAGATGGCTAGAGCCATTTAGAAAGTTACTACACAAACCAAAGACTCTAACCACCATGTCTGATTTTACAGAAATCTTCTGTGCCATTGATGATTTTTTTAAGAAATTTGAACCGATCTATTG